>NZ_CP091792.1:713539-1427079 GCF_022024115.1 Prevotella communis
ACGCTGACTTCCTGGCATGGGGAATATCATACTGATTCGAAGGATGCTTTCTTTATGGATAAGGTCAAACTGGTGGATGGTAACTCTACGCTGACCACTGATACGCTGGTGTATAACACGCGAAGCAAGCTGGCCAATATCGTTGGACCGTCGGATATCGTCTCTGGTAAGAGTCATATCTACTCGGAACTGGGGTATTATAACACAGCAAAGAAACAGGCGGAGCTGTTGAACAGGTCGAGGGTGCGGAATGAAGGACGTACTATTGTGGCCGACAGTATCTGGTATGATGGTATCACAGGTGTCAGCGAGGCTTTCAGGAAAGTCATCTATAATGATTCAGTGAATAAGAATGGCATGCGCTGTAACTATGGCTATTATGATGACTTGAATGGCTATGCTATGTCTACGGATAGTGTGGTAGCGCTGGAGTATTCCCAGAAAGATACGCTTTACATGCATGCCGATACTTTCAAGGTGTTTACGTATAACATTGATACTGATTCTGTGTATCGTGTGATGCATGGTTATAATAAGGTACGCGCGTACCGTATTGATATACAGGCCGTCTGTGACTCTCTGGTGTATAATTCAAAGGACTCTTGTATGACGATGTACACCGATCCTATCCTCTGGAATGTCAATCAGCAGTTGCTGGGCGAGATGGTGCAGGTCTTTATGAAGGACTCTGTCGTGGATAGGGCACATGTTATCAACCAGGCATTCTCCATAGAGAAACTGCCGGAGGATAAGATGTATAACCAGGTGTCGTCGAATGAGATGTTTGCTTTCTTCCAAAATGGAGAAATGCACGAGGGACAGGCTGTCGATAATGTGCTGGTGGCTTATTATCCGGTGAATGAGTCGGATAGTACCTATGAGGGACTCGTCAGAATGGAAACATCGAAGATGCGTCTTATCATGGAAAAGAAGAAACTAAGCAGTATATGGACGCCCAAAGCTAACGGTATTATGTATCCGATGACGCAGATACCACCTGAGAAACGGTTCCTTGAAGGCTTCAACTGGTTTGACTATGTGAGGCCTATGTCAAAAGATGATATCTTTGATTGGCGCCCGAAGAAACCGGGAACGGAAATCAGGCCTACTCGACGCAAAGGTGAAATGACCCAGGAAAAGAAAACATTAGCATTATGAGTGATGTGATACAACTACTGCCGGATTCGGTGGCAAACCAGATTGCTGCCGGTGAGGTAATCCAGCGACCCGCTTCTGTAATAAAGGAGCTGGTAGAGAATGCTGTGGATGCTGGGGCAAAGACGATTCGTGTGCTGGTCGTTGATGCAGGACGTACGTCTATTCAGGTCATTGATGATGGTTGTGGTATGTCGGAGACGGATGCCCGTTTGGCTTTCGAACGACATGCGACATCGAAGATCCGGCAGGCTGATGATCTCTTTGCGCTTCATACGATGGGCTTCCGTGGTGAGGCTCTTCCTTCTATTGCCGCAGTGTCGGTCGTAGAACTGACCACGCGTATGGCAAGTGAGGATATAGGAACGCATCTGACTCTGCAGGGGTCAAAGGTGGTGAGCCAGGAACCGGTAGCATGTCCTGTCGGCTGTAATTTCAAAGTTGAGAACTTGTTCTTCAATGTTCCGGCACGAAGGAAATTCCTGAAGACGAACGCTACGGAACTGAATAATATCCTGACGGCTTTCGAACGTATTGTACTGGTATATCCGGATATCCATTTTATTCTGTACAGCAATGGACAGGAACTGATGAACCTGAGGGCGTGTCATCTGCGTCAGCGTATTGCTGATGTGTTTGGCAAAAAGACCAGTCATGACTTGTTGCCTGTAGAGGTCGATACGTCACTATGCCGTATCTCTGGATTTGTAGGAAAACCAGAGGCTGCCCGTAAGAAGGCTGGTTATGAGTACTTCTTTGTCAACGGCCGTTATATGAAACATGCCTATTTCCATAAAGCGGTATGTGGCGCCTTCGAACGATTGGTGCCCGTGGGTATGCAAGTGCCGTACTTTATCTATTTCGAAGTGGATCCTGCTGATATCGATGTGAATATCCATCCTACGAAAACAGAGATTAAGTTTGAGAACGAACAGAGTATCTGGCAGATTCTGCAGGCTGGCGTGAAAGATGCTATCGGCAAATTCTGTGATGTGCCTACTATTGACTTTGATACGGAGGGTAAACCGGATATCCCTGTGTTTGATCCGCAGCGTGACTCGATAGAACTGCCTAAAGTTTCGTATAATCCCAACTTTAATCCTTTCGAGAAACAGTCTTCTGCTAACTCTTCATCATACAGGGAACCGTCATTCTATCGTGAAGGTGGCGTGGCGAAGGACTGGGAGAAACTATATGAGCCAAGGGAGATTCCTTCTTATGCAGAGGAGAACCTCTTTCCAGTAGAGGAACCCGCACAAGAACGTGAAACACTTATTTCAGAGAAATCTCCTGTTCATTACCAGTTCAAGGGATGCTATATCATGACGGCAGTGAAGTCTGGTCTTATGATTATTGACCAGCAGCGCGCTGATATCCGTATACGTTACGAGCGTTATATGGAGCAGTTCCGCCAGAAAACAGCCAATACACAGCGTGTCCTGTTTCCTGAGGTTATGGAGTTCTCCATGGCTGATAGTGTGATGGTTGATAAGTTTATGCCTGATTTGTTGACGATGGGGTTTGATATCAACTCTCTGGGAGGTGGAAGCTACGTCATTAATGGTATTCCGGCAGGACTGGAGGGACTTAGTCCAGACCGGCTGATACGACAGGTGGTGGCAGATGCCATAGAGAAGGGATGTAGTGATGTGGAGGAAATACATTCTGCTTTGGCTTTGAGTCTGGCCCGACATGCGGCTATTCCTCAAGGGCAGGTGTTGAGTAATGAGGAGATGGAGTTGCTGGTGAATGATCTATTTTCTTGTTCCAATGTGAACTATACACCAGATGGGCGCTCAATCCTCTATATATTGCCGCAAAAGGAAATAGAGGCATCTCTAGGATGATAATTTTGAAAAAACTCCCCAAAAATCGACGAAAAAGGCTTTTTTTGAACTTTTTTTATACATAAAATGCATTTTCTTTGCTATTTTTGTTGGAGGTTATAAAAAAAATTTCTACTTTTGCAGCAAATTTGAATTTAAATTTTCATTTATAAATTAAAAATTGTATGAAAAAGTTTTTAATGGTGCTGGCTCTTGCTAGCGTATCTGTTGCTGGAATGGCACAGGAAACAACTGAAAAGTACAGTGTTGCTACCAATTCTTTCTGGAGCAACTGGTTCATTCAGGCTAATGTTGCTGGAACTGCTTTCTATAGCAGCCAGGAAAATAATCTTAATCTTTCTAATAGCCCTCTGAAGGGTTTCCGTAACAACCTGGGTGCTTCTGTGGCTATCGGTAAATGGTTTACTCCAGGTCTCGGTCTCCGTACAAAGGTTAACGGCGTTTGGGGTCGCACTGTAAACGGTGATGACAAGAAGGCAAATGCTAGCAAGTACTGGCAGGCTAACGAGCAGGTATTGTTCAACTTGAGCAATATGCTGTGTGGTTACAATCCTGACCGTGTTTGGAATTTCATTCCTTATCTTGGTGGTGGTATTGGTCGTAACATGACTTACAATTCTTATGCTATGGGTCTGCAGGCTGGTTTGCTGAACGAATTCCGCCTGAGCCGTAAGTTCGCTCTGAACCTCGATCTGTCATTCGGTATGCATGAGCCTGACTTCGACGGTAATGCAATTTCAAACGCAAGCTCACGTTCTCCCAAGTCTAAGGATCGTGACCTGAACCTCGAAATCGGTTTGACCTACAATCTGGGTAAGGCTACTTGGAACAAGGTTCCCGATGTTGACGCTATCAACGCTCTTCATCAGAGCCAGCTCGACGCTCTCAATGCACAGCTCGCTGATGCAAATGCTGAGAACGATCGTCTGAACAACCTGATCAAGAACCACAAGTGCCCCGAGGCTAAGACTGTTACTGTGAAGGAAGTTGCTACAGCTCCTGTATCTGTATTCTTCAACATTGGTAAGTCTAAGATCGCTTCTCGCAAGGATCTGCAGAACGTGAAGGCTATGACTGAGACTAACAAGGATGCTAAGTTCGTTGTAACTGGTTATGCTGATAGCAAGACTGGTAGCGCTTCTTACAACCAGAAGCTGAGCCAGAAGCGTGCTGAGGCTGTTGCTAACGAGTTGGTTAAGATGGGTGTAAGCCGTGACAACATTGAGATTGTTGCTAAGGGTGGCGTTGCTGACCTGACTCCTATCTCTTACAACCGTCGTGCTACTGTTGAGATTAAGTAATTGATCTTAAAAACGAAATTAATAAATGACCGGTGAGTTTTTGCTTACCGGTCTTTTTTTTTTGCCCTTTTACCCCCCTTTTTTGGGGCTAAATAAGCCCTTTCTGCAATTTTTTTCGAGAAAATTTGAAAAAAGTTCGGAAAATATTTGGTGGTTTCAAAAAAAGTCCGTACCTTTGCACTCGCTTAAAAGAATAAGATAACACTCAAAGTTACAACGGTTCAAAAAAGGGCGTTTAGCTCAGTTGGTTTAGAGCATCTGCCTTACAAGCAGAGGGTCGGCGGTTCGAATCCGTCAACGCCCACAAGAAAAGGTTCTGAAGAAATTCAGAACCTTTTTCTGTTTAAAAAACATAAAAACATCTGTTGCGCTAAAAAACTTTTAAATCTTAACTCTTAATTCTCAACTTTTTTGTAACTTTGCAACCTCAATTGAAGAGTATATTATCTAGATAGTAAAAATGGAACTAAACTTATTGACGGCCATCTCGCCTATAGATGGTCGCTATCGCGGGAAGACAGAGCCGCTGAGTGAGTATTTTTCAGAGTATGCGTTGGTGAGATACCGTGTGCGTGTAGAGATTGAATATTTTATTGCACTCTGCGAGTTACCCTTGCCCCAACTTCAGGATTTCAATCATGACCGATTTGAAGCCATGCGTGACATCTATCGCCACTTTACGCCTGCAGATGCGCAGCGCGTAAAGGATATTGAGGCGATTACTAACCATGATGTAAAGGCTGTGGAGTATTTTATCAAAGAATGCCTGGATAAGATGGGCGGCTTTGAGAAATACAAGGAGTTCATTCATTTTGGTTTAACTTCTCAGGATATCAACAATACCAGTGTGCCCCTTTCTGTTAAGGAAGCTATTGAGCAGGTTTATGTACCCCTGTTGGAAGAGCTCATTGAGCAGTTGCACGACTATGCTGAGGAATGGAAAGGTGTGGCTATGTTGGCCAAGACGCATGGACAGCCTGCTTCTCCCACTCGCCTGGGTAAGGAGATTATGGTTTATGTTTATCGTCTTGAGGAACAGTTGCGCTCGTTGAAGGAGGTGCCCGTGACGGCAAAGTTCGGTGGCGCTACAGGTAACTACAATGCACACCATGTGGCTTATCCCCAGTACGACTGGCGTGAGTTCGGTAATCGTTTTGTAAGCGAGAAACTGGGATTGGAGCGTGAGCAGTATACTACACAGATTTCCAACTACGACTGGCTGGCTGCTATTTTTGATGCTATGCGTCGTATTAATACCATCATCATCGACTTGGATCGTGACTTCTGGATGTACATCTCAATGGATTACTTCAAGCAGAAGATTAAGGCTGGTGAGGTAGGTTCAAGCGCTATGCCTCACAAGGTGAACCCCATCGATTATGAGAATTCAGAAGGTAACCTGGGTATGGCTAATGCCGTGCTGGGATTCCTGGCACAGAAGTTGCCTGTAAGTCGTTTGCAGCGAGACCTGACCGACTCTACCGTACTGCGTAATGTCGGTGTACCTATGGGACACTCGCTCATTGCTTTCCAGAGTACGCTGAAGGGACTTCGTAAGCTGATCCTGAATGAGGATAAACTGCACGAGGATCTTGAAAATACATGGGCAGTCGTGGCAGAAGCGATTCAGACTATCCTGCGTCGCGAAGCCTATCCTAATCCTTATGAGACGCTGAAGGCTTTGACACGTACTAATAAAAAGATGGATGAGAAGACCATCCATGATTTCATCCAGACCCTTGAGGTCAGTGATGAGGTGAAGGAGGAGTTGATGGCTATCACTCCCTGGAACTATACTGGAGTTTAACTAACTTTTTTATATAATCATTATTTTAACGTCGTGTGACGGAGAAAGAAACATTAAGAACATTAGAATTTTTTGAGAATTATGGATTTTGAAAACGAAAAGAAAGACGAACAGCAGTTCACGGAAAATGCTGCTAGCCGTGAGGGTTACCAGAAAGAGTATCGCCCGGTAGGACGTTCACCACGTCCACGTATTCACACGGGTCAGCGCCCAGTTAACTCAAACTTCGAGCGCCCAAGTTTTAACAAACACAGTCAGGATGATGAGGGCGGCTTCCGTCCAGAAGGCTTTGGTGCAGGTCTGCAGAGTCAGGCACCTCAGCGTAGTTATCGTCCCCGTACAAATAACTATAATAACAATGGTGGTGGCTACCAGTCTCGTCAGCAGGGTGGTTACCAGCAGCGCCCCCAGCAGGGTGGCTATCGTCCTCGTTACAATCAGGAGGGTGATGACCAGCAGGGATATCAGTCTCGTCAGGGTGGCTACCAGCAGCGTGGCGGTTATGGCCAGCGTCCTCAGCAGGGCGGTTATCAGCAGCGTGGCGGTTATGGCCAGCGTTCTCAGCAGGGTGGTTACCAGCAGCGTGGCGGTTATGGCCAGCGTCCTCAGCAGGGCGGTTATCAGCAGCGTGGCGGTTATGGTCAGCGCCCTCAGGGTGGCTTCCGTCAGCGTACAGCCGATTATGATCCCAATGCAAAGTACTCCATGAAGAAACGCATTGAGTACAAGGAGCAGAACTACGATCCTACGGAGCCTATCCGTCTGAATAAGTTCCTTGCTAATGCTGGTGTATGCAGCCGTCGTGAGGCTGATGAGTTCATCCAGGCTGGTGTGGTTACCGTTAACGGTGAGGTAGTTACCGAATTGGGTACAAAGGTAATGCGCACTGATGTGGTGAAGTTCCACGATGATCCCGTATTGCTCGAGAAGAAGGTGTATGTATTGCTTAATAAGCCCAAGGACTATGTGACTACCAGTGACGATCCCCAGCAGCGTAAGACTGTGATGGATCTGGTGAAGAATGCTTGTCCTGAGCGTATCTATCCTGTTGGTCGTCTGGACCGCAATACCACTGGTGTGTTGCTGCTCACCAACGATGGTGATATGGCTTCTAAGCTGACTCATCCTAAGTTCCTGAAGAAGAAGATCTATCATGTGTACCTGGATCGCAACGTAACTGCTCATGATTTGCAGCAGATTGCAGAGGGTATCACACTTGATGACGGCGAGATCAAGGCAGACGCTATCGAATATGCTGATCCCGTGGACAAAAAGCAGGTGGGCATTGAGATCCATTCTGGCAAGAACCGTATCGTACGTCGTATCTTCGAGAGCTTCGGTTATAAGGTATTGAAGCTTGACCGCGTACAGTTTGCCGGTCTGACCAAGAAGAACCTGCGTCGCGGTGACTGGCGTTACCTCACAGAGGAAGAGGTTGACCGTCTGCGCATGGGATCATATGAATAATTGACAATTGATAATTGACAATGAAAAGAATAAAGGTAATTGATGTGCTGAAAAGCACAGAATATGGAAAAGAAGTCTGTGTGAAGGGCTGGGTGCGTACGCACCGCTCTTCCAAGGCTGTCGACTTTATTGCACTGAACGATGGTTCTACCATCAATAACGTGCAGATTGTGGTGGACCCCACAAAGTTTGATGAGCAACTGTTGAAGGATATCACGACAGGTGCTTGTATCTGTGCAGAAGGTACACTGGTGGAGAGCCAGGGCGCAGGTCAGAGCAGTGAGATTCAGGCTACCAATCTGGTGGTTTATGGTCTCTGCGGCAATGACTATCCTATGCAGAAGAAGGGTCAGAGCTTTGAGGCTATGCGTAAGAATGCCCATATGCGTCTGCGTACCAATACCTTTGGCGCTGTGATGCGTATCCGTCATAACATGGCAATGGCTATCCATACCTATTTCCATGAGCATGGCTTCTATTATTTCCATACACCTCTGATTACTGCTTCTGACTGTGAGGGTGCAGGAAATATGTTCCAGGTAACGACCAAGAATCTCTATGATCTGAAGAAGGACGAACAGGGCAAGATTATCTATGATGATGACTTCTTTGGTGAGCAGACCTCTCTGACGGTGTCTGGTCAGCTGGAAGGTGAGCTTGGTGCTACTGCACTTGGCGCAATCTATACCTTTGGTCCTACGTTCCGTGCAGAGAACAGTAACACGCCTCGTCACTTGGCTGAGTTCTGGATGGTAGAGCCTGAGGTTGCTTTCCTCGACCAGGAGGAGCTGATGGACCTCGAAGAGGACTTCATCAAGTATTGTGTGAAGTGGGCGCTGGATAACTGTAAGGATGATCTTGAGTTCCTCAATAAGATGATTGATAAGACACTTATCGAGCGTCTGCAGGGCGTACTGAAGGAGACCTTCGTTCGCTTGCCTTACACTGAGGGTATCAATATCCTGCAGGAGGCTATCAAGAACGGTAAGAAGTTTGAGTTCCCCTGCAACTGGGGTGATGACCTTGCTTCTGAGCACGAGCGCTACCTCGTTGAGGAGCACTTCAAGAAGCCTGTTATCATGACTGACTACCCACGTGCCTTCAAGTCATTCTACATGAAGCAGAATCAGGATACAACTGATGGTGGTTCTGTAGGTTATAAGGGTGCTATTGCTCCTGGTCCTACAATGCAGGGTACCGACGTGCTGTTCCCACAGATTGGTGAGATTATTGGTGGTTCTGTCCGTGAGGAGAGCTACGATAAGCTGATGGGTGAGATTGAGCGCCGCGAGATGGATCAGACCCACCTTTGGTGGTATATCGATACCCGCCGTTGGGGTTCTTGCCCTCACGCCGGTTTCGGTCTCGGCTTCGAGCGTCTCATCCTGTTCGTAACAGGTATGCAGAACATTCGTGACGTGATTCCTTTCCCACGTACACCGAAGAGTGCAGAATTCTAAATACAAGAAAGCCTCGCCAACTGGCGAGGCTTTTTCGTTTATGCTAGGCGAATACCATTTTCCTCTATCACGATGAGGCGTCGGCGATACAGGTCACCGATGGCTTTCTTGTAGGCTTTCTTTGATACCTTAAAACGGTCGTAGATTAGTTCGGCATCGCTCTTATCGCCTAAGTCGCAGTGCCCGTCGTTCTCGTAGAGATAGCGCAGGAGCACTTCGGCAAAGTCGAGCGTGTGTTGACGACCGGTAGGCTGCAAGGTGACGTCAATCTTGCCGTCCTGACGCACATGGTCAATATAGGCCGTAAGACGGTCGCCTGTGTGCCGCAGCTGGAAAATCTGGTTGTCATATATCTGACCTTGATAGCGGTTGTTAATGATGGTCTTGAAACCAAGGTCGGTTTTCTGCCAGATGAGACAATCGCAGGTGTCGCCGTGCTTGAGGGGAGACCAGACAGCAGACCCGACGGGTATTGTATCAGTAGTACTGGATGTGCTGGCGTTGGTCGAGGCAGGTGCAGGTTCCAAATAACGCTCCACTTTTGCGGTAGCCATCAGACGATGCGACTCTTCATCCTCTTTTACAAAGACGATATAATGCTTGCCAACCTCCATGCGCTGTTTCTGCTCACGGAAAGGACAGAAGAGGTCTTTCATCAGTCCCCATTTCAAGAAGGCGCCGTATTGGTTAATCCATGCTACTTCCAGACAGGCAAACTCGCCCACCTTGGCGGCAGGTTTTTCTGTGGTGGCAATGAGGCGTTCGTCCTGGTCGAGATAGACGAAGACTTCAATTTCTTTTCCGATGGCTAAACCATCGGGCACATAACGGTTGGGAAGCAGGATATCGCCGCTACGTTCGTCACCTTCCAGGTAAAAGCCCTGGTCGGCGCGGCGAATAGCTGTAAGTGTGTTGTAATCTCCTAGTTTTATCATAGAATAGATGTTTATTATATGTCAGCGGAAAGATCGCTGACCACAGGTATATCCAGAAGACCGTCACGCATGTGAATCGTGCGGTCTGTGATGGTGGCCAGTTGTTCGTCATGTGTGACGATGACGAAGGTCTGGCCGAATTTATCACGTAGGTCGAAGAAGAGCTGGTGCAGCTCCTCCTTGTTCTTTGTGTCAAGAGAACCACTGGGCTCGTCAGCCAAGATGACGGCAGGACTGTTCACCAGGGCGCGGGCTACGGCTACACGCTGCTTCTCACCACCGGAGAGCTCGTTGGGCTTGTGGTTTGCACGATCCGTGAGTCCCATGAACTGTAGCAGTTCCTTAGCACGCTCCTTGGCAGCCTTATTGGATGTGCCAGCGATATAGGCTGGAATCATGATATTCTCGATAGCCGTGAATTCAGGCAGCAATTGATGAAACTGAAACACAAAGCCTAAGTGACGATTGCGGAAATCGGCAAGGGCTTTTTGGGAAAGGGCGGTGGTGTCGATGCCATCGACACATACAGAACCAGTATCTGGTTTATCCAATGTGCCGATGATTTGCAGCAGGGTGGTCTTTCCGGCACCGCTGGGGCCTACAATACTTACCACCTCTCCTTTGTCGATATGGAGGTCGATGCCTTTTAGCACCTGTAATGAGCCGAAACTCTTGGTTATATTCTTTATGTCTATCATTTTATTATGGGTCTAATGGGTCTAATGGGGGTAATGGGGATGATGAGCTTAATGGGCTTTGTTGGATTTGTGTATCCAGCGTAGCAATGTATCATAGATACTATTCTCCTCATGGTGCTGAGCCTCGGTGAAGCTCATCTTCTCTTCCTTCGTATTACCATACTGGTCGGGGAAGATAATCATGAGATTTGTACCCGAGAAATATTTCGTCAACTCATCCGGCAGACGGTCGAGCGCGTTCTTGTAACTGATGGTTCCCTTACGGGCTGTAACTACTACCAACAAGTTGTCGGGACCGATATGACTGGCCAGTTGAGGCAGTTCATTCCAGTGTGCCATATAGGTGTACTTGGCACGTACGTTGGGATGCTGACTATTGATGTACTGCTGAATCAGTTCCATGGATTCATTGCGGCCATGAAACTGAATGCGACAATCCAACTGGCCCGCAAACCGGCACAGACGTTCCAGCCAGCGATGGAAGCCAGGCTCATATTCCGCCCTGCTTGGTACGGCTACCTGAATCTGGCGAAGGGTACTGAGCGGCTGGGTGAATCGCATAAGAAGAATCTGACGGTTCAGACCATTGTAGAGACTCTGTATGAACTCACCCCAGAACTTGCTGCTTACCTCAGTATGGACGTGCATACCCATGACTACCTCAGAACAACCACTCTCGCGGAAGGCGTGCTTAATGCCGTTGGCGATGTTAGTGGCCAGTCTGACCTGCGTCTGTACCTGCACTTCTGAAGCGCTGGCCTGATGCTGCAGTTTTTCCAAAAGCCGAATGCCCTTCTCCCGTTCTTGAATGCTGCCCTCGCCGTCATACACCACATTGAGAGCTACGAGTTCACGCTTCAGTTTCTGGTTGCGGGTGAGAAGAGCCAACTCCAGCAGTTGCGGTGCAATCTCAGGATATTTCACGCATACCATGATACGTTCATCATCAGATGCAGCCCCGTCTCCGGCCCCTCCTTGCAAGGGTGGAGCGTAGTTACTCACCGTTATTTCTTGCGAAGCCCGTTCTGTAGTCAGTGTTGAGATGATACAAGTGACCAATATCATGATGACTACACCATTCAGCATATGATCATCAGCCAATGCCACGTTTGCGTCAACCATCAGTCTGCGACCTACCATCACCATCGCGATGGCACCGGCAGCATGTGCAGATGTCAGTCCAAACATCATTTTTCCCTCCGATTTCGTCAGACGGAACATCAGTGCTGAGATGTATGCAGCCAATGCTTTTCCGAATGTGCCGAAGAACGCTATGAGGAACATGATACCCCAGACCTCCAAGCCGTCTGCCAACGACTGCAGGTTGATAAGCATACCTACGCCAATCAGGAAATAGGGGATAAAGATGGCATTACCGATGAACTCGATACGATTCATCAAGGGTGATACATGAGGGATGTATCTGTTGATAATCAATCCGGAGAAGAAAGCACCAAAGATGCCCTCCAGTCCGATGAGTGCCGACAATGCTGCACTGATGAACATCACAGCCATGACGAAGATATACTGCATTACCGCATCACTATAGCGGCGCAGGAAATAGCGCGTCAGACGGGGGATAATCAGAATGCTGCCTGCACAGAAAGCGGCAAATTTTGCCACAAACAGCAACCAGAACAGCCACCCGCTATCCTCGCTGAATGTACCTACCAGTCCTGCTAACATGACCAGTGCCAGGAAAAGCGACAGCATGGAAGAACCTACGCTGAGCATTACGCTGGAGTTGCGCTGCAGGCCATAACGCCCGATGATAGGGTAGGCCACCAGCGTGTTTGACGCCATGATACATCCTAAGAGGAATGAAGCCCGTCCGCTATAGCCCAGGATGCTGATTGACATCACATAGGTCAGGATTAGTGGTACAAAACAAGTGAGAAGTCCGAAGATGACCAGTCGGTTGGAGTTCTTCTTGATGCTCTCAAGGTCCATCTCAAGACCGGCAAGGAACATGATGTAATAGAGTCCTACCTGTCCGAAGACCTCAAACGACGTGTCGCGTGACAATAGGTTGAACCCGTATTCACCTATCAGCACACCTGCCAGTACCATGCCAATGATATGCGGGATGCGCAACTTACTCATCACGATAGGCGCGAAGAGAATGATGAGCAGCACCACGAAAAATATCATGGTTGGGTCTTGTATGAGTGGCTCTATCTTGATTTGTGCTTCCATTTTGTTGGCAAAGGTACAAAATTTTCTGTCAATTTGATACATAATTGGCGGAAAAGTTGTAAATTTGCACCCAATTTTAAACTTGAGTGATATGAAAGTAGCAATTGTTGGCGCCTCAGGCGCAGTAGGGCAGGAGTTCTTGAGACTGCTCGACGAGAGAAATTTCCCGATGGATGAATTGGTGTTGTTTGGTTCTGAGCGTTCTGCAGGCACCAAATATACCTTCCGTGGCAAGGAATTGACAGTGAAACTTCTTCAGCACAATGATGACTTTAAGGACATCGATATCGCCTTCACCTCTGCCGGTGCTGGTACAAGTAAGGAGTTTGCCGAGGATATCACCAAGTATGGCTGTGTGATGATTGACAACTCAAGCGCTTTCCGTATGGACGATGACGTACCCTTGGTTGTGCCCGAGTGTAATGCAGAGGATGCCCTGAAGCGTCCCCGTGGCATTATTGCCAATCCTAACTGCACAACGATTATGATGGTTGTTGTACTGCAGCCTCTGGAGAACCTCAGCCACATCAGGCGCATCCATGTATCTTCATACCAGAGTGCTTCTGGAGCAGGTGCCGCTGCTATGGCTGAATTACAGCAGCAGTACAAGGAAATCGTTGAGGGCGGTGAGGTGAAGACCATCAAGAAGTTCCCCCATCAGTTGGCATATAACGTGATTCCTCAGATTGACGTGTTCCAGCCCAATGGCTATACCAAGGAGGAGATGAAGATGTACAACGAGACACAGAAGATTATGCATACCGATGCTAAGTGCTCGGCTACATGTGTTCGTGTATCTTCCTTGCGCTCTCACTCTGAGTCTGTATGGATTGAGACCGAGCGTCCCCTCAGTGTAGAGGAAGCGCAGAAAGCTATCGCTGCAGCTCCTGGCTGTACTTTGGTTGACGATCCCGCTAACCTCGTTTATCCCATGCCTCTTGAGACTGCAGGCAAGGATGATGTCTATGTGGGTCGTGTTCGTAAGGATATCTCTGACGAGAACGGACTGACCTTCTGGCTTTCTGGCGACCAGATCCGTAAGGGTGCTGCCCTGAATGCAGTCCAGATTGGTGAGTATCTGATTAAGGTTGGTAATGTGAAGTAAGCATTTCCAATTATTTCCATAGAACTGCGTGCTCTCAGAAACAAGGAGAGTACGCAGTTTATTTATGGTAAAATAAGACAATAAAATCGAAATACTTGATACTGAGTATTGTGGAATAGAAAAAGATTTCGTAACTTTGCCGCCGCAGAATGCATTTTAATTTAATACGATTTTTATATATGAAGACTAATACGTTTATGAGGACGCTTTTCCAGATTGCTTTCCTTTTATTGATAAACAGTAACTTGATGGCGCAGACTGACTCTATTACAGTGCGCGTCAAGGGAATGCGCTGTGAAGAGTGTGCGCATAAGGTAAAGAATGTGGTGAAGAAACTGCCTGGTATTGAGGGTGTATCCTTCAATATTGAACGTCGTACGGCTACTATCGCTTATGACCGTGCGCAGACCTGCGTAGACAGTATTCAAGCTCGTCTGGCTGCCACGGGTCGTTATAAGGCCTCTTCTTACAGTCCCAATGATACCATCATTCGTGGCATGGGCCTGCGTATTGCTGATATGCATTGTCAGAACTGCTATAATCGCATCAGTCAGCGTCTGCAGACGATGGTTGGCATCGACAGTATGGCTCCTCATCTGGACAAGCAGTATGTTTTTGTGCGCTATGATGCCAATCGTACCAGTAAGGGCGAGATTCGTCGGGCTTTGGGTGAACTGGGTTTCACACCAGTGAATTACTACAGTGGTCCAAAGGTGGCCTATGCCTATTATAATATCCCTGCCAGTCAGGTGAATCAGGCTACGATAGATGAAGTTATCATCGTGGATGGGGTAGAGGATGCCAATGTCAACAGCCGGCAGAACGCGCTTGCCGTGACCTATTTCACCGATGAGACCACTGCCGATAAACTTGCTGCCGACATCAAGGCCGCAGGCATTGATATCGTGGTGCCGCCTGCCCATGAGTGTGACGAGAAATAATGATTCAGAAAAACGAAAAAAAAACGATAGAAATGAAATTAACAAAGAGAATGATGGCCTTCGTGGCTGCAACAATTTTTGTGTCGACATCCGTGATGGCTGGCGACGGAACAAAAGAGAATCCCTTCACTGTGAGTGAACTGAATGCGCAGAAAGAGTTACTGACTGCCAATGCTCAGACGGTCTGGGTGAAAGCTGATCTGAAAGGACTGGGTGTTGATGGCTCAAAGACGATGAATAGTGGTGATGAGTGTGCTGCCCTTTTTGGCGATGCTACTGGTGAATTCGTGGCATATAGTTGGCAGATTCTTGGTACCCTTGATATGACCGACCTCACAAATACCAAGGACTTGTTGATTAGTCTGACCTATGGCACAACCGGACATGCTTATGGCAATACGGACAATCCCCAATATGCTTCTGACAATGAGTCGAAAACGGTTACAGATGCCCACTTCTCTCTTGCTGAAGTACACAATGCCCTGTCGGTGAATATTGAGAACGGTCTGCGCGGCTATCATTTCTCAGGCTGTTATATCGTTCCTGAGGATGTGATTGCTGTTAAGGTTAATGCTGGCTACTCTGCTTCAAAGGGTGCTTATGTTACATATACCAACTTTGACGGAGCTGAGTCTGCTACAGTTACACCCAAGGATGCTGCCCTGGTGCTGATGGCTGAGAGCGGAACTCATGATTTCGTGCTGTCATCAGCCCTGTATGACCAGACCATCAGTAATGGTAATTCCATGAGTGCAGGTACGCAGGCAGGTGTGAATGCTGGCACTACAAAGAACCGCATCCGTATGGCCTTTGTCAATGATGGTACGAAGGCTGGATTCCAGAAAAACAGCGATGAGAACTGTACTGTGACTTTGCAGCAGAAGAGCGACGTGTATCTGCAGATTAATTCACAGGAAACAAATTTCTATGGCAAATATGCCTGGGAGACTGAGACAAAGGACTGGATTACATGGGGTGGTGGTAAGTATAGCGACTACCATGCTGCCAATGCTATCTCAACTATTCCTGCAAAGGCTACGTCTGCAGAGAGTATCTACTCTTTGCAGGGTGTTCGCATGAACAAGTTGCAGAAAGGCGTGAATATCGTCAACGGTAAGAAAGTGGTGATGAAATAACTCACCTCTTTCAGACCATAAAAATTAATCATATTATGGGAAGAGTAAAAGAATCTATTATCCTGGCCATCGGCGTGATGGTGATGGGATGGTGTGTGAAGGCCGGTATCGACAATTTCACCAACAAAGACCGTAAGGTCACAGTAAAGGGTCTGGCTGAGCGTGAGGTGCCTGCAGATAAGGTGACGTGGAGTATCAGCACCAAGGAAACGGGCAACGATCTGCCTACGCTCTATGAACGTATCAATGTGCAGGCTGGTAAGATTAAGGCTTTCCTGAAACAGAATGGTTTGGAGGAAAGTGAGATTACGGTGAACCCGCCCTCTGTATCAGACCTTGAAGCTCGTGAGTGGGGCGATAACCAGAAGCCTTTCCGCTATATCGTCAACACAACGATTACGGTGGCTACGACAAAAGTTGAGGCTGTGAATAAGGCTATCTTCAAGCAGGCAGAACTGCTGAAGCAGGGCGTGGCACTCGATAGCAGCTATCCTAACTATGAGTATGCTTCGTTCCAGCAGATGAAACCCGAGATGATGTCTGAGGCTATCAAGAATGCACAGAAGACGGCAGAGCAGTTTGCTGAGGCCAGTGAATCGAAACTTGGAAAGATTCAGACCGCTGGTCAGGGACAGTTTGAAATTGAGAACCGTGATGAGAATACACCGTATATCAAGAAAATCCGTGTGGTAACAACGGTTACTTACTCGCTCGACGACTAATAAGAAAAAAGGAATGTCACCGTGACATTCCTTTTTCTTTTTGTTCTGTGCGCCTGACAGGACTCGAACCTGCACGTCGCGAGACACTAGATCCTAAGTCTAGCGCGTCTACCAATTCCGCCACAGGCGCTTTTTTTTCGTGGTGTTTGTGGTATTTGCGGCTGCAAAAGTAATACTTTTTGTCGAGATAGCCAAATTATTCATAAAAAAGTTGTATCTTTGCGCTCTGTAAAAACTGATGATAATGAAAGCGTATATTTCCTTTTTGGTGATTGTTTTTGCCCTCATCGCCTCTTCTTGTGGCGGTGGAAAGAATAGTGCCAATGGCTTGGCACTGACGGAGGCAGATTCTCTGGGCGCGGCCCCCCGCTATGCAAAGGGTTATTCCGTCAAGGTTCTTGACAATGGCGTCCGCCTGATTGATGTGGCAGACCCACAGGATGATGAAGAAAAAATGCCTGTGAGTTATCACTTTGCATTGGTTGATAAGGGTATGGATGTCGAGGTTCCGGAGGGCTATACGAAAGTGGAGGTCCCCATTGAACGTACGCTTGTCATGACCATGTTGCAGTTGTCTAACTTTACGGCTCTTGATGCGCTTGATGTTGTACGGGGCATCACGGGTACGAAGAATCTCTTCAATCGGGATATTCGTCAGCGTGTGAAGGATGGACGCATGGTGAAGATTGGTATGGAGGGCAACTTTGACACAGAACTGATTCTTGCGGCTCACCCGGAGGTTATCTTTATCTCGCCCTTCAAGCGTGGGGGCTATGATGCCATTAAGGAGACGGGTATCACGCTTATTCCGCATCTGGGATATAAGGAACTGACCCCGCTCGGTCAGGCGGAATGGATTCGTTTTGTAGGAATGTTTATTGGCAAGGAACATGAGGCTGATTCTATCTTCGCCGGCATCGAACATCGTTACAACGACTTGAAAGAGAAGGTGGCAAATAACTCCCATCCCTCACAGGGAGGTGCTGGGGAAGGTTCTCCAACTGTTTTCAGTGGTGAGATGCACGGCGGCAACTGGTATGCTGTGGGAGGTAAGAACTCGCTGGCTCAGATTTTCCGTGACGCCGGTGCACGGTATGTCTTTGACAATGATGATACGGGCGGCGTGAATATTGAGTTTGAGGAGATGTATGCCGCTGCTGCCAATGCTGACTATTGGCGCATTCTGAACAGTTACGAGGGCGACTTCTCCTATGATGCCCTGAAGGCCAGTGAACCTCGTAATGAATTGTTTAAGGCTTTCAAGGATAAGAAAGTGATATATTGCAATATGAAGCAGACACCCTATTATGAGAAGTCGCCTGTGATGCCTGATGTGTTGCTGAGTGACCTGGTGGCTATTTTCCATCCGGAATTGATGCCTGCTGACTATGAACCGACTTTTTATCGTATGCTGAAATGAGACGTCCGTTGTTGTTGCTTATCCTGCTGCTGAGTATCATGTTGTTCTTCGTGCTCAACCTGCTGTTGGGTACGGTGCGCATCCCCATGATAGAGGTATGCCGTATATTGCTGGGAGGTGGTGACAATGAGATATGGACAAATATTATATTCTCCTCGCGTGTGCCGCAAGCTTTGACGGCTTTGGTGGCAGGTGCTGGATTGGCGGTGAGTGGTCTGCAGATGCAGACGGTGTTCCGCAATCCGCTGGCAGGCCCTTCGGTGCTGGGTATCAGCAATGGCGCCTCGTTGGGCGTAGCATGTGTGGTACTGCTGTCTGGTTCACTTGGGGGCGTAGCCTTGAGCCGACTGGGTTACATGGGAGATGTGGCTATCAGTATAGCTGCAATTGTTGGCGCCCTGGCTGTGATGGGTCTCATTCTTTGGGTAGCAACCAAGGTGAGAAGCAGTGTGACGTTGCTGATTATTGGTGTGATGATTGGCTATCTGGCTACAGCCATCATCGGTGTGCTGAAGTTTTTCTCGGCCGAGGAGGATATCCGTGCTTATGTGGTATGGGGCTTAGGTTCCTTTGCCCGTGTGTCTGGCGACCAGATGATGCTTTTCGTTATATTGATGTGTATCCTGTTGCCGTTGAGTATGCTCACGGTGAAGGCCATGAATCTGTATATGCTGGGTGATGCCTATGCCAGTAACTTGGGACTGGATATCCGTCGTACCCGTTTGCTTCTGATTGTATGCTCGGGCACGCTTGTGGCTATCGTTACGGCTTATTGCGGTCCTGTGATGTTTATAGGATTGGCTGTTCCCCATTTGGCGCGTGCCATCTTCCGTACCAGTGATCATCGTGTGCTGATGCCTGCCACCATGTTGGCTGGTGCCGCATTGGCGTTGTTGTGCAACCTGATTGCGCGTATGCCGGGATTCGAGGGTGCCCTGCCCGTTAATTCCGTCACGGCACTGGTGGGCGCGCCTATCATCGCGAGTGTATTGTTCCGTCGTCGGAAATCAGAAGGATGATGAGGTCGCCGTTGGGTAGCAGGGGCCTGCAATACGTCTCACAGTGACTGATGACAACATCGCAGAAGGTCGGAAGCTGGTCTTCTGGAATCCTTTCCCATAACTCCCTTGCCAGTGTGATATTATCCAGAGAAATCTCTATATGGGCTTCGTTCAGCATTTCCTGAATGAAGCCTATATTCATTGTACTTTTACGACTATGGGTGTCTAGTTGTCCTTCTGCCAGTTTGACGGCTTTACCCAGCATGACGCCCAGGGTGATGTTGGGGATGGTGAGCTCTGCGGCCATGCGCAGCGTCTCACCGATATAGTTTCCGTATTGCACAAAGGCTTGTTGGGGCAGGCTGGGGTAGAGGGCCTTGAGGAAGCGCTCACTCTTGGCACCGCTGTTGATGACCACGCGGTCGGAACCACTGGCTTTGGCTACCGTCATGCACTTGCGGATACTGTCGATGAAAGCTTCTTCACTGAAGGGTTTGACGATACCGCTGACACCGATGATGCTGATACCGCCCTCGATGCCTAGGCGCGGGTTGAAGGTACGACGGGCTATTTCGGCGCCGCCAGGGACAGAAAGCCTACAGACCCACCCCCAGCCCCTCCCTGAATGGAGGGGAGTGAATAGACTGTCTAGGTTCTGACGAATCATCTCGCGCGGGCCCTTGTTGATGGCAGGCTCGCCTACGGGAAAATCAAACCCAGGCAGGGTGAAGCGACCGATGCCCTCGCCGCCCTCAATGACTAACCACTCCCCTCCATTCAGGGAGGGGCTGGGGGTGGGTCTGTAGGGTCGGCAACTGGCGCGGACCTCTATGCCGTCTGTAACGTCGGGGTCATCGCCAGCCTCCTTGATGCAGTAGGCGTAGCCGTCGGCATAACCAACGGACACGTTGATGGTCTCGCCATCGGGCAGCAGGACGGGCACCTCGGCAGGTGTCTCTCCTTTGACGAGACGAATGGTGGCGGCGATGGTGGCTGCTGTGGCGCATGTTCCTGTGGTTAGTCCGCTGTGCAGCGGGAAAAACTCCGGCAGAAGTTTTTCCACCATCCTCCTTAGTCCGTGCGGACCGTTAACCATGAACCATAGCCCATGAGCCATGAAGCCCTCCGGTCGTTTGATGGCGATAATACGCATGTTTTTTCTACGTGCTTCATTTACTTTCTCAATGAATCCACCACTGATGCCGCTCTCTTTCATCAGGATGGTATCAGCAATGGGCATATCACCGTCATCGTAATAGCAAAGCTGGTTGTCTGAGGCGCCTTGCTGGTGAGCCAGTACGATGCTGCTTTCGCGGTTAAGAATGCGATAAATGACCTTTATCCCTTCAGCTTCCAGATGTTTCAGCTTGCCGATGCTCTGTGCGCCTGTTGTTGCGAGGAGCCGACCCACTCCCTGCCCCTCCCTGCTGAGGGAGGGGAGTATATAGTCGAGGTCGCTGTAGTCGTCAATCCATGTGATGTCGGAATCGCGTGGCGGATAGATACGCTCGTAGCGCACAACGGGTATTTGTAAGTCGGCGGAAACTTTGCCTATCGTTTCGTGTAACTTAGAGGCGAATGGATGGGCGGCATCTATAATCAGACGTATCTCGTGCTTGCTGACAAACGCCGTCATCGTCTTCTTGTCCATCGCACCGCTGATGACTGTACCATGATGGAGCGTGATGTCTTGTTCGCCCGTTTTTGTACTATAATAGAATGCTGAGCCGCTCTCTTCGAGCACCTCTGCAGCTTTGCGTCCTTCTGTTGTTCCTCCAAATATTAGTATCATGTCTGCACGAAGAAGATGCTCAGTTACCTTTCCTAAATAAATGAGTAAAATGTTTGTTGTATAACTCCGATAGTCCCTGACGGTTATCGATGGCCTCACCGACAACGAGCATGGTGGTAAGCGTCAGGTGATTGTCGTGCACGATTTTCGCAAGATCTTTCAATACTCCGCGATAGATTTTCTGGTCGGGCCACGTCAGGTGATAGCAGGCGGCCACGGGGGTATCCTCCGGGTATTCCTGCAGTAACTCCTTTTGCACGTCGTCCACGATGGCGGCCGAGAGGAATATGCACATGGTGCTCTGGCTTTTTGCTAAGAGGTGCAGCTGCTCCTTCTCAGGCATGGGTGTGTGCCCCTCGCCGCGGGTCAGGATGATGGTTTGCGTCCTTTCAGGAATGGTGAACTGGCTCCTAAGTTCTGCGGCTGCAGCCAAAAAACTGCTGATACCTGGGGTGATATGATAGTGCATATTGTTGGCATCGAAGAAGGCCATCTGCTCCTGTATGGCACCGAAGATGCAGGGGTCGCCCGTATGCAGACGAACGATGGAGTGTCCCTTGTCGTAATGTTCCTTCATCAGGGCGCACTGTTCTTCAAGGTTCATATCTGCAGATGAACGAACAATGGCACCTGGTTTGTGACATTCCGTCAAAGCCTTAGGCACCAGCGAGCCGGCATAGAGAATGAGGTCGGCGCGTTCCAGCATCTTGCGTCCGCGCACACTGATGAGATCGGGGTCGCCAGGTCCGGCACCGACAATCTCGATGTGGCCCTGTTTATGCCTAAGATATTTCTCGTCGATGGCTAAAGCCGCCGTCCAATTCTTACCTTTGATCTTTGGAATGATGAGTTGTCCATGATTGGAGCCTAAGATTGCTGCTGCTTCGCACACGCTTGGAGTGCCTACATGTTTTTCGACGGTGGCACTGGGGGTAGGCACCTTGATGGCAGCAAGTTCCTCGGCTGTAAAGAATTCGACTTCTTCGTTGTATTCCTCTCTGAGTAATTCACAGAATTCTTCATCCTTTTTGACGTCGATGGTGCAATAGCGATAGGTACAGGGCAAAATGCCGCGCTGTGCAAGGGCTTCATCAATCTCGTCGTAGATGCACTCGAAGTTGTCAGGGTGATGAGCCAATCCAAAACCTATTGTCCCCACCATTGGTACGAAATGCAGTTCGAGCATGTTGTTGGGAGTATTGTGGATGAAGGGAGATACGATGATGAGAAGTTCGTATTTCTGCGGGTCGGCTTCACTGATATCATTGATGATGGTCACGTGGTCGGGTTTGGTCTGTTCCAGATAGTCGGTGCCTTCGTCACGCATTTCAAGTAGTAAGGCTGTAGGCTTACGGTTGACAAATGTAAAAATACAGTCGTTCATGTCTGCTATGTCACTGGCAATAGGCCAGTTAAAACGTTTCTCAAATGTGTCGAGAGCCCACAGTCCTGCATTGTCGCTCTGGGTGGTGATAACCTCTTGTCCACCGATTGCAGCACTGATGTCTCGTGTCAGGTCGTTCGCACCGCCTATATGTCCGGATAGCACAGCGATGACATGTTGACCGAAACTGTCGATACATACCACGGCAGGGTCATTGTGCTTGTCCTCAATAAGCGGGGCAATGGTTCGCACGCAGATGCCCATGGCTCCGATGAAGACGAAGGCGTCGAATGCCTTCCAGTTGCTCCCTACGGAATCGCGACTGATAATCTCGGCTTTGGGGTATTTCTTTTGCAGGCGGGTGGTAATCGGTTCACCAGCCTCATTGATTTGTATGATAGCTATTTTGTTCATTTTAGTAGGTGTTCTAAGAGTTGTTTGCAGTGTCCAGGCATGATGATATGATGGTTGCCTATTGGATTCGTGAGAAAATAACTGGTGGTGAGACTCTTGTCTGAGAGTCGTATCACCTGTTGGGTGCGACAGAGGTCTGGCTTGGCCTCATTACGGACTAGTTCACCTTCGGCGATGAAAGAACGTGAGAGGTTGCCTGCGACCTTGAAGATGGTGACGGGACCTTCTTTCATATAGCCACGTATGCCTGTTCCAATGCCCGACTCGAAATGGGTATCGAGTTCATAATGCTCTACCATGTCAAGAGGTATGGTGCAATGAGCAAAGAGCATCTCGCCGGTCTCTGGATTGATACGTGAGGGGTTGGCTTGGAAGCCGGAGATGTCCAACAATGAGCGGACAATCATCATGGATAGCATGGCGGGGACGTCGCCCTCGCAACCAGCTACATAACCCTCGCTGTTCAGCTTGGCTAAAGCCATGCAGCCAGTATCCTTTACGGTGGTGAGCAGGTCAAAGCATCTTAGGGTAAATCCTTGCAACTGGTATCTGTTGATGAGTACCTTCAGTGTCTCGTATATTTGCTTTGTGTCGCCAATTTCATCAAGCAGTTCCTGCATGGGGATGTCTATCAGTTCTATTCCTAACATCTCCTTTACCTTTGCTTTGTCTGCGTGACTGGAAATCAGCCAGTCAGAAGGTTCACCGATGATACCCAGACGGGTTCCGCAAAGTTTCTTTTTGGCTTCTTCAACCTTCGATAACAGATGGATACGACGGGTGATATAATCGCTGTCGCCATGGATAATCTCACCACAGATGTCGTTTTGACGCAGGAAAGACAGAATCTCCATAGAGGCTGCGAGTGAATTACTCTTGCCAGATGTCAGCAGGTAGAACGGACGCTGACTCTTGTTTTGTAACTCAGGGAGCAGACGACGGAAGATTCCTTCGGTGCCGCCAGTGCGGACATATATCAGGTTGAGGGCGTGACTGCCATAGTCGCTATAGTCGGTGCCTTTCAGCTGATACTCTATTCCCAGACTCTCAAGGAAAGCCATTGTCATCGTTGTCACAGCTTTCTCGTCATGCAGTTCGGAAGTCAGGGTATAGATGGCGATGTCTTGTTTCATAGTTTATTTGATTTAAATGCTGTTAGTATCTCTATTGGATTATAGTCGTTGAGTAGAATATGAAGGGGGCGCCCTTGTTGGAGTCCGAGGTCTTGGCAGGCCTCGTCCCATAGAGCACGACTATTGGTGGGAACTTTTGGAGAGGTGACGCTGTTGAAGACGATGATGCCGTCATCTGTAAGTACCGTCAGCACCTTTTCCATAATCTCCTTGAGGTGACCACCATGTCCGCCGATGAATACTGCATCGGGAGAACCCATCGGAGAACCCATCGTAGATACGATGGGAGTGGTGGCTGGAGTGGTGGCAGGAGTGGTGGCTGGAGTGGTGGCAGGAGTGGTGGCATCGAGGAAGTCGCCGATATGGATGTTGATGCCTGGAGCACCAAAGCGGCGGGCGTTTTCCTGGATGATGGCTTCACATTCAGGACGGATCTCGAAAGCTTCAATCTGAAGATGCGGGAACAGTAGGCGGGCCTCGATACTGATGCTGCCCGTGCAGGCACCGATATCCCATAGAACGTGGCGATGGGGCAGGTCGAGAGCCTGAAGGGTCAGAAGACGGATGGGCATCTTGGTAATCATCTTCTCGCGACCGTCAAGGAGGGAGAAACTGGCATCAGGAATACCGAAGGTCCTCGTGTGCTCTGCGGTTTTTCCGCAGAGAATCACGCAGTTAGGCATGGTAAATTCGCGCTGGGATGCCTCCTCAAGAGTGAGTGTACTAACCTTCTCCTGTTGCGGGTTGCCCAGGTGCTCGCCGATATGCATGATGTAGTCCCTGTAGCCATACTCCAGCATTCGTTGTGCGATAGCGGCAGGTGTATGCTCCTTGTCGGTCAGGATGCCAATCTTCTCTGCCCGCTCTATGAGAGCGCGGTCGAACTCTGGCCAGGGACGTCCTGTCAAGGATACGATGCGCATGTTGTGATAGGGCATTACAAGACGATGAGCGAGGAGTTGCAGGGAGTTGAAAGTGGGATAGACCACTATCTCTGCGTCAGGCATCTTTCGCTTGATGGTATTGGCGAACCCAAAGAAAAGCGGGTCGCCACTGGCGAATACGATGATGGGAGCCCCCTCGGAGAAGTGAGCGGCACGGTGATAGGCTTCAAATACAGTATCCAGCGGCACGGTGATGTCGATCCATTCTGCACCTTCAGGCAGCAATGACGCCACGATGTCGTGATGCCGCTTGCCGCCTGAGAAGATTTTTCCATGACGTATAACATCCAGCACCTCTGGTTGAAACCATGGTGCTGGATGATCTGTGATACCTATGATGATGAATCTCGCTCGCTCCATATCATCTTAGTTTTGCGTCATCTTCATCACGTCTTCGAGTGTGAACTTACCCGAGAAGACCATGATCGTTGTCTGGTCGTCATCTTCTACAAGCATGACAACAGCCGACTGTTGTTTTCCTATATGGTGATAGATGTTTACCTTGTTGTCGTCCTCGTTTATCTGCATCATCAATTCGTATTTCTCTTTTGCGATGATGGCTTTTGCGTCGTTCTTCAGCTTCTTCTGAGCTGCATTGTCCTCAGAGGTGATAATCTGAATACCCGACAGTTTGTTGGACAGGCTCTTAACGTCTACACCAGGAACTGATAGTCCGGCACTCTTACCTGCCAAGCCAAGCATATATTTTGAGATGAAGACATAGGTCACGTTCTTCGTGTCGGCATATTTCTCGAATGCCTTTACCTGTGCGTGGGCGCTGAGACTGCCTAGGGCCACCACCACGCAAAGGAGGAATTTTATCATTGTCTGTTTCATGTTATTCGAATACCTTTAATTGTTCATTTAATGTTTGTTCCGTTTTATCGCTCAGGGCTTTCGCCTTTTCCAGATGTCCCATACCCTTGTTGAGGTTCATTGCCAGCAGGTTGAGGGCGCGTTCTGCTTCCATTTTTGCCTGCATGGGATCCTGGTAAGTGTCTTGTTCGGCCAGATCCATATACTTATCCTGGCTCAGCAGATGAATTCCCACACCAACAACGAGGACGACACTGGCTGCTGCAGCTGTATAGCGCAGGGCTTTTGGGAAGAGTGAGCGGTGTTTGGTTTCCTGCTGTTTCTCTTCTTTCTCCCATTCGTCAATCTTAGCCGACAGACGCTCTTCCAATCCTTCGGGAATGGGTATTTGTTCTAACGTTTTCAGATTCAGTTCGTCCATGTCTTCGTGATATTTTGAAATTGTTGCTTAAGTTTCTTTTTCGTTCGCATCACGATGATGCGGATATTGCCTTGCGAGAGTCCTGTGTCTTGCTCTATCTCCTCGTATGAGCGGTCGTCCATCAGGTGCATCTGAATGATTCGTGCCTCCCTTTCAGGCAGTTGACTGATGAGTCCCTCCATCTTTTGAGCCTCGTCTCTGGCATCTATCTGATAATCGAGACTCCGTTCATCGGGTGGCCCGTCCTCATTCTTCAGTTCTGCCGAGGCATCCAGGTGTTTCAATCGCCGTTGATCTACGAACAGATGTCGTATCATTGTCACGAGATAAGCTTCCTTCATCGCCTCATCGGGCAGGTCGTCGCGCTTCTGCCAGAGTTTCAGGTATAGGTCCTGAAGCAGGTCTTCGGCATCCTGTTCATTGCCCGTCAGGTGATAGGCTACCCGATAGAGCACCTGATGATGGGGCATATACCGCTGTTTGAACTCCCGTGCGTCCATTGGCTATTTCTGCTCTTTATCATTGCGAGAGAATTCTATCACCACGTTCTTCTTAGTATGTGGATATTTCTCCTTGACAGCTTTGCCCACAATCCAATTCTGGTGGTTGAACGAGATTTGTTGCTGCCTCATATATTCTTCAGCTTCCTTTGTCGAGTGAAGTTCAGGATGCTCTTCGCCATTGATGACAATGAGGACGTTACCTTTTTCGACATCTTTGAGGGTCTCCTTCATGTCCACACTGCTATCATCATCGTCATCATCGTCATCGCTGGTAGAAAAACTACTTCTTTCCTGCAACTTCATCCAGACGTCCCTGTCGATCTTGGTGTCTATATACGAGAGCGCTACCGTGTTCCAAATGTCGAGGCGTATCAGCAGGTCGCTGACCATCTTGCCGTCCACCTTGCCGTAGCATCGCATCTTGACAGTTGGATTCAGGAAATCAGAAATCTTTTGCTTAACCACATTAGCAGAATCTCCTAAACTCTCAGAGCCAGCGTTGCGGACTGTTTCGAACAGCAGTTCGTAGTTCTTCAGGGCTTTGATGTCCTTGTTGATTTCTGCCAACTGTTCCTCGCTGACATTCTGGATTTGCACCTGTTCGCTCTTCTTGAAGTGTTTCTTCAGTTTGGCGATTTCATCGGCAGACAGGATGGTATCCCCCTCTTCAAGTCCCTTGAGACTCTCATTTGTTGTATTCTCATACACCGCACCAGGCACAGCCTTGTATTTCTCAATTAACTTGGCAGGTGTCTGCCCGAAGGCATTCCCTACGCAGAGCAGCATCATGATTGATAAAAGAATCTGTTTCATATATCATCTTTTGGGATTAGTCCTCTTCTTCTTCGTCTTCATCCTCCTCCTCATCATCCTCTTCGTCGTCATAGCCTCCATTAAACATCTTGGCCAGGTCTAATGTGCCGTCGATGACAACCAGTACAGCTTCACCATCTTGAATTGCCAGTACAACGTTTGTGAATTGTTCTCCTTTCTTTGCCTGATATATTTTTACGATCTGTCCTTCATCATTTTTCGTATCCATCAGTGAGTTCCATTTCTTGCTTTTCAGCACCTTCAGAGCTGCTTTCTTGAACGATTCAATATTGTCTGCTCCTTCGCGTCTGAACACTTTGACATCAGCTATTTTTTTAAGAATCATGCCATCTTCGTCATCAATGTTGATGGCTTCTCCAAGGTGAAGGCCTTCGCCAGATTCAAAAGCTTGTTTTACGATATCTTTATTAATGTGTGTGAACTCCACGCCTTCCATCTTAGCCAGTTTGTCGAAATCTTTGCACTCGGCATTGGCATTGATGCAAACGAAAACCAACATGACGCAGATGGCCAACTTCTTCATACTCTTCAAAGGATTGAATGTCTTAGATGAATACTTCATAATACTTTTAATTTTCAATTGTTAATCTTTAATGTTTAAGGCCTCTTTGATTGACCCTTCTAATCATACATACGGGTATTTCATAGAACTTGTTACAAAGAAGTTGATATTTTTTTTGTTTTTTTTCTACAGGTCACGTCCAGGCTTCAGTTGGGCGGCATCATCAAAGGTCAGAATGGCGTTGCAGAGTGTGGCGGCAAGATTGCTTCCGCCCTTGCGGCCCTCGACAATCATCTTGGGTATCTGCTTCAATGTCTTGACGGCATGTTTACTTTCGCAAACATGCACAAAACCGACTGGTGCCGCAATGATTCCCACGGGATGCATCTTGCCTTTACGCACCAAGTCGCAAATCTCGAAAAGTGCCGTTGGCGCATTGCCTACCACATAGAGCGCCTCGGGATATTCCTCCGCTGCCAGTTGCATGCAAGCCTGACTGCGGGTGATGCCTTTCTCGTCTGCCATCTGCTTGGAACGAGGGTCGTTGATGTAACAATGCACCTCGATGCCCAGTCGCTCCAAAGCCCCCTTACGGATACCGCTTGCAGCCATTGTGACGTCGGTGACAATATGTTTCAGACTGCCGTCAACCACCTTATTATATAATATCTCCGTAGCACGGTCATCCATCCAAAGACACTCTTCCATGCCGAAGTCTACCGTCGTATGAATGGCGTGTAGCAACGGCCATAGACGCCATGTAGGCACATCAGGATGCTGCATCTCGGAACGTATCGTTCGGAAACTTTCCATCATGATAGACTGACCGGGCTTTATGTCCTCCTGCTTCTCCTCACGATAGTAGCCACGAGGCGTGATGAATTTTCCGTCGTTGATATATGACTGGGAATTACCAATCAGAACAACGGTAAACATATCGATGTCCTCAGGGTCGAACTCGCTGAGGGTGGTGAGTTTCACTTCTTGTTCCTCACGTCCTGCCTGACGGACATAGCCTACGGGTGTGCCGGCACTGCGTTCCTGTAGGAAAAGCTCTTGCAGACGGTATAGCTGCCAATAGCGACCATGCGACTTGGGATTATAGATAGCGGTGACGAAATCGCCCATGGCAGCTGCCTTGATACGGCGTTCAATCACCGCCCACGGTGTCATGAGGTCTGAAAGAGAGATGATACAGAGGTCATGCCCGATGGGGGCGCCAAGCAGGGATGCAGCTTTCTGAAAGGCGGAGATACCAGGGAGAGACACTACTTCGATGTCAGCGGGAAGTCCGTTGGTTACACGCTCTCGTTTCATCTCGTAGATGAGTGGAGCCATACCGTAGATGCCAGCGTCGCCACTTGAGATGACGACAACAGTATTTCCCTGCTCTGCCAGCTTAAATGCCATCTCTGCTCGTTCACGCTCTTTCTTCATGCCCGTGTCAATGCATTCGCATTCAGGCTTGATGAATGGTTTGATGAACTGGAAATAGTATTTATAGCCTACCACAATATCAGCTTCTTTCACGGCCTCCATCACGGCGGGTGTCATATCTTCTGGGCTACCAGGTCCTAAGCCTGCAATAATAATCTTCTTCATACTGCTGCAAAGTTAGAGAATATTTTTGAGAATGAGGCATATCATAACGAGAAAAACCATCAGCACCTCTGCGATGCGGTTGATGCGAACGGCTCGCTTCATGTCGGTGGTGGTCAGTTCGCGCTCGTTCTCGCCGATATAAGGTTTGGGGAAGAGTTGTCCGAAGTAATAGTGGGGACCTCCGAAACGACAATTCAGGATGCCTGCAAGGGCGGCTTCAGGGTATCCGCTGTTAGGTGAGGCGTGACGTCGTCCGTTCCTCCAGATGAAGCGGAGCAAGCCTTTCCGGGGTGATGCGATTGCCATTAAAAGTGCCGTCAGTCGGGCTGGTATGTAGTTGGCGACATCGTCGATATGGGCAGCCCAGCAGCCAAAGTCCTTATACCGTTCTGTCTTATACCCAATCATCGAGTCGAGGGTATTAATCATCTTATAGGCTAACATGCCAGGCACGCCAAGGACGGCAAACCAGAACAGAGGGGCAATGACGCCGTCGCTCAGGTTCTCTGCGAGTGTTTCCAAGGCTGCCGTCCTTACCTCCTGGGCCGAGAGTGCTGACGTGTCGCGGCCAACGATACGGGCCACTTGTTGTCTGCCTTCTTCCAGAGAACGGTCCACAGCCAGGAATACTTCACGTACCTCACGGATGAGGGTGGTGCCGGCCAGACAGAAGAAGACTAAGATAGAGTCGAAGACCCACCCCCAGCCCCTCCCTGTAATGGAGGGGAGTAAATTGAGATAGTGACGAATGAGATAAGTGATAACAAAAACAGATACGATGAGACCAATGGCTACGAGTGCTCCTTTCAACTTCCGATGACTCCCCTTGTTGAGCCGATGCTCAAAGAAAGCAATGGCTTTGCCGAACCACACAATAGGGTGGGGCAGTTTGGATGGGTCGCCAAAGATAAGGTCGAGAAACCAACCAACGAGCAGGGGCAATATGACAATCATCCAGTTATCCATTTCTTGATGTGATATATTGGTTGATGGCATCTACAAGTGCATCATTCTCAGAAGGTGTCTGTGATGCGATGCGGAAATGGCTGGGTGTTAGACCTTCGAAGTTGGAACAGTCGCGAATGAGAATATGATGCTCACGAGCCAGATACTCTTTAAGGTCATGAGCTGAAGCTTTTTCTTGGCGGCAGAGCATGAAATTGGTCTGAGTAGCTTCAACACTTATACCTTCAATATGACTGAGCATATCTCGTAATCGTTGAGCTTCTGCAAGGTTGGGCCGACAGATGAGTTCGTCATGCTGAAGCAGGAACTTACCAGCCTCAATAGCTAATGAGGATACACTCCATGGGCGCAGGTTCTTTCGCAATTTTTCAGCCAACTGCCTCGAAGTAACAATATAGCCTAAGCGTAGTCCTGGTACAGCGTATGTCTTTGTCATGGAGTGCAGCAGGATAATTTTCTTTCTCCTGATGGCTTCTGCTGCTGTCATGAGAGGTTGGGTGGTGTAGTGTTCGTACGATTGATCTATGACGACCAGATTAAAATAAAACAGAGCGTCATCCAGCTTCCCGGTAGAAAGCATGAGTCCTGTGGGGTTATTGGGATTGCATATCCAGATACTATTCTTACTCTTTGTGTAAGGGGAGAATATTTTGCAGGCATCGGCATATTCGCTGAATGTTGGCTGCGGTATGTGCGGCTGATAGCGGAAAGTCTGGGCTATAAGGTAGATGGCCTCAGTAGCACCACTGGTGACGATAATATTCTCAGGACTGACGTTTTCACGCTCAGCGAGTTTTTCTTCCAGTGACCATGCCTCAGGCTCTGGATAATGCGCTAACAACTCTGGGCGTTTTGACAGATAGTCTGTTACTGCCTGGCAGGCAGCTGGATTCTGGCAGATATTCGACGAAAAGTCGCTCTTGATGCCTTCATACTCATATATATCGTCACCGTGTCCTTTAATCATTGCTTGAGAGTATTTGATAGATGCGTTCTATATCCACATACTGACGTACGTGGGCAGCCAGTTTGTTGTATTGCTCCTCCTTGAAATCGCGATAAGAAACAGCCCTCTCACCTCTTCGCTCTAACTTCTTACCTCTTAACACATACTCAATAACTGCTGCGTTGTCGAGGAAGCCGTGGATGTAGGTGCCGATGCAATGGCCGGACTGCAGGATGGCCTCATCGGTATCGCTGACACCCTGATGAATCTCATAGCCCTGACATGTCTGTCCGTCGAATTGGAACGTGACCTGCTTCGTGGTCTTGTCAGCTCCCATGGTGGTGTGGATAGGCAGCAGACCGAGTCCCGGCAGATGCTTGATGTCGCCTTCGATACCTTCCGGGTCGTCGATGGTCTGACCCAACATCTGATAGCCTCCGCAGATGCCGATGACCATCTTCCCGTCACGATGGGCACGCTGAATAGCCTGCGCACATCCGTTGCGACGTAGTTCCATGAGGTCGTCGAGGGTTGACTTCGTGCCAGGCAGGATGATAATGTCCGCCTGACTGATGTCTTGCGTGTTGTTGGTATAGAAGAGGTTGACGCGTGGGTCGCGTTCCAGCGTGTCGAAATCGGTATAGTTGCTGATATGGCGTAGCAGGACGACGGCGATGTTTACCTTTCCCTCTGCCAGTTGCTTGCGCTTCTTCTCCAGACTGACGCTGTCTTCCTCCTCGATAAAGATATCCTTGTAATAAGGAATAACACCAAGAACCGGTACCCCACAGATGTCTTCCAACATCTTTCTGCCTTCATCGAAGAGACGCATATCGCCCCTGAACTTATTGATGATAACGCCCTTGATGAGTTTGCGGTCCTCTGGCGATTGAAGCATGATACTGCCATAGACGCTGGCGAAGACACCGCCCCGGTCTATATCGCCTACTAAGATGACATCTGCCTTGGCATGGCGAGCCATCGACATATTGACCAGGTCTCTGTCCTTCAGGTTTATCTCTGCAATACTGCCTGCGCCCTCCATCACAATGGGGTTGTAGCGTGAGGCAAGACGGTCGAAAGCGGCATGGACCTCTGATTGGAAGTCGATGGGGGTGTTGGGCTTCGTGGGATTAATGGGCGATTTTTGGGTGGGACGCCAATAATCGTACGCATCCTTATTGCCAATGGGTCGCCCATTAAGAATGACCTGCGAGGTGTGGTCACTTTGGGGCTTCAGCAATAGCGGGTTCATGTCCGTATGACAGGGAATGCCTGCTGCCTCAGCCTGTACGGCCTGGGCACGTCCAATCTCCAGCCCCTCTGGCGTGGCGTAGGAATTAAGCGCCATGTTCTGTGCCTTAAAGGGTGCAGGCTCGTAGCCATCCTGCTTGAATATGCGACAGAATGCTGCAGCAACGATGCTTTTGCCTACATCGCTACCTGTACCTGCGAACATGATGGGATGGAGAGATTGTTTCATATTTGATAGAGGTGCGTATAGCTTGCTAATACGTTTTTATATCTGAATACTGGCGTCGCCACAGGTTCACCTTTGGCATTATAGACCTGTGTGACGCTTTCTGGTGTTTCTACGAATTGGGTGTAATGGAATTCATGTCCACGATATTCCTTGCCATCGAGTATAAAACGGCGATAACCCAAGGATAACTTGCGGTCTGCCTTGCGTGCTGTGATGGCGTAGGGCAGAACACCGCACATGGGATATTCGCCCTCGTCGGTGATAATTTTTTCACAGAGGTACATCATCCCTCCGCATTCTGCAATGATGCGTCCTCCCTGTTCAGCATAGTCTCTGATTGCCTTTCTGCAGGCTTCGTTCCTGACTAAGGCTTCTACATGCTTCTCTGGGTAGCCGCCTGGCAGATAGAGCAGGTCGATACCTTCCAGCGAGGGTATGTCTTTTTCTGGGTCAAAGAAACTGACGGAGGCAAATGAGTCGATGATTTCCTGATAAATGAAACTGAAACTTTCTGCATTGAGTGCGCAGCTCACTTTCAGTCCGTCGCCTTCGGACGCACAGTCCGTCGCCTTCGGACTCACAGTCCGTCGCTCTCGGACTAACGAGGAACAGATGCTTTTCCAATCGATATGTGACTCTATCAAGTTGATGAGTTCCTCGTTTTCTGTTTTTTCAGAGAAGTCCAGCCCCAGGTAGCGTGAGCCTTGCTCCAGCGAACTGTTTTTGGGAAGATAGCCAAAACAGGTAATCTGCAAATCGTCGCATACCTGACGGAGCATCTCAAAATGTCTTGATGACCCCACCTTGTTGAATATCACACCTGCGATATGCACGTCCTTTCGGAAGTTGATGAAGCCTTGCAGCAGTGGTGCCATAGAGTAGGCAGCACTCTTGGCATCGACAACCAGGATGACAGGCAACTGCAGAATGCTGGCAATCTCGGCCGAGGACCCTTTATCGCGCTCATAGCCATCAAAGAGTCCCATCATCCCCTCTACGATACATACATCAGCCCCTTTGCCATAATGCTCAAAGAGATTGCGTACATGCTCAGGGGTAGTCATGAAAGTGTCCAAATTGATGCTCGGACGACCGCATACAGCTTTGTGAAATTTTGTGTCTATATAGTCTGGTCCGCATTTAAAGGGTTGTACACGATAGCCCTTCTGCGTGAAAAGAGCCATCAGGCCGCGTGCAATGGTTGTCTTACCACTGCCGCTGGTAGGTGCTGCTATGAGAAATGCGGACTTCATACAGGTGACAAAGGTACAAAGTTTTTTGCGAAATCAGGCAGGATAGATGATGCAAAGTGAAAAATAGGGAAATTGACGAGACTGAATCTCGTCAGACAATGAGGTATGATAGGCTTCGGGCGTGCCTACATTTTCGAAGTAATGACAAACGGTTTGTGGGTTCCGACGCAGGAATTCTTTGACTGCCTCCTGACATTGTGATAGTTTCATCACGACAACCACATGATTGCTGTCTAATAGCTGATGAAGCGTCTCTGCGTCAGCATCGCCTGGCAGAATGGTGAGTCGCTGCTGCTGACTGACTAAGGACAGCCCTGCTGAGGCTGCGGCGGCAATAAACGAAGGGATGCCTGCCGATTGTACCACAGGAATACTTGCTTCCTCTAAGCGTTCCATCACATAATGGATAGAGGCATAGATGCTTACGTCGCCTTCAACAGCCACCACGATGCGTTGCCCTTCATGATAGAGCCTGACGCAATCCGCAAAGATCCTGTTGTAAACCAAAGATACCGCTTGACGGTCTTTGAGCATGGGTAGCTCATAGACCATCAGGCGGTTGTCGTCGCACCACTCGCTGATAATGTCTGTGGCGCGTGATTTCATTACACCCTCATTGTTTCTTGTCGCAGGCACCATCACCACATCGGCATCCTTCAAGGTCTTCACGGCTTTGAAGGTCAGCAACTCAGGGTCGCCGGGGCCTAGCGATAGGAAAGTGATAGGCGTCATACGTCTTATTTTTCAAAGAAGCGAATCTGGTCGAAGTAAACGCCGGTGGCCAGTTTTGAACCAAGGCTCACGTTGCCAGTAGCCACATCGTAGATATAGATACGGTTCTCTGTATCGTTGCTCACACCGAAGTAGGCCTTGTTCTCCTTGGCGTTATAGACAGAGCGCTGAGAGAAGCTGCCTGCGCTATAGGCGATATCCTCACCGTTATACTGCAGTCGGGTGGCCTGCTTCGTGTCGAGGTCTACGATAGAATAATAGTATGCTACATCCTGAATACCTGTGCCCACTGCGTTGTCGCCGGAGTAGACAAGTGCCTTGTTGCCACCCAGATACTGAATGGTCAGGATCTTACCTTTGGTGTCGGGGAATGCATTGTAACCCTTTTCGAAGTCGTACTCACCATTCTTGATGCGCAGCAGCTGACCGTAGTTCTTCTTGCTCTTGGTGCTGAAGGCGGTAAGATAGAGGTTGTCGTCCTTATCAAAGAAGATGAAGTCCTGGAGCAGTTCGCCGTAAGCAGAACCCTGCATCTGAGCAGCCTCACTGTTGATAATCTCCTGCTCAACGGCCATCGTCTCAGGATTGATGACGGCAATGCGGAAGAAGGGTTCGTTGGTGCTCTTGTTGCTTCCGCTGGTCAAGCCCTTGTTGTTGTAGAAGTAGAACAGTTTTTTGTCGCTCTTACGATAGGTTAGCAGACCGCTGGTTGACAGCACGTTATAGCCTTCGGCCACTTTGATGCCGTCCACCGTTCCCTCATTAATGATGCTCATGTCCTTGACGTTCAACTTCGTCCAAATCACCTTGGTGTGATCTTCTGATGTTGACATGATAAGCAGGGTGTTCTTGTCGAGCCATGCGTGGGTGTAGTTACGTGGTGTGTAGGTGTTCTTGTCGAATCTCTGCTCCTGTACCACCGTCAGTTCGTTGTTCTTCAACTGCAGTTTAGAGAAACGGTCCATTGAAGAGGGCACCTGATACATGAACTCGTCGTCGTAGATGCTTTCAATTGTGTAGTCGGCAATCTCAACACCCTTGCCGTCGAACGTGATAGTCGTGTCGGGGTCGCTCAGCGAAGCCACGCTCAGTGTCACGTGGGTCTCTGTTTTTGCCATACCACCATGCTTTCCTACTGTAATAGTCAGGTCGTAGTGGGCACCTTTTGATGAGCTGGAAGTACCGTTGTCATCATCTTCAGAACATGCTGTAAAGGCAGCGGTGATCATCAGTACTGCCATCAGCGAATGAAGGAAACTTAGTTTTTTCATTTTGTCTTTTGAATTTAAATTAGTTGTTATATTGTTTATTGTAATAATAGCCTGAACTTGGCGAACAGTGTGCGACCTGGTCTCTGCAACTTATAGTTGTCGTAGGTCGTTGCATCAAACAGATTGTCGCAGTCTATCGAGACGCTATATCTGTTGCGGCACCATGAATAGGTGATATTTGCACCTATGGTATTCTTTGTCGGAATGCGGGCTTTGGTACTCTTGCTGCCGTAGGCCTCCCACGACAAGAAGAACCAATGGACCCATTGATAGTCGGCACTCACGGTCAGGTGGTCTTTTTCTTGGAAAAGGTCGAAGAACGAGTAGTGAGCTTCTGTCGATGCGAACAGCCAAGGACGGTTGGGCACGCGATTGTTGAAGGTGGCATTGGGCTGCCCGTTAGTCAGGTATTCCTGACGGTTGCGCGCATCTTGCCAACTCATGTTGCCCACTATCTGTAGGCGCTTATCCCAGTTGTAGCGCACCTCTCCCTCAATACCTTTGATATGCACGGCAGGTTCGTTGGTGTATTGCATCATACCTTCTTTCTCGGCTATTTGTGGTTGGATATAGTTGTCCACAAATCGCAGAAAACCATTGGCTTCATAGTAAAAGGTGTGTTGTCCGTATTGCAACGTACCAAAGAGACCTAGGTTTAGGTTGTCGCTACACTCAGGCTTTAATGCCATATTGGCGTAGATAGTAGTACCGTTGCCCAACAGTTCTCTTGCCAGGGGTAGTCGAACACTATGTTCGTAGCTGGCTTTGATGGCCAAAGGTCTGATAATTTCAAATCGGCTGCCTATGCCTCCACCAATGTTGTTCTGGGTGTTCGAACCGGTCACGTCTCGCGAGTTGGTCAGGAAAGCCAGGTCTGTCTGTTCTACTGACAGATAATTGATATAGTCTTTCACAAAGAAGGTGTTGTACCACCGCCCTTGCATTAACGACTGGTTATAGGCCAGTCCGATGATATGCTTGGCCAGTACGTCATTGGCAGGCTCAAACTCCTGGTCCACATCATCCCAGCGGTTGTTTCCTGTACGATTCAGCGCATAACTGATGTTCAGCATGTGTTCGTCAGAGAATAGGTAGTTCAGTTCGGCTCGCGCATTCGTCATGGGTCGCTTAATATGCCTCCGTTTGAAGTTTCTGCCGTTCAACTCGTTATGTCCGCTGACTATATAGTCGCCGTTCCAGTCGTACTGGCGGTGAGCGGTATCTGTGGCGATAGAATGGTCCCAGGTGTGAGAGAACGAGAAGTTGGCATTGAGACCTTCCAACAGGAACGCGCGTTTCTGATAGCGGGCGCCAACGCTCCAGGCTTTTGTCTGTTTATCTGCCATACCGATGACACGTGTCTGCACCTGTCCTGTCTGCAGTTCTTTATCCGTCTGCTGGTAGGATGCGCTGACAAAGAACTCGTCTGTCCACCATTTATCCGTAAAGCCCACTTCCACCTGTCCTAACAATGAAAGGTAGGCATCGTGAAAACGCTTGCGGTCTTGTGGCAGGAACTTTCGTGCCGTCTCGTCCCAAAGTTCCACGCCTTTCATTGTATAGTCGTTCTTCGAGTAATTGATACCAAGGGTAGGGCGGATGGTCAGTCCGTTCCTGAAGATATACTGCGCGTTGAGGTCGGCTTTATGGGTATGGAAGGAACCCATGCCATACGACGCATCGAGGTAATTGGTCTTCTTGCGATTAGTCACCACGTTGACGGCTCCTCCCAAGGCATCGCTACTGAGCCACGTAGGTACTACACCTTTATATATCTCTACACGGTCAATCATACTGATGGGCAGATTGGCCAGTGTGACGCCAGAGCCTTTTGTGTCGAGAGGCACACCATCGATGAAGTATCTCACGGCATTGCCAGACATTCCGTTGATGCTCAGGTCGAAGTCGCTGCCCAGTCCACCTTCCTCGCGTATCTTCACACCTGCTGTATGGTCAATCAGACTGTTCAGGTTGCTGATACTGCTTATCATCGAACGTACGTCGATGGCATTCACGGTAAGAGCCCCCTCGCGCAGTTGCTGTGTCTTGCTCTTACCCAAAACGGTAACGTTGTCAAGTATCACGGAGTCGCGCATCGCGTTCTTTCGTGACTTTTGGGCAAAGGAAACCGCTGCGACCATAAGCCACAGTGCAAGCATCAGCAATAGTTTCTTTCTTCTCACTTTCTTAACTTTCTTCCGAAACCCTATTCCCGGGGCGTTCGTGTCAATGTTCGTAATGACTGGCAGGTTTCCTGACTCTCTCCAAAAAAGCCTTCCTTCCCGATTGCCTCAGTGGATATCTTAGGCTTTTCATAATGGAGATTACAGTAGCGGGCACTGTTCAGGTCTTTCACCTGATTCCCTCTCTCCCCCTGTGAACCACAGGGAAATCACCAAATCGGGTGCAAATATACGAACTTTTTCCTGAAATAATGTTTGGTTTTCAAAAAAAGTTGTATCTTTGCACCCGCAATGTCATACGTGACACTGCCCTGAAAGGTTCGCTTAGCCGCGATTAATTGGGAACTGGAGTGTGAATCTCCGACTGTCCCGCAGCAGTGAACTCCATTATGACTCCTAAGCAAGCATGCCATTGCCCGTTTGGACGAGAAGGCGCTTGGGAGCGGAGGAAAGTCTGAAGACCAGCCTTTTACAGGAAGAAAAGTCAAATGCTCTCGATGTAAGGGCGTGCGACGCAAGTTTTGTTTTTTTTGTAGAATCAACGAGGGCGCAGGCCTTCATTGTACGTGTATACGTGTATTATTATATAAGTTCATACGGAGGCCGTCCTGTCGGGAGATAGCACGTCCTCTTTTTAAAAAACGAAACAAAGATGCTGATGAGGCAATTAATGATAACTGGATTCATTCTTTTGGGGATGGTCTCTTTTGCTGAAGCTCAGGAACCCATCAAGGGCGACTCGTTGCAGGAAGTGGTGGTGACAGGCACTGGCACCCATCATCTGTTGCGTACGGCTCCAGTCCAGACTGAGGTTATCACCCGTCGTGACCTGGAACAGTATGGCGGACGCAGCATCGAGGAAATTCTCAACGGACTATCTGCCAGTTTCTCCTTCAATGAAGACGATATGGGCAGTCAGATGCAGATGAATGGTCTGGGCAATTCCTATATTCTTGTCTTGGTTGACGGCAAACGCCTGCATGGTGATAATGGTGGTGAGAATGACCTGGGACAGATTAATCCAGCCCGTATTGAGCGCATAGAGATTGTGAAAGGTGCGGCGTCAGCGCTCTATGGCTCAGATGCTATTGCTGGCGTTATCAATATCATCACACGAAAGCAGGAAAGCAATCTTCAGTTGGAAAACGAAACGCGTGGCGGATCGTATGGTGATTTCCGCCAGCATAATACTCTGGGACTTACATTCGGCCCTGTTCGCAGCATGACGAACTTCCATTTCCGTCATTCTGATGGCTGGAAAAATTTCTCGATGGAGGCACCCGAGCGTTATGGTGGACGCATCATCACGAATACGATGAATAAGACTGTCAGCAAGAACCAACTGTGGCAACTCTCCGAGCGTCTTTCCGTAGAACCGGCCAAGGGGATGGAGGTCTATGCGGAGGGAATGCTCTACCATAAGCATATCTATCACCCGCGTGGAGGTGATTCCGAGGTGGCTCATTATTATGACCTGTCATACGATGATGCAGCTGCCGCTGCGGGGTGGTCGTGGCGGATGAATAATGGAGACATGTTGACAGCCGATGTCACTTGGAATCGTCATGCCTATTATTACGACTACACCTCACTCAATGGTGTTATCGATGAGACGGATCCCTCGCCTTATGCTGCTATCTATTTTGATGGCGACCGTATCCTGCAGTCTGACCAGCGCAGGATGATGACCCTACTGAAAGGTGTGTTCTCGTTGCCGTATAGTCAGCGTCTCAGCGTAGGTTATGATTATCGTTACGACTGGCTGAAAGCTCCTAATCGTGTGGCCGGCGGTACTGCTACCGACTGGACTCAGGCACTTTATGCGCAGGATGAGTGGTCGCCTCTCGACAATCTGAATGTGACAGCCGGCTTGCGCTTGGATCATAACCAGCAGTTTGGCTTGCATCTCACGCCAAAGATTAGTGCCATGTGGAGTCTTGGTGATATGACGCTGCGTGCTTCGTGGGCACAGGGATTTAAGTCGCCCACGCCCAAGGAACTGCATTATCGCTATATGAGCACGATGGCGGGCTTGTGTCTGGGTAATACCAGTCTGAAGCCCCAGACCAGTAATTACTTCTCTTTGAGTGCAGAGTATCGTATCCAGCAGGTGAATATCAGTCTGACGGGCTATTATAATAAGGTGGACCATATGATTAGCCTGGTGAAGATACCTCTTTCGCAGGCACCTGGCGAGTATATCGTCCAGTATCAGCCGCAGCTGGTGCAGCAGTACAAGAACCTGGAGGATGCCTATACCACCGGTCTTGATGTCAATGTGAAGTGGAATGCCACTAAAGAACTCTCTTTTGGTGGTGGCTATAGCTATCTGCAGGCTCGTGGTAGCGTGTATGATGAGGACACGGAACAGTTCCGTCGCCTGACTATCAATGGCACGGCCCATCATAAGGGAAATGTCTATGCTACATGGACAAAGACCCACCCCCAGCCCCTCCCTGAGAAGGAGGGGAGTAAGATGCTGCGTCCAGTCAGTAAGGGCATCGGTCTTTACGGTCGTGCATCTACCAAGCGGTATTACGAGAAACATGGTGATGGCAAGGGATATATGATATGGCGTCTGGCTCTTCGGTATAATGGGATACTAACTACTCCCCTCCTTCTCAGGGAGGGGCTGGGAGTGGGTCTCGAGGCTGGCATCGACAATATCTTCAATTATGTGGATGATACGCCTCATGGCCGTCATGTAGGCACCACTTCCGCAGGTACTACTGTCTATGCCTCATTGATTGTTCGTTTTAATCATGGTAAGAAAATCAAATATAATCAACATTATTCAACTTTAAAATCAAATCACAATGAAGAGGATTAAGTTTCTTTTGATGGCCTTCATGGCTATGACATTGAGTGCTGGTCTCGTGGCTTGTAGCGATGACGACAAGTCAAGTAGTAACTTCGAGAAGTACATGAAAGCTGTAGATTCTCAGGTAAAAAGCAAAAAGGCTAAGAGTGGCAATAAGAAGGCGCTCCTGCTGGTGGCTTTCGGTTCTACCTGGGAGAATGCTCACAAGACTTTTAAGGGCATCGTTGCCGACTATGAGAGTGATGCTTCTTTTAAGGACTATGATGTCTATTTCGCATTCACCTCTGCTATCTGTATCAATCGTAGCCGTGAGGGCGAGCACTATGCCAGTCAGGATTTCTATGCTCCCAACTACTGGTTGGAGGCATTCGGTCGTCAGAAGTATGAAGAGGTGCGCGTGCAGTCTTTGCATGTCATCCCTGGTGAGGAGTTCCTCCGTCTGCGCGACTCTTACATCAAGGATTTTAAGAATAATGTCTATGGCGACCTTGATGGTCAGTATCTGGAGGAGGGCGTGAAGGTCTTCGTTGGCGGTCCTCTGATGGCCGAGGAAGACGATGTTGAGGCTGTTGCCACAGCTCTTGACGACCAGTTCAGTAAGTATGTTGAGGGTGATAACGTGATGGCTTTCTTAGGTCATGGTAACCCTGAGGGATATAACTATGGTAACGGTAATATCCGCTACAACCAGTTGGAGACTGCCCTTCAGAAGAAAAATGCCAACTATTTCGTAGCTACTGTTGACCAGGAAGATAATCTGCTCGATGACCTCTATCAGCGTATGCAGGAACAGGGTAAGGTGAAGCAAAATGTGACATTGACCCTTCATGCTCTGATGTGTATCGCCGGCGACCATGCCCACAACGATATGTCAGGTATTGAGAACGAAAACGATAGCTGGCGCGAGTTCTTCGTTGAGAAGGGTTTCAAGTGTCAGTATGATGGCAACGATGCCAATGCTTTAAACAACTGTATTCTGAAGGGACTGGGCGACTATGCCGCTATTCGTGCTATTTGGAAGCAGCACACGAAAGATGCTGTTGAGATGTTTGCTGAGGAGGAATAACACAGATAACATAATCTACTATTTATATATTCAACGAACTCGGGCCGAAAAGCAGTGATGCTTTCGGCCCGATTCCTTTTTATCTCTTAATGTTTCTTTTTTGGGGGGGATTCTGTCTTTTTACAGACAGTAGATAGAACCTTTTGCAATTAATTCATTAGCTTCGTTCCAATTCTTTGTGATGGTCTTTACCATCTTCTTTGCAATCTTTTTCATTTTCATTTCCTTTCTTTTAAATCCATCTGACCCTTTGTCAGAGGCGCATCAATAATCTGTTATCCTTTGTTTGAGACTGCAAAAGTATCACTTTTTCTTGATGTGGGCAAGAATTTGTTCTACTTTTCGGTAAGAAAAGCCTGTTATAGTGACTTAAATCAATTGCAAGGCGTGCTTTTATTGGACTAGTAACTGGCGGGCAAACTCTATCAGCGTATCTTTTCCCTTCGCAAAATCCTCATCAGTTTGCTGGACGTTATAGTCGGGCTCAATACCAAATTCCGCAGATTCTTCCTGTGCATCATACATAGGTACGGCAGAGAAACGTACAGTCCATCCGCATGGCAGACTGCTGGTGAAGGGCATACCGGCACCACCACCAGTGTGATCTCCTACCAGGCGTACATTGGGAAGCGTCTTCATATAGACCGCAAACTCGTTGGCTGCGCTATACACACGACGGTTGGTCAGTACGACAGCGGGCTTGTTCCAGCGTACATTGGCTGATGGCTCCAGATAGCGTGCCTCCTTGTCGGAGAAATCCTGATGCCCGGGGCCGGTCTTATGCTGATAGTAGCCCACGAGCGTTTTCTCCTGACAGAAGCGTGCTGCCAGTTTCTCGGCATTGGTCAACATGCCGCCACCGTTGCTCCTGATGTCAATGATGAGGCCCCTGCAAAGAATCATGTGCGACAAAGCCTCGTTCAGGTTGCCCTCGCCTATGGGGTCGCTGAAACTCTCGTATCGGATGTAACCGATGTTGTCGTCCAGTATCTTATAGGAGATACCGGAGGCAATCTGATAGTCGGTACCCATATAGCGACGTATCAGCGTGTCGCTGAAATTGGTGGGGTAGTCCTCGAACCATGACCAGTAGCGACCGATGTCGTGGGCTGCGCTGAGGTTGACATGTCCGTCGCGCAGTTCGCCCAACATGTCGCATAGCACTTCAAACTGCTGTTTCCTTGTCAGTTGGCCTTTTACGCGCTCCTTGTATTTCTGGTGTACGGCATCCCAGTCCAGTCCGTATTCCTGTTGCTTGTAGTCCAGAAAACAGTAATGCTCATCAATAATCTTCCACAATGCCTCCATATTCCCTTGTGGGGTGTCGGCAAACTCCTCCTCGTCAACGCAGGAAATGAAAAGGGGTATCAGACAGAATATATACAAGAGTTTTCGCATACGTTAGAATCCTTTGGCAATGCCTATCATGAGGCGATGTGAGTAAACATGCTGCTTCAGGTTGTTGACCTGCAGTTGCTGATAGTCGCCCAGGTAGCCCAGTGTCAGGGCCGTCTTCCTGTTGAATTGCCAGGCTACCGTCAACTGCTGGCGAAACGAAGGCGCAGATATGAAGGTGGTGGGCACCACGTTGCGGTCATAGTTGCCCAACGAGAATATCTCGTAGTACGACTGTCCGTAGTTGGGACTGAACACGATGCCCGCCAGCGGCAGGTCCAGTTCATAGCGGAATATGAACCGGCTGATGTTGTAGGTGGCAATACCTGACGGACGTGCCTGCAAACCCAGTCGTGCCTGGGCTGGGTTGTTAGAGTTCTGCGTGTTGTAGATAAAACCCAGTCCGAAGTCGCCAAGCAGTCCTGCCTGTAGCTTCAGGTGGTTGTAAAGCAGATGCCAGGCACGGTAGCGACCGATATAGAGGTTGTAGATACCCTCCAGTTCAGAACAATCCTTCGAACGGTCTTTCACTTGCGACAGATTGACCTGATGCTGCCATATGGTTGACCAGTTGGCATCAGGCTTGGCATGCTCGTTGACATTGAGGAATGTCAGGCCTGTGCCTTTGAATTTCTCTTGTGTCAGGTAGGTATCCAGAATGTGGGTCGTACCCATACCAACCTGGTAATTGCTTTGGGCATTGGCATAGCCAACACCCAATGCCCAGCAGGCAATACCTAATACGAAACCCCTGACATTCATTACTTACGCTTCATCATCAAAGAGCCTGAGCTGACCCGTCATTTCGTCAACAACCTGCTGCTGACTCTTACCTGCATCCGGATCGAGGTCTTGCTCTTCCTGAGTTTCCTGATTGTCTGTATTTTCAGAAGCCTCTGGCTCTTCAGGGAATCTTGTAGGCTCCAGTTCTACGATACTCTCTATCTGATAGGTACTGATACGCTTACCCTTGGCTTTGAAGCCCTTGACGGCAATAAACTGCTCGGCATCAATCTCCTCAGAACCACGGAACTCGTCAGCACCACCGTAATTCACCTGGATACGTGGGTAAGCCACGTCGGTGAGCAGTACCAGCTGCGACTGTGCATTCTCGCCCAGATAGTTCTGCTTACGCTTGGTGGCCTCCATCTGGAAGCGCTTCAGGTAGGGATAGCCCTGGTTGTCGGCATCAAAGAGCACACAGGTCCATATCTTGTCGGCCTCAAATTTCTCGATGCGCAGGATATTCTCTTCGTAGTGGTTGTTCAAATCGAAGTTGGTCAGATAGAACTCACCACTCTTCAGTACTACCAGGATCTGGTCCTCATCGAAGAACTCGCCTAGCAGTCTGCCGTGCTCGTCGTAGTTCAGACGGTTTACATCTGGGTCGAACCATACCTTGCGGCCACCCAGCGTAGAATGTCCCTGACTCTTCAGCGTGATGCGATGAACGGGGAATTTCGTCAGGATATTACCCTTAGAAGTACGTCCCTTGATGTCGATAGAGGCAAACGAGCGCTCCAGGAACAGACTCATGCGAGGATGGTCATTGAGCACGGCGGCATCGAGCGTCACCTTGATAACCTCAGCCTCACCATTGGGGTTGGCTGTGAAGTAAAGCACACGTGTACCAGGTGTGCCCATGGTCAAATCCACCTCACGGTCGCGTGTGATACCCGTCACGTTGAAACGCTTGATATAGCATGTGCCCACCTTTCCGTCGCGGTATATCATATTATAGATAGTGCGCTTGTCGTTCTTCTTGAACACGCCCAGCCATATGATGTTCTTGCCTACGAAGAGCTTTTCAGCTACGCGTACCACCTTGAACTTACCGTCACGATAGAAGATGATGATATCGTCGATGTCAGAACAGTTGCATACAAACTCGTCTTTCTTCAGTCCCGTTCCGATGAATCCCTCGCTGCGGTTGATGTAGAGCTTCTGGTTGGCTTCTGCCACCTTGCTTGCCTCAATGGTGTCGAAATTGCGGATCTCCGTGAGTCGTGGATGAGTCTTTCCGTATTTATCCTTCAGGAACTGGAACCATGAAGCCGTTACCTCTACCAAGTTGGCCAGGTCGCGGTCAATCTCCTCTATCTCGGCCTTGATGCGGGCCATCAGCTCGTCGGCCTTCTCCTTATTGAATTTCAGGATGCGCTGCATCTTGATTTCCAACAGGCGCAGAATATCGTCTTTCGTCACCTCACGTACCAGCTGTGGATAGAAAGGCGTGAGTCGGTTGTCGATATGCTCACAAACCTTGTCTACGTTGGGCGCCTCCTCGAATTTCTTGTCCTTATAGATACGTTCTTCGATGAATATCTTTTCCAGAGAGCAGAAATGATACTGCTCCAGCAGTTCGTTCTTGCGAATCTCCAGTTCCTGACGAATCAGGTCCTTGGTACGCTCTACGCTATGGATAAGCACATCGCTCACCGTCAGGAACTGAGGCTTATCATCTTTGATGACACAGCAGTTGGGCGAGATGTTAATCTCACAATCCGTGAAGGCATACAGGGCATCGATGGTCTTGTCGCTGCTGACACCAGGAGCCAGATGTACCAATATCTCTACCTCGGCCGATGTCAGGTCGTCCACACGACGTGCCTTGATCTTACCCTTCTCAATGGCTTTGGTGATGCTTTCGCAAAGCGTTGACACGGTCTTGGTGAAAGGCAGTTCGCGGATGACCAGTGTCTTCTGGTCCAGTTTCTCAATCTTGGCACGAACCTTGACCACGCCACCACGCTGTCCGTCATTGTATTTTGATACGTCGATGCTGCCACCCGTCTGGAAGTCAGGGTAGAGATGGAACTCCTCGCCATGCAGGTAACTGATAGCTGCATCGCAGATTTCACAGAAGTTATGTGGCAGGATCTTAGACGACAAACCTACGGCGATACCTTCGGCACCTTGCGATAGCAGCAACGGGAATTTCACAGGGAGCGTGATAGGCTCCTTGTTACGTCCGTCGTAACTGAGCTGCCACTCGGTGGTCTTGGGATTAAACACCGTGTCCAAGGCAAACTTAGACAAGCGTGCCTCGATATATCGCGGAGCAGCGGCACGATCGCCTGTCAGGATGTTACCCCAGTTACCCTGCGTGTCAACCAGCAGGTCTTTCTGGCCCAGCTGCACCAGGGCATCACCAATAGAGGCATCACCGTGAGGGTGAAACTGCATGGTGTGACCCACGATGTTGGCCACCTTGTTGTAGCGTCCGTCGTCCATACGCTTCATTGAGTGAAGGATACGGCGCTGTACGGGTTTCAGTCCGTCCTCGATATGAGGCACGGCACGCTCCAGAATAACATACGAGGCATAATCCAAGAACCAATTCTGATACATACCGCTCAGGTGATGCACCACCGAAGCGTCGAAACGGTTCACGGGCTTGTAATCAGAGTGACCCTCTGACCCTTGCTCTTCGTCATTAATTTCAATCAATTCGTCGTCTTTCTTTTCGTCGTCCATTGTGTATTATGGTTTTCGGTTTGTCTGCAAAAGTACAAAAAAAAACTGAATATCTTCGCAAAATGCCGAGATATTCAGTTTTTTTTAAGAAAAGCCTCGTAGGAAGCTTCCACGTATTACTTGATAATCACTTTCTTTATCTTCAGAGAGCCATCGGCCTGAGGCAAGCGGACAATGTTAATGCCTTTGCGGAGTTTTGTCTGGCGCATACCGTTGATGTCGTAGATTTCAGATGTAGTAACGGTCTTCTCTCTGATATAAGCAATGCTGGTGGGAATCTCCTCGCTGTCGTAGCTCAAGCGGAAGTTGTCTACCTTGAACCATCCCTGGCCGCGAAGGTTGCCGTCGCCGTTGGGGTCATCCTCACCGTTCTTCACACCATTAATATTGATACCGTTGGTGCGGAAACCGATGGTCATCGTACTGTCGGGACCTACGCCAAACGTTACTGACATAGGATGAAGCAGAGAAGAATTAGCATCACCCATCAAGCCGTTTGTGCAAGTATATCCGGCATAAGTTAACTCAGCGGCATTGATTGCGTCGGCAGGCATATTCAGTTCGCTATAAGCTTCAGGCGTGCCCCACATCTGTACGCAGTTGTTGGCGAAGATACGCTGTGTGGTGGTGTTGTCGTTGGCCCAGTTGTATTCAACCATCACGTCGGCTTTCAGTGTGTAGGTACCTGGAGGCATATTCATAAACGTCTGACTGAGTTCTACCTCAGGTATGTTTTCATTCCAGATGCCCCAAAGATACTCGCCATCAGTGGGTTGCTTTGTTGCTTCTGTGCCGTTGTCAAGGGTGACACTGATATTATCTCCCTTGTTGATAGCGCACCATCCGCCGCTTACGGTTTGGGCAGCCTCACCGTCAACATATAGGTTCCATCCCTTAGGTGCGTTCTGTGCACCACTGTCTGGGATGTCGTTCTGGTTACTCAAATCCTCGAAACTCGGGTTTTTCAGAACAAACGTGATATCACCCAATGCGATAGCTGTGGCTTTGAGTTGTTCAATGCCGTCTTCCAATTGCTTGATACAAGCCTTGATTTGCTCTTCGTTGGCATTGCCATCCTCGTAGATGTCATAAATGTCATAAAAGAGATCCTCAAAACTGTTAGCGCTTGCGCTATGTTCATAGATCTTAAGGTTCTCTTCACTCTTCACAAGAGCGGCTTTTAACTCACTATACACATCGGCAGAACGTTTTGCTTCGGCATAGATGTTCTTGATGGCTGTGAAAGCTGTGATAATCTGCTCTAATGTGCTTTTGTTGTCGATTTCGTATTGTTCCAGTATATTTCTTGCTTCTTTGTAAATCGAGGTCCCCATCTTGTTGTTGAGAAGTTGTTCCAGAGCTTCAGCGAAATGTACGTAGATGGCAACAGCATTGTCGGACGAGAATTCTGTCTTTTCAATGCGGAAGTTGTCAACTTTGAACCATCCGTCGCCACCAGCGCCGTTGCCATTGTCGCGCAATGCTGCAGCATAGTCACCATTAGTGCGCACTCCGAAGGTTAAGGTGCCGTCGTAGACCAGTGCCTCGACGCTCATCTCTTGCATCTGACGGTCGGTAATAGGCTCTACCAGTTCTGCAAAACGGTACACCTCAGACTGGTCTAAGCGTGTCTCATCATATTCGTCTTGAGATGCGAAGTAGGTAGAGTTTAGGTTACCGAATATGCGCTGTGTGGTACGGCGTGAGCCACTGCCGTTAGCGCCTACCATCAGGGCGGCCCTAACAATGTATGTTCCGTTCTCCAATCCGCTGATGGTCTGTGAGATTTCGTATTCCGGAATACCGCCATTCCAGATTCCGAAAGCTAGATTTCCGTCTTTGGTTTCGCCTTCAGAGTCATCGTTCACACCATGCCAGGCGGTAATGCCAGCAGCTTTTATCTCGTCAACTGTGGTTACCTGTTTACCTTTGATAAAAACATTCCATCCTGTGGGAGGCGCAGCAATGCTTGAACTCTGTGAACCATTTTGTGCCGACAGATCCTCGAAGCTCATGTTTGTTCCCAGGACAGTCAGATCGCCAGAGCCCTTGGCATAGGCCTCTTCGGCGGCCTTCAGCGTGCTGACTGCTGCATCGAGGTCGGCATTGGCATTGTTGAAGCTGCTTACTGCGTTGTTGATAGCATCTGTAAAGGTGGCATCGTTGTCGTTACCCAGCAACTCAAGGGCTTTCTGAATTTCATCATAAAGATCGGTGTAATGTTTGATGATGGCTGCTGCGGCCTCATAGTCTGTCTCGTCAAACTCTGCTTTCTGGTAGTAGGGCAGGGCAGCGTTGATGGCATTTTGGAAGCCCTCTTTGTACATATCATCCTCAAGGTAGTTATCCTCAATGCCTTGTAGAAGTGAATAAAGTCGAACCTTTTGGTTGAATGATGCCAGATTGGTGGTAGTCTCAACGAAAGCCCAGTTCTGGGAAATGGTGTTCAGTGGTACGGGTAAGTAGCCGTTTTCATCTGTAATAGGCTCATCGTATTCGTTCTTCTGAACACCTCCATAGTAGTCGGGGAACCATTGGTTGGAACTCTCAGAGATAACAACAAACTCATTGCCGTTGTTCAGGTGCAGATAGCCGCCAATGGTCTTTTCGTTGCCTTGACCCTCGCCAGCTTTCAACTTGTAGAAACCGGGATAATCGCCTTCTGTCACTTCCCATTTCACGGGTTCCTCAAGGTTGGCATTCAGGTTGTCTGTGCCACTTGGAATACCCACGAAGTAAGTGGTGGTGATTGTCTCTTCATTTTCGCCTTTGGAATCGACGTCAATCGTAAACGACCATGTGTTGTCGTCGTTCTTAACTGCCTTGAAAGCTGAATTCTTGATGTTGTCTGCATTGTAGGGCTGTAGATAGAATGCACCGTCCCACGATGTGCGTGTCCAAAAATTAGAGGGATTAGAACGACTTGTCAAAATGTAAACCTTCCCATCCTCTGGTGCTCCACCGATGGCAGGAAACTCAATGGCAGATGCTGAAACTGAGGTAACAAGAGCCAAAGCCAGCAATGCCTGTTTTGCGTAGTTTTTCTTCATGCTGATGTGATTTTAGTTTATTGTTCTTAGTTATATATTGTAAAAACAGTTGCAAATATACACTTTTTATTGTGAAAAAACATAGTTTTACAAATAATTTTGTATTTTTGCAACCAAATTTATAGAAATTTATAACATTGCCTAATGGTGTCAATGCACGTATGGTGATTGGTGGTGATGAAGAAGTTTTATAGTCTCTGGGATTGGGAAGGTGAGGATGGTGAGGCTTATTGACGGCTTTTTTGACCCCTTTAACTCCCTTTAACTACTTGTTATCCCTTTAACTCCTCAAAATATTGTATCTTTGCACGCAGATTTCTAGAAATTTCAAATAATTATGGCACAAGAAGACGTATTTAAGAAGATTGTATCGCACTGTAAGGAATATGGTTTTGTATTCCCCTCAAGTGAGATTTACGATGGTTTAGGAGCCGTTTACGATTACGGTCAGAACGGTGTTGAGTTGAAGAATAACATTAAGCAGTATTGGTGGAAGGCTATGACGATGTTGCACGAGAATATCGTGGGTATCGACAGCGCCATCTTTATGCACCCGACAATATGGAAGGCTTCTGGTCACGTGGATGCTTTCAACGATCCCTTGATTGATAACCGCGACTCTAAGAAGCGCTATCGTGCTGACGTGCTGATCGAGGATCAGATTGCCAAGTACGACGAGAAGATCCAGAAGGAAGTGGAGAAGGCTCGCAAGCGTTTCGGCGACAGCTTCGATGAGGCTAAGTATATGGAGACCAGCGAGCGCGTGAAGGAGACTAAGGAGAAGCGCGACAACCTGCACGCACGCTATGCTGCTGCCATGCAGGGGCCTGACTTGGCAGAACTGAAGCAGATCATCCTCGACGAGGAGATCGTGGATCCCATCAGCGGCACGAAGAACTGGACTGACGTGCGCCAGTTCAACCTGATGTTCTCTACCGAGATGGGGGCCAGTGCAGATGCTTCGATGAAAATCTACCTGCGTCCTGAGACTGCTCAGGGTATCTTCGTGAACTACCTGAACGTACAGAAGACCGGTCGTATGAAGATTCCTTTCGGTATCGCCCAGATTGGTAAGGCTTTCCGTAACGAGATTGTGGCTCGTCAGTTCATTTTCCGTATGCGTGAGTTTGAGCAGATGGAGATGCAGTTCTTCGTACAGCCTGGTACGGAGCTGGAGTGGTTCCCCAAGTGGAAGGAGACCCGTATGAAGTGGCACCTGGCACTGGGCTTCGGTGCTGAGAACTATCGTTTCCACGACCACGAAAAGTTGGCTCACTATGCTAACGCCGCTACCGATATCGAGTTTAAGATGCCGTTTGGCTTCAAGGAGGTAGAGGGTATTCACTCTCGTACCAACTTCGACCTCTCACAGCATGAGAAATACTCTGGCAAGAGCATCAAGTACTTTGATCCTCAGACCAACGAGAGCTATACTCCGTATGTCATTGAGACCTCTATCGGTGTAGACCGTATGTTCCTGAGCATCATGTGCCATGCCTTTGACGAGGAGAAGCTGGAGAATGGCGAGACACGTACCGTACTGCGTCTGCCTGCTGCTCTGGCACCTGTCAAGTGTGCTGTGATGCCTCTGGTGAAGAAGGACGGTCTGCCCGAGAAGGCTCGTGAGATTATTGACCAGCTGAAGTATCACTTCGCCTGCCAGTATGACGAGAAGGACTCTATCGGTAAGCGCTATCGCCGTCAGGACGCTATTGGTACACCATACTGCGTCACCGTCGACCACGACTCGCTCGTTGATGGCAAGGTTACGCTGCGCTTCCGCGACACCATGGAGCAGGAGCGCGTGAACATCAGCGATCTGAACAGCATTATCGAAGATAAGGTGAGCATTGCTTCTCTGCTGAAAAAATTGCAGTAAATGAAAAAGTATATCCTATATCTTTTCGCTATGACGATAGGTCTTGTAGGCCTGTCGTCATGCAGCGAGGAGGCTTCTGAGGAGGAAGAGTACGCTAACTGGAAGAATCGCAACGAGCAGTTCCTTGCTTCTTTGGCCAATGACTCGCTGAAGCAGTCTAACTGGCAACGCATTAAGTTGTTCTCTCTTGATCCTAACACGGAAGGTGCAGCTTCTGACTATATCTATGTGAAGAAGATTTCTAATGGAGAAGGTACGGAGATGCCAATCTATACGGATTCTGTCCGCGTGGTCTATCGTGGACGCCTGATCCCCTCGAAGTCTTATCCTAAGGGCTTTATCTTTGACAGTACAGTCTTTGGCGAGTATTCTGTCAAGACCGCCTATACAAAACGCCAGGCGGTGTCGAATACTATCTTAGGCTATGCCACGGCTTTGCAGAATATGCATAAGGGCGACTACTGGCGTGTCTATATCCCCAGTGAGTTAGGCTATGGCACATCGGACTATAGCACCATTCCTGGCTACAGCGTCCTGGTGTTCGACCTGACCCTGCTTGATTTTTCTCCTGTTGGTGAGGCTATGAAGCCTTGGAGGTAATTCATATATGAGATAAAAGAAAAAGGCAATCACTTTACTTGGTGACTGCCTTTTTTTCTTGCACTTCCATAGACTAAACCAAAAAATATTACGTTTTCTTTTTGACTTTTGCCTTTCTTGGTTGTATGCTATAATAGAAGGACCTACAAACAATGATACAGATAGAGGACGATATTCTCACACGATGCCAGGGCGGCGACAAGGCCGCTTTCCGATGGGTGGTGCAGACCTATCAGCGCATGCTGTTCTCGCTTGCGCTGAAGATGCTGGCAGATGAGGAGGAAGCCAAGGACGTGGTGCAGGATACGTTTGTACGGGCTTGGACGGCTATCAGAAGCTACAATCCACAGCAGCCTTTCGCCTCGTGGCTTTACACCATCGCCTCCCGACTGTGTCTCAATAGGCTCAAAGCCGTGAAGAAAGTCGCTGCCCTGCCGGAAGACATGACCGTGTTGCGACAGTTTGCCTCTGATGATGACAACCAGCGTATCCTCGAGAACAGCGAGTGGGTGGCAATCGTGAGGATACTGGCTGAGGGACTGAGCGAGAAGCAGCGTCTGGTCTTCACGCTCTGCCAACTGGAAGGACTGTCATCTGAGGAAGCAGAACAGATTACCGGCATGGATGCCCGACAGATAAAGAGTAACCTCTACGTGGCCCGACAGACAATTCGTAAACGACTAAAGGATTTAGGATATGAAGAAGATTGACGACATATTGAATGGATTGCAGGGGCAGCAGCCCGACGTCAGCAACCCTGACGAATGGACTGACCGTATCATGGACAGTCTGCCAGACTTACCCACTGAGCAGCCTAAGCCTGCACGACGTATCAGGCTCTACATCGCATCGGCAATAGCCGCAGCCGCCAGTGTCCTGCTGCTTATCTCTTTAGGCATCGTTACCAATAATCAAAATGATGAAGGAAACAACCTTGTGGTACAAACAGACACCACGATTGTCAGTCCACAAACAGGGACTAAGGAAGTAGAGACTCTTCCGCAGGAGAAGAAAGAAAGTAAGGAGATGGCTGACACGGTGAAAAGGGTGAAAGAGATTCTTCACATGTCCAAACCATCGAAACACTACATGGCGAAAGCAGAAACGACAGAAAGCACACTAGAGCCTGAGTTCATGGATGCAACAGAACTTGCGGAAAAAGCCATCGCTGAGGAAATGAGACGTATGGAAATGGCAGTACAAATAAACGGCAGCCTTCAAACCGACTTCCAAAAGATGACCAGAGAAATCCGCCAACGCGGTAAACATATGACCCAGCAAGTGGAAATGGCAATCAATAACGAGGAGTATTAATTTGTAACTAAATGACGAACAAGATATGAAAAAAATCGCATTTACACTTTGTGCCACATTCATTGCCCTTAGCACGATGGCTCAGGGGACGCTTCAGGAGCGCATGCAAGGCAATCCGAAGATCGATAGTCTTGTGAGCGTAGTGCAGGCGCTGGGAGGCAGCGCACAAGTTTCCTATGACTACCACGGGAGACTCCACAAGACGGTCCACATCACCTGCCGACTGATGAACGACTTCCAGCCCACGCCACCTACGGGTGACCCCAAAAAGGACGCTCAGAACCTTAAGATAGACAGCATCCGAAAGGAGCAGAACGAGCGGACAAACGGGATATACAATGCTGTACGCAATACCTGTAAGTCGATCACCGACGACGCCACGGAGAGCTACACATGGGAATACCACCGGGGCGGGGTGGACAGTGTGCGCTATACCATCGCGTTAGGAGAATATGAGAGTGGCGACACCCTCAAGACTTGGCAGCGCCAAAGAGAGGTGCTGTATGACGGTGCGCCCGAAATCATCACCTTCCGCTATGACCCTATGGCTGGCAACAACGAGAACCCATGGATACCCAAGGGGTTAGGTTTTTTCAGCTATGAGTACACGCCCGACAGCGTGGGTAGGCAGATGAAGGAGTTGGTGCCCTTCAATAAAGCGGCCTACACGTCCTTGCTCCAGCCCATCCTAAAACAGCAGGGCATCGCCACCCGCCAGTTCAATGTCTATTGCGATACCACCTATACTTTCAAAGAGGTGAAATGGAATGACAACGACGACTTCGTCATTCACCAAAAAACGCTCACTCCCCTGCAGCCAAAGAGCGAGACGAAGGGAACCGTCTATACCATGCATTCCAGGGCACTGGCCGACTCGGTGCTAAGCCAACTGATACAGACGACATGGGCGTTCTTAGAGGACAATCCAGGCATCTGCTTCCGATTTATGCCCCACACCACTTACGGACTTAGAACCATGAGCGAACTGTTCGAGAATCTCGACTACCGTAGAGCTTTGGGCTTCTACCACATCTATCTTCACTGCATCGACGACCAGGAGTTCAACATCGTCGTCGTCGAGGGAACGGGCGACATGATAGTGCCCATGGAGTGGCTCATCCTGAAGAGTTGGAAGAATGGCAAGGTGGTCTATGACAAGAAAAGGATGAAGGCCCTGACACCCAAGCAGGCAAGGAACAGCACCTCCGGCCATCGCTTCACTCAAACCAGACAATACGAGCCCATCGACTAAAGCAGAACAATGAACAAGCAAACCATCATCACCATCCTCCTCGCCCTCGCTGCAATGGCGGGGCAGGGGCAAGTGAGGTGTCACGTCATTGGCACGGTGGCCGAAGGGACAACGTCCGTAGAACTGAGGATATACCGCGACGGTGAAGACCCGAAGGACAGTACGTTACGACCCGTGTTAAAGAACGGACGCTTTGAGTGCGACGTGGAGGACGCACAGATAGAGCGATGGCACATCGTGGACTTCGGCGAGGTGATGGAGAAGGGCATGACCCTCCGCTCAGGAGAGTTTTTCGTGGAGGGCGGCGCGACCGTGACCATCCAGCTCGACGGCGACAAATTCGACATCCAATCCACAGGCAAGGAGTATCAGGCGTGGCACGCTAGGGAGCAAGCTGCCGAAGAGAAGTTCATGTCTGCCTATGAGAAACTGGACGAGAACGACAAGCAGAAGATGGCGGAACTGGAGAACGAATACCACGAATGGACGCTCGACTACTACAAAGCCCACCCGATGCTCGGTTTCCTGTTCGAACTCGACGGGCAGCTCAAGGGCTTTCATTTCAATGACACGGGCCTTGCCGCTATGCTTGACATTTACCACCGCCAATACACCACGCTCTATCCTGACCACCCCGTGCATCAGCGTATCGCCAAGCAAGAGGCTGTGGGTTATCAGATTTGCGGGCGAAAGTACAATGACTACGATGTGCGCACAATGGACGGCCAGCAAGTCTGCGCCTCTGAATACTACAAGGGCAAGTTGACGCTCGTCATCTGCTGGGCCTCATGGTGCTCGCCCTGCATCCGTGACGCTTGTGACATCATCCCTATCTACAACGAATACCGCAATCGTGGTCTGAACGTGTTCAGCCTTGCTCACGAATTCAAGTCCACCGATGCCATGCGCAAGGCCATCGAGCGTCACGCCTTCCCCTGGCCCTGTCTCGTTGACCTTGACGATGAGTTCGGCGTATTCCATAAGCACGGCACTCAAAACAGTGCCCTATTCCTCATCGACCGCGACGGCACCATCATCGCCGTGCCAAACAGTGTAGAAGAACTGAAAGCGAAGCTCGAAGAGATTTTCCCCAACAACAAATAAACCAAATCGAACAATGAACAAGCAAACCATCATCACCATCCTCCTCGCTATCGTCGCATTGGCGGGGCAGGCAAAGACATTCAAGACCATCAAGAACCCCGTGGCAATGGCCTGCGTGAATGTGGCGAACGGTGAGCTGAAAGCTCGCGAAGTTATATTCAGAGACACAGCAACCACAGTACATTTCACAATGGAGTACTCCAAGGGACAGAGTTTCCAATTTGTCTCATCATCCTATCTCATGGACGAGGACGGCAACCGCTACCCGTTGCACTCTGCCGAGGGACTGAAACTCAACACATGGGTGCAGTCACCAGAGAGTGGAATCACCGAGTTTACCATGCATTTCGCGCCATTACCGAAGAAGATACAGATATTCGACTTCATCGAGGGCGATGGCTCTGGGGCATTCAAACTGTTAGGCATCCACGACAAGAAATACAAAATCAAATTCCCAACGATGCAGGAACTCGCCGACGCTAATCCGTGGACGGTGCCACAGGATTGGTTTAAATCCGACACGATTACTATTAAAGGGCGCATTGAGGACTTCAACGCTGAACAGTTAGGATTTGACATGCTGCACTGCTACTACGAGGATGAGTTCGAAAAGGAGGATGCCGTGCAGGTACTCAACATTGCACCCGACGGTACATTCTGCAAGAAGTTCAAAATCAGCTATCCCTTCCGGCAACTGTTCTGGACCAAGGAAGCGAAAACACAGTTCGACGAAATTCCATTCTTCGCCCGTCCGGGCGAGACCATTGACATCACCGTCAAGAAAGACAATCAAGGTAGGTACGTTTGCGTCTATAACAGCGGCAGCAGCCACGACGTGGAGCGGTGGTTGCACACCGACGACTACAGCGATGTATTCAGACCGCTTTCTTCTTTTAAAGGTAAGTTGGAGGATGCTAACAGCCAGGCCGAAAGCGTCTGGCAGAATGCAATGTACCGCCTACAGACGGTGAGCCGCCGCGAGCATTACACGCCGATGGAGATGCAACTGGCACTGGCCGACATACAGGCGAACTTCATAGAACGTTATTTGTCATACGTCGACAACTATGCAAGTGACTTGGTAAAATATGAGGAGCGAGACGGAAAATGGAGCGAAGAGATACTTGACAGCGTGGAGTACGAGAAGATTTACGACGCCAAGAACTACTACCCGCTGCACCGCATCGACTTTGATAATCCGCTGCTTCTCGCGAATCAGGATTTCCACTTTACGCTCAACCACATTCAGTTTGCCAATTATGTCAGAAACCGCCAGTACAAGGGGCTTATGGACGAGAACGGCGGCATGGAGACAAACTTTAAGAACTACTCCGCAGCTCTCAGCAACTACCTCTCAGCCCTCCGCGACCTTATGGGAACTGACAAGGACAATATGATGGTGCAGCTGTGCGCCTACAAGGATATGCTGTCAGACTTCGATAACTGGGTTGACGATGAAATTCTGAATCAATGGCAACCCAATGACACGACTATTACCGAAGCTAGAAAAAAGGAATATATAGAGAACTGGCCTACACGCAACAAGATGCTGTCGCTCTATCTCGCAACCTTCACCAACCCCTATATCCACCAGAAGGCCGAGCAGTTCTGTGCTTACAAGAAGTCGCAGACCAACCTCGCTACGCCCCTCCCTGACGCGCCGATGGCCGACCTTATCCGCTCACTCTGCACCAAATATCCAGGCAAGATTCTGATGATTGACTTCTGGGGTATGAGTTGCGGCCCTTGCCGTGGTGCTATCCAAGCAAGTAAGGAACTACGTGCCGAGATAGCCAAACGCGACGATGTGAAACTTATATTCATTGCTGGGGAGCGCACTGCCGATGGCAGCGACGCCTACAAGCAGTACGTGGCCGAATGGTTATCTAATGAAGAGACCGTCTGTGTAACCAATGCCGACTTCACCCGCCTGCAAGAGTTGTTTCGCTTCAATGGCATTCCACACTACGAGACCATCACCCCCGACTGCCGCCGCGTCCGCGATGACCTCCGCATAGATGGATATGACTACTTCGATTACAAACTTCAAAGGTTATTAGATAAACTCAAATAACAATTCGTGCCCCATTCACTTTATGTCAAACTTTCAAAAAAACAGTAAGGATTATGGAGAACCCATAATTTTTTTAACATAGACTGTACTCTCGTCATTTATCTTTTATCACGCCAAAACGACGCCAAAATAGGAAAAGAAAAATCTCCAAATTGTTGATTTTTCAACGACTTGGAGATTTGTTTTGTGTCGACACTTGGATTCGAACCAAGGACCCCCACCATGTCAAGGTGATACTCTAACCAACTGAGCTATGCCGACCTTTTTTCTAAAGCGGGTGCAAAGGTACGAATTTAAATTGAGATTTGAGGTTTGAGGTTTGAGATTTTTCGCGTTGAATAAGATATTTAACATTTCTTTGAGAAAAATCTGTGCGCTGATAGAGCCTGTATCGGAAAATAGTTGTATATTTGCGACATAATTAAAAATCTGAAGACTATGCAGAAGTACGCAGATTATATCAAGAAGATTGAGATTGATTCGCTGTGGAGTGGTAAGAAGCACATTGTGTGGGAACTGGATCCGCATGTAAATATCCTGAGTGGTATCAATGGCGTTGGTAAGAGCACCATCCTGAATAAGGTGGTGAAGGGACTTGCTGCTGGTGGCGAGTTTCCCAGTCACATGCTGAAGGGTGTCCGTCTGGAAGTGATGCCCGATGAATGCAAGTGGATTCGCTATGATATGATTCGTTCCCTTGACTCGAATCTGTCGCAGGCATTTACGGAGAGCGATGGCTTTGTACGTCAGGCGCTGACTGCCTTGGCCGGGGTAGGGGGCGGCTCTCTGCTCGATATCCAGCTCTATAATCTGCAACGCAAATATCTGGATTATCAGGTAAATATAGGCAATCGTATCATCGAACAGCTGCAGCAGGGGCATGCGGATGCAGCCCAGCAGCTGTCGCAGAAGAAGACGCGCTTCCAGGATATGGTCGACGAACTCTTTGCTGAGACGGGTAAGCGTATCGTCCGTACAGAGAACGAGATCCGCTTCACGCAGATTGGCGAGGTGTTGGTGCCTTATCAGTTGTCGAGTGGCGAGAAGCAGATGCTGGCCATCCTGCTCACCGTCCTGGTGCAGGACGATCAGCCTTATGTCCTCTTTATGGACGAGCCAGAGGTAAGTCTGCACCTGGAGTGGCAGAAACGGTTGATTGACCTGGTCATGGAGCTGAATCCTAATGTGCAGATTATCATGACCACCCATTCGCCTGCCGTGGTGATGAACGGTTGGGCAGATCGTGTAACTGAAGTGAGCGAGATTACTGTCAATGGCTAACCGGCTGATAGACAATATAGATAGTCGTTACTTCGAGGCGGCCAATGCCTTGAGGGGTAAGTCGGCGCGACGTAGAATCGTGGCTTATGTCGAGAGCTATGATGATATCTATTTCTGGCGTACGGTGCTCAGTCGTTTCGAGAACGAGAAACGCTATTTCGAGGTGATGCTGCCTTCGAAGATGAACCTGACGCGAGGCAAGAAGTCGGTGCTGATGAATTTTGTGGGCGAACATGTGGGGCCTGATATGATAGCCTGTGTGGATGCCGACTTCGACTACCTGATGCAGGGCGCCACGGAACAGTCGCGCCGTGTCATCAATAGTCCTTACGTATTCCATACCTATGTCTATGCCATCGAGAACTACCAGTGCTATGCGCCCTCGCTGCATGATGTCTGTGTGGCTGTGACGCTCAATGACCATCGTATCTTTGACTTCGAGGACTATTTCCGCCAGTTCAGCGAGGCCTGTTTCCCGCTCTTTGTCTGGTCTGTCTGGGCTTATCGCACAGGGCATCACGGACGCTTCTCCCTGTCTGATTTCAATCGTGTCATCGACCCAGGTGGCTTCACGGTTCAGAATCCGGGTGTGTCCATTGCCAATATCCGTCGTAAGGTGGGTACCAAGATACGTGAACTGCAACGCCAGTATCCCAATAATAAGGAGGCTTACCTGAAGGTGAAGAATGATATCCAGGCTCTAGGCGTCACGCCTCAGACTACCTATCTCTATGTGCAGGGCCATCATCTTTTTGATACGGTTGTCAGTCCTATCCTTACCAAGGTGTGTAATATCCTGCGTCAGGAGCGTCAGAACGAGATATACTATTCTCAGGCTCATCGCACTCAGAAGCGCAATGAGATGTCGTGCTACGAGAACTCGCAGCAGGATGTCAAGTCAATGCTCAAGAAAAATGTAGGCTATCAGCACTGTCCTCTGTTCTTGCAGTTGCAAGATGACATAGCTGATTTCTTGGGAAAGCCCCAAAGCAGCGAGGCAACAGAGTAACTGTGTCACATTTTTGAAATAAATGACAAAAGATGAAACTTTTTGCATCATTCTTGCGTCTAATGTATAGAAAACTTATTAAAGAATACGATTATGATACTAACAACAACTCCACAGATTGAAGGTCAGACCATCCGCGAATACAAGGGTGTGGTGACTGGTGAAACGATTATTGGTGCTAACTTCGTGAAGGATTTCTTTGCTGGCATACGTGACATCGTTGGCGGTCGTGCTGCCAGTTATGAGCAAGTGCTCCAGGAGGCAAAGGAGACCTCGATGCGTGAGATGATGCAGCGTGCACAGGCTATGGGTGCCAACGCCATCGTGGGCATCGACATAGATTACGAGACAATAGGGGCTTCAGGTTCTATGCTGATGGTTGCCACCAGTGGCACAGCCGTGGTTATTTAATGTTTTTCACCTTGCTCTCATCTAACAACCGCACTTCCCTCGCTTTAGCCATACTGCAGTCTGCTTCTAGCCTCGTTCGTGAGTGCTCCACGGAGCAGCCTAGAAGCAGGCTAGGAGCAGCCTAGGAGCAGAGTGATTGCTGCCTAAGAGCAGGCTAAAGCATTTTTGACAGTAAAGTAATAAAGAAATTCTCTAGAGAATTTTGTCCTTACTAAGTGATATAGCATTTGCAACTTAGTTATACAGGGAATAATTCTCTAGAGAATTTTCTTGCTATCATATACAAGGCAGATTGAAAGTCAGTAATATCGTTTTTGTTTCTAGGTAAATCTTCTCTTACTCTAGCCTTACTCTAGCCTTACTCTAGCCTTACTATAGCCATACTGCTGCCTTACTCTAGCCTTACTCGTGAGTATGGCTAGAAGCAGCCTAGAAGCAGAGTGATAGCAGTCTGAAAGCAGGCTAATGGAGTGTACTGATTCGTTTAGAACTGATGTGTTATATCTTGGCAATCAGCGTGTCAGGGTATTTGGGCATAGCGCCATTCTGTGTGCAGACATAGGCACTGACCTCTACAGCTATGCGGTGAGCAGCCTCTAAGGGTTTGCCGTTGAGGATGGCTGCGCAGAACGAGCCCGTGAACGAGTCGCCAGCACCTACCGTGTCAGCAACGGTCACCTTCGGCGTCTCCTGGAAAGACGTCAGACCAGGCGCAAAGACGTACGAGCCATTGGTGCCACACGTCAGAACCAGCATCTTCAGCTTATATTCTGCCAGCATCTTCTCGCAGATGCCACGCATATCCAGATCGTCATAGCCATACATGCGCTTGATGACAACCAATTCTTCATCGTTAATCTTCAGGATGTTGCAGCGCTTCAGCGACTCCTCAATGACATCCTTGGTATAGAACTGCTGGCGCAGATTGATATCGAAAATCTTCAGGCAGTCCTCTGGCGTGTTGTCAAGGAACTGGCGGATGGTAGCCCATGAAGTGACATTGCGCTGAGCCAGCGAACCGAAACAAACGGCACGGCACTGACGGGCAATCTCTGCAATTTCTGGTGTGTAGGGAATGTTGTCCCATGCCACATTCTCCTTGATCTCATAGGCAGGAATGCCATCGCCTGATAGCGTAACCTGTACTGTACCGGTAGGATAGGCCACGCGTGGCATCAGGTAATTTAAGTGATGTTCCTTCAGTGCTTCGATGGTTTCTTCTGCCAAATCGTCTTGACCCAAGGCACTGATAGCTACTGTCGGCAGTCCAAACTGTCCAGCATGATAGGCAAAGTTGGCGGGTGCACCACCCAGTTTCTTACCTTCGGGAAGAACATCCCATAAAGCCTCACCGAGACCTACTACAAATCGTTTCTGTTCCATTGTCTTATGCGGTTTTTAATTGTTTGATATACGTAAAGAGGTAGATGACGCCAACAGCCATGACCAACACGGCTCCTGCCTGTCCCATAGCGTCGCTCATGAAGCCCATCAGCAGCGGGAAGATGGTGCCACCAAACAGTCCCATTATCATCAGACCGCTCACCTCGTTCTGTTTCTCAGGCATCGACTCCAAAGCGGTAGCGAAACACATGGAGAAGACATTCGAGTTGCCGTAACCCACCAGGGCTATGGCAGTATAGAGCATCCACTGCTCAGTGCCGACGAACAGTCCGCACATCGACAGGGCCATCATGGCGATAGAGATGGTGAAGAAGGTGCGCATCTTCAGTACGCGGAGGAAGAACGAACCCGTCAGACAGCCCAGGGTACGGAAGATGAAGTACAGACTTGTGGCAAATGCCGCCTCGTTGAGCGTCATTCCCAGGCGCTCCATCAGAATCTTCGGTGCGGTAGTGTTAGTACCTACGTCAATACCCACATGACACATGATTCCCAAGAACGATAAGAGGACGATAGGTGTTCCCAGCAGTTTGAAACACTCTACAAAGGTCGACGGCCTGCCCTCAATGGGTGGCTCCTCGATAGGTGTTACGAAGAGCAGCACCGTAGACAGGATGCCCACCACGAAGAAGATGCCGAAGAGCACGCGCCAGTTCAGTCCGAACTCAGGAATGACCTGTGTAGCGCCCCACATAGCCAGATAAGGTGCCGAGAAGGAGGCAATAGCCTTGATGAACTGACCAAAGGTCAGCGTTGCTGCCAGGTTGCCGCCACCCATCACCGTTGATACCAGCGGGTTCAGCGAGGTCTGCATCAGTGCGTTGCCGATGCCCAGCAGTGAGAAGGCGATAAGCATCAGTGTAAACGTCTCGCCAAACAGTGGCAAGAGTAGCGACACGACAGTCACCCCCAGTGACAGCAGTACAGTCTTCTTACGACCAATCTTGTTCATTAGCATGCCCGTGGGTACGCTGAAGATGAGGAACCAGAAGAATACTAGCGATGGCAGTACGTTGGCTACCGAGTCGCTCAGTGCGAGGTCTTCTTTTACATAGTTGGAGGCAATGCCCACCAAGTCCACGAAGCCCATGCAGAAGAAGCAGAGCATCACGGGAATCAGGTAAATTGTTTTGTTTTGCTTAGTCATAATATTTTATAATTATCAATTCTTAGCTGTTAGCTCTTCACTATCTTTCTTAACTCTTAATTTTTAATTCTTAACTTGATAGATCGTAGCCTTTCCACCTTTCACCTTGAGGGTGTTGTAGGGCTCTGACGGGAATACCAAGTTGGTCATAGCCATCTTGCCCTCTGCATCAAACACCTCGATGCTGCAGCGGTCGATGAAGATGCGCAGTTGTTTGACGGTGCCAAACGTTGGGGCTACCGTCACAGCAGGGAATGCCTCGCTGAAGCTGACGTCGCCACTCTTCACACGCTCCATCATAAACGTCTGCTGTTGGCCGTCGTATTTCATCGTCACCTTCTCGCCCTTGTTGTTGGAGAGTACTATCTCCGTCTGGCTCTTTGTGTCGATGAGAATCTCGCAGGCCTCGGTAGGATTCTTTATCTTTGCGCCACGCACGGCCAGCATCTCCTTGGAAGGTATTACGCTGACGTAAGTCTCTTCACCATGACGGAACAGTCCTAGGTCGCGGGGTATGGAGTTGGCTGAGCGGAACTGCTTGGTGGGTACCTGGTTGGCATACTGCCAGTTGGACATCCATGCCAGTACCGTGCGGCGGTTGTCGGGTGCATTGTAGAACGACACCGTAGCATAGTGGTCTTTGCCGTAGTCCAGCCACTTCGTCACCTTCGGCATCGACTCGCACGTGAACTTGTGACCATCGAACTGTCCTACGAAATATTGCGTAGCACTACCGCCAAAGGGGCCACCAGGATTGATGTTGCAGATGAGCACCCACTTGTTGTCTATCTTGAACAGGTCAGGACACTCCCACACACCACTGTGGTTGCCATACTCTTTGCCAAACGACGACTCATACTTCCATGCCTTCAAGTCCTTTGACGAGTAGATGCGCATCTCCTGGCCTGCAGCCAGGATGAGGTTCCACATCTTGGCATCCTCGTTCCAGAATGCTTTGGGGTCGCGGAAGTCGGCAATGTCGCTGGTCGTCAGGATAGGATTGCCGCTATACTTCTTAAAGGTGCGGCCGCCATCCTTTGATACCGCCATGGATTGTGTTTGATGATGACCTGCAGAGGTGTAGAAAGCCACCACCTCGCTGCCGTTCGTTACACACGAGCCGCTGAAGATAGAACCTAACCAGTCGGCCTCGATAGCCAGTGGCTGAGCCTCCCAGTGTATTAAGTCCTTCGAGGTGCTGTGCCCCCATGTCATATTCTCCCACTGACTGCCGTAAGGATTATACTGGTAGTAGAGGTGCCACACACCGTCCTTGTAAAACATTCCGTTGGGATCGTTCATCCAACCATAGAGAGGGGTGTGGTGGTAGACAGGACGGAAGTGCTCACGGTTCTGAGTGTCGAAAGTATTGGAGTACTTCATCTCTCGCCAGCAAGCAAACTCACCCACAGCGCCCTTCTGGCGGCGGTCTCCGTGGAATTCGATATCCAACAGACAAGCACCCTTCAGTTCGTAAGGCACATAATAGTCTACGCGGTCAACGGCCAGCTTCACGTTGAGGCGTTGTACCATATTATTATAGTTGTCTAACACGGCGATGGCTGCGATGTCTTCCGTTTCCTGTACAGGCAATAGCAGATAGCGGGAGCTTTGCTCCATTTTCAACATGGCGTGCTTGTCGCCCAGCACGATAGGCTTCACCTGTGCTCCAACCGTACAGGTTAGCATGACAGTCATCAGTGTCAGTAAAAATCTTTTCTTCATTGTCGTTTGATGTTTTAGTGTAGAAATCTGTTGCAAATATACATGATTTCTCTTTTTGCTCCTATAAATTATGATACAAAAGCTAATAAAAAACGTTCATTGCAACAAAAAAGACAGACAATGAACGTATTTTCTATTTTTTTTCGTATTTTTGCCAACAAAACCTGTTAATACAATTCTAAAATGATGCATAAACAACTTTTGGGGGCTTTGCTGTTGGCGTTGCTACTGACTATATTAGGATGTGCCAACCCTAAACCTCATTATATAATAGGTGTATCTCAGTGTTCGGCAGATATCTGGCGTGAGAAGCAGAATGCCGAGCTGCGTATGGGAGCCTATTGTCAGGAAAATGTAGAGCTGCGTTTTGCTGCAGCCCACGATAGCGACGAGCGGCAGGTACAACAGATAGACTCGCTGGTGGACAGCGGCATTGACCTGCTGATTGTTGCTCCCAACCAGCTGAAAACCATCTCGTCAGCCATCGACCGCGCCTACGATAAGGGCATTCCTGTTATTGTCTTTGAACGAAAGACCAATTCACAGAAATATACGTCATTCATCAGTGCCGACAACTACGAGATGGGGCGCATCATGGGTGAATACATCGCCAGTCGACTGCATGGCAAAGGACGTGTCATGGAAATCATGGGACTCAAGGGCTCGTCACCAGCCATCGAGCGCCACAACGGTTTCGCTGATGCCCTGAAGAATTACCCAGACATCACTGTCGTTGCAACCCTGCAAGGCGACTGGACAGAGGAGAGTGCCGTCAAGGCCGTGAAAGCCTATCCTGGCAATCTGGACCATATCGACTTTGTCTTTGGGCAGAACGACCGCATGGCCATGGGTGCCCGTCGTGCCTTGCAAGAAAGCCAACAGCTATCAGCTGACAGCCATCAGCCACTCTACTGCGGCATTGACGGTCTGCCTGGTGAAGATGGCGGCATCCGTCTGGTACGCGACAGCATCCTGGATGCTTCCTATGTCTATCCTACCCATGGTGACAAAATCATAGAGTTGGCTATCAACATCCTTGAAGGCAAACCCTACGAGAAGGAAACTCTTCTGCAGTCAGCACTGGTTACTCGCGACAATGCTAAGGTGCTGTTGATGCAAAACGAAGAGATAATGCACCAGGCTGAGTATCTCGACCAGTTGCATAGCAGGGCAGACACCTATCTGAAAGAGTTAGCTACGCAGCATGTCGTCAACTGGATGTCGATGGGTGTCATTCTGCTCTTGGTGGTAACCATCGTGTTGTTCTATCTGTATCATCTCCGTAACGTGAAGTTACAGCAAGAGCGTGTTGTCAGTACCCTGTGGAATATGGAGATAGAGCCAGCACCTGTTGCTGACGAAACAAAGGAGCATACAGCAGACAGCTCGGCAGACGAGAATCCATCCGTCGTTGCCGAAAGTGCCTTCCTGGCACGGTTCCGCGAGGTCGTTGAGGCTCGCATGGAAGATAGCGAGGTCAGTGTCGACGACCTGGCAGCAGAGATGAGCCTCAGTCGTGTACAGCTCTATCGTAAGATTAAGGCGATAACCGGTTCCTCACCCGTAGAACTGCTGCGCACCACGCGCTTGAAGCGCGCCTATCAGATGCTGCTCACCACCGACAAGAGTGTCAGCGAGGTGGCATACGCTGTAGGATTCACTGCCCCCAGCTACTTCTCCAAATGTTTCAAAGAGGAGTACGGCATGGTGCCTGGCGACATCCGGAAATAGCACGGAAATATTTGTAATACTAAGATTATTCGTTCATTCCATTGTAATTTTGTTACATTGCAACAATTTTTGAATGGGATGAACGATATTTTTCATACCAATAACTATATCATTACTACTTTTGCGTCAGAATCTAAAACGAGAGTATTAACTAAAAACGTAAAGCAAATGAAACAATCGAAACGAGTGTTTTTGAGTTTCCTGACTCTGATGCTGAGTACTTTAATGTACGCGCAAACAGAGATTACGGGAACGGTGATCGATGATTTCGGCGACGGAGTTATCGGAGCTACGGTGAAGGAGAAAGGCACGGCCAATGGCACGGTGACCGACTTAGTCGGTAACTTCAAGATTAAAGTCAAGGCGGGTGCTATCCTTTCCATCTCTTATGTCGGCTACCAGACGCAGGATGTTCCTGCGCAGAACGGTATGAAGGTGCAATTGCAACCCGATGACAAAGTGCTGCAGGAGGTGGTGGTGACGGGTTATACCACCCAGCGCAAGGCTGATCTGACAGGTGCCATCTCAACGGTGAGTATTGACGAGATAGCCAAGCAGAATGAAAATAACCCGATGAAGGCTCTGCAAGGTCGTGTACCGGGCATGAACATCTCTGCCGATGGTAATCCATCAGGAGCTGCCACGGTACGTATCCGTGGTTTGGGTACGTTGAACAACAATGATCCTTTATATATTATAGATGGTGTGCCCACCAAGTCGGGCATGCACGAGCTGAACGGCAATGATATCGAGTCTATTCAGGTTCTGAAGGATGCCGCTTCGGCTTCTATCTATGGTTCGCGTGCTGCCAATGGTGTGATTATCATCACGACCAAGCGCGGCAAGGAAGGAAAGGTGAGAGTAGATTTTGACGGTAGTGTCGCTGCTTCTTTCTACGCTCATAAGATTGAGACCCTCAATGCCCGCCAGTTTGGTCAGGCACTTTGGCAGGCAAACATCAACGATGGCAAGAATCCCAATAATAATATTGTGGGCTATAACTTTGACTGGGGATACGATCAGAACGGTCATCCGCAGCTCTATGGCGTGACCATGGACAACTATCTGGACGCCAACGGCACAGTGCACGCTGGCGACACCGACTGGTTTGACGAGGTCACTCGCACAGGCATCGTTCAGCAGTACAACCTCTCTGTGAGCAGTGGTTCGGAGAAGGGTAGCTCGTTCTTCTCTATGGGCTATTACGATAATAAAGGTACGATCAAAGAGTCAGAGTTCAGTCGTCTGTCGGCACGTGCCAATACCGAATATAAGTTGCTGGATGGCATTGTAACGATTGGTGAGAACTTTACCCTGAACCGCACCAAGGGAACCGATGCTCCTGGCGATATTCTCAGAAACGCCTTGCAGTTCAGTCCCAATTTCCCCATCTACGCCGAAAATGGTGAGTACGCTCAGCCCGTGGAAGCATTCCCAGAGCGTGAGAATCCCCTGAGTATGCTTTCAAGAACGAAAGACAACGAATATACGATGTGGCGTATCTTTGGTGATGCCCACATCAGCATTACGCCGTTTAAGAACTTCATGATTCGTTCTACCGTCGGCTTGGACTACAGTCAGAAGCAACAGCGCAATTTCCAGTATCCCGTGGCTAATGGTAAGATTGCCAACTCCGAGACCGCTGCTGAGATGCGTCAGGAGCATGCCCAGCGCTGGATGTGGAATGCCATTGCTACTTATAATTTGGAGATTGGCAAGCATCGTGCAGACGCAATGATTGGTACAGAGTTGAACCGCACGGACGACAACTGGAGTAATGCCCGTCGCTATGGCATGGCAGTACTCACTACCGATTATATGTGGCCCACAGCAGGCTCTGGTCGTCAGGTGGCCGAAGGCTCAGGTGGTGGCTTCTCGCTGGTTTCTTTCTTCGGAAAAGCCAACTATACCTATAATGATACTTACATGGCATCTTTCACCTTGCGTCGCGATGGTTCAAGCCGTTTTGGTAAGAACAACCGATACGGTACCTTCCCCTCTGCATCAGCTGGTTGGCGTATCACTCAGGAGAAATTCATGGAAGGCACCAGAAGTTGGCTCGATGATTTGAAGGTACGTTATTCTTGGGGTATGACTGGTAACCAGGAAATCTCGAATACAGCCCGGTTCACCATGTATGCACCCGTCGTTACCACCGAGTTGTGGAATGGTGAGGCCCCTGCCGGCACCGTTTACGACATCACCGGAAGCAATGGTGGCACCAACCTCCCCAGTGGCTATATCCGCAAGCAGATTGGCAACGAGGATATCAAGTGGGAAACCACCACGCAGCATAACATCGGTTTGGACTTTGCATTGAAAGGTAATGAGATTTACGGTTCGTTTGATTGGTTCAATAAGAAAACGACAGACATCCTCGTCGAGATGAAAGGACTTGGCACACAGGGTGAAGGTTCTTCGCAGTGGATCAATGCCGGCGAGGTGAAGAACGTAGGTTGGGAGTTCTCGTTGGGCTATCGTCATAAACAGGCCAACGGCTTCTCTTGGGACATCACCGGAAACATCAGTAAGTACACCAACGAAGTAACGAAACTGCCAGAGACCGTCGCTGCTGCCGGTACCTACGGTGGCAATGGCGTGTTCAGCATCATCGGTCACCCCATGTATTCAGAGGTTGGCTATGTGGCAGACGGTTTGTTCCGCACGCAGGAAGAAATCAATAACCACGCCTCTCAGGAGGCTGCCGGACTGGGCCGTATTCGCTATCTCGATGTGGTTAAGGACGGCACTATCAACGAGAGCGACCAGGCATGGATCTACGACCCCACACCCGACTTTACCTGGGGTCTGAACATCTATCTGCAGTATAAGGATTGGGACCTGTCCATGTTCTGGCAGGGCGTTCAGGGCGTTGATGTCAACTGCTACGACTATAAGACCCAGACCGATTTCTGGACCAATACTTATGATAAGGTGAACCTTCCCTATTTGAATAAGGGCACCCGAGTACTTGACGCATGGAGCCCTGCCAATCCTGGTAGCGATATCCCTGCGCTGAGCACCAGAGATGTTGCCAACGAAGGCCGTCTGTCTTCATATTACATAGAGGATGGCTCATTTGCTAAGCTTCGTACCATTCAGCTGGGCTACAACCTGCCCAAGTCTCTTGTCAACAAGTTGAAGATGGAACGTGTACGTCTTTATGCTTCAGCCCAGAACCTGCTGACCATCAAGAGCAGCAAGTTCACGGGTGTCGATCCTGAGAATCCTGGCTTCGGCTATCCAATCCCTCTCAACCTCACATTCGGCATGAATGTATCGTTTTAATTGATAACAGACAATCGAAATATGATAATTATGAAGACTATATATAAAGCATTTTTCGCATGTTGTGCGCTTGGTGGTTTAACTTCTTGCTCTGACTTCCTCGACGACCAACTGCCACAGGCTACACTGACCGAGGAACAAGCAAAGGATCCTGCTAACGCAGACAACATCCTTACCTCTGCATATGCCGGACTGGTAACCATCGAGGATATGAACGCCTCGTTCTCCTTGTGGAACTACGACACGCGCTCGGACGATGCATATGTTGGTGGTGCCGACCATTCTGATGGTACTCCTTTCCATAACCTGGAGCTATGTACCGGTGTGATGACCACCGACTGGAACTTCAGTTCCATCTGGACCAGACTCTATAAGTATTTGTCGCGCGTTAATCTTTGTCTTAATGTGCTGTCGAATGGCAATCAGGACGATGCAGCCGTTCAGGAGCGCATAGCAGAGATGCGCTTCCTGCGTGCCTACGGTCACTTCCAGCTGAAGCGCTTGTTCAAGAAGATTCCTTTTGTCAACAAGCCTAATCTGGGGGAAGAAGATATTAAGAATATCTCAAATACCGAATACACCAACGACGAAGGTTGGATGCAGATCATCGAGGACTTGAACTACGCCTACGAGCATCTGCCTCAGACGCAGGCCGACAAAGGTCGCCCCAACAAGTCTGCTGCCGCTGCCTTCCTCGCCAAGGCTTATCTCTACAAGGCCTACCGCCAGGACGATGCCAACAGCAATCAGGTAACCAGCATCAATGAGGACGACCTGAAGAAAGTGGTGGAATACACCGAGCTCACCCTGTATCGTGGCTACGACCTTGAGGGCGACCTGCACAACAACTTCCGTCCTGAAGAAGCCTACGAGAATGGCAAGGAGAGCATCTGGGCCATTCAGTATTCAAAGAACGACGGTACGAACTACGGTAACCTGAACTTCTCAAACCGTCTGATTCCACCTGAGCTTGAAGGTATCCTGGGCGGTTGCGACTTCTACAAGCCCTCACACAATTTGGTGAATGCCTACAAGACCGACTTCGAGGGCCATCCCATGTTTGATGAGGCTAATGCCACAGACTATGCTGTGCTTGTAGGCAAGACCGTCGGCAACAGCCAGACTGTTGATCCACGACTCTTTATCACCGTGGGCATGCCCGGTACACAGTTTATGTTCAATCCCAGTCCCAAACTTACCATTGGTGAGGGCAAGCCTTGGAGTCGTTCTAATGGCAACTATGGCAATTTCATCTCCCTCAAGCAGTGCGTTGACCCCGACCTGACAGATAAGTACATCTTCAATGCAGACAACCAGTGGGCCACATCAATGAACCGCATCGTGTTCCGCTATGCCGACGTGCTGCTGATGCGTGCAGAGGCACTGGCACAACTGAACCGGACTGGCGAGGCTATTCAGCTGGTGAACAAACTGCGCAATCGCGCCAAGAGCATGCAGTCAAGCAGTGTTGTGGCCAACTATCCCAGTACGCTGAACGTACGTTACAATGTGAAGCCCTACGAAGGCACTTACGACAAAGCCAAGACATTGAGTATTGTCAAGATGGAACGTCGTCTGGAACTGGCTATGGAGTGCGAGCGCTTCTTCGACTTAGTGCGTTGGGGCGAAGCAGCCAGCGTGATCAATAACTTCTATGCCACCGAGAGCAAAAGTGCCAAATTCCTTGAAGGTGCACAATTCGTGGCCGACAAGAACGAATACCTGCCTGTGCCTCACGAGCAGATGGCTGCCTCTAATGGAAAGTACACTCAGAACTGTGGTAATTGGTAATAAGAACATTTAAACTCAATATTATGAAGACTAAAATATTTAATATCATCTGTGCACTGATGGTTGCCTGCGGGTTTGCTGCCTGCTCAGACGATCATACAGGCAGTCTCAGCGTCGGTGGCGATTGTCTGGTGCAGAAGTTCGTGCTTAACGACCAGTACGAAGCAACCATCGACATGGCCACCAAGCTGATCAAAGTGAAGGTGCCCGTCGATTTTACCGCTAAGAACGACATGGTTGTCACCAGCATGATTGTTTCGCCAGGAGCATCCAGCAATATCAAGCAGGGCGACCATATCAATGTGGAAGCCGACCAGACCTTGCGCATCACCAATGGCGACCTGATGATGGAATATCGCATTGCCGTGCGCAATGACGAGGCCAAGCTCTATAACTTCTACCTTTCAGGCATCAAAGGTGCCATCAACGAAGAAGACAAAACCATCACCGTCTATGTGCTGGGCATCAGTGGCATCGACCTGAGCAATGCTTCCTTCACTGTAGATAATAGCGAGGATGCTGTCAGTTTCCCGGCCAGCGGTTCGACTGCCGATTTTAGCGATCCGAACAATCCGTTCCAGCTCACGCTGAACGATGGTACGGCTACTAATACATATACCGTGAAGATCGTGCTGATCGATAAACCTGTAGCCATCTTCGCAGGCAACGCAGCTAATGTCGATGAACTGAAAGACGAAGAGAAGGCTGCTGCCAAATGGCTGACCAGCAATATTCAGGGCTCGGCTTATGTCTCTTGGGAACAGATTGCCAACTTCGACGGTCTGCTGGACGAGTGTAAGTTCATCTTCTTCCATCGCCAGACAGGTGCTTATACCTCCTTCTCTGGATTTGAGGGAGGCGAGAAGAGTGCCATGGATGCTCTGCCAAAACTGAAGGAATACTGGAAGAAGGGTGGCGCTTTCGTGCTGCAGCGCATGGGTGTTAACCTGGCAGCAGCGTTAGGTGCTATGCCACAAGACGGTTGTCCTAACAACTGTTGGGGTGGCAATGGCGAAGGTGGTCCACAGATGGGGGATGATCCCTGGACGTTGCCTGTCTTCGACAAGAACCATGCTTTGTGGCAAGGACTTGTTGTCAACCCTGCCAATCCCGAAGCCATTTACACGCTTGATAAGGATTACACCATCTGTAACTCAGCATCTCAGTATCACTGGGACGGCGTTTCCGACGAAGCCCTCTATCAGAAGTTCGACGAAGTGACTGGTGGTAAGGCTCGCCGCCTGACCGGACATGGCAACGAGATATCCTCTTGGGAGTTGAAGAATTACGATGGCAATTTCGGAAAGGGTGGTATCATCTGTTTCGGTGCCGGTCTGCTCGACTGGTATTCTCCCACCGACTATACCTCTGTTTACCATGAGAACATGGGCAAGATTCTGATGAATGCCTATCATTATCTCACCGGTGAATAATCAATAACTGTCTAACCTTATATAATAGAACAATATGAACACTAAAAGCATAAAAAAATTGTCCCACACAATGACAGTGATGAGTTTTTGCTTGGCGGCCATTGCACTCTTTTCCTGCTCTGACGACAAGATTATAGGCGATCCCGGCAAGGACTGGAATAGCAGCGAAGAGCGTTATTCGCCTGTTGACGAAGATGCTTTTTTGACCTACTTTAAGCCCGCACTTGGACGCGTAGGCGACCCCATGCCGTTCTACGACCAGAAGGCAGGCAACTTCAAGGTGCTCTATCTGCAAGACTATGATGACAATGCCAAGTATTGTTTCCACCCCTATTGGGGCGTTCAGACCACCGATGGATGTAACTATCAGTCGATTGGCGAGGTGCTGGCAGTAGGTAGCAACGACTATCAGCAGGATGCTGCGCTTGGCACTGGCTGCTGTTATTATAACGAGAGTGAAGGTCTGTACTATATTTACTACACTGGCGAGAACGCCGACTGTAAGGATCGCCAGGTGGTAATGCGTGCCACATCACCCGACTTCAAGACCTGGACGCGCGACAATCTTTGGCAGCTCCATGGTTCCGACTATGGCTATTCTGGCTGGGACTTCCGCGACCCACAGATCTTCGTGGCCGACGACGGTCTCTATCACATGGTCATCTCTACCAAACCTTCCTACGGTGGCGATCCCAAGTTCGCCGACTTCAAGTCTGCCGATATGAAGAACTGGGAGCACGTCGGTCAGTTCAACATGGTGTGGGAGCGCATGTGCGAATGCCCCGATGTGTTTAAGATGGGCGACTGGTGGTATCTCGTGTTCAGCGAGGGACAGGCAGTCAACTGGAGCCGCAAGGTGAAGTATGTCAAGGCCAAGAGCTGGGACGAGCTGAAGACTTGCCTCAACGACCCCAAGGTGTGGCCCGACTATAAGGAAGGCGTGCTCGACAGTCGTGGTTTCTATGCCGGCAAGACGGCCTCAAACGGCACCGACCGTTATATTTGGGGATGGTGCCCATACCGTTCTGGCGCAGATATCGATGCCAAGAATGTCAATGTGGGTGCTGGCGGCGAGCCAAACTGGGGTGGTGCGCTGGTTTGCCACAAGATTATCCAGCACGAAGACGGTACCATCTCACTCGGCGAGGTGCCTGCCATGGCAGCCAAGTACAACAAGCAGCAGGCGCTTCAGGTGGTGGCTAGCAATGGTTACGCCAATAGTCAGCTCACTGGCGAAGGCGCCTATGTGATGTTCGGCCGACTGGGCACCTGCAACCACATCAGCATGACGGTGAAGACCGAAGGCAATGCCGACAGATTCGGCATCTCGCTGGTTCGCAGTGTCGATGCCAAGAAGTACTATACGCTGATGGTAAACCCCGAGGCCGGTGGCGAAAAGCGCAAGGTGAACTTCGAGCAGGAGGGCGAGGAAGGCAAGGGCTTCATCGAGGCAATCGATGGCTACGAGGTTCCACGTCCTGAGGATAATACCTATCAGATTGATATCTACACCGACAACTCCGTTTGTGTGATGTACATCAACGACAACGTCTGCTACACCAACCGCATCTATGGCATCCAGAAAAACTGCTGGAGCATCAACAACTATGGTGGTAACATCACCATTAGCGACTTGAAGATCAGTCAGCAGTAAGAGATTATTTGCGACAAATAAGAAAAAACGTTCAAGGTGGCGTAAAAATGTTACCCTGAACGTTTTTTTTTTATTCTATGAAACATTATTGATAGTACTTATTGTAATTTGATACTAATTTTGCAGCAACCAAAAACAATATTAACTCTAAAACAACAACGCTTATGAAAAAAGTATTTTTACTCGCAATGCTCTTCGCAGCAACAGTTTGTAACGCACAGGTAGTTCTCTGGGACGGAACGGACAAGGAAGTCGGTTCGGACGGTGGTTTCTGGAACCGTGCAGATCCTACTGTAGTAGAAGAAGATGGCAACAAGATAATGAAGTTCACGCTGAAGGCTAACCCTGGTGGCTGGAACGACGAGCACCACAACGCAGCACTGCCTGTTGGCGATGTAGACTTCAAGGCACTGCGCCGTTTGACCATGCGCCTGAAAATGACTGATGCACACAATGTACTGGTACAGCTTGAGGGTAAGGATGGTGCCTATAATGCTGAGCGTATAGCATGGTACAATGGTGGTGACGGATGGCAGGTTATGGTTTATGAGTTCGCTGCCGGTCCTGACAACGAAAAGGTTACGGATAATGGTAATAATGTGCTGGCTATCTGGCCTTTTGAAAAGACGCCTCAAGGTGAAGGTAAAACCTTCTATGTCGATGATATCAAATTTGAGGGTACGATGGTGAATGGCAAGGGTATTCTTGCATGTGCCGACAATTCGCTGACAGGTGAAGTCAAGGTGACTGGTGTCATTGGCAAGGGCACCTATCAGTGTACATGGGATGGCGACTGGCATCCGGAGGCTTACGACGACTATGCTCTGCTGGCTAAGAAACTGGCTTCTACAGCTACTGTTCTCGACGTCTCAGAAGCTGGCCGTTGGGACGAGGACTGGACAGCCATTCAGACTAAGTGTCCTGGCATCGTCATCCGTACCGATGCTACTGGCATTGCCAATGTAGCAAAGAGCCAAGAGCAAACTGCCAACAGCCAGTACTTCAACCTCGCTGGTCAGCGCGTTGCTCATCCTGCTAAAGGCCTGTATATCGTCAATGGAAAGAAGGTTATTGTTAAATAGTTAGGATTGGTTAGTAGTTTTTTTTGATGAAAAGATTTTTAGTTAGTTAGTGTGCCGCCCGCGTCTATAGAGACTGCGGGCGGTTTTTTATTGCCAGAGCAGTTTTTAGAACACCTGGGGACACTCGACCGCCCCCTATGTACTTCTAGTATCTTCTGTAGCTGGGTCGTGCTGCGACGACTGAACTCAATCGTTAGAGCCATTTCGCAAACATCGTTTTGAATTCACCCATCGAAACTGTCTCGCCACGATCTACGGCAGCTATTTCCTCCTCAATATCTGGAGTCACCTGCAATACGCCGTCCACGATATTTGCATAATCCATATCTTCAGGAATTGCCAGTACTTCAGGCTCTGCAAATGCCACAGCGGCCTCAGAGGCTTTCATGCAACTGCCGTCCTCTTCCTCAATACGTGGATATGGTTTACTCTTTTTCATGACGATTATCTTTCATATTTTCTGCAAAAATACGACAAAAGAATGATACTTCCAAATTTATCTTCCACAAATCTTCGATTCACATCGCACTTTTCTGATTATTGAATAGTATAGTTCGCAAATGGATGAATGCAGAGGTTTTTAGGAGTCACTTGATGTCACAGATTGTGATTTCAAGTCTTTTGCGGTCGCAATTCGCGACCGCAAAGTATTCCACTCTTATTTAGTAAGTAAAACATCTGATGTGATGACAGAAGACTGTGATGGCAGGTGTCAGTCCCCTGCCATCTTTCCTGAGCTCGTAGTTAGGGATGAGAGACATCAGTTGCGAGAATACAGTATTTCCGGCATTCATATCCTGTGCTATCTTATATATGAGACAGTACAAAGATACAAAATCAAATCGGAAAATTTTAAAATCGCTGTATCTCATTGATAATTAAGTATTTAGTTAACGTTCTAAAAAATATTACCGGACACTAGTGATTCTCCATTTATATTTTGTATCTTTGCAAAAAAGTTAGGCTATGAGAAGAAAGACAAATGAACAGTTCATTAAAGATGCTAAATTAATATGGGGTAATCGCTATGATTATTCACATGTGGTATATACCAATTCCAAGAATAAAGTACTGATTAGGTGTATTGAACATGATGAACTATTTGAACAAACTCCCTTCTGCCATGTTGTTATGAAAAGAGAAGGATGCCCAAAATGCCAAGAAATTGGGAAGGAAAAAAGTCGAAAGAAAAGGGCTTTGTCAACAGAAGAATTTATCCGTAGATCAAAAGTAAGGTTTGGTGAAAAGTTTAATTATTCATGTACAAAGTATGTCAATCAAAATACTAGTATTGAAATAATCTGTCCTATAAATGGGCATGGCAGAGTAAAGATGTCACCGCAGGCCCATTTAAATTCTGATTATGGTTGCCCAAAATGTGCTCGTGAACATTGCCAGAATAGCCGGAAAATTAGCAAAGATGAGTTTTTAATAAGGGCAAAGAACAAATATGGGAACGGCTTTGACTATTCAAAAATCGAATATGTAGGGTATGAAAAACCCATCATCATTTATTGCAATGAGCATGGATATTTCCAAACCACACCATTTTACCATTTGCTTACAGATAATGGTGGTTGTAAAGAATGCGCAAAAGAATCAGTAGCGAAAGCTATAAGAAAAATGACTACGGCCGAGTTTATAGATAAAGCTCGTGAGATACATGGGGATCTGTTCGACTACTCCTATACCAAATATGCTTCATACAAGAAAAAACTCAAAATTAGATGTCCTAAACACGATTTTGTTTTTGAGATGCTTCCTCAAACCCATCTCAACGGAAAGGGGTGTCCAATTTGCGATTTGGACAAACTAACAGATTACGAGAAAAGAAGAGATGTTGCATTGGCAGAGCGCAAGACTTTTAGAGAGAGACAAGCATTAAAGCGAGAGAGGAGTAATAGACTCCTTGCAGGGAAACCTGCAGGCATAGCTTATGGCGTCGAAGAGTTTTTGCGCCTAGCGCATTTAATTCACGATGATGACTTTGACTACAGATATGTAAAATCACAATACGTAAATCTTAATACACCTGTAACTTTTATTTGCAAGCGGCACAATAAAGAATTTTCTCAAACTCCAATAAAACATCTTAGAGGACAGGGATGCCCTAGATGTATTGGAAGATTACGTACAACAGAATCCTTTATTGAAGAGGCAAAAGAAGTACATGGTGACAGATACTCTTATGAGCATGTTAGATACAAAGATTGTGGAACAAAAGTTTCTATCACATGTAAAGAACATGGTGATTTTGATATGATTCCGGTGGAACATTTACGTGGCAAGGGATGCCCTGATTGTTCAACATCAATTTTGGAAACTCAAGTTCAGGTTTTCCTTCAAACTCATCTTGATGTAGAATTTGAAACACAAGCACAATTCCCTTGGCTCAAAACGACAAGAACAATGCCACTTGATATTTATATTCCCCAATATCATGTTGCAATAGAGTGTCAAGGTGCTCAACACTTCGCAGAAAGAGGAAGATATGAAGATTTAAAAGTTCGACAAAAGAAAGACAGACTAAAATATGATCTTTGCAAAGAACATGACATAACGGTTCTATACTATGCTAAAACGACTTATGAAGTCCCTAAAGACTATTGGGCCAATGTGTATATAAGGTTAGATGACTTATATGAGGCCATTATGGCCTCGAAGCATTAAAACATTATTATTTTTATGAAACAGTATTTAGAATTACTGGACAGAGTTCTTGGCAATTCCAAAACTCTTAGTAAAATTGAGTTTGAAAAAGAGTACAAAGGAAATCCAATTCAAATTATCCTTAGTGCTCCACTTGTCTTCAATGACTCAATGAGCCTATATAGAGGTAGGCTTGCTGATGATGTTGGGAAAAAAGAAGATTTGTCAAGCCCTGCAACGTTTTCTTATGTTCCCCTTGTGTTGAACAAAGATGGACTGCCAAAAATGGGAAGGGCTAACTATAAGGGGCAGTCTATCTTCTATGCATCTGAGCAAATGAAGACTAATTTCAAGGAGATTAGTAAAGACAGTAATATAGGCGATGAGGCATATATGGCGAAATGGAAACTCAAGCCTAATTCAAATCTTTGTTTGTATCGTACAATACCTGCATGGGGAATTAATACAGATAATGAGCCTAATAGCATCTTCACGATAACAGAACCTAATATCGTTAATAGCGAATTAGGAGTTTATTTGAAACGTTTAGGCTATATAATGATGTCAACTGAAGAGATTGGAAAGTATCTAGGCTCTTCGTATATTGCGAATTGTATTTATTCTGCTAATGGTTTTGCCAAAGATTCAGCTGGAAACAAATATGAAATTCATTATGATGGTATTATTTACCCCAGTGTTGCCTCTGGTGGAACGGAAGAGGTAAATATCGCACTAAAACCAGAATTCGTAGACAAGAACCTTGAACTTGAATGTGTAATCAAAGGACGCTTAGCTCCAGATATGCGGTCTGTGAAATATGAAAAAATTGGAATCAATGAAAATGGAAAAATCGTATGGTATACATCTTTTATAGACGAGGATTCTATTATGAATATTGTTACTCAATATTATGGCTCTGATGGAAATAATGTTGATGTATCAAAAGGAAAGATTCTTGATGCTGACAATAATGTCGTTTCAGAGTTGATACCATTGGTTCATGCTTTAAAATTTCATCGTGATGAAGTGTTTAATGCTTTGGCGCAATTTATACAGACAGAAGTTAAGGAGAACCAAACGGTAACGAAAACATCTTTGGAAAAGAGTGTGAATCTAGGCCTCATTCGAGAATTTAATGGTTGGAAGTTACTTAGTGGCGGAAAGAGTACACCACTAAGTAAAGTCATGTATTCTTTCACATTGAAGAACCAGTTAAGAGAAATTATAACTGACGAAGTGAGATAAATTGTTTGCAATTGACGATGCCAGATCTAGGAACACCTGGTGTCCGCTGCTGCTCCGACATACCTTAATTATTCTCAAAAACAGCCACAAAATTACTCATAAAACCTCAGAATTTATCAGAAATGACTAATTTTGCAACATTGTTTAAGTAAAAAGGTCTTGGTAGTTTAGAGCCCCTTGATAAGGGGCGGCTATAATGCAGGGATTAAGAGTATGAAGAAAGTAATGTTTTTGCTGGCAGTAGGAGTGATGTGCCGCAGTTCGCGACTGGCTGTTCAGACAAAGCAAATAGACCTTGGCAAATCCAAACCGACAGATGAAAAGATTATATATTGAGCGTTTCTACTTGAATAGGGCCGATGACGAGTACCCTATGACAGTGCGCATCATCCTGCAGATGAGGGATGGCGTGGACGGGCATCTGCTCGAAGAAGCAGTGGCAGCAGCACAGACGAGATACCCTTACCTGTGTGTCAAACTTGGTGTCGAACGCGATGCTGACGGCAACGAGCACTATGTCTATCACGACAATCCACAGCCTTGGAAAGTCAATGGCTGCCGACAGCCGGTATGTTTGTGCAGTGAAGAAGCCAACGAACATCTGATGGCTTTTTCATGGTGGGACGATTGCGTGGCATTGGATTTCTTTCATGCGCTCATCGACGGGACTGCCGCCTATCGCATCCTCAAGACATTGCTCTATGAATACTGCCGGCGACGCTACGATAGTGAGTTAGACCCTGCAGGAGTCTGGGTGGCAGGTGACATCATCGACGAGGCAGAGTGGACTGATCCTGCCACACTGCCAAGACCAACGAGCATCCACCCGCAGCAGCTGCCTGAACGTCCTAAGGTTATCAATCTGGCCACCGATGCCATCGTACCCCTTGCTGATAAGAAAGAAGTGGTACAGATACGCATCTCTGAGGAGCAGATGATGAAGCGTGTGCGGGCATGCGGTGCCACGCCTACTTCTTTCCTAACCCTGCTTCTGGCAAGAGCCATCGCTCGTCTGCATCCAGAGAGTGCGCCTCTGGCACCAACCGTTACAGTAGCAGTTGATTTGAGAAAGACACTCGGAACCACTGCGGCACACCATTCACAAGTAGGCGGACTGTTCCTGCCACTGGGGCAAGATATGCGGCAGGCGGACTTTGATACTCAGATAGCAGCTTTCCGCAAGATGATAGCCGAGCAGACTTATCCAGACAACCTGCAAGACTATTTCTGGCAGACCCAAGACCGGATGGAAAGGGTGGAACAGCTGCCCACGCTTCAAGCCCGCTATCAGGCCTTTGCTCCGACAAACCAACTGAGCCAGCAGTACGGTTCATGCATGTTCAGCTATGTAGGGAAGGCTGGTCTTGGTGCTGCCGAACAATATATCAGGGAGATGCGCACGGAGACCGACTCTGCCTATATGATTGTAGTGGAAGTAAGTGCTGCCGCAGGTGTTTTCAGCATCAGTTTCATGCAGCGTTTTGCAACCGATGTATATCTTGATACGTTCCTCGACGAGCTGCATCAGCAGGGGCTGACTTACGAGATTCCAGACCGTCATCCGCTACAGATAGCCCCCATTGCCGATTATCGAAATGCTAAGCCGAAATGAATATAGAAGACTATCGCGAGTATTGCCTGTCGTTAGGCGAAGACATAGAAGAGAAACTGCCTTTTCAGAAGTTCAAGAACGGAGAGGGAGTATTGGTGTTTTACGTAGCAGGACACATGTTCTCATTCTTCGATTGCAATGATTTCTCCGTTATCTCGCTGAAATGCCAGCCAGAACGCATTGAAGATCTTAAGGCACAGTATGAGTGTATCGGGAACCCGTACAACGAATCACCCAAACACTGGATAGGCATTAATCCAACGACAGCCCCTGATGATCTGCTGAAGGAACTGACTCGAAACTCATACAAGGTAGTCAAGGCGAAATATACGAAAAAAAAGATATGAAACTGTTATTATCCTTATTATTGACTGTGGCCAGTCTTTCAGCTTTTGCACTTGAAAATAGATTAATCAATGGTAAACAATACAAATAAAAAGAATCATAAAAAGGAACTGGTCGCAAAATGCGACCAGTCCAAGGAGGTGGTTGCAAATTGTGATAACCTTCAAGAAACCAATCTCAGTCAATATGATATTGAGAAGCTAATTGTTACAGTAAGAGGTGAGCAAGTGCTTATAGACCAAGATATTGCAAGGCTTTATGGAGTAACGACAAAACGTCTTAATCAACAGGCAAAGCGTAATATTGAAAGGTTTCCTGAGTCTTTTCGTTTTGAATTGACAAAAGAAGAAGTTGGCGAGGTGGTTGCAAATTGTGACCACCTCCAGTCTTTGAAGTTTCGTCCCACCTTACCTTATGCTTTTACAGAGCAGGGAATAGGACAACTTTCAAGCGTTGTGCATAGTAAAATTGCTATAGAAAGGAGCATTACTATTATGAATGCTTTCGTGGCTATGCGACGTTTTATGGTTCAGAATGCTGGCATACTGATGCGAATCGCTCATCTGGAAAGACAACAGATAGAGACTGACGAGAAGATCGACAAGATTCTCAACAGAATGGACGAACAATCGCCCAAACTCCTGCCAGAGCAGATTTTTGCCACTGGTTGCAGTGGGATGCATGGACGTACGTATCTGACTTAGTGAGGAGTGCTAAGCAGCGCATAGTGCTGATAGATAACTATGTAGACGATCGAGTGCTTTCGCTTTTGGATAAGCGAGCTGATGATGTGGAAGCTATGATTAATAGCCGCTATTACGAGCCGTTCCTGGTGGATCTGAAGAAGCATAATGAGCAGTATCGTGAAATTAAGTTCATACAATTGCCACAAAGGAACCATGATAGATTTTTGATTATCGACGATGATGTCTATCTGCTTGGTGCCAGCGTGAAGGATATGGGCGCAGGCATGTGTGCTGTTACGAAGATGGAGGTGTCGCCAGAAACTGTATTGCAATTATTGAAGTAACGGCCATGAGATCAAGTAAATAAAAAAGTAAACAAAATTACGGGCCTTAAAAATGGCCAGTTAACTAATTTAATCGTTTGAGTTAACTAAAATCATCAATCGAGTTAAATCAAATCATGATTTTAGTTAACTCAAAATTTTAGGGGTGTTTTAGGGGGATTTTAGGGATATTAAAAAATATCTTACAAGGCAACTTGATTACGGCAATTGTTCAGTCGCTCGTTCAGTATCTCGAACAGTTCTTCTGTTTATTTATTGTTTAATACGCCATCCACGCTGCCTGCCTCCAGCAGACGGCGTTCGGCTTCTTCATAGGAGATGCCAAGCGACTCCTGAATCATGCGGGTGCCGCGGTCTACGAGCTTGGCATTTGTGAGCTGCATCTTCACCATGCGGTTACCCTCTACACGTCCCATGCGTATCATCAGCGTGGTGGAAATCATGTTGAGCACCATCTTTTGTGCTGTGCCGCTTTTCATACGACTGGAGCCTGTGACGAACTCAGGGCCTACAATCGTTTCAATGGGAAAAGCAACGGCCGAGGCAAGGGGCGTTTCTGGGTTGCTGGTGATGCAACCAGTAAGCAGTCCGTGCTGACGGGCTTCACGAACGGCACCTATGACATAAGGCGTGGTGCCGGAAGCGGCAATGCCTATCACGGTGTCGTCTGCTGTAGGCTGGAAAGACGCGAGGTCCTTCCAACCTTGTTCAGCAATATCTTCAGCGTTTTCTACGGCGTGGCGTAACGCCTTGTCGCCACCAGCAATGAGTCCAATCACCCAGTCTTCTGGCACACCAAAGGTAGGAGGCAGTTCGCTGGCATCGAGCACACCCAGACGGCCGCTGGTGCCTGCGCCCACATAGAAGAGTCGGCCTCCACGTTTCATCCTTGGCTCAATAGCTTCCACCAAAGCCTGAATCTGCGGCATAGCCTTGTGTACAGCCTCTGCCACCAGCATATCCTCTTCGTTGATATGTTGGAGCAACTCAGCTACCGACATCTGTTCCAGGTGATCGTAGCGTGAAGGCTGTTCGGTGATTTTATTTTCTATCTTCATTGCTGATATGAAATAGTTATCTCAGGTATATCTTTCCGTTGCTCACAAAGGCACCCTTGGACGGCTTCTTGCTGAGACGACGTCCCTGCAGGTCGTAGATGGGTGCTGACTGACGGGTGATGGATGACAGCGTGATGCCAGAAGCATCGGTAACACCCGTAATCTCTACATCGTCAATCTGCCACCAGTACTGCAGACCTTCGTTGGTGGTGTCGTAACAATGGAAACGAATCTTCATGGTCTCTGACTGATAGGGTGTCAGGTCGAGCACTATCTTCTGATAGCCAGAGGCTGGTGTAACGGTCTTTCCTTCTGCATCGCGAGGATAATCGCCCAGCACATTAAAGAGCGAGGTCCATGAGTTGCCATTGTCGCTGCTCACCTCAACAAGATAGAGGGGGGGCTGCTTAGGCGTGGCGTTGCCACCATTGGTGTGTGAATAGAATGTCAGCAGCGTGCCATTGGCAAAGGTGGGAGAGGTGAGCTTGGCATCCTGATGGATCTCCTCAGAGAAGGTCTCGAGCATAGACATGGCGTGCGTACCGCTATTCACCATCTTCTTGGCCTTTCCATTGGTGGTGCCCTCAGTATATTGCCATCCCTTGCCGCTCTCGCCCTCGTTCTCGATAACCCAGCCGAGAGGATTCTGCGTGTTCTCGAAATTATCAGAGAGAATCACATTACCCGTCTGCTGTTCCTGGGCAATGGTGAACGACTTGTTAAGAGCGGCATCGCTGTTGCTGGTCACGATTAGCGTAGCCTCGCGAGTAGCACCCGTGGTGTTGTCGCTATTGGCTGTGAGGCTTACGGTAGTGGTGCCGGCATTACCAGATACAGGTGTCACGGTGAGCCATGCAGGCACGCCAGTAATGGTCCAGTCATCGTCAGAGGCGATGGTGAGGCTGGCAGCAGCATTAGCCTGTCCTTTCAGGGTGAACGACTCCTGAGAGAGAATCAACTGCTTGTTACTCTCCAGAAGGTCGAAAGAGATGGTCTCGCCACAGGTTGACACGTTGGCAATGGCGAAGTTGGCCTTCGTACCATCGCTATAGAAAGGCTGCAGGGTAGCAGCACCTCCGATGCCTGTGCGACCACTCTCGGCACTCAGCGTAGCCTGGGAGATGGTGCCGTCGGCCGTTGTGGTGCCACCAGGACGGAAGATATATTGCTCGTCCAGACGGGTGGTGCCGTTGTAGTTGACATTACCACCTGTATAGGCGGGATTGATACGATAAACGAGCAGACCCTCGGCAGGCAGAATGCTGTCGAAGCCCGCCTTGCGACGATATTCCAGGACGAAGTATTCGTCACGTCCTACGGGGTGAATCTTATAGGCGATATTGTCCTTTGTGTCGCTCTCTACAGGATGAAGCGTATAGGTGCCGTGAGCCTTGATCTCAGGAATCTCGTCAATCCACTTGCAATAGCGCCACTTGGTATAGACCGTCATCTGTTGGGCTTGCATCTGATTGTCGCTCATCAGGTCCCACACGCCAACAGGATTCAATTTGTCGTTGACATGATAGAGGTCGTAGGTGCCCAGCGAGTGAGACATCTCGTGGCAGAGTGTTCCTGTATTCAGTTTCAGTGGGTTGAACTGTGAGCCATAGCCATTGGCATAGTCGAACACCATGAGGTAGCTGGTCATCTTTTTGCCTTTGATGCGTACTGCCTTGTCGTCAGGCAGTGCCAGGTCAGAACGGTGAGGCCACAACAGGTGCTTGTTGCCAATCTCAGAACCATTACTCAATACGATGGTAAGGTTGTCCACGATGCCATCGTTATTCTGGTCTATCATTACACCGTCATCAAGGGCGTTGTTCAGTTTGTTGCAAATCTCTGTGACAAGCGTCAGCTCACGGTTGGCTTTCTCTGTGTCGTCCTCATAGCCATCGGGTGCTACGCTTGACTTCTGTTGATAATAGGTACGCGTATGGGCTACCTGCATAGACGTGATGTTCTCGCCCTGCTGAACAGGGTAGAACGTGCTGCGCCATGACAGTTGACCATAGCTGGCCACGCGGAAATAGTTGAATACGGAATTGGCTCCACTCGTCTCGTCATTGAACAACTGCTGATAGGTGGTCACGCTCTGATCGAAGGCGCGACGCTCAGTCTCAGTGTTCACCTCATCTTCATCGGCAAAGCGCACAAAGCACACCAGGTTCTGCAAATCACCTGTGTTCTTGTCGAAGGCCTGCGTCGTTGTGGGAACCAAGAGTAGAAGGATGGCCGTAATGACCTGAAAAAATCTTTTTATCATGTTGTATTTAATCATAGTTTCTCTTTCGGCATGCAAAGGTATATCTTTTTTTGAACATCTTGATTGTTCGTGGTCAGTTTTTTTAATAAAAATATAATAATTATTATTTTTTATGTGGGTTTTTCGTGCATTTTTATTACTTTTGCAGCCATTATTTAAAATAATTGTTATAAAAACACCATTATGAAGGAAAAAGTATTACTTATGATTACTTTGCTCTCTGTTTTCGTTGGAGGGGCAAAGGCGCAGGAGCCTGCAATCACGTTGACAGCTCCTGCCGTAGAGCGTACCATCACCATTGGCTTGAATGCAGCCGGCAAGGTACAGATTGATTGGGGTAACGGCGAGAAGGTAGAGCAAGAGGCTACTGCAGCCTATGACGGTTGGGACAATGCGCTGGAGTTCACTGGCACACCTTCTGGCGAGGTGAAGATCTATGGTGAGGGCATCAATTACTTGCAGAGCTTCACCAAGATGGTTGACGGCAAGGTAGAGAATGGTATAACTGCTATTGACCTGAGCAAGGCTACAACCATTACTGAGCTCGATCTGCATCAGAATAACCTGACTGCTCTGGATCTCTCTAAGCTCGCAGCTCTTGATAAACTGACTATTGGCGTAAACAATTTTGAGACGATTGACCTCAGCGCCAACACAGAACTGACAACTTTTGATGCTAACTGCACCGCAGATGGTAATCTTACATCACTCGACCTGTCGAAGAATACTAAGTTGACTACACTCAAGGCTAACAACAATAAGATTCAGACTATCGATCTCTCAAAGAACCTGTCTCTGAAGAACGTCTACCTCTTGGGTAATGGCCTGACTGCAGTTAACTTTGGTGAGAACACCACTGCCAAGATCTATATCTCGCTGAACAATAATAAGCTGGAGACACTTGATGTGACAGCACTTACAGGTTTGTCTACTGGCTCTTTGCTTCTCTTGAATAACAACCTGACCGAGGTGAAGCTGCCTACAGCAGTAAAGACTTTGAATGTTACAGGCAACAAGTTCACACTGGCTTCTCTCTATGCATTGACCAATAGTTCTACAATCACTTCGCTTACCGCTGCTTCTATGCAGGATATGGTTATCGCTGACGCTATCAACGAGAGCATCGACCTCTCTGAACAGGCTATTCTGGGCGAGAATGCTTCTACTATCAAATGGTTCCAGAAGGATGGCACAGAACTGGTAGAGGGTACTGACTATACCGTAGAGAATGGTGTCTATACCTTTATCAAGGCACAGAATGATTCTGTTTATGCTACCTTGCAGAATACTGTGGCTCTGCCTAAGTTGACCACTGCTATCAAGACTACGCTGGCAAAGGTTACGCCTGTTGTCGCAAATGGTATCAATACCGTAGCAACAGGTCGTAAGACTGGTGTGGTGTATAACCTGAAGGGACAGCGCATCGCCGCTCCTCGCAAGGGCTTGTACATCATGGATGGCAAACTGATGAGAAAATAACCTTTCAGGTAGCTGAATACAAAATGCCCTGGCAGTCATGATGACGCCAGGGCATTTCTTTTTGTATCTATTAAAGATGTGTTGCTTACATAATCACCTTCTTACCTGCAATGATGTTGATACCCTTAACAGGTGAAGTCATACGCTGACCAGCCAGGTTGTAGTAGGCGTTGCGCTCCTGCTTGTTTGTAATAGTCTCCTGAATACCTACAGTCTCCTGCTTAGGAGTGGTGATGCGGATAGCATGGACGTAGATAGGGTATTTGTGGCAGTTCTGCAATGCGAAGTAAACAGGGCTCTCGCTTTTGAAGGTTATATCATTGTTGAAACCATTGTTCAATGACTCAACGCCTTCCCACTTCCACTGTCCTGCGCCATGAAGTGAACCAAGCACAGATGCTTTGGCATAGATAGACTTCGTGTCGCCAGTCCAGGGATTCTCACCAGTACTGTTATCATTATCGATACCATTAGTGGACGAAAGCATCAAGGTACGTCCCAACATACGTGCTTCGGAAGAAAGCATCAGGTCGATGGTAGCGCATGAAGGCAAGTTGAGTACCAAGCAACCACCATTCGTAGCCATCATGGCACTGGCAGGAGCAAGTACGATAGCGCCCTTGATGCACTCATCCTTGTTGACGCCCTCGTCAAGGATTGTGTTTCCTTGTGTGTCAACACCGTATGCTTCAGGATCAGCATAGGTCTCTGTGTAGTCAGGGTTGATATTGGCAAAAGCCAGCTGAATCACTTTGCCGTTGGGGTCAACGGTGTAAGCATCTTCGTTGATCTTACCAACGTATCTGTCAATCTTCTCTTGTGTGTTCAACCAGAGCCAACCATCTGCATCGCAGTCGGCTGGTGAGAACAGGTTGAAGGTTTCCTGAGCGCTGGCACTCATCGTTGCAACGGCCAGCATGGCAAGTGTAACAATCTTTTTCATAATCCTTTTTTATTATCCTTTTTTGTTATTATTGAAAATTTCAAATATTAAATCTCATTCCAGTCAGGGTTCTGGTCGAACTGCTGATACTTCACCTCGCTCCAGGGGATAGGCAGGTAGTACTGCTTGAGCTGGAAGATGTAATTGGCACTGGCACGACGGTCAATGTTGCTAACTTGATACTTCGTGGTGCCTTTAGTCACCGTGATGGTTATTTTCTTCAGAGGATTGGTAGAGCCATTGCGCTTCTGATAGACGGTGCCCAGACGGAACATATCCCAATAGGTGCTCTCCTCGAATGCCAGTTCCACACGACGCTCATTGAGAATCTGGTCGATGGTGATAGTGGGCAGAGCGTCCATGTGGACACGCTGACGGATATCGTTGACCTGCACACGTGCTTCCTCTGTATAGCCCAGATTGAACAGCACTTCGGCATAGTCGAGCTTGGCCTCTGCCAGTCGCCAGATGATATAGTTCTGCTTAGAGGCATAGGTGTCGTTATTGTCGATTGCCTGTGTCTCGTCAACAAACTTACCCATGTAATAGCCTGTAAGGGTGTAGCCGGCTGTGGTAGATGTGCCGTAGGGCTGGAGGTCGGCTCCTGCTACGCCGTCGGTGGTGTGCATGTTGAGCGTCTGACCTTTATATACAGAGCCGTCATAGAGGATGTTGGCATAGAAACGATAGTCCAGATTGTCGTAGGGATGGTTGGCATCGTAAACGGCACCATCGCGCATGCCGTATTCCAGCACATGGTTATGCGTGGGAGTATATGCACAATAGGTGCCCGTGAGTGATGGGGGTGCGGCATAGCGGTCCAGACGGTGTCCGAACTTGTTGGCATAGTCGCCATCATCAGAATGCTGTACCTCCAGGATGCTCTCCTTGCTATTCTTGGTGAGGAATATCTGACGATACTCGTTCTTAATGCCATCTTGTGTAGTGGCTGCGATAGGAATCAACTCGTAGGCGTTGAGGGCAAAGAGGTCTTCGTAGGCTGTCTTGGCTTTCTCCAGCATGTTCTGACGCTGGTTGTCTGTGAAGCCTAGGTATGACTTTGAATTGTCCTGATAAACCTCGCTGGCAGCCCAGAGATAAGCTTTTGCCTTGAGCATAAGGGCGGCACCACGCGTCACGCGACCTGCTTCAGAGGATGATTGCGTGACAGGGAGGATACGTGCTGCTTCGTCGGCCTCCTTCACAATGAAATCAAGCATCTCCGTATAGCTGGCACGAGGCGTGCGCTCCGCATTCTTCAAGGGGTCGATAGTGTGGTCAATGAGAGGTACACCACCAAAACTACGCCACAGCATATAATAATAGTACGCACGGAAGAAATGGGCCTCGCCATTGATGCGCTCACGCAGGGTAGCATCGCTAATGCGGTTGCTATTCTCAAAGAAGGCGTTGATATACTGTATCTGTGTGTAGTCGTTTGTCCACAGATTCTCTGCATAGTCGGTCAGCGTCTTCTCATTGCCTTTGAGCATATCGCTATAGCCTGAGTTGAGCCAGTCTTTCTTGCTGATGGTAATCTGGTCACCAAGCCAGGGAAGGAAATAGCGCGACATGGAGCCGAATCCAGACGAGGTGAAGATAAAGTTATTGAAACCGCTGTTCATGTTGCGGTACCACGTGTTTACATATTCATCGAGCAGCATGGAGTTGGTCCAGACATCTTTCTCTGAAATCTGGTTCATGGGCGCGTCGTCAAACAGACTGTTACAGCTGGTAACAGACAGCGAGAGCAGGGCTCCTATGATATAAGTATATAGTTTCTTCATCGTTCTTTATATTTATGTGTTTAGAAACCTAAGTTCAGCGTGAGTCCATAACTGCGCTGTATGGGATAGCCTCTGCTGGTCTGCTCAGGATCCATATCGGTCAGGTCGGTCAGCGTGAAGAGGTTGCTTCCCTGAAGGGCAATACTAGCCGATGTGAGGTGGGCCTTCTTGATCAGCGCCTGGGGGAACTGGTAACCGATGTTGAGCATCTTGAGGCGCAGGAAATTACAGTTCTTTACCCAGAAGGTTGACTCCTTGCGGTTGTTGTCGCTGCTGGTAGCAAACTTGACTCGTGGATACTCGGCATTAGGGTTCTCTGGTGTCCAGGAGTCCGTGAGGTGATATCTCTGAAAACGCTGCAGGGTTCCGTTGTCCAGTGAGTAATACTCCTTGATATTCTTCTTGTAGCCAGTCTCGCCCTGGAACATGGCATTGATGAAGAATCCTTTGTAGGAAGCACCCAGTCGTACGGCAATATCCATATCGGGATATGATGAGTTCTTCACATAGATCATATCATTGACATCAATCTTATGGTCATCGTTCTGGTCCACATACTTGATGTCGCCAGGAGCAATAGAGGTGTTGCCCTGTCCGTCCTGGTCGGCCCAGCCGTCAATTTCTTCCTGACTCTGGAAGAGTCCGCAGGCTTCATACATCGTCCACACCATGCTGGGCATACCCTTACGGCGCAGGTTGGCATTCTGTGCACTCTCGTCACCGAAGTCCAGATACTCGTCGTCGGTCTTCGACAGTACCACACCGACATTATACTTGAACTTGCCGATCGTGTTGCGGTGGTTGATGCTGAGATCCCATCCCCATGCCTTCAACTCGGAGAAATTCAGATTGGGCACATTACCGCTGACGCCGATTGAAGGCGGATAGAGATAGTCGGGTGCTGCTGTAATCTTGTCAGTCTCATAGCGCCAGAAATATTCTGCAGAGAGACCTATGCGACCACCCCAGAAACCAAGGTCGAGGGCCAGGTTGTAGTCGTGGGTCTTACCCCATGTGAGGTCGGCATTGGGATTGCCGTTCATCTGGATACCAGGACGGTAGTTGCCGCCAATGGTATAGCCGGAGCGTGGCACCTCCATATAGGTCTTCAGATAACTATAGGCAGCTGCCACTCCATCGTTGCCTAACCATCCGGTTGAGGCTCTCAACTTGGCATTGGTGAGCACCGACTGGTTCCAGTGACGGAAGAAGGGCTCGTTGCTGATGACCCATGCACCAGAGATAGAAGGGAAGAATCCCCAACGTTTTGAGGGGGCGAAATTATTAGAGCCGTCAACACGGAAGCTGAACTCCACGAAGTAACGGTTGTCATAGCCGTACTTGGCACGTCCGATGAGTGACGCACGCTGATTCCTGCTCTCATTACCTGTAAGCGTCTTGTCGCCCAGCGCTGTTCCCATCGTTTCCGGATAGATGCCCTTATCCTGATTGGTACCTTCCATATAGAGCGTATGGGTGCGCTGGTAGTTGGCTACCAGGGTTCCCTCCACGTCATGACGGGCGTTAAACGTTCTGTTGTAGTTCAGACCTATTTCGTAAATCTGACTGTCGTAGAACTGGTCGTACTGGCTGAGAGAGACCTTTGCAGTGGGATATACTGTGTTGGGATCGGGACTATAGCTGTCTGCCGTTGCATCATAGGTATATAATGTCACTGGCTTGCTGAAGGTCTTGCGTACCTGACTATTGTCATCGAAAGTACCTCTTGCATAGGCGTTCAGGCCTTTCACCCAGGGTATTTCCCAGTTAAGGGTGGCTGTGATAGCCTGCATCTTGAAATTGTCCTGTCTGTAGCCGCCCAGTCCCAGGATATTGATAAGTGGGTTACTGCCGTCGGCACTGGCCAGTTCGCCATTGGTGAAACGGAGCACCTGAACAGGCGAGAAGCTATAGGCGGCATCAACCGTGGTATAACTGGAATTCTTGGCATTGGTGCGTGAACCGTTGAAATCGAGCGAGAGAACCAGTCCCTTGGCAAGTGTGGCATCCAGCTTCGCCATATAGTTCAGTCGCTGACGGCCCACGCCGCTATAGATACCCTTGGTGTCGGCATAGCCAAATGACATATAGTACTTCACTGCATCGCTGCCACCAGAGGCTGATAGGCTGTGGGTGGTTGACCAACCTGTCTTGTCGAGGTAGTCGAGCATATTCTCGTCACCATAGACATTGGGATTGCTGTGTGTGCGGATCTCTTCGAGCTGGGCATCCGTATAGGGTGTCAGCGTAGAGCCGCTATTCTCGATAGCCTGGTTGCGCAACTTGGCAAACTCATAGGCATTCAGGAAGTCGGGCAGGTGAGTGGCTTCCTGCAGGTTGAACTGTCCGCGATAGTTCAGGTGCAACTTCTGCTTGCCGCTTGCCCGCTTGGTCTGAACGAGGATGACGCCATTGGCAGCACGGGCACCATAGACAGCTGCAGCTGCAGCGTCCTTCAGTACGGTGACACTCTCGATATCATCGGGGTTAAGGTCGCTCAGGCGCATCTCACCATCGCTGGTGTTTGTACCAAAACGGGGCACACCGTCGATAACCAACAGTGGGTTACTGTTGATACCACGTACATGGAGGTCTGCCTCACGAGCCGAACTGGGGTCGCCTGTTGACTGCATCACCTGCAGACCGGCTACCTGTCCTACCAATGCCTGGTCGAGATTGGTGGTCGGCATCATCAGCAGGTCCTCTGCCTTGATGGTCTCTACCGAGCCAGTGAGGGCGGCTTTCTTCTGCAAGCCATAGCCCACAACAACTACTTCATCAAGATTCTGAGCATCGTCTTCCATCTTGATGCTTACCTGGGTCTGTCCTTCGCCAAGAGTCAGCTGTCTGGTCTTGTAGCCGATAAAGGAGACCACTAAGGTGCGGGTCTGCTCACTGGGAGCAATAGAAAAAGTTCCGTCAATGGCAGTGGTGGTAGCTTCTTTCGTTTCTTTCCACCTTACCTGTGCGCCTATGACGGGTTCATTGCCGCCATCGACTACCTTACCCGTCACTTTCTGTTGTGCAAACAGTGAGGTGACTGAAAAGGTCAGGAACGCTAATAAAAATAGAATGCGTTTCAACTTTATTTATTCTTTAGTTTCTCAATTTGCAGTATCTGATAGTCGTAGAAGTCGCGCGTGCTTCCTGTTGACTGATTACGATAGACGCGGTACTTCTGTAGTACGCGGTTCAGGCGTCCGGTCATGATGGCACCCAACTGACTGGCAGAGAGTGATGCAGTGCCCAGGTTGATTCGTACAAAGTTGTTGTCGCCAGTCATACTGCACCAGTTGTCCTCTTCCTGCATGGGTTCATCGGCAAATGAAGATGAAGAAGAGCTTGTCTTAGCTTTCAGTCCGGAGTTGTTCATCATCAGTGCGATAGCACTTCCCTGCAGGTCCTGTTCTGCCTGTGAGAGTTTTCCACCCTGAGGTGCCTTGAAGAGCTCATTTGTCAGGTCGTCCAGATAGTTGTCCAACTGATAACATTCTGCGGCGTTGGTCTCGCCTCCCTCTTTGATACGATAGAGAGTTGGTGAACTGAACAGGGAGTTGACAATCGTGGTTCTCAACTTGTCGTTGACGTTCATGTCGAGCTCCAGTTTTGAGATAATGGAAGAGGGGGTCAGCCAGTTGTTATAGGTGCGTGCCTGACTGAGCAGCCATTTCATGGCCTGTCTCTGCTTGGCTTTTCCAATATAGTGCTTGCCGGTAGCCTTGCCGTCGCCTTGTCTGATTTCCTCGAAACGGATACCTCCGATATAGGGGATGACGTGGCGGATATAGCGGGTGTACTGAGTTGTTACCTGACGATAGACTTTCTCAGTCTCATCATAGCGCTCTCCTTTCTCCATAGTCCAGTTGAGCAGGTTCTTCATGAGCACCTTCAGGTTGGCAATACCAAGGTCGCTGGCCTTGATGTGGTCATCACCCAGGTCTTCCGTCTGGTCGGTGGGGTCGATGGTAGCAATCACCTGCTGAGCACCAAACTCATACATGGGGTCGCCAGCGTGTTCCTGAATCCATGCTTCAAGGGTAGGCTTCTCATCCTCGGGCTTCTGGATATTGGGAAGCAACTGATAGCCCCAGTGGATGGCATGGATATCATAAACACCGAGATCGGGAGGCGTGAGCTTAACGCCACGCTCCAAATCGCCAGGCTGTGCCACGTAGTTATTACGGGCATAGTCCATGATACTTGGGGTGGTGCCATATTTCTGCGTAAATGAAGGGCTGCGCAGTGAGTCAACAGGGAACGAATAGCTGGCACCCATGTTGTGCATCAGTCCAAGGGTGTGGCCAACCTCATGTGAGGCGGCATATTTCATGGACTCCTTCATCAGGTCGTCGTCAAAGGTGACTGTTCTCACGCGCTTGTCGACTGTACCTGTCTGCACAAAACGCCAGTTGTGAAGCAGAGATACGATATTGTGATACCAGATGACATCGGCAGCCAGAATCTCGCCCGTGCGTGGGTCTGTGTAGCTGGGGCCCATGGCGTTGGCTGTTGATGTGGCGGCATACTTGAAACAGTTATAGCGCATATCGTCCGGGTCGAAATTGGGATCGTTCTTGGGATAGTCCTTGGCAAGGATGGCATTCTTGAAACCAGCTTTTTCGAAAGCACGGTTCCACTCCATGATACCCTCCTTGATCGTAGAACGCCATTTCTCAGGGAAGGCAGAGTCTACATAGAAAACGATAGGACGGGCGGGTTCTACCAGTTCGCCACGGAAATAACGGTCGCGGTCTTCTTCGCGTGGTTCCAGGCGCCAGCGGTGAATATAGGTCTGGTCCTCGATACGGTCGCGATTGGTGGAGTAAACGTACTGGTCGCTATAGAAATAGCCTACGCGGTTGTCCTGCAGACGACGTGGCATGGGATCTTCTGGCAGTACAAACAGCGAACGGTGCATCTTCAGCGTGTAGGGCTTCTGAATAGCGCCTGTGGTGTTGTATGTCAGCATGCTCTTTATCTCGATGTTTTTCTCGAAAGCCTTTACCTCGCTGATGCCTGATGCGTCAGGCACAAATGTGCCTTTCAGGCCATTGTCGCTACCCAGCAGTTTGCTGACGGGGTTTGACTCCTTGATAGGACTGATGCATTTCTCGTTGCCGCCAAAGAATGAGGTCACGTCAATGACAACGTTCTTGCCATTGGTAGCCGTAATCTTAAAGGCCTTCAGGATGGGATGCAGGAAATTTTTCTGGAACGAAGAGGCCATGGGGTCTCCCTCAACAACCATATCCATATACTGCATCTTGTGCAGGTAGACATTGCGCTCATCTTTGGTGAAACAGATAAGGATAGGTGAGGTTGACATCTGACCTGCTACATAATCTTGTGTGTCGCTTGTAGCAGCCACACGACTAGATAACATGTAGGTGCGGTGGAAGGCTGTGTCGGGCATTTCAAACAGCAGTTTTCCTTCTTTTGATTTGTATATCACATTGAACAGACCTTGCATGGTCTTGCCGCCCTGAGTCGCTTTCTTATAGTCGGCATTCACAGAGTCTTTTTGTAAAACATTGGCAATTGCTGGGGTCTTCTTTTTCTTCTTTGCCATTGCATCTTGTGTTGATAATCCTGAAAAGAAGATGCTGGCTAACATAATGTAAAGATAGTATTTCTTCATTATAATATTAAATTTTATCTTTTTTCGGGGTGCAAAGTTACAAATAATCGAAGAAAATGCAAAATTTATTAATATTCTTTACTGATTTATATCTTTGCAAGTGAATAAAAAAAAGCAAAATGTTCAATTTTACTTTAGGAGGAAGTGGATATGTTTTAGTTTTCTTTCCAGAACGCACGGGTGAAGAGTACCAGTACGGCGACAATCTCCAGACGACCAACAAGCATGAGGAATGAACATAGCCATTTGATGCCATCGGAGAGGTCGGCCCATGACATCTGCGGGCCCATGTTGGTGTCAAGGCCTGCACCTACGTTACTGATGAGGCTCAAGGCGATGGTAAAGGAGTTGGTGATATCTATACCCGACACAATCATGATGGTGGCTACCAGCAGTAGGGCAAGGATATAGAGGGTGAAAAAGGCCAGAAGCGTGGTAAGACGGTTCTGGGGTATGCTCTGTCCTGACAGCTTGACGGGGAGTACGGCATTAGGATGCAGGATATGGCGGAACTCGTTACGCAGGACTTTCAGAAGCATCAGTACGCGGATACTCTTGAATCCACCCGTTGTACTGCCTGAACAGGCACCCATAAACATCAATACCATGAGGATAATCCATGTGAGATGAGGCCATGCGCCTGCATCGGTATTGCTCAGGCCGGTGGTGGTGATGAATGACACGACCTGGAACAGGGCCGAACGGAATGCTTCCTCGAAGTCGTAGTCTAAGCGGGTGAGCAACAGATACATGATGAGTGCCGTAGCAATGAGTATGGTGATGATATACATCTTGAACTCTGAGTTACGGAACAGACTGCCCATCTTCCACTTAATCAGTCCCATATATAATAAGGTGAAATTGATACCCGCCAGGAACTGGAACAGAATGGCCAGGTACTCAATGAGGGGTGATGCCAGGAAGATGGTGCCGTTATGGGTTGAGAAACCGCCTGTGGCAGTTGTTGACATGGAGTAGTTGGTAGCATCAAACCAATCCATGCCTGCCAACCAGAATGACAGGGCGCAGAGGATGGTGAGCAATACATAGATGCTCCATATCCATTTGGCGGTCGTCGACAGGCGCGGGTGCATCTTTGAACGCATGGGTCCTGTGGCTTCTGCAGCAAACACTTTGACGCTACCGCCTACCAGCTGGGGTAACAGGGCTACGGTGAAGAACACGATTCCCAAACCTCCTATCCATTGCATCAATGAACGCCAGAAGAGCAGGCCGTGAGGCAGTGACTCTACATCGTCAATGACTGTAGCGCCAGTCGTCGTAAAACCTGACATAGTCTCAAAATAGGCATCGGTGATGCTGGACATGGAGCCATGGATCAGGAAGGGGAACATGCCAAAGAACGAGAATACGACCCAGGTAAGGGTTACCACCACATACGCATCGCGACGACTCAGGGCGTTCTCTGCCTCATGTCCGAAGAACAGGAAGATAAACGCACCTCCAAACGTCAGTATCGTAGATGCCATAAAAGCCAGTTCGTCGTCTTCATGGAATGAAAAAGCCATAGCCAGACAGCAGGCCATGAAAAAGGCTTCAATGAAGAGCAACGAGCCCAGGATCTTTGATATGATGCGGAAGTTGATCAATTTGAACTTTTTTCGTTATGACATTACTCGAATAAACAACTTTACCAGAGGAGGGACTTCTTGAAGTATTTCTCTGCTTTGTCGAGTTGATGTTTATGGCAGAACACCATGACGGAATCGCCTGGCGTTATCTGTGTGTTACCATTCACGAGGATTCCCTTGCCGTCGCGCACCAGACCACCAATGGTGATGCCAAATGGCAGTCCAAGGTCTTTTACGGGTTTTCTTGTCACCTTTGAATCCTCGGCTGCTACAAATTCGGCCACGTCGGCCTCAACCATCATCAGCGAACGCATGTTCCTGACGTCGGCTTTCATCATCATCTGGAAGATATGGCTTGCGGCTACGGTCTTCTTGTTGATAATCGTGCCGATGTCAAGTCCTTCCGCCATGCTGACGTAATCCAGGTTCTCGACCATGGCAACCGTCTTGCGTACGCCCAGTTTCTTGGCTGTCAGACATGCCAGGATATTGGTCTCGGCATTACCTGTCAGGGCTACAAATGCCTGTGTGTGCTTGATGCCTTCTTCGTTAAGCAGTCCCAGGTCGCGTCCGTCACCATGAATCACCATGGCATCATTGGAAGCGAGTAGCTGGTTGAGTCGTTCACAACGGGCTGCGTCAATCTCGATGATCTTGGCGTTCATGTAATCGGGCATGGTGAGTGCTGCCCTGACAGCCGTCTTTCCGCCGCCCATGATGATGACGTTGTGCACGTCCTCGTAGTGTTCCTTGCCTACAATCTTCCGGATATAGGGAATATACTCGCTGGTGGTCATGAAATAAGCCAGGTCATGAAGCTGTAATTCATCCATACCACCAGGGATAATCGTGTCGTTATTGCGCTTGATGGCTACAATATGGTAAGGGTCGTCAGGACCGCAGAGGTCTTTCAGCGGCTGGTTGAGGATTTCGCATCCCTCGCGCAACTTGATGCCCAGCAGCACCAATGCACCGTCGTGCACATCCCAGCGCTGGCGAACCCACGACAGTTTCAGACCGTTGATGATGTCGGTGGCAGCCAGAACCTCCGGATATACAAGTGAGTCGATACCTAAATCATGAAAGAAAGGCAGATTCTGCGGCAACAGGTATTCGTAGTTGTCGACACGCGCAACCGTCTTCTTGGCACCTAAGGCATGAGCCAGTGTGCAGGCCGTGATATTACGGCTTTCATAACGGGTTACGCCTACAAAGAGGTCTGCGCTGCCTACACCGGCATCTTTCAATGTCTTGATGCTGGTTGGTGAGGCGTTGACGGCCATGATGTCGTAGTTCGAGTCCATGCCGCCCAGACGATCCTCGTCATCATCGATGAGTACACAGTCGTGATGCTCTGTAGAGAGCAACTTCGACAAATGTGTTCCTACGGCACCAGCGCCGGCAATGACTACTTTCATGATTTGAGGGTTTAGGTTTGTGAATTGAGTATTGCTTTCTTGATACTCTCATTATCGAGTCCAATAATCTCTCGCAGTTGGTCGATGGTGCCGTGTTCCACGAATTGGTCAGGCAGTCCCATGCGAGTAACTTTGACGTCGTAGTCGTGGTCGCTCATCCATTCCAGTACGGCAGTGCCCAGTCCGCCTTTGCGTACACCGTTCTCCACGGTAACGATACGACGGAATTTCTTTCCCACTTCATGTAGGATATCCTCGTCAAGTGGCTTCAGGAAGCGCATGTCGTAATGGGCTACGGAGAGGTCCTTGATTTCATCAATCACCTTTGCTACGTCATTTCCCATCGGACCGATGGTGAGTACGGCAACATCGTCACCGTCGCGCAACTTACGACCGGTACCAATCTTGATTTCCTCAAACGGACAGCGCCAGTTGGTTAATACGCCGTTGCCGCGTGGATAGCGAATGACAAATGGTCCTTTTCCCTCGAGTTGTGCTGTATACATCAGGTTGCGCAACTCGTGCTCGTTCATGGGCGACGAGATGGTCAGGTTCGGAATAGGACGCAGGGCTGCCATATCGAAGGCACCATGATGTGTAGGTCCGTCTTCACCCACCAGTCCGGCACGGTCAAGACAGAGAACTACAGGTAGCTTCAGGATGGCTACGTCATGAATGATATTATCATAGGCGCGCTGAGCAAAGGCACTGTAGATATTACAGAAAGGGATGAGCCCGTCTTTCGCCATGCCTGCTGAGAATGTGACGGCATGACCTTCGGCAATACCTACGTCAAACATCCTGTCGGGCATCACCTTCATGGGAATATTCATAGAGCATCCCGTAGGCATGGCTGGTGTTACACCCACAATCTTTGGGTTAGCCTGAGCCAGTTCCAACAGGGTTTCACCAAATACATCCTGGAACTTGGGGGGCATACCTTCTGTGTCGCTCTGTATCAGTTCACCTGTGTCAGGGTCGAATTTTCCTGGTGCGTGCCATATTGGCTTGTAGTTCTCTGCAGGTGCATAGCCATGTCCTTTCTGTGTATGAAGATGCAGCAGCTTAGGACCTTTCATGTCCTTCAGTTGTCTGAGAATACGTACCAGTTCCTTGACGTTATGTCCGTCGTAGGGGCCGAAATAGCGGATATTCATGCCCTCGAAGATATTCTGCTGTTCTGAAATAGCACTCTTCACGGCATTGGCCAAGCGGATGATTCCCTTCTTGCGTCCCTCTGACAGCAGTCCTTGTTCTACCAACCATTTTGATGCCTTATAGCGTAATGAGTTGTAAGTCTTATTGGTACTCAATCTCAACAGATACTCTTTCATGCCTCCTACAGAGCGATCGATAGACATGTCGTTGTCATTAAGAATAATGAGGAGGTCGTTGGGTGAACTGGATACGTTGTTCAGACCTTCGAAAGCGAGTCCGCCACTCATGGCGCCGTCGCCAATAACAGCCACAACATTGTAGTTGCCTTTTGAGGCTACTGCCATGCCAAGTGCTGCAGAGATGCTATTGGAAGCATGGCCACAGATAAATGAATCGTATTCGCTCTCTTCCGGTGTAGGGAAGGGGCGGATACCATGTAATTTGCGGTTTGTGTCAAAATTATCGCGACGCCCAGTCAGAATCTTGTGACCATAGGCTTGATGGCCTACGTCCCAAACAATACGGTCCTGAGGCGTATTGAATACGTAATGCAGTGCGACAGTCAGTTCCACAACGCCAAGGCTCGAGGCAAGATGACCGGGGTTGACAGACAATTCCTGTATGATGTCTTCCCGCAGTTCTTTGCACAATTGCGGCAATAATTCGGGCTTAACAAGGCGCAACTGACTAGGACTGTCGATGGTTTTCAGTATTTTAAGATCCTTATGTTCCACGGTTTGATTTTAATCATTTGGGGGACAAAGTTACAAAGATTCGGGGATATATCAAAAAGAAACCTTGTTTTTTTTGGTTGTTACATAATTAATTCATAAATTTGCACTCAAAAGCTAACCCTAAACAAAAGAAATGAAGTACATCACCCTGCCTGACACTATTGAAAGGCGCCTTTCATTTTACCTGGCAATGGAAGAATATATCGCCCGTCATATAGACGAAGACGATTGTTTTTTTATGTGGCAGGTACAGCCCAGTGTCATATTCGGGCGTCATCAGGTGGCTGAAAACGAGGTAAACTTTGATTACTGCAAACAGCATGGTATCCAGGTGTACCGCCGGAAGAGTGGGGGAGGCTGCGTGTATGCAGACAAGGATAATGTGATGTTCTCGTATGTGACGAAAGAGGAAAACGTAGGACTGACATTCAACCGGTTCGTAAACATGCTGTTGCTTGTGCTTAGAAAACTGGGCGTTGAGGCAACAGGTACGACGCATAATGACGTGATGATTGGCGACAGGAAGGTGAGCGGTACGGCTTACTATCATCTGCCAGGCCACAGTATCGTACATGCCACGATGCTCTATGATACCAATATGGAGCATATGCTCAATGCCATTACGCCCGGCCCTGAGAAACTGCAGGCAAAGGGCATACAGAGTGTGCGTCAGCGCATCACCTTATTAAAGGATTATATCCCCCTGACCCTTGAAGAGTTTAAATCGTTCGTCAGGACAACGCTGTGTGAGGGTGAACGGATGCTGACTCCGGAAGAGGTGAAGGGTATAGAAGAGCTGGAGCAGACCTATTTGCGTGAGGACTTTGTAAAACTAATTAAATCATAAACGTTCATTTACTATGGGAATTAAAACAGAACCAGTCAGAAGAGACAAACGTACGTGCCTGTATGAAAGACATGTGGCGTTGGGGGCTACAATGGTATCTTTCGGTGGCTTTGACATGCCACTCCTTTATCAGTATGCTGGTATCGCACCAGAGCATATGGCTGTTCGTGAGCATGCCGGACTCTTTGATGTGTCGCATATGGGAGAAGTGACCGTCAAGGGACCTGATGCCGAACGTTACGTGCAACATATTTTTACGAACGATATAGCCAATGCACCGGTAGGTAAGATCTATTATGGCATGATGTGCTACGAGAATGGCGGTACTGTTGATGACTTGCTCGTCTACAAGATGGCAGAGAATGATTTCTTTCTGGTCATCAATGCTGCAAATATCGATAAGGACTGGGCCTGGATGCAACAGAATGCCAAAGGCTTTGATATTGATCTGCAGAACCGTAGCGACTATTATGGACAGATAGCGTTGCAAGGTCCGGAGGCCGAACATATCATGGAGACGGTCCTGAACCTGCCGTGTAGCGAACTGGCTTTCTATACCGTGAAGACGATAGGCGATGTCATCGTGTCGCGTACGGGATATACAGGTGAGGACGGCTTTGAGGTCTATGCCTCTCATGAGTACATCCAACAGTGTTGGGATAAGCTGATTGACGCTGGCGTTCAGGCCTGTGGCCTGGGCTGTCGTGATACCTTGCGCTTTGAGGTGGGCTTGCCTCTTTACGGCGACGAACTCTCAGAGGATATCACTCCAATCATGGCCGGCCTGGGGATGTTTGTGAAACTTGATAAGGAGGAGTTTATCGGAAAGGATGCTCTGGCCCGGCAAAAGGCAGAGGGACCTGCCAGGAGACTCGTGGGTATTGAACTCCTTGACAGGGCAATACCTCGTCATGGCTATCCTGTCCTGAATATGGAAGGTGAACCTATTGGTGAGGTAACGACGGGTTATCATGGTATATCTGTTGATAAGAGTGTCTGTATGGCCTTGGTGGACGCACAATATGCTGCTTTGGGTACTGACCTCCAGATTCAGATACGTAAGAAGGTGTTCCCTGGCAAAGTGGTGAAGAAACAATTCTATAGCAAGAACTATAAAAAATAAATCTAAAAACTATAAAAACAATGGCAAAAGTAATTAAAGGACTCCTTTATAGTGAGTCGCATGAGTATGTGAAGGTTGAGGGAAATATCGGTTACGTTGGCATCAGCGATTATGCACAGCATGCCTTGGGTAATGTCGTATATGTTGACATGCCTGATGTTGACGATGAGGTTGAAGCCGGTTCGGAGTTTGGTGCCGTGGAAAGTGTGAAGGCTGCCAGCGATCTGATAGCGCCTGTTTCTGGTGTGGTGATTGAGGTCAACGAGAAATTGGATGACCAGCCCGAACTTATCAACCAGGACCCTTACGAGAATTGGATTATCAAGGTGGAGTTGAGTGATAAGACAGAACTCGACAGCCTGATGGAAGCAGATGCCTATGAGGCATTCTGTGAGAAATAACCATACAATACAGTTTTTGCGAAATGTATAAATATTTTCCTCATACAGAGGATGACCTGAGAGACATGTTGGCCAAGGCGAATGCCGATTCCCTTGACGCTCTCTATGCTCAGATACCTGAGGGTATCCGTTTCAAGGGTGACTACCAGTTGCCGTCGGAGATGAGTGAGCTGGAGGTACGCCAACTGTTTGAGAAGTTGGGCTCGCAGAACTACCAGCTTACTTGCTTTGCTGGCTATGGCGTTTACGACCATTACATGCCATCGGTAATACCGAGTCTGCTTCAGCGCTCAGAGTTCCTGACATCATATACCCCGTATCAGGCAGAGATATCTCAGGGCACCCTGCACTATATCTTTGAGTATCAGAGTATGATGGCCGAACTGACAGGTATGGACATCAGCAATGCGTCGATGTACGACGGTACTACTGCATGTGCCGAGGCCATGATGATGGCTGTAGCAGCCGGTAAGAAGCAGAACAAGGTGCTGGTATCGGACACATTGAATCCTGATACCCGCAAGGTGCTTGATACCTATGCGCTGCATCAGGGCATCGAACTGGAAACGATAGCCGAGAAGGATGGCGTGACTGATATTGATGACCTGAAGTCGCGTCTTGCCCAGGGTGGCGTTGCTGGTGTGATTGTTCAGCAGCCCAATGCTGTGGGTATAGTTGAAGACTACACAGGCTTTGCTGAAGCTTGTCATGAGCAGAAGGCACTATTCATCATGGATAGTGTGGCTGCCGATTTGGCCGTGCTGAAGACTCCTGGCGAGTGGGGTGCTGATATCGCAGTGGGCGACGGTCAGTCGCTTGGTATCCCCATGCAGTGGGGTGGCCCATACGTGGGTTATATGTGCTGCACAGAGAAGCTGATTCGCAAAATGCCAGGTCGTATTGTCGGTATGACTAGGGACAGCCGCGACCAGCGTGCTTTCGTGCTCACCCTTCAGGCTCGTGAACAGCATATCCGCCGTCAGAAGGCTACCTCAAATATCTGTTCTAACCAGAGCCTGATGGCACTCTTTGTAACCATCTACATGTCGTTGATGGGAAAGCAGGGACTGAAGGAGGCTGCAGAACTGTCGTATGCCGGCGCTCACTATCTCTGCGACAAGCTCTTGGCTACAGGACGTTTCTCTCTTGTTTATGACAAGCCATTCTTTAATGAGTTCCTGGTGCGTTATGATGGCGATATGGACAAACTGTTCTCAACCTGTGTGATGAATAGAATATTCCCAGGTATTCGTATGACGGATGGTAGTTTGCTGATAGCCGTAACCGAAAAGCGGACAAAGGAGGAGATTGACTACTTCCTGGATTTGATTGGTATCGCAGACGGATTGAACTAACTAAATAGGCAAGAGATTATGAACAATAAGCTATATGGTAATTTAATCTTTGAACTCTCTAAGGAGGGACGCAAGGGCTATAGTCTGCCAAAGAATAATTTTGGCAGTTACGAGATACCGTCTGCGATGAGACGTACAGAAGATGCTGTCCTGCCCGAGTGCGACGAGCTTACTGTGGTGCGCCATTATACTAATCTGTCGAACAACAACTTTGGTGTAGATACAGGCTTCTATCCATTGGGATCGTGTACGATGAAGTACAATCCCAAAATCAATGAAGAGGTAGCTGCTATGCCACAGTTCCAGAACCTGCATCCCAAGCAGCCTGCTGCAACCGTAAAGGGTGCTCAGGCATTAGTATCGCTGCTTGAGAAATCGCTATGCGAACTTACCGGTCTGGCTCATTTTACCTTTAAGCCCTATGCTGGTGCTCATGGTGAGTTGACTGGTCTGATGACGATTGACAACTACCATCGCAGTCGTGGCGATATGGCGCGCAAGAAGGTGGTAGTGCCTGATAGTGCCCATGGCACCAATCCTGCCTCGGCAGCAGTGTGCGGACTGGAAATTATTGAGGTGAAATCATTGGCTAATGGTCAGGTTGACTTCGAAGACCTGCAGCGTATCGTGGCTGAGCAAGGTCAGGAGATTGCTGCTATGATGATGACCAATCCTAATACACTCGGCCTGTTCGAAACCCGTATCCCTGAGATTGCAAAACTGATACATGCCTGTGGGGGATTGATGTATTACGATGGTGCTAACCTGAATCCGATGCTGGGGGCTTGCCGTCCCGGCGATATGGGATTTGACGTGATGCATATCAACCTGCACAAGACATTCTCAACACCTCATGGAGGTGGTGGTCCTGGCTCAGGTCCTGTGGGTGTTCGTGAGGGATTGCAGCAGTTTTTCCCGTTTGTCTCACCCTATCAGGGCAACTATGCGGTGATGATGCGTGCCTATGCATACATTCTGTCGCTAGGTCGCGAGCATGTCAAGGAGGTTGGCCCGTTGGCAGTGCTTAATGCCAACTATATCAAGGAGAGTCTGAAGGATGTCTACGAACTGCCTATCGACGGTTTGTGCTGTCATGAGTTTGTGTTCGACGGACTGAAGGATAAAAGTACGGGTGTGACTACGATGGATGTGGCTAAGCGTCTGCTTGACTACGGCTATCATGCACCTACGATTTATTTCCCCTTGCTCTTCCATGAGAGTCTGATGGTTGAGCCCACGGAGAACGAGTCGAAGGAAACGCTCGATGAGTTCATCGGTGTGATGCGAAAGATAGCAGAGGAGGCTAAGAATGATCCTAACCTGGTGAAATCGGCCCCCCACAACACACCTATCGGTCGTGTGGATGATGTCCTCGCCGCCAAGCATCCTGTTGTGACGTACCGTCAATTAAAAAATGAGACAATGTAAAAATGAAAGAGTGCGATTTGATTATCATCGGCGCGGGCCCTGGTGGTTATCGTGCAGCAGAATATGCGGCGAAACAGGGCTTGAATGTGGTCATCTATGAAGGTGATGCTGTGGGTGGTACGTGCTTGAATGTGGGATGTATTCCTACGAAGGCCTATGTCCACAGTACAACCTTCACAGAGGCTCGTGAGCGTATGCCGCAGGTGGTGAGCCAGTTGCGCAGTGGGGTGGAGACTATCCTCTCTCATCCTAATATCACGCTGGTTCGTGAAAAGGCTGTGTTCCCCTTGGATATCCAGGCGAAGAACGTGATTATTGCAACGGGCTCGGAGACAAAATGGCTACCGATAAAAGGTGCGGATACAGACCCTCGTGTGGTTGACTCTACGGGGCTGCTGAATCTGGATACTTTCCCCAAGCGTTTGGCGATTATCGGTGCTGGGGTTATCGGTATGGAGTTTGCATCGGTGTTCAATCGCTTTGGTACCGAGGTGACCGTGATTGAGTTCCTGAAGGAGTGTCTGCCTGCTCTTGACAGCGATATAGCCAAGCGTCTGCGTAAGTATTTAGAAAGGCAGGGTATTACCTTCAAGATGAAGACTGCCGTAGAGAATATCGCAGATATCGATGCTGATGTAGTCCTGATGGCTACGGGCAGGAAACCTCGTGTACAGGCCGACTTCGCCAATGCTGGCATTGAGTATGATGAGCGTACGGGCATCAAGGTGGATGAAAACTTTGAGACAACGAAGAAAGGCATCTATGCCATTGGTGACGTGAATGGTAAGCAGATGCTGGCCCATGCGGCAGAGATGCAGGCTGTGCATGCAGTGAACCATATTCTGGGTAAAGAGGATGCTATCCGCTTTGATATCATGCCGGCAGCAATCTTTACAACACCCGAGGCGGCCTGCGTAGGTCCAACAGAGGATATACTCAAGGAAAAAGGTCTTGCATACGAATGTCGCAAGGCCTTCTGGCGTGCCAATGGAAAGGCATTGACAATGAACGAGACGGAGGGTATGCTGAAACTCTTCTCAGAGCCCGGGTCCGGTCGTATCCTTGGCTGTCATGCCTATGGTGCCCACAGTGCTGATATCATTCAGGAAGTCAGTTCCCTGATGTGTCGTGATACCACGGTCGTACAGTTGCGCGACATGGTACACATTCATCCTACACTGGGTGAGATTCTCAGTGAAACCTGCTCTCAGTAAACTTTACATTGACGAGCGTCAGACGTGCAGTCGGCTCGTCAATGTTTTTTGCTTCCTTATTGTAAACGATTGAGCAGTCCTTGATAGTGATATCATTGACGCAGTCAAGGCCTTCAATACCACTGGCCTTGATGCCGGTCTTACAACCTCGGCATACGACGTTGCTGATATGGATATCCTGGAAATGGGGTGCCCATTTCTTCTCTGCCTCCGTGAATACGGGAGCCTTACCGTCGTCGCCTGCGTGACGGTTCACGTAGTCACATTGGAAGATGATGGCCTCTGACGCAATGTCATTCATCATGACATCGCTGATGTATAGTGCTTCTGTCTTTCCGCCACGACCCAGTCCGCTTTTGAATCGAAGGCCTACGTCGGTACCACTGAACGTGTTGTGACGAACCACGATACGACGTATGCCTGCAGCTGTTTCGCTACCCAGGACAAATCCGCCATGGGCGTGGTTCACCGTGTTGTCTTGTATCACGATGTCCTCGCAACCGCTGATGGCATGACTTGATGACGGCTTGCTGCTTTTCATGCAGATACCGTCGTCACCCACGCTCACCGTAGAGTTGACAATCAGGGCCAGATGACAATCAGAGAGGTCTATGCCGTCACCATTCTGGACGTTCCATTCCGAACGTACGTTGATGCCGTCGATAATCACGTTCTCACAGTAACAGGGATGCAAGTGAAAACGAGGTGAGTTCTGGATGGTGACTCCCTCTATGAGCACATTCTTGCAGTCTGTCAGTCTTATCAGGTCATTGCGCATGCCTTCCTGCTTCACGGGACTGTCGGCAATGTCTGCATAGCCGTTCTTCATCTGCCAGGGATACCACAGATCGCCATTCTCTGTAATCTGTCCTCCCATGTCCTTGTACATATTCCATTCTACGTCGCTCATCTTTCCTCGTTTCACCGGGCGCCATTGCTGTCCGTTGCCATCAAGCGTTCCTTTGCCCGTAATGGCTATATTGGTGCGCTTGGAGGCGCGGATACAGGGAAACACGCGGCCGGCAGGTGCGTTTTTGTCGAGGAAGAGTGATTTGTCTGGTGAGAATACTACCAGTGCATTCTTTTCCAGATGCAACTCAATGTTGTCCTTCAGTGCAATAGGACCGGTGAGCCATACGCCTTGTGGGATGATGAGGCGTCCGCCGCCCATCTTTGACAATTTGGAGATTCCTTTCTCGAAAGCCTCAGTACAGAGGGTGACACCGTCGCCCACGCCACCGACTTCTGTCAGGTTGACTTCATTGGCAGGGATGGTGATGCGCTCTACTGCCTTTACTGTTGTGGGCAGGTTCTTGTAATACTGTTCGTAGTGGTTAGCCTGGGCATATAGGACTATTGTAGACAACAATAATCCAAGAATCGTAGTGGTTAGTTTTTGTTTCATGTTTTGTTATAATTAGTAATGATGCCGCAAAAATACAAAAAAATCTGATAACTCATTAGGAATTATCAGATTTTAAAGTATTTGGAATTAAAAAGTGTGTACTTTTCTTATACCAGGTGGCTGATCAGGTCCTCACGGTCGCCAGGCAGCATGTCGATAACGGGAATCTCAATCATGGTGTAGCAACCGGGCTGCAGACGCATAGAGGCGCGGGCTACGTTAACCAATACCTGACCGGTGAGGGCGGGGTTGTTGATTGACATGTTGAATTCCAGACGCTGGTTCTGGGTCTTGCCAGATACACCTTTGCGTACGAGGTTGACACCATGGCCCATGTCGCGTACGTCGTCAACGCTCTCTACCTGGAATACGTGAGTCTCATCGCTGGCGAAATAGGGATCGGCCTTGATGGCTGCGGTTACCTCTTCCAACTTGGCACCATCCTCAAGTTCTACATATACCATGCGGCGGTGGATACCCTCGCCCAAGGGAATGGTCATTGACAGAGCATTCTTGACACCTGCCTTGGAACGGACGCATACAGAGTGTCCCATTGACATACCAGGACCGAAGTTTGTATAGCTCAATCCCTTGGGAGCCAGACTCTGCATCAGTGTGCGGACGATTGAGTCTGAACCTGGATCCCAACCAGCGGCAATCACGCTGACGGTATTGGTCTTCTTGTTCAGATCCATCAATGTACGGCGATAGTCACGAATCAGTCCGTGGATATCGAATGAGTCAACGGTATTGATACCCAATGGCAGAATCTGCTTGGCGTATTCCTCGCATGAGCGGGTAGGGGTAGCCAGGATAGCTACGTCAACGTCCTTCAGTTCCTTGATATCCTTTACAACATCATACTGAGCCAGTTCGGCAGGCTTGTTCTCGGCACCCTGACGGCGTACGATACCTGCTACCTCGAAATCGGGTGCTGTTTCCAGCGCCTCGAGTGCATACTTTCCAATGTTGCCGTAACCAACGACGGCTGCTCTGATTTTCTTCATTTTTATAATGTAATTATTTGTCCCATTAATTGTTTGCGGCGGCAAAAGTAATGCTTTTTATCTTAAATGCATTACATTTTGACGGAAAAATTATCTTGAAACTGTCATTTTGTGATAATTCGCAAGTTTATGCCCTCGAAATACAATAATTTGTCAACTTTAAGCGTTTTAGAGGATGTATATATAAAAAATTGAAAGTTATGATAGAATATATTAAAGGCGAACTGACCGACCTGACTCCTGCCATGGCTACCGTTGAGGCCGCAGGCGTGGGCTACGGACTGAATATCTCGCTTACTACCTATAGTGCCTGTCAGGGTAAGAAGGAAGTGAAGCTCTATGTCTATGAGGCCATACGCGAGGATGCCTATGTGCTTTATGGCTTCTATAATAAGAAGGAACGTGAGATGTTTGAACTGCTGATTACGGTGAGTGGCGTTGGTGCCAATACGGCCCGGATGATGCTCTCGGGCATGAGCGTCAGCGAACTCTGTTCTGCCATCTCCACGGGTAATGCCAAACTGATTCAGGGCATCAAGGGTATTGGTAAGATGACGGCCCAGCGTATCATCGTTGATTTGCGTGACAAGATTGTGGCCCTGGGTATTGCCGAGGAGATTCCTGCAGGCGGCAGTGTCTCTGCTCCCGTTAATAATGCCGTACGTGATGAGGCCGTTGCTGCTCTTACTATGCTGGGATTTGCCCCTGCTCCGACGCAAAAGGTCGTGGTGCAGATACTGCAAGACCAGCCCGCATTACCTGTAGAACAGGTGGTGAAGTTGGCTTTGAAGCAGATAAAATAACATATTTATATTGTAAAAACGGGCGTAGATGCAATATCTGCGCCTGTTTTGCGTTATTTTAACGAACAAGATTCTATAGAATAGCGTTGAAACGACTAGTATATATGTTGTCGTTGCTGATTCTGGGCATTGTGGCTTTTGCCGCTATTCCACAGCAAGACGATGACGATAAGGATAAAAAGAACGCGCCAAAGGTACAGCCGAAAGCACAGCCAAAGGCCCTGACGGTCGAGGATGAGAGCATCCCCGACTCATTAGTGCATTCGCGCTGGAAGATACAGAAGACGGCTCCTGTACTTACGGCAGACCTGGATTCCAGTGCCCTTGACCTGCGTATGCCTGAGAATGTGAAGCAGCAGGTGGAATATAATGACTCCCTGAATCTTTATGTGATAGGTTCCAAGATGGGTGACTCCTATCTGAATGCACCTATTGTGATGACACCTGAGGAGTATATGCGCTGGAGCGAACGAAAGGCCCGTCAGCAGTTCTTCCGTGTGAAGGATGCAGAGAATGCGAAGTCTCAGGGAAAGGATAAGTTCGACTTCTCTGATATGCATTTCGATTTAGGACCTGCAGAGAAGATTTTCGGTCCTGGTGGCGTGCGTGTGAAGACGCAGGGTACGGCCGAACTGAAGATTGGTGCCACGCTGAAGGATATTGACAACCCCTCGTTGCCTATCCGTAACAGGAAAACTACATCATTCGACTTTGATGAGAAGGTGAATCTGAGTGTCAACGGAAAGGTGGGTGACAAGGTGAATATGAACCTGAACTACAACACCGATGCTACCTTTGACTTTGATACGAAGAACCTGAAACTGAAATACGACGGCAAGGAAGACGAGATTATCAAACTGGTTGAGGCTGGTAATGTCAGCTTCCCCTCCAATAACTCGCTGGTACATGGCGCGTCGGCCCTCTTCGGTGTACGTACCGACTTGCAGTTTGGTAAGTTGAAACTGCAGACGGTCATCTCACAGAAAAAATCAACATCGAAGAGTGTTTCCAGCAAAGGTGGCACACAGACCACTCCGTTCGAGATTGATGTGGCTGATTATGAAGAGAACCGCCACTTCTTCCTCTCTCATTTCTTCCGCCTGATTTACGATAAGGCGATGTCTACCTTGCCCAACCTCACCACAGGTGTGAAGATCAACCGTGTGGAGGTGTGGATTACGAATAAGTCGGGTACCACGTCCAACTCCCGTAATATCGTGGCCTTTGGCGAACTGGGTGAGAATACCTATCTGACGAATCCGGTATGGAATACCACGGGCATGCCAGTTCCCAGCAACCAGGCCAATGATATCTATTCTTCGCTGGTGCAGCGGATAGACTCTGCATCACGTACCATCGATCAGGTCACCGTGCGCTTGGAGTCGATGAGTGGCATAACGGGTGGCGTGGACTATGAAAAACTGTCGAGTGCCCGCCTGTTGAGTTCCAGTGAATATACGGTGAACACAGCCCTTGGCTATATCTCGTTGAAGTCGGGTCTCCAGACCGACCAGGTGCTGGCTGTGGCTTATGAGTATACCTATGGTGGTCAGACCTATCAGGTGGGTGAGTTCTCTACGGATATGACGCAGACCGACAAGTGCCTGTTTGTGAAGGCTTTGAAGAATACATCGAATACCCCCTCACAGCCCAACTGGCGCCTGATGATGAAAAACGTGTATTATCTGGCATCGACAGTCGAGAAAGAGAAGTTCCGCTTGGACATCAAATACCAGAGTGACACCACAGGTACCTATCTGTCGTACCTCCCAGAAGAGTCGTTAAAGAGCACCACGTTGCTGAAAGTAATGGGACTCGACCGGTTGGATGCTAATATGAAACCACATGCCAATGGCCAGTTCGACTTTGTTCAGGGCTATACCATTAATAATGGTCGTGTGTTCTTGCCTGCAGCAGAGCCCTTTGGTGAGTATCTGCGTAACTACCTGAGTCAGAAAGGTGTGGCAAATCTGGCAGATACCTATTGCTTCGACCAGCTTTATGACTCTACGAAGACCGTAGCCAAACAGAATGCCGAGAAGGACAAGTTCATCATGACGGGTCAGTATAAGGGTACTGCCGCCAATGTCATCTCGCTGGGTGCCTATAACGTGCCCCAGGGTTCAGTGAAGGTTGTTGCCGGTGGCGTGGAGCTGCAGGAGGGTTCCGACTATAGTGTGGACTATTCCCTGGGTGAGGTTACCATCCTGAACCAGAGTATCATCGATGCAGGCACCAATGTCAGCGTATCGCTGGAGGATAATACCAGCTATGGCATGCAGCGAAAGACCATGCTGGGACTGAACTGGCAATACGACTTCACGAAGAATTTCTCACTTGGCGGTACACTGATGCACCTCAATGAACAGGCGCTGACCACGAAGGTGACCATGGGTGACGAACCTCTGAACAACACCATCTGGGGCTTGAATATCAACTGGAAACAGGAGTCGCAATGGTTGACGAACATGTTGAACCGCCTGCCTCTGATTCATGTGACCCAGCCCTCGCAGATTACCTTTACGGGTGAGTTTGCCCAACTCATTGCCGGCAATGCCAGTGGTACGCAGGATAATGCCTCGTATATTGATGACTTTGAGAATACCAAGGACCTGCGTGATGTGAGCGACCCCAAGGAGTGGGTACTTTCAAGTGTGCCTACGATGTTTGCCAACCACAATGACAAGACAACGGTGAGCAGTGGCTACGGCCGTGCCTTGCTCGCGTGGTATACCGTAGATCCCATCTTTACCCGCCGCTCATCCAGTCTGACACCTGCGCATATCAAGAACGACCTGGACCAGTTGTCCAACCACTATGTGCGTGAGGTCTATGTGAAGGAACTCTATCCTAACCGTGACCAGAGTACCTATAACGGTGCCGTGTCTACATTGCCCGTCCTGAACCTGGCTTATTACCCGCAGGAACGTGGTCCTTACAACCTGACGCTTGACTACAATAGCGACGGTACGCTCCGTAATCCAGCCCAGCGCTGGGGTGGTATGATGCGTAAGCTGGAGACTACCGACTTCGAACAGTCTAATATAGAATATGTAGAGTTCTGGCTGCTCGATCCCTTCATCTATACCCGTCAGGAAGGTACTGCCAGCAAACATAGTGGTGAGTTGTATATCAACCTTGGTGAGGTGGGCGAGGATGTGCTGCGTGATGGCAAGAAGTTCTACGAGAGTGGTATGCCGGTTGATGGCACCTCATCGTTTGAGACAACCCAGTGGGGTAAGATTCCCGTGCAGGCTACGCAGACCTACGCCTTCGCTACCACCAGCGGCTCCCGCCAGAAGCAGGATGTGGGTCTCAATGGTTTGACAGATGAAGAAGAACGAACCTATGGCGCATATGCTGACTGGTTGAATAATGTCGGTAATGTGGTACATAATGATTCCTTGCTTCAGGCTTGGCGACAAGACCCTGCCGGCGACAACTATCATTATTACCGTGGTTCCGACTTTGATGCTGCGAAGACCAGTATCATGGATCGCTATAAGCGTATCAATAATCCTCAGGGAAACTCTCCTGCCAGTGATAACCAGACAGAGGGTTACGATACCTCTTATAAGACCGGTCCCGATGTGGAGGATATCAATCAGGATTATACTCTCAACGAGTACGAGCGCTATTATCAGTATCGTATTCCTATCAGTGATGATGAACTGCAGGCCTACAACCGTGGGGCTAATCCCGAGGGCTCTCATATCGTAGACCACCGTGACTACAAGGCCAAGCTGCGTAATGGCGACTCTATTACCGTACGTTGGTACCAGTACCGTGTGCCCCTGACGGAATACGACTCAAAGATTGGCTCCATCAACGACTTCACCAGCATCCGCTTCATGCGTATGTTCCTCACTGGCTTTGAGGAACCTATCGTGTTGCGTTTCGGTTCTCTGGACCTCGTACGTGGTGAATGGCGACGCTATAAGCAGAACCTGCAGACATCAGCAGGTGCCGAGACGGGTCTGTTGGAGATGAGTGCTGTCAACGTGGAGGAGAATACGGACCGTCAGCCTGTGGCCTATGTGCTGCCTCCGGGCATTACCCGTGTTACTGACCCCGGTCAGCCCCAGCTTACAGAGAATAATGAGCAGGCGCTCTGTCTCACCGTGAAGAACCTGTCGCAGGGCGAGTCGAAGGCTGTGTATAAGAATACCAATCTGAACCTGCGTCAGTATAAGCGCTTGCAGATGTTTGTTCATGCCAACCATTTGGTCCCCAATAGCACGCAGCTGGAGGACAACCAGTTGGCTGTGTTCATCCGTCTGGGTTCCGACTATAAGAACAACTATTACGAATACCTCATTCCCCTGAAGCTCACCCCGCAGGGCCATTACCGCTGGAATGTGCCCAGTGACCGTGCCAAGGTATGGCCAGAGGAGAATATGCTCGATATCGATATGAGCATCTTTACAGCGTTGAAGAAAAATCGTAATAAAGCAAGAGCTGCCGGACTGGCCAGCTACACACAGGTTTATTCGGAGTATGATCCCAATAAACCTAATAATAAGGTGAGCGTGGTGGGTAACCCCTCGTTGGCCGAGGTGAAGACCATGATTATCGGTGTGCGCAACCTTAGCTCCGGCATGAAGTCGGGTGAGGTATGGGTTAACGAGATGCGCCTTCGTGAGACTAATAACGAAGGTGGCTGGGCTGCCTCTGGTGCACTTAATGTACAACTGTCCGACTTGGGTAGTGTGAACATGACAGGCCGTTATGTTACTGATGGCTTCGGTGGACTGGAAGAGACCATCCTGCAGCGTTCTACCGATACGCAGAAATCATACACTGTTACGGCCAATGTTGATCTCGGCAAACTATTTCCTGAAAAAGCCAAGGTCTCTGCACCACTTTATTACTCTTATTCTAAGGAGATTATCAGTCCGAAGTATAATCCGCTGGATTCTGATATGGAACTTGATGATGCCCTGGAGTCGGCTGGCAGTCAGCGTGAGCGCGATTCTATTGAGTCTATTGCCGTAACCAAGCATATCAACCGCAATTTCTCCTTGAGTAATGTGCGTGTGGATATCAAGAACAAGCGTCATCCGTTGCCTATCGACCCTGCCAACTTCTCGTTCTCTTATTCACACTCTCACCGTAACACCACGGGCGAGACTACTGTTTATGAGAATGAAGACCAGTGGCGTGGCTCTATCAACTATTCTTATACGCCTGTATTCAAGACATGGGAGCCGTTTAAGAATTCCAAGAGTAAGTCCAAGTGGATGAATTTCCCCAAGGCACTTGGCTTCAACTATCTGCCCCAGAATATCTCGTTCAATTCCGAGATGGTGCGTATGTATAGTGAGTTGCAGGAGCGCGACCTCGAGAATACCGAGAATCCTAATCTGCCCCTGACGTTCAGTCAGCAGTTCCTGTGGAACCGTGACTTCTCGCTGCGCTGGGACTTCACCAAGAATCTGCACATGACTTTCCAGAGTGCTACCCATGCCGAGATTGAGGAACCCTATACACCGGTGAATCAAGATCTTTATCCGGATCGCTATTCGGCTTGGAAAGATTCTGTATGGACCAGTATCAAGAACTGGGGTGTGCCCCTCGACTATCAGCAGTCGTTCTCCTTGTCATACCAGTTGCCTATCGATAAACTGCCTGTTTTCGATTGGGTGAAGGCTGATGCCTCGTTCAAGTCCAGCTATTCATGGTTGCGTGGTACTGATATGGAGGATGGTACCTCTCTTGGTAATACCATTTCTAATAACCGTAATCTGAATATCAACGGGTCGCTCAATATGGAGACGCTCTATAACCATATCCCCTTCCTGAAGAAGACCAACGAGCGCTTCAAGAAACAGCCTGCCAAACCTGCAGGAAAGTCCAAGACGGTGAAGAAGGCTGATACGAAGGTAAAGGGCGGTGATACGAAGGATGGTGCCAAGGAACAGACCAAGGACGAGAAAGCCCTTCCAAAGAACAAGAACACCTTCCAGAAGGAGATCACGCTGATACCCGACAGTCAGATTGTGGTACAGCATGGCAAGAAGTCCAAGCGCCTGATGGTGTCTGCTCGCAATAAGGATGGCCGTAAGGTCGACGTGAAGTGGAAGACCGTTGATGAGAATAAGATTAAGGTATGGGGACCTGACTCGCTGCAGATAAAGATCTCTGTCACTCCCAAGGAACCCCTTGAGAAGGAATGGTGGTATAACTCGGCCCAGCATGCCGCCCATATCCTGACGATGATCCGTACGGTGAATCTCAGTTACCGTCATCAGTATTCTATGACGCTGCCGGGCTTTATCCCCAACGTAGGCGATGCCTTCGGACAGCGTACGGGTAGTGTGATGGCTCCAGGCCTTGGTTTCGCTTTCGGTCTTACTGGCGACGAGTATATCGAGACGGCCCGTAACAACGGATGGTTGCTTTGCAGTGACGATGTGGCTACTCCTGCCAATACCTCGGCAACAGAGGATTTGCAGTTGCGTGCCACCCTGGAACCTGTGCGCGACCTGAAGATAGACCTCTCGGCCACCCGTACTGCTACCAAGTCGCGCAGCGTGCAGTTCATGTATGAGGGTTCACCCACCACCTATAGTGGCAGTTTCACCATGACCACGATCTCCTTGCGCAGTGCACTCGAGGGTATGGGCGATGCCAACAATGGCTATAACAGTCCGTCGTTTAACGAGTTCTGCGGCAAGGTAAATGCCTTCCGTGATCGTGTACAGGCACAGTATGAGGGCTCTTCTGTTCAGGATGCCAATCCTGTGAATGCCTATGGTGCCGACGTGCTGATACCTGCCTTCCTCGATACCTATACCATGGGTGCTGGTGGCTCGCTCGACATCTTCCCCGTACTCACGCGCCTGTTGCCCAACTGGTCCATCCGTTATGGCGGACTGGCTAAGTTGCCCTGGATACGCGATCATTTCAAGAGCGTCAACCTGAACCACTCGTATAAGAGTGTCTATTCCGTAGGTTCCTATGCCTCATACAGTTCTTGGATGGAGTATATGGGCGACCTCGGTTATGTAAAGGCTGCTGATGGCTCTTTGACGCCCTCTTCACGCTATAATATCTCTACAGTGAGCATCAACGAGGCCTTCTCACCGCTGTTGGGCGTTGACATGACGTTCAACAACAACCTGACGTGTAAGGTGGAATATCGTACTACCCGTGTGCTCAACCTCTCTATGACCAGCGTGCAGATCAATGAGTCACAGTCTAAGGACTGGGTGATTGGCATGGGCTATAAGATCAGCAACTTCAACCTCTTTGGCAGTGGCTCAGGCAGCAGTCGCAAGGCATCGGGTGGCAAGGGCAGGAATGATGATAACAAGAACAACAGTTCCAAGACGCAGACCACGAGCAAGAAGGGTATCAACCACGATCTGAACACCCGTCTGGATGTCTCTTTCCGTCGTCAGGCTGCCATCACCCGTGATATCGCCTCTGGCGTATCATCTGCCAGCAGTGGTAACAGTGCCTTGAAGATTTCGCTTCAGGCCGACTATACCTTGTCGCGCATGCTGACACTCACGGCTTATTATGACCGTCAGACCAACACGCCTCTGCTCTCAAGCAGCAGTTATCCTACCACGACGCAGGACTTTGGTGTCTCCCTGAAATTCTCATTGACACGATGAATCCTGAGGAGTTAAGGAGTTAAGAAGTTAAGGAGTTATGACGAATGATTTTGCGCTGACATTATTGCCTTGGTTTCGTGAGAATGGGCGGGATTTACCCTGGCGACAAACCAGGGACCCCTATGCCATATGGCTGTCGGAGATCATCCTCCAGCAGACGCAGGTCAAACAGGGATGGGCATACTGGGAGCGTTTCATGCGCCGTTGGCCTACCGTGGAGCAACTGGCTGAGGCCAGCGAGGACGAGGTGCTGCGTGAATGGCAGGGACTGGGCTATTATTCCCGTGCCCGCAATTTGCATTTTGCCGCCAAACAGATTGTGGCGCTTGGTGGCTTCCCCACGACGATAGAAGGTATCAAAGGCTTGAAAGGCGTTGGCGACTATACCGCTGCTGCCATCGGAAGTATTGCTTTCGACCTGCCTGCTGCAGTTGTCGATGGTAATGTCTATCGTGTTCTGAGTCGCCACTTTGGCATCAGCACACCCATCAACTCCACAGAGGGCAAAAAGGAATTTGCCCTGCTGGCTCAGGACTTACTACTCCCCGCCCTTGATAAGAAGGGGATGGGGGCGGGTCTTTACAACCAGGCCATCATGGACTTTGGCGCTATCCAGTGCACGCCAGCCAGTCCTGATTGCATGAACTGTCCGTTGATGGAGTCGTGCGTGGCATTCCGTAAGGGTAGGGTAGCTGAGCTTCCCGTAAAACTCAAGACGCTGAAGGTGCAGGAACGCCGGCTCACTTATGTCTATATACGCTATCAGGGTGAGACAGCTATCCATCGCCGTGGTGAGGGGGACATCTGGCAGGGACTCTACGAACCGTTGTTAATTGAGAACGGAGAGTTCTCAATTCTCAATTCTTGCGTCCCTCCGGTAGCAAGCGACCAAAGGTCGAGCGCTCAGTTAATTAAGAAGAACGTCAAGCATGTCCTCACCCATCGTATCCTCTGGACCGACTTCTACCTGTGGGAACCGGCAGAGCGCCCACAGCTCCCTGAGGACTATTTCTGGATAAAAGAAGCGGAGCTCGACGATTATGCCAAGCCCCGCCTGATAGAGATATTGTTAGACTCTCTTACTCTTTGATCATCACTTTCCTCTTGTTTTTGATGTAGATGCCGCATTTTTTGCGATTAAACTAAAAAAAAGAAATATTTTTGTTGCCAATATAAATACTTTTGCTATCTTTGCAGCATCCAATAAAACAATCTACTATTATTCATTTACTAAAAACCAATACAGTATGAAAGACTTACAGATGTACATCAACGGCCAGTTCTGTGAGAGTTCGAACGGCAAGTGGATCAATGTGTTAAACCCTTCAACTGAGGAAGTTATCTCCCGTCAGCCGGAAGGTACCATTGAGGATGTGAACCGTGCGCTGGATGCTGCCCGTGTAGCTCAGAAAGCGTGGGCCAAGACACCTGCCATTGAGCGAGCCGGTTATCTGCTGAAGATGGCTGAAGGAATCAGAAAACGCGAGAAGGAATTTACTGAGATTATCATGCGCGAGCAGGGTAAGACCCGCAACTGGGCTGCTATCGAGGTTGGTGCTACCATTGCCTATTTTGAGTATATGGCCACCTTTGCCCGCCATATCGAGGGCGAGATTATCCCTTCCGACCGTCCTAACGAGACCATCCTGCTCACTAAGAAACCTATCGGTGTTGTTGCAGGTATCCTTCCATGGAACTTCCCCTTCTTCCTGATTGCTCGTAAGGCTGGTGCCGCTTTGATTGCAGGATGTACTATCGTGATAAAGCCCTCACAGCTCACGCCCGAGAACTGTACGGAGTTTGCCAAGGTGGTGGCCGAAACAGGTCTGCCCGCAGGCGTCATCAATATCGTAACGGGTAAGGGTTCCGTCATTGGCAACGAAATGGCAGGCTCACCCAAGATAGATATCGTCAGCGTGACGGGTTCCGTAGGTGCTGGCGAAAGCATCATGGCAGCAGCGTCAAAGAATATCACAAAGGTAAGTCTGGAATTGGGTGGTAAGGCCCCCGCTATCGTGATGAAGGATGCCGACCTGGAGCGTGCTGCCCAGTGGATTGTTGATAGCCGCATTGGCAATAATGGTCAGATTTGTAATAATGCAGAACGTGTCTATGTACAGAAAGAGGTGAAGGCCGCTTTCACAGAGATACTGGTGAAAAAGATGCAGGCTGTAAAGGTGGGCGACCCCTGTGCCGACGATAGTGTTGACATGGGACCATTGGTAGAAGCTCGTGCGCTTGAGAGTGTTACGGAGAAAGTGGAACGTGCTGTCAAACAGGGCGCAAAGCTCCTCTGTGGTGGACATCGTGTAGGCACCAAGGGCTACTTCTATGCTGCTACCGTGCTCGACAACTGTCGTCAGGATATGGATATCATCCATGAAGAGACTTTTGGCCCTGTTATCCCATTGGTAGAGTTTGAGACCCTCGATGAAGTTATCGCTATGGCTAATGACTGTGAATACGGTCTGGCTTCCAGTATCTTCACCAAGGACCTGAACGTTGCCGTGAAGGCTTGTCGTGAACTTGAGTTTGGCGAGACCTATATCAACCGTGAGCATTTCGAGGCCATCCAGGGCTTCCATGCAGGTATGAAGAAGAGTGGTATTGGCGGTGCCGATGGCAAACATGGTGTCGATGAATACCTTGTTACCCACGTCACCTATTTGGATACCTGGGATTGACAATAATTGATAACTGAATGAAAATAGGATTATTTGTTCCCTGTTATGTCGATGCGCTCTACCCAGAGGTGGGCGTATCGACATATCGCCTGTTGAAGAGTCTGGGATTGGATGTTGACTATCCGGAGCGCCAGACCTGTTGTGGACAACCAATGGGTAATGCTGGCTTTGAAGGCATGGCGCTGCCGTTGGCCAAAACATTTGATGAACTGTTCTCGCCCTACGACTATGTGGTGGCCCCGTCGGCCAGTTGCGCAGCCTATGTGCGTTGTTTCCATCCAAATCTGCTGAAGGGCCATTCGTGCGAGTCGGCAGGGAAGACGATGGATATCGTGGAGTTCCTGCACGATGTGGTGAAGGTGGACCACCTGCAGGCCCGTTTCCCTTATCGCGTCAGCGTGCACAACTCCTGTCATGGCGTGCGCGAACTGGGACTCTCGTCACCTTCCGAGCGCCATGAGCCCCGGTATAATAAGATCATTGACCTCCTGAAACTGGTCAGGGGCATTGAGATTGTAGAGCCCGAGCGTCCTGACGAGTGCTGCGGCTTCGGTGGTATGTTCGCTATCGAGGAGCAGGCCGTGAGTCGCCGCATGGGTATTGACAAAGTCAACCGTCATCTCGCCACCGGGGCCCAGTATGTCACGGGGCCCGACTCCTCTTGTCTGATGCACATGCAGGGCATAGCCGAGAAAGAGCATCTGCCTATCCGTTTTATCCATGTCGTCCAGATTCTAGCTTCCGGTCTAACGTCTTAACTCCTTGACTCCTGAATATGAGTACCCAACATTCAAAAGCTGCCGAGGCCTATCTGCAGAAACCTCGCGTAGCAAAGCATCACGACCAGACCTTCTATGGTGTGCGCCAGAAGCGCGACCGTATGGCCCAGGACCTTCCTGAGTGGGAAGACCTGCGCGAGGCTGCCAGTCAGATCAAGAAGCATACCATCACCCATCTGGCCGACTATCTGGAACAGTTTGAGCAGAATGCCGTGAAGAATGGCGTCCATGTGCACTGGGCAAAGGATGCTCAGGAATATAATGCCATCGTCCTGGATATCCTGCAGAAGCACCAGGTGAAAAAGGTGGTGAAGAGCAAGAGCATGCTCACGGAGGAATGCCATCTCAACGAGAACCTGGAGCGCAGTGGCATTGAGGTCATCGAGACCGACCTGGGCGAGCGTATCCTGCAGATGATGAAGCTGGCACCCAGTCATATCGTGATGCCTGCCCTCCATGTGCATCGTGAGGATATCGGTGCCACCTTCCGTCGCCTCATCCCCAACTACAAAGAGATAGCAGCCTCTTATGCTGGTCGTGTGGGCGGCGATTCCATTGCCGACGAGAACGACCCCACGTTCCTCACCTACGTAGCCCGCATGCACCTGCGCCAGCAGTTCATGGAGGCCGATGCCGGCATGACGGGTGCTAATTTCGGTGTGGCCGAGACGGGTGATGTGGTGGTGTGTACCAACGAGGGCAATGCTGATATGTCGACCTCTATCCCTAAGTTGCATATCGTCTCCATGGGTATCGAGAAACTCGTGCCCAACTATGCCGCGATGGGTGTGTTCCAGCGCCTCCTGGCCCGTAATGGCACAGGTCAGGAAACCACCGTCTATACCTCCCATTTCCGTGGCCCCCGTCCTGGTGGCGAGATGCATATCGTGCTGGTGGACAACGGGCGTAGCAGTATCCTGTCCAATCAGGAACACTGGCAGACGCTGAAATGCATGCGCTGTGGTGCCTGCATGAACACCTGTCCCGTCTATCGCCGTTCGGCAGGCTATAGCTACACCTATTTCATCCCTGGACCTATCGGCATCAACCTGGGCATGTTGCGCGACCCTCGCCGCTATAGCGATAACGTGTCGGCCTGCTCCCTCTGTTGCTCCTGCGACAATGTCTGTCCGGCCAAGGTCGACCTCTCTGCACAGGTCTATCGCTGGCGACAGCAGCTCGACTCGCTGGGCAAGGCCGACCCCATGAAGAAGTATATGTCCGTGGGCATGAGCTTCCTCTTCAATCGTCCGCAGGTCTATACCTCTGCCCTGCGCCTCTCGCCGCTGGTCAACTGGCTGCCTGGTCCCTTGTTGCAGAACAGCCTGAATCCCTGGGCCTATGCGCACCGCATGATGAAATTCCCCCCGAAGTCGTTCCACCAATTATGGAAGGAGAAGAAACTATGAGCAGTAAACAACAGATACTTTCCGCCTTGCGCCATCATACGCGCGAGACGTACGACATGCCCGACCTTACCCGGTTGAAGCCCATCACCTATGACGACCCTGTGGCCGAGTTCAAGAAAAAGACCACGACCATCGCGGGTGCCAGCCTGATTGAGATTTCCGAGGACGACGACCTCAATGCGGTGATTCGCGACCGTGTGGTGGGCGGATGGCCTGCCAGTCCCGTCATCGCCACCAATATCATGGGCATCGATGCCCAGCTGAACCCTGACACCGTGGCCAGTGCCCAGGAATTGGAACGTGTGGATGTCGGTATTGTCCGGGGCGACATCGGTGTGGCCGAGAATGCCTGCATCTGGATTCCGCAGACCATGAAGGAGCGTGCCATCTGCTTTGCATCCGAACATCTGGTCATCGTTATCGATGATAGTCATATTGTGAACAATATGCACGAGGCCTATGACCTCATCCAGCAGTCGTCCTACTATTTCATTGACTATCAGTTTGGTACCTTTATCAGTGGCCCCAGCAAGACGGCTGATATCGAGGGTGCACTCGTTTATGGTGCCCAGGCTGCCCGTGCTGTAACGGTTGTGTTCGTAAACAGAAAATAATTTAGGGTAAATGGACAAAAAATGTTCAAAAAAGTTTGGAGGGAAAGAAATTTTCTCCTATCTTTGCCAACGTGAAATTCTCAACAAGGCTTACCTTAAATTAATATACTTCAATAAAAAAACACCTGATAGTGCGATTCCGTTCCTGGAGTCGCATTTTTTTTGTCTTACTGTTGCGTGAATAGATTTTTTTCTCTAATTTTGCATCCGATAAGCAAACCCTTAACTATTTATTATTACAACTTACAATGATGAAAAAACTGTTTTTGCCTCTTCTGCTTCTCGTAGCAGTATCTGCCCAGGCAGCAGACAAGAATCCTGTGTTATCCATTGAGGGTGGTAAGGTACAAGGTGTGCTGGCCGACGATCATCCAGAGGTCTTCGTCTATCGTGGCATCCCCTATGCTGCACCTCCTATCCGCGAGAACCGTTGGAAGGCTCCTCAGCCCGTGCTCCCCTGGAAGGGCGTGAAGATCTGCGACACTTTCGGCCGTCCCAGTTACCAGGCTATCCAGTATACAGGTGGCTACTACACGGAGTGGGGCTATGGCAAGGAGGCCGCTTTCAGTGAGGACTGTCTGTATCTGAACGTATGGACCAAGGCGCCTGGTGAGGTGGGCAAGAAACTGCCCGTTGCCCTGTGGATTCATGGTGGCGGCTATCGTGAGGGTTTTGGTTCAGAACCTGAGTTCGACGGACAGGAGTGGGGTGCCAAGGATGTGGTGCTCGTCACGATCAACTACCGTCTGGGCGTGTTTGGCTTCCTCACGCATCCGCTGCTGGCTGCCGAGAACCCTCATCATGTATCCGGCAACTACGGTATCCTCGACCAGATTGAGGCCCTGAAATGGATTAAGAAGAATATCGCCCAGTTTGGTGGCGACCCCAATAACGTGACTATCTTTGGCCAGAGTGCCGGTGGTGGCAGCGTGCGTACGCTTTGTGAGTCGCCCTTGGCTCGTGGCCTGTTCCATAAGGCTGTCATCATGAGTGCCCAGGGACTCAGCATCCCCAACCCCAATGGTGGTGGCATGATGGGCGGTCGCTATAGCGGTGGTTCTGTGGCCGATGCCGAGGCCAATGCCAAGAAGGTGTTCGACTGGGCCGGACTTACCGATCTGCAGAAGATGCGTCAGGCCTCTACCGAGACCGTCTTTGCACTGCCCACGCTCTATTATCAGGTGAACAGCGACGGCCAGCAGGGTGGCGGTATGCCCTTCATGCGCGGACTGCCCTTCATGCCTATGATCGACGGCTATGTCAGCGAGAAGAGCTTCGACGATGCTACGCGCCAGGGTACCTTGGCCGATGTGCCTTATATGATTGGCTTCACCCTGAACGACATGGGTAATATGGCTCCCAATATCGCTGAGTTCTGTAAGGTACGTGCCGAGAAGGGTGGCAAGGCCTGGGCCTATGAGTTTGCCCGTCCTCTGCCCGACGACGGTTCCCATCCTGAGGTTACCCAGCGCCTGAAGGGTGCGTTCCACTCCAGCGACCTTTGGTTTGTGTTCAAGAGTCTGAAACATTGCTGGCGTCCTTGGACAAAGGGCGACTGGGATTTGTCTGAGAAGATGCTCACCGCCTGGACCAACTTCGTGAAGTACAGCGACCCCAACGGACCTAAGGGTGGTGCCTGGAAACCTTGTACAGCCCAGAATCCCAAGTTCATGGTGTTCAAGTTGAACGACAAGGATGCAGAGGCTTCTGTCTATGGCGAGCCCGAGATAGCACCTCAGTCGCAAGGCTTCGGCTTTGGACCAAGGAGATAAACATGAAAAAAAGGAGCCGCGGGGCTCCTTTTTTTATATCTTGAATCTTCGCCACAACCAGCGGGGAATCAGTTGCCAACCCTTTGTGAGCACTCTGTAGCGCCAGTCTATTATTCTTACGTGGCGCTTTCGGTAGATGCTCTGCACAATATCTTTTGCCACCGTCTCAGGTTTCATCATCAACGGGTAGGGGAAGTCATCATTCAGCAGTGCTGTATCCACGAATCCAGGGCGGATATCTGTAATTCTGATGTCCAACTTGCGTTGGCGAGCCTGCTGCTCCAGCGCCTGCAGATAAGTGGCCTGCAAGGCCTTAGTGGCTGAGTAGGCAGGCGCAGGTCCCAGTCCCTTGGTGCCTGCAATCGATGAGATGGCAGCAATATGTCCATTGCCCCGTTCTGCGAAATAGCGATAGGCTGTGCCAATCATCCTGGTGAACCCCACGGCATTGGTAGCCATCGTGCGCAGTTCTATATCTTCTGTCAGCGTGCGGTTCTGCTTGCCGATGCCCGAGGCGTGGAAATACAGGTCCATGCCACCAAGTCGCTCTATCAGCATGAGCAGTTGTTCGCCCGCATCCTCTTTTGTCACGTCAATGGTTATCACCTCCACGCGCTCTGGTGCCGTGGCTTTCAGTGTCATCAGTGGTTCCTCTCTGCGTGCTGCCACACCAATATGCCAGCCATCGGCCAGCAGCAGTCGGGCCACTTCCTGTCCTATGCCAGAGCTGGCTCCTACGATAATAGCTTTCTTGTTCATTTTATTGTTCTGATGTTCTGTTGGATGAATACAGTTTGGCAACGAGGGCACCACTGATGTTATGCCATACGCTGAATACGGCGCCGGGGATGGTGGCCAGTGGATAGGCGGCAAAGTGCAGTACAGCCAGTGATGAGGCTAGTCCGCTGTTCTGCATGCCCACCTCAATGCTGAGTGCCACGCACTTTGGTTTCTGCAAGTGCAGCAGTCGTCCCACGGAGAAGCCGATGGCCAGTCCCAGAAGATTATGAATCATCACGATGAGCATCACCAGCAAGCCAGCCGTCAGTACTCTGTCGGCATTGTGTGCCACGATGATACCAACCAATAGTGCTATCATTACCGACGAGAAGGCGGGCAGATAGGGCGTCACACGTCTGGTCACTCTTGGTATGAAACGCTGACAGAGCAGTCCGCCGACTATAGGCGCTATGACTACATAGACGATGCTCATCAGCATGCCTAGTGCATCTACGTCAACCATGGTGCCGGCCAGTGCCCATACCAGCAAAGGTGTGAGCAGTGGGGCCAGTAGCGTGGAGGCGGCAGTCATACCCACCGACAGTGCCAGATCGCCCTTAGCCAGATAGGTGATAACATTTGATGCCGTGCCACCTGGACAACAGCCCACGAGTATCACGCCGATGGCCAGTTCTTCGGGTAGGGCGAAGGCCCATGTCAGTCCCAGTGCCAGCAGGGGCATCACGGTGAACTGTGTCAGGCATCCTATCAGTATATCCTTTGGCCGGCTCAGCACAATCTTAAAGTCCTGTGGCGAGAGTGTCAGTCCCATGCCAAACATGATGATGCCCAGCATCGGGTTGATGACCCACGTACCTATCCACGCCAGTGATGTAGGCACCATCAGCGCCAGTGCTGCCACCAGCACCACCATGGCTCCCATCCATCGGGCTATGAAATCACAAATTGTTTTCATTTGTTATAGAATTGCGTCTTTTTTTCGTTCAATTATGCAAAGTTACGAAAAGTCAAGGGAAAAGCAAATGATTTTCGGATTAATTTCGTATCTTTGCCACCAAAACGCTTAATATTATGGATGCAAAACGAATAATGAAGTATCTGAAGCAGTTGTCGGCCAATAACAGTCGTGAGTGGTTTCAGGCGCATAAAGACGAGTACGATGCTATTCGTGCCGACTTCGAACAGGGTGTGCAACAGGCTATTGTGCGTATCGCCTCGTTCGACCCCTCGGTGGCTCATCTCACGGTGAAGGACTGCACCTATCGCTTCTATCGCGATACCCGCTTCTCCAACGATAAGTCGCCCTATAAGACCCACCTCGGTGCTTATATCGCCGCTCATGGCAAGAAGGCGCTCCATGGCGGCTATTACCTGCATCTGGAGCCTGGTCATTGCATGGTGTGCTGTGGCAACTACTGGTTGCCCACTAATATCCTGACCTCATGTCGCAATGAGATTATGGGCAATATCGACGAGTGGCTCCGCTATGTGCGCAGTCCGGAGTTCCTGAAATACTACGGCAATCCAGAGCCCGGCAGTTTCAAGACCCCTTCCGACGTCTCCAGTTGGGACCAGCCTCAGGGCTTTGGCCTTGAGCGCCTGAAGACCTGCCCCTCCGGCTTCCCCCGCGACTGGGAGTACGTGGAGTATCTGCGCCAGAAGGACTACTGCTGTTGGCACCGTGTGCCCGACACCTTCTTCCAGGGCGACCAGTGGCTGGATGACATGCAGCCCATGCTCCTTGCCGCCAAGCCCATGATGGACATGATGAATGCTGTCATCGATGATTATGAGTAGCAACTGCTAAATCACTTAATTAGGGATAAATTCTCGAGAGAATTTCTTCGCAACTTTACTGTTAAAAAATCTTTAGCCTGCTCTTAGGCAGCAATCACTCTGCTTCTAGCCTGCTCCTAGGCTGCTCCTAGGCTGCTCCGTGGAGCACTCACGAGCGAGGCTAGAAGCAGGCTGTAGTATGGCAAAGTGCTGTCTCGTGCCTGCTTAAGCACATACAGATGCTGCCAGCATGCCAAGGCAAATGATTGTGGCTGCGCAAGTAATGGTAATCATAATTAATGGTTTTATGTTGTTGATAAATGGTTTATTCTTCTCTATATTCCAGGATGTCGCCAGGCTGACAGCCTAACTCGTGACAGATGGCCTCAAGGGTGGAGAAACGTATGGCTTTGGCTTTACCCGTTTTGAGGATAGACAGGTTGGCCAGTGTCAGTCCTACGCGTTCGGCCAGCTCGCTCAATGACATCTTACGCTTGGCCATCTCTACGTCTAAGTTTACAATAATCTTTCCCATAGGCATTTTAAATCGTTAAATCATGTTCCTCCTTCAGCTTCAGACCGATAGAGAAGGCCTCAGCCATAATCAGAATAAAGATTCCGTCAGTAATAACACTGATAGCATCACTCCATGTGTCTAGCAGGTTGATACTGTCGAACGACATGGCTGTACACATCACGGTTGTTGTTACAACGATGCACCATCCCACCGTTTTAAGCAAATCGACATTTGCCCAGGTGAACACCTCGCCATGATTGACGTTGAGGATAAAGCGCACATAGCAGGCAAAGGCATATATATATACGATAAAGCAGGCAAAGATGATTAAGCCTTCAATAATGCTATAGGCTGATGTTCCAGAATCATTCATACCGTCTTCATAACCTTGTTTAAAATCGTTGACACCTGCAAAACCTGCCATCACCATGCCTACTATCATGAGAATCAGCAGCACGATACAGAAAAAATTGAGTTTTGTTTTCATTGTTTTTATTGTTTTAATTTATACATTTATCGACTTTCGATATGCAAAAGTATATATTTCTCAGATATCTTGCAAATAAAAACGATAAAACTTTATCGAAAAACGATATATTTAACGTTTGTAAACATAAACAAAGGTCAATTTTGTTCAAAAAAAGAGAATGGAAAGAAACACTTATGTAGTGGTGTTCAACACGTGAGCGGCACTCACGTGTTCAAAATGGCAGATACTGTTTTAAAAACCAAACTTTTTGGATTAAAAGTGAGACATTTTAACAATCCTTGTCTATTGATTGCATTTACACGCAGCATTCATGCCCTGTTTTCAATGTAAATTGCGACAGGGCTCTGCTGTGATGTAAGATTCAATGCTTAGCGAGTTCCATAACAACAATCAGTGTATGGCGTTTATCGTCTGCGGCGATGTTTTTCTGATGTTTACGGGTGCAGCCGCACTGGCTCTCCTCAGCAGTGTGCTATGTTTTATGATTATTTCTTTGTTATTTAAAAGGATTTGATTAACTTTGCAGCCATCAAGGGAAGACTGCGTTCTGCGGCTATTCTTCAGCCAATGTTCCAACATCTATCCCGTGAGGCTGGCCTTCAGTGGTTTCAGCCTCTTTCTTTTGCCTATTACATGCAGGCTTGTCACGTGTCGGGTCATACTTCTCTCCACTTTTCCAAAGGCTGTATATGAGCAGTAGTAGCTTGCGCATAGTGGCTGTTACTCCAATCATTTTCGACTGTGTATTCCTGTCACATAGGCGCCCATAGAAATCTTTCATCTGAGGATTACACTGAGTGCTGACAATGGCAGGGAAATAGAGTGCCGTTCTGATGTGTACGTTGCCCTGCTTTGAGATGTGGCGCTTAGGGTCAACAGGTCCTGACTGATGTGCAGGAACGTCAAGCCCTGCATATCTGGCTAACTGCTTACGATTTGTTATCAACGCAAAGCCATTAGTCTCTGCAACCACGGCAACTACAGTCATAAACCCTATGCCGTTGATGGTTGTGATACGGTCAATACGCTCTGACAGTCCGGGCTCCTGCTTGATCTTCTCGCGGATGGCCTTCTGATTACTGTCCAGCTGTTTGTCTATCTCGTTGATAAGTTTGTTATAGTGCTTGACGATGCTCTTCTCCGCTATCTCGCTGTGTGCGAGTGCCTCCAGATGGTTCCTCAACTGTGTCTTGACCTTGTTGATGTCGGCCACGAAACGCGTCATCTGTCGCAGTTCCCTATAGATAGGAGATGGCGGTGCCCAAGGTTTGAGGCGCTTGTCCAAACACCCAAGCATCCCAAGAGTATAGGCATCCATGTCATCGGTCTTTGTAAGGATGCCTTCGTACTTAGCAAACTCACGGGCCTTATTAGGCAACACAACACAGACGTCCAGGCCGAGTTTACTCAGATGAACTGCCAGCTGCTCATAATAGACACCAGTGGGTTCCATCACATAGCGCAAAGGATAGCCCTTCAGAGCCTCCTTACGACTCCATTTGACGAACTGGTTGAAACCAGTCTTGTCGTTGTTAAACACTACAGGGGCGGTAGAGCATCCCTGATCGAACTCATACATACACAGGCAGGCCGTGAACGTACCCTTTGCAATGTCGATTCCCACGCACTGCATAAACCACTTGCCAGGTTCGAAATTCGGTTTCATACGGTTTGAATTTTAAGTTAATAATGTTGATGATTATAGCCTCAAATCCTCACCGCCTTTCCTCTTGTATATACTCTGAATCATCCCCTGCCATACCTGAGCGATGTCCTCTGATACTTTGTCCTGGCTCCAAAGATCTGAAAAATGAGGGTGGAAGCTTATCCTGCCATACGATATAGCCGATGCTTATCTAGGTACCAGCCTTCTCACCCTCAACGGCATAAATCTCTAGCAAAGCTACAAAACTTAAACCGTATTGCATCCATCTGCAAGAATTATTTCATGAAAATGGAACAATCTCTATAATCGGATGCAAAGGTAAGAGGTATCAGTCCGAAGGACATGTGTTAAAATTAGCACATCATTCTTTTATTTCGTAAGTTTTTCATAACTTTGGGGCGAGATTACAACTAGCTGAAAATATATTTTTCTCTACCCTCTGCCACGCATTGGCGTACCCTTGTCATACTTTTGCAGAAAATCAAAGTATTATGAATAACGATAGAGGACAAAGTTTGATAACTAAATACGTTTGGGTGATAGATACTATCTATCGCAGACGTAAGATCTCATTTAAGGAACTGAACGAGCTATGGCTTCGTGATGAAATCAGCAGGGGAGTAGAAATTCCCAAACGTACCTTTGACAACTGGCGGCAAGTTATCTTCGACATGTTTGGTATTAATATCACCAATGAGAATCGAGGTGAGTATCGCTATTATATAGAATACGAAGAGGATATCCATAACAATGGTGTCCGTTCCTGGCTCTACAATACGCTTTCTGTTAGCAATGCTTTAGCAAAGAGTCAGGGCCTTAAGAACAGGATCCTGTTGGAATATGTACCTTCTGGACAGGAGTACTTGCAGCCCATCATCGAGGCAATGAAGGAAAACCGCGTTCTGAATATCACTTACCATAGCTATTGGAAGGACGAGGAGACTAGTTTCGATGTTCAGCCGTATTGCGTGAAGCTGTTCCGTCAGCGTTGGTACATGGTGGCTCGTAGCACCTATCCATATTATTTCGAGCAAGGGCCTAGGGTTTACGCTCTCGACCGTATTCATGATTTGTATGCTACGGAGGAAAAATTTAAAATGCCTAAAGACTGGGATGCACAGAATTTCTTTAATGGTTGTTTCGGTATCATCGCAGACCAGCGCATCGAGCCTCAGACTGTGAAGCTTAAAGTGTCAGCAGGGCAAGCCAACTATATCCGCGACCTCATGCTTCATGAGTCGCAGGAAGAGATAGTTAAAAACGAAGAATACAGCATCTTCAAATACTATATTCGTCCTACGTTTGACTTCATACAGGAAATCCTATTGAACGGTGAGAGCATGGAAGTGTTGGAGCCCCTGTCACTACGTGAAGAGATAGCAGGAATCATTAACCGAATGAACAGCAAGTACACAATATACAATACTTAATGATATTGATAATATGAAACAGCTAACAGATAATATGATAAAGAATGCCTTTGATGAATTGGCCTTAGATAATAAGTACTTTGATAAATTCAAGGAAGTTGCAGAATATTATTATTCGGAGTTACAGAGAGACTGTCCTGATGATGACGAGGATAATTCCAATGCCGATGAAAGTATTCGTTTCTCCAAAGAATTCATGAAATACTATGTGCCTGAGAAAGAAAAAGGACACTGCGATATTTGGGCTGAAACTTATGCCAATTGTCGTACTCATTGGTTAAAGGAATACAAGTCATATTGTAATGCTTACAATGCCCTTGAAGAGAAAGAACATCCAGAGAAAGAATTGGATATCCACGTTGCATCAATGAGTACAGACCCGCTTTTCAGGGAAAGATATGAGTACGAGTTCCTATGTTCTAAAATCGAGTGCGACCCTAAGGAAGCAGTTGAAAACTATTGCAATGATTACAGAAGAATGATTGCTTTAGGTAAAAGTGAGATTTACGCCCGCGCTTATGCCGACTGCCACGATGAGTGTAAAGAGGAGCTTAGTGTTATATACGCCCAGGCATTTGAATTGGCAAAGAAACACGGAATGAATGACGGCGAGCCCTATCTTTTCGGCGAAACATGTATCACAGCTGTAGATCAAGGTATATGGTCGTACACGAACGAGTTCTTGAAACGATATTATGAGGAATGGCAGAAGGATTTCTATTTCACCCTGATAAAAATGAATTTTGAAGAGACCGAGCATCGTAAAATGTCTCAACATGAAGAGGAGAAATTTAGGAAAACATTATTTGGATAGAAACGATAATACCCCATTACTCTACGCACTTGATGATGTAGAGGCTTGCACTTGGATTGCGTGAAAGATATTGTAAATAACTAAAAACTTGTAATTATGTTGTACAAAGTAACTGTAAAAAATAGCATGAGCGTGAACGGAGTTCGCTTGGAAAAAGGAATGTCAGTTGAAGTTGCCTACAATTCATTCAGCTCCCCTGAAAGCACTCATCAGGGCAAAGCCCTAATACAAAATGCTTTTATGCTCAAATATGGTGTTGACCTACAGAAGGCCTGCGCTTTTAATTCCGGGAAATTAGATATTCAACGAATCAATTAAATTTCAAGAAAATCGAACAGTATGGAACATGTGTTTTTTAAGCCTTGGATAGGAAAGAATTACAAGACGGGTGGAATCTTTCATAAAAAGATTCTTGTTGTTGGTGAAAGCCACTATTGTAATGGTTGTAACTGTTGTGGATTAAAGTATGCTAAAGAATGTGAGGACCTTAATACTACTAAAGTTGTTAAAGATTATTTGAATCCATCAAAATGTTCTGAAAAATGGAAAAATACGTATAGAAAGTTTGAACGTTCACTTGTAAATAGAGAAACAACATTAGAGGATGCCAAAGAAATATGGCAATCTATTGCATTCTTCAATTTTTTGCAAGTGGCGATGAACGAAGCACGTCAATCCGGCACTCCCGAAGACTACATAGAAGGACAGAAGGCTTTTCTTGAGGTAATAGATGAATTGCAACCAAATTTGATAATTGTATGGGGTGTAGGGTATTTGTATGAATATTTGCCAGGCGAAAAGGATGGCTGGATTTGGGGTGATGAATTAAAGATAGATGAATACAACGTAAAAAATGGATATTATCAACGAAATGGGAAAAAATCCCGTGTTATTGCTATATATCATCCATCTGTAGGATATTCTTGGGATTGGTGGCACAAAGTGATAAAGACCCAGTTGTAATTATTAAAACTGAAGTGGCAACAGGATAAAACGGCCATAGAAAAGATGTTGTGTAAAGTTACCACTAATAGAGCGATTTCAGCGAATGGTGTTAAAGTTGAGAAAGGAATGTCTGTAGAAGTAATATCACAGACTAGTAATTTTAATAATAGTAAGGATAGAGAGGCTATGAAACAGGCTTTTATTCGAGCATACGGTATTGATGTCACAAAGGCTATGCCAAGTCTTTCGTTTTTTCAAATAGAAGTGCTCTCGCGTTAAGTTTTTTATATAAAACGCATTTTCCTTAGACCTCTGCCACCAGCTGGCGGAGGTCTTTGTTTTCTTTGCATCATCAACTTAAATAGTCAAAATAAATAAGGATGTTATGCAGCAGGAATATAATGACAGCAATATTCGGACATTATCAGGACTTGAGCATATTCGTCATCGCCCAGGAATGTATATAGGCACATTGGGTGATGGTTCATCGATTGACGATGGCATCTATATCTTATTAAAGGAAGTGATGGATAATTCTATTGACGAATTCAAAATGAATGCAGGCAGTAGGATAGAAGTAAATGTTGAAGATGGTAAACGTATTTCAGTTCGAGACTATGGAAGAGGAATACCACAAGGAAAACTCATTGAATGTGTAAGTGAACCAAAAACTAGTGCAAAGTTTGAGTCAGACAAGACGAAGAAGGTATTTAAGAACTCTATTGGAATGAATGGCGTTGGTATCAAAGCTGTTACTGCATTGAGTTCTCGGTTTGTAGTAAGCAGCTATCGAGATGGGAAAGTACGAACGGCAGTCTTTGAAAGAGGTATATTAAAAAATGATGTCACGGAACCGACAGATGAAGAAAATGGTACTTTTATATTCTTTGAGCCTGACGACACAAAGTTTCTAAATTACCATTTTCATGATGATTATTTGGAGAGTATGATGCAAATGTATTCATACGTGAATGTCGGACTCACTATCAAGCTCAATGAAAAGCAATTCGTTTCTCATCGTGGGTTGGAAGATTTGTTTCAAGACAGGATGACTTCAGATGCCCTTTATCCTATAATCCATATAAAAGGTAGTGATATAGATATTGCGTTTACACATACATGCCAAGATAATGAAGAGTACTTTTCGTTTGCCAATGGACAATATACCTATTATGGTGGTATGCACCAAAGTGCCTTTAAGGAGAGCATTGCTCGTACCTTAAGAGATTATTATGGGAAATATGAGTTTGCCGATATACGGGCTGGTATTGTGGCTGCAATTGCCATAAATGTAGAGGAACCAATATTTGATGCACAAACAAAAAGGAAGTTGAGCTCAAATATGATGTCACCAGATGGCATCAGTATCAATAAGTTCGTTAGTGAATTTGTTGGTATAGAGGTTGATAATTATCTTCATAAACACACAGATATTGCACGGATTATTGAACAGAAGATAAAAGATAATGAAAAAAGGCACCAGGAGATGATGGGTGTTACCAAGATTGTCCGTGAGCATACAAAGAAAGCCAATCTTCATAATCCTAAACTGCGAGACTGCCGTATACATTATTGCGATGTTAGAAATCCACAAAGGGAAGAGTCATGTATCTTTATCACTGAAGGTCTTTCAGCAAGTGGAAGTATCACAAAAATTCGTGACGTAAATACACAGGCCGTATTTTCTTTGAAAGGGAAAATGCTTAATACGTATGGTCTGACAAAACGTCAAATCTTTGAAAACGAGGAAGTATGTCTGTTGCAAGCAGCTCTTAACATTGACTCTGGCCTTGACAAACTCAGATACAACAAGATCATAATTGCGACTGATGCAGATGATGACGGAATGCATATTCGCCTGCTTGTCCTCACGTTCTTTCTTCATTTATATCCAGAAATTGTAAGGCAAGGACACGTATATATTCTGCAAACGCCTCTGTTTAGAGTACGTAATCGTCGAACCAAGATAAAAAATCGCCATATTCTTGAAGAAGTAGATTTAAAGAATGGCAAAAGAGATGACTATGTTACAAGGTATTGCTATAATGAAGAGGAACGCCGTATTGCAATCACGGAGCTGGGACCTGAACCGGAGATAACCCGATTTAAAGGTCTTGGTGAAATATCCCCCAAAGAGTTTACCTACTTTATCGGACCAGAAATCAGACTGGAACAGGTAAGAATCGGTAAAGACGAACAAATAGAGAAGATCTTAAAGTATTATATGGGAAAAAATACAATGGAACGTCAGAGGTTCATCATGGAGAATCTTATAGTTGAAGAATACACTTCTGTGGAGTAAATACTTCCAGCAATGTAATTTTCTCAAACCTCTGCATCCAACAGGCAGAGTTTTTCTTTTCTTTGCTGTGTGAAATTATAAGACTGAAGGGCCAACAGGATAAAACGACATTAGGGATATGGGAATTTATGATGAAAACGGGAACTTGAATGAGAGTCACTGGATGTTTGTGGCTGCACGTTGGGCGGGTTCACATTACAAACTAATACGATGGATTCTGCTACTTTCAATTTTGATTATAGTAGGTGTCATATTGTGGAGCATTGCTAAAAACTAACAAGAAAACGATTATGATGGAAGCATTAAAAGATAACAAGGAGTGGATAGGACTAAAAGCTACCCTTCAATTTGTGGAAGACAAGATACTCCGCATTATTATGAGTAGTAAAGGATGGATGATGGTAAAAGAACTGGAGAATGAAGTAGATGATCTGCTCTCAGAACGTCATTTTATTATGAACAAGATGTTTCGCCTACATGTTACAGAGCAAGAGGTCACACGTTTCCGTAAAGTGAACGACCATTTGCTGGAGATGACGCGTAAGATGTTCCGTGAACATGCGAAACTGTTGGAGTCTCTCAAAGACAATCCCATTTTGTCTCTTACTAGTTGGGATGACGTTGTTGTAGAGAGCAAATTAGATGTGGATGAAGATGCTGAGGTTCTACGTTATGATGACGATGATGACTACGGTTCAGATTTCTTACATATGATTGATGCTATTGCCTGGACTGAGAACTTGGAGATTCATTCCTTCTACACGATTCTTGGAGAGAAACCAGAACCAGATCGTCTTGATGATGGTAGTAGTTGGGCTGAAGGTTGTCTTGATATACCACAGTTCAGTGGTATTGATGTCTGCTATGCTGTACATGATCTCTGCACCCACAAGAACTATTCTGTCCCTGACCTTCTCCACATTCGGTCCTTTTCAGTTCAGAATACAATTAAGGGCAATCGTAAGTACAGAGTGGATGGGTGAGTGTCGGAAGATGTTAGAAGTCAGATGGCTGATGTAAGATATAGGAGTATACATTATGATTTTGTCTTATGAGAGGGGACAGATGGTACAGATGGGACAGATGATTTCAAGAAACACTTTGCGTACATATGCGCATATACGTACGCGAGAAAGTCTTTAGAAATTACTGTATCATCTGTATCTGTATTCAGAGAGCGCTTTGAAAACGTCAGTGGATATAATTGATGGCTGATGTAAGAGGAAATAAAGTTGTTCCGCTTCGAATAATGTTTTTGTCTTATGATTAAAGTTATTCTCACGTCGTGAGAATTGTTCTTAGAGTGCACTCCAGTAAAATTTGGAGTGCAGAGAAAAAATATTTTGAGTGCAGAGGAATTTAAAAGTGCGACGATGCGATGTCTTTATCAAATTATGTTGGCGTATTTTCGTGCGTTCGTGCATGCACTTATATATATGTGTGCATGCACGAACGCACAAACAATTACTTCTTCAAAGTTGCAAGAAACTCTTCAGCTGTATACAACGGCAGTTGACAGTATTCTGCAAAATCTTTCTTGTTGTTTGTGATGATGACATCACAACCTCCAGCAACGGCACATTGATATTGCAACATATCCTCAAAGTCCTTGCATGGATGGTCAATGGCATTCCGCAATTGATGCCTGTCCATAGAAAGTGCATAGATACGTTTTTCGACCTCGTCAAGCAATGTATAAACACTTTCTATTGAATTACCTCGTTTGATTATATATGCAAATGTGGCAAACGTCAGAGTAGATGCAAAGAGGTTGATCTTTCCTGTCATAGCATTTCTGAAAAGAAGTTCTGCAGCATCTGCTCCATCCCTATTCAGGTAATAGTCAAGGAGTATGTTGGTGTCGATAAAAACTTTGATCATTTGTTCAGGATGTATGCTAGGCGGTCATCTTTGTCAATATCTTCTTGGGTGAAGTGTCCCATGCCTCTTATCTGCTTAAACTCCTTGGGGAGCTCAGGCAGGTCGTTCCAATCGGTCTTTTCATTCGTGGCCTTAGCCTTGGAGGCACGTCGATGCGAGGTGGTGATACGACGGAGAGCCTTGATAGCTTTCTCCATCATCCCCTCATCTGTAACAATGACATTTAATTCACGGAATAACTCCGCATTTAATTGTAATGCAGTCATAGCTCATCCTTTTAATTCACGCTGCAAAAATACAAATAAAAAATGAAATAACAAGCGAAATAGAAAAAAATCATTTGTCGAAGGTACTTGCGCTCGACAATAAAAACAAAAAACTGATTTTTGTTTTGTATTGTTCTCGCTTATTCGTACCTTTGCACCCCACTTAACTGACTATGAACAGGATAATTTATCATTTAACGGCTTTTCTGGTGGTGGCTTTATGGGGCACCACGTTTGTTTATACCAAACTATTATTGATGGCGGGACTCACGGCGGCACAGATCTTTGTGCTGCGATTCATCATCGCTTATGTGATGTTGCTGGCTTATTCCCTGCCAAAGAAATCGTTCAGGTTGTTTGCCTCATCATGGAAGGACGAACTGCTGATGGCGGCACTGGGATTGACGGGCGGTTCGCTGTATTTCCTGACGGAGAACAGTTCGATGATTTATACCACGACGACAAACACGTCGCTCATCGTCTGTCTGAGTCCGCTATTCGCCATGGCACTGATAGGTATGTTCTATCGCTCCCAGCGACTGCATGGCATTCAGATAGTGGGCACGCTGATGGCGGCATTGGGTGTTATCGTGGTGGTGCTCAACGGACATTTCGTGCTCCATCTGTCGCCCCTTGGGGATACGCTGGCTTTCATGGCCTGTCTCTGTTGGGCGTTCTACTCCCTGCTGATGATTCCTGCTAACCAGCGGTATCGCACGCTGTTTATCACGAGGAAGGTGTTTTTCTATGGTCTGGTATTTATGATTCCTTATTTTATAATATGGCCTGGAATGCCGCCGCTCAGCGTGTTGACGCGGGTGGATGTGTTGGGTAACCTGCTGTTCCTAGGATGTATCGCTTCGATGGTGTGCTTCTTGGCGTGGAACTGGGCCATGAAGAAGATAGGTGAGGTGGCGGTGACCAACTATGTGTATTTCAACCCCGTGACCACGGTGCTCTTTGCCTGGATGGTGCTCTCAGAGCGTATCACCCTCTATTTCATTATCGGCACGGTGCTGATACTCGCAGGCATGTACCTTTGTAATAAGGCTGAGGGCTGATGGATGATGTAAGATGGAAGATGGAAGATGGAAGATGTAAGAGGGATGATTGAATAAAAAATACAAAAATTCATACCGTTTTATTGCGCAATTCAAATAAATGTGGTAAATTTGTCAGCAGAAATTTAAAAACAAACAAATATGATTGACGTAAAAGAGACTTTAGGACAGGCAGAAGAGCGCATGGAAATGGCGGCTATGTACCTGGAAGAGGAACTGAACCGTATTCGCGCCGGTCGTGCTAATACCGCCATTCTGGATGGCGTTCGTGTGGAATCCTACGGCAGTCGCGTACCCCTGAATCAGGTGGCTACCGTGAACTGTCCCGATGCTCGTACCATTGCTATCAAGCCTTGGGATAAGAAGCAGATTCGTGATATTGAGAAGGCTATCATGGATAGCGATGTAGGCATCACGCCTGAGAACAACGGTGAGATTATCCGCCTGGCTATTCCTCAGCCTACGGAGGAGCGTCGTCGTGACCTGGTGAAGCAGTGCAACAAGATTGCTGAGAAGGCCAAGGTGGAGGTGCGCAATGTGCGTGGCGATATCAAGGAGAAGCTGAAGAAGGCTATCAAGGACGGACTCTCTGAGGACTTGGAGAAGGATGCAGAGAACGACCTTCAGAAGTTGCACGACAAGTACATCAAGAGACTTGATGAACTGATGGAAGCCAAGAATAAGGAAATTATGACGGTTTAATTGGTAATTGACAATTGATAATTGACAATTGAAAGGACTCGTCGTTAAAAATACAGGCAGTTGGTACACCGTTCGCACGGACGATGGCCAACTGCTTGATTGTAAGGTGAAGGGTAACTTCCGCCTGAAGGGTATCCGTACCACCAATCCTGTGGCTGTGGGCGACAGGGTAGAGGTGAACAAGGAGGGATGGATTATCAACATCGAGGATCGTCGTAACTATATTATCCGCAAGAGTATCAACCTCTCGAAGCAGAGTCATATCATTGCGGCTAATGTGGACCAAGCTTTCCTGATTGTCACCGTGGCTAATCCGCAGACCTCAACGACCTTTATTGATCGTTTCCTGGCTTCGGCTGAGGCTTATCGTGTGCCGGTGATTCTGATATTCAACAAGACGGACTTGCTGGATGAGGATGCACTGCATTATCAGCAGGCCGTGGTGAATCTCTACGAGACGATTGGCTATGAGTGTCGTCAGATATCGGCAGAGACGGGCGAGGGCGTGGATGAACTGCACGCCATGTTGGAAGGTAAGATAACGCTGCTCAGCGGAAACAGTGGTGTGGGTAAGTCTACGCTCATTAACCGCTTGGTGCCTGGTGCCAACCTGCGCACAGCCGAGATTAGTGATGCCCACAATACGGGTATGCACACCACCACGTTTAGTGAGATGATAAGCCTCGACTCTGGTTACCTTATTGATACACCAGGAATCAAGGGCTTTGGCACGTTTGATATGGAGCCGGAAGAGATTACCAGTTATTTCAAGGACATCTTCCACTTCTCAAAGGACTGCCGCTTCTCTAACTGTACGCATACCCATGAGCCTGGATGTGCGGTGCTGAAAGCTGTAGAGGAACATTATATCGCAGAGAGCCGCTATCAGTCGTACCTCTCAATGCTCGATGATAAGGAGGAGGGAAAATACCGCGAAGCACAATGATTATTGAGGTTTCTTCATTAAATGAGCCTGGCATTGAGGTCTTTGGCCGGTTGACCGAAGCCCAGTTGCGCAATGCCCTTGACCCAGAAAAAGGCATCTTTATTGCAGAAAGTCCCAAGGTGATTCGTGTGGCGCTCGATGCAGGCTACGAACCACTGTCATTGCTCTGCGAGCGTCGTCATATCACGGGCGATGCCGCTGATATCATAGAGCGTTGTGGTGATATTCCCGTATATACAGGCGACCGTGAACTGTTGGCACAACTCACGGGCTATACCCTGACGCGTGGCGTGCTTTGCGCGATGCGTCGTCCGCAGGCCAGGCCCTTGCAGGAGGTGATCAGGGATGCACGTCGTGTGGTGGTGATCGATGGGGTAGTGGATACCACGAATATCGGTGCCATCTTCCGTTCGGCTGCTGCACTGGGTATCGAGGCGGTGCTGCTCACGCGTAACTCGTGCGACCCCTGGAACCGTAGGGCGGTGCGCGTGTCGATGGGTTCTGTATTCCTGGTGCCCTGGACGTGGCTCGACAGTTATGAGGACCTGAAGGCGCTGGGCTTCAAAACGGTAGCGATGGCCCTAACAGATAAATCCATCTCGCTCGATGACCCTGTCCTTAAAGCCGAAGCCCGTCTAGCTATTGTGATGGGCACCGAGGGCGACGGACTGCCCAAGGAAACTATCGCCTCCACTGATTATGTGGTGCGTATCCCCATGGCGCATGGCGTTGACTCCCTCAATGTGGCGGCAGCAGCGGCTGTGGCTTTCTGGGAACTGGGGAAATGCCAATAATTTTTATTTGAATAAAACATTGTCGATATTATTTTTTTTCTTACCTTTGTACCCGAAAACCAATTACTAATATACAAAACTAATCAATGAAATCAAAATTTTATGCTTTAATGGCATTATTGCTGATGCTATGTACTATAGCGGGCAGCGCTAAGAAGGTGCACACCTTGGGTGATTCTACGATGGCACCTTATGACGAGAACGCTACGAATACCCGTGGATGGGGTATGTATTTCGGAAACTTCCTGACCAATGGCTGGACATCGGTCAACTATGCCAAGGGCGGACGCGATTCGCGTGCCGGCTATAATGAGTTGTGGAACAATGCGAAGAATAATGTGCAGGCGGGCGACTACGTGCTTATACAGTTTGCACACAACGACGGAAAATACAATGGTGTGGATAACTTGGAACTGCAGGCTTACTACACCGCCAAGGGTGATGCCACGAATGCCGCTGCCGTGAAGAGTGACGGACGAGGCACGACGCCCTCTACAACCTATAAGGAGTGCCTGAAGCAGATTGTCGATGCGGTGAAGGAGAAGGGTGCAACGCCTGTCCTCGTATCGGCTGTATGTCGTTGCTACTTTGGAAGCGACAACAAAATCACCCGTCCTGGTCGTCATGACTTAGGTGATAAGTTTGATGCCATCATCGACGGACAACTGAAGACGGGACAGAAGATTGCCGCCTCTGATCATACGATGGACTATGGTTATCAGATGCAGCAACTGGCTTCTGAACTGAATGTTGCTTTCATCGATATGACTAGTGCCACGAAGGAACTCTACGAGAGTTATGGAACGTATGACAAATGCTATGCGGCTTTGTTTGACAAAGGTGCTGAGAAGGATAACACCCATTATAACCTGACAGGTGCGCTGACGGCAGCCCGTCTCTGTGCACAGCTGATGAAGGAAAAAGGTATCCTGGCTGATGATATCGTGATTCCTACAGAACTCTCTATAGCTCCCGCTTCTGTTGATATGGGTGAGGGCTACTTGGGTAAGACGGCTATGAAGGAACTGACACTTAGCGGACTGGGACTGAATCCTGCTGCAGGTACGGTGAATGTTGCTGCTACGGAAGGCATCATGCTCTCCACCGATAAGCAGAACTGGCAGAACTCTTTAGAGGTGAACTATCAGAACGGTTCACTCATCAAGACTTTCTATGCCCGCGTGTCGCTCACTGCTGTGGGGAAGTTCAATGGTACTGTTACTGCCACACAGGGCACAAAGAGTATTGAAGTGCCCGTCACAGTTAATGTGATAGAACTGGGCGGAGGCGAGCCTTTTTCTGTTTCCTGGCCCATGGTTCCTAATGATGAGGCAACCGTTACGGGAAATGTCGTAGCTACAGCGGCTAAATTGGAAGGTCTAGGCAAATATGGCAATGTGAACGGCTACGGTGCCCTCATAGCTCCCGATGGGAAAACAGGCGCATGGTCTTCTGCAGGTATCGACGACTCGCCTAATCAGTATGTGCAGTTTGCCGTGACGGCTCCTGAGGGCAAGAAGCTTGATATCAATAGTCTTTCAATGAAAATCAAGGCACAGGGTGGGGGCGCCCTCCAGTGTCATGTCTATTATTCTACTGATGGTTTTGTTACACGAAAGACCATCTTCTCGTCTGCTGTGCTTACCAGTACATGGAACGAAATTACTTCTGACGATGTCATCAAGGTGGACGAGGGTGACAAGCTGCTCATCCGTGTCTATCCTTGGTCGAAAAACGTGGATAATGGCAGGTGGATATGTGTTTCCGATGTCACTATAGTCGGTCAGGTGAAAGATGCTGCTGGCGTGAACGTCACGGGTTCTGTCACTTATACCCTTGACAAGGGCGGACTGGCTCAGGGTGATGATGTCGTGTTTTCCCCTGAAACGCTGAGCGCTGGTTTTGCCGCTAAGAAATGGTCGGCAGGTTCGGCTTTGACTGTTGATGGAACTATCCAGTATGTAGGCCAGAACAATGACAAGACAAATCAGACTAAGATTTATAACGGTACTGCGGGCAGTCTTAGCAGTAGTCGGGTTGACGATAATGCACTCAAGCTGACACTCACTCCTGAGGATGGTTTCACTTTCGTCCCTTCAAAGGTGGGTTTTAAGGCTGCCCGCTATGGTACGGATGGTGGTAATATCGGTGCTGCCGTAAAGGCTGGTGACGAAGAGGTGGTGCTGGTAGAGAATGCGGCTGTAAACCGTGGCGGCAAGAATCTTGATATAGCTTCATTCAGCGAACCTGTTGATGGTATTACGGCTACGGCGGAAAAGCCTCTGGAACTGAGTTTCTATTTCCTCGGTTTGGGTAAGACCAAGTCAATGGGTATCTCGGATGTCGTTATTGAGGGACAGCTGGTCGGTGCTGCTGCGCAGGTGACGAAATACACCTTGAATACACAGGTAGTACCATCTGTTGAGGCCGGAAATATCAGTTGTGAGCCTGACATGGAACAGTTTAAAGAGGGTACGGTAGTAACGCTGAAAGCAACGAAGAACTTCGGTTATCGTTTTAAGGAGTGGCAGGATGCTGAGGGTGTAGTGATTAGTTCTGAGCCTACTGTCACAGTCACCATGGATTCTGAGAAGACCGTGAAGGCGGTTTTTGAGTCTGTGCCTGTATATAAGGTTACGACAAAGGTAACTAATGATGCTGAGCGTCAGATGGGTAGTGTTGTCCTGTCGCCCAATGAACATGATGGTCAGTACGAGGCCGGAACCAAGATTGTTGCAACAGCCAATGAATCGAAGATACTGAAGTTCCTCTCCTGGACTGATGCCAATGAGAATGCCAACGCCCTGAAAGAACGTGAACTCACGGTGAATGGTGACATGGAGTTGGTGGCCAACTACGAAGTACAGGATTTTATTGCCGTATTTGATGCCAGCAGCAATCAGAGTTATGCTTATACAACAACTGCTGGCTATCCTTTTGCTGCTGATGAGACATGGGATAGTGAGCGTAATGCCATAAGTAGTGTGGTAAAGATGAGTGACGGTTCGCTGTGCTATACGAAGGATGGTGGTACACCAGTGGTTCGAAACCGGGAGAGTGTGGTAATTAGTGCTATCAATGGTCTTTATCAGAATGGCTATCGCACCAGCGACATCGCCTTCCAGTATCAGTTCTCAACAAAGGGCTTCACGACTGCTACCTTTACGGCAGATATGTGTGCCAAGAATGCTGCCACCAGGAAATACAAGGCGCTAATCTCTGTTAATGGTGCAGAATTTACGGAATTGAAGGAAGCTTGGGATGTAACAGCCAATGCTGTCAACCCCATTGAATTGGTATTGCCGAGTGAAGCGATGGGGCAGGAGCGTGTGGTCATTCGCATCACGGGTGTTGGTGATGAGGTCAACAATACCAACTATCCTTTCGATAAACAATTTGACGGACTGGATTATTGCGACCATTCTGAGAGTGGCGTGGGCAATGTCTTTATTCTTGGTGAGGCTGTCGTTGAAGCTGATGAACAGGCACCCGTGGTTACTGCTACGATTCCTGCTGATCATGCTACAGGTATTAGTGCGACAGGAAAGATTATCATTTCGTTTGACGAGCGTATTTCGGCTGTAGAGGGAGCCGGCAAAGCTATGCTTGACGGCAAGGAACTGCAGCCTGTATGGAGCAGTCGCAGTGTGAGCTTCGACTACAGTATGCTGGACTATGGCAAACAGTATACCTTTACCATGCCAGCCAACTATGTGCAGGACCGCTCTGGAAACAAGCTTGCAGAGCCTGTAAGCATTACCTTCACAACGATGCAGCGACCAACTGTTACAAAGGGACTTTATGACTTTATTGTACCTGATAACGGTACCATCAGCGAGGCACTGGCTGCTGCCAATAGCCGTGCTGACAAGAACGTGCGCTATCGTGTATTCATCAAGAACGGTAATTATGTATTCGATACTAATGGTAAGACCACGGGTGGCGACGGTAAGGAATACGACGACCCACGCTCGTACCTGAAAGCAGCCAATACCAGTCTTATCGGTGAGTCGATGGAAGGGGTCGTGATTACTAACCATACACCAGCTGCTACATGGGATAATGGTTTCGGCCAGGCTTGTCCGTTGGAAGGTATTGGCAAGGGCGACGTCCTTATTATCGAGGGTTCGGCTGTCAACAGCTATTTCCAGAACCTGACGCTGAAATCATCGATGGGTGATGCTCACGGTCGAGATATCGTGCTTCACGACTATGCAACACATACTATTTTCAAGGATGCCTGTATCTGGGCTTATCAGGATACCTATGTATCGAACAAACAAGACGGTGCCTACTATTTTGAGGGTGGCGTAATCCGTGGTCGTACTGACTTTATCTGTGGTTCGGGTGATGTGTTCTTTAATAAGGTGGATATCATCATGTGCGAGAAAGGCGGCTACGTCGTTGCTCCACAGGGTAACAGCAAGTATGGCTACGTGTTCAAGGACTGCACCATAGAAGGTGGCAAGAGCGATGTAGACGGCACCTACTATCTGGGACGTGCCTGGACAGCTGCGGCAGAAACCTACTTCATCAACACTACGATGAAGGCCAAGCCAGCCAAGGCAGGATGGCATGAGTGGAACAACGGACCTACGCGTTTCGCAGAATATAAATCCGTCAATGCCAATGGTGCTGCTATTGACCTGAGCCAGCGTGCTACCAGCATCAATGGCACACCCAACGAGCCCGTTCTGACAGATGAAGAGGCTGCAGTGATTGGTGATATGGCTAATACTTTTGGCGACTGGCAGCCCTCGCTGATAACTGAGCAGGCTCCTGTACCAACAAATGTAACGCTGAATGGCTCTGCACTCTCATGGGACAATAGTGACTACGCCTTACTTTGGGCTATCTGTAAGGATGGTGCAGTCGTTGCATTTACCACGAATCCTACCTATATAGTAACTGAACCTGGCGCCTATACTGTTCGTGCAGCCAACGAGGCAGGAGGCTTGAGTAAGGAGTCGGAAGGTGTAGTTGTCACCAACGAATCACTGACAGACGTAAAGGAAGTGAGAAGTAAGAAGGAAGAAGTAAGAAGTGGAACTTACGACCTTCAAGGAAGAAACGTTGGTGCGATAGGAAAGAAAGGTGTCTATATTGTGGACGGACATAAGACGATTGTCCGGTAAACATGAGAACACAACTCATTACTAACTTACAAAACTGATTGATGAAATTAAGATGTTATGCTCTGATTGCATTGTTGATGATCATTTGCGTCACAACGGATGCACAGGATAAAGGGCAAAAAATAAAACCCTGGGAGCACGGAAGACTGCGGGTATCGGACAACCAGCGTTTTTTGCAACATGAGGATGGTACCCCCTTCTTCTGGCTCGGTGAGACGGCATGGCTGATGCCTCAGAGGTTGAACCGCGACGAGGTGCAGTACTATCTGCAGATATGCCATGAGGCGGAATATAATATGGTACAGGTGCAGGTGATGAATGAGGTGCCTTCGTATAATGTCTATGGACAGAAGTCGCTCACGGTAGACGCTGAAGGGACATGGCAGATGAGCGAACCCTATTGGGAACATATGGACCATATTGTACATCAGGCCGAACGTCAGGGCATTTACGTCGGTATGGTATGCATCTGGGGTAATGCCGTTAAGGCGGGGAAAATGGATGTCAGTCAGGCGAAGGCCTACGGAGCATTTCTGGCCAACCGCTATAAGAATCGCAAGAACATCATCTGGATTATCGGTGGTGATATCCAGGGAGATGTGAAGCCTGAGGTGTGGGATGCGCTTGCTACCACCATCAAGTCGATTGACAAGAATCATCTGATGACTTTTCATCCTCGTGGACGTACTACATCGGCCCAATGGTGGAGCAAGGCTTCGTGGATAGATTTTCATGCCTTTCAGAGTGGGCATCGTAAGTACGGTCAGCGCATGGGAACCGTGAACTATCCGATACCCGACAATACAGAGGAGGATAACTGGCAGTATGTGGACTCGGTATGGTCGTATCAGCCGCTGAAGCCTGTCATAGACGATGAACCCGTGTATGAGGAGATTCCCAAGGGACTGCACGTTACCGATGAGGGCTATTGGCACGCATCTGACGTGCGCCGCTACGCCTATTGGAGCGTCTTTGCTGGCAGTTGCGGGCATACCTACGGCCATAACGCTATCATGCAGTTCTATCGCAAGGGGCTTCCGCCTGCCTATTTCTGTGAAAAGGAATGGACGGAGGCGCTTCGTGACCCTGGCTTCAATCAGATGAAGTACCTGAAGCGACTGATGCTCTCGTTGCCCTATTTTGAGCGTGTGCCCGACCAGAGCATCATCCGGGAAAATGGTGTTCAGTACGATCGTCTGATTGCTGCTCGTGGCGCGGATTATCTGTTGGTCTATAACTATACAAGTCGTATAATGACCCTTGACCTGCGTAAGATATCAGGCGATAAGAAACGCGTGTGGTGGATGGATGCTGCCACAGGACGCTTCACTTTCCTGGGTGAGTTTGACAGTAAGGTGTGCACCTTCCGTCCTCATAAGACCATTGATGGTATTGAGGATGGTGTGCTCATTGCTGTTGATGCCTCAAGGAACTATCCTTTTTTGCCTTAGCAACCGTAAAACAAATTACTAATATACAAGACTAATCAATGAAATCAAGACTTCACATTTTAACAACGTTGCTTGTTGCGCTGTGTACGGTAGTAGCCAGTGCGGAAAAACTACCTAACAGGGCACTATGGGCGAGTATCAACGGTGCCAGTAATGCGTCACTGGGTGACTATCAGCAGCATACGGGAAAGGTGCTGGTGTCGTGGCGCATGTTGCCTGGCGACAATGCCGACACAGGCTTTGACCTTTATCGCACCATCGGTACTGGTGCAGAGAAGAAAATCGCATCGAATATCAAGAATCGTACGTGCTATCAGGACGGCACGGCCAGTAAGACGGCGGATAACCATTATCGTCTGACCTATGCGGGTAGTGCAGAGACACTATCAAGCTTTACGCTGACGAAGGCGCAGGTATCAGGTGGACTGCCTTATATCAGCATCCCATTGGCCGATACGAAGGATGTGTATGAGAATACGTCGAAGATTGTCTATACGGCAAACGACGTGAGCATAGGCGACTTGGATGGTGATGGCGAGTTTGAACTGGTGGTGAAGCGCCTGCAGAGTGTGAAGGACGAGAGCGGAAATATTGTGAGCGATGGCTCGGGCGCCAGTTATTCGCAGCAGGACTGCCTTTGGGCGGTCATCTGGGATGCATATAAACTGGACGGCACGCTGCTGTGGCGTGTGAAGGGCGGTCCCGGCGTTATTCTGGGTAATTCATCCAGTTTTGCTGTGGCCGACTTTGATGGTGACGGTTGTGCCGAGATGGCTATCCGCACTTGTGAGGGCACGGTATTTGGCGATGGCACGGAGATTCCTGACACCAACGGTGATGGGAAGATAGACTACCGTACGTGGGGCAATCTGAATACGTCGAAACCTGGCTATCTGGACCATTATAACTCTGCAGGACCAGAGTTCCTCAGTATCATCGATGGTAAGACTGGTCGTGAGTTGGCCCGTGACAACTTCATTGACCGCGAGACCAGTGAGTCCTGGGGAGATGGTTACTGGAAACGTGCCTGCTCCTTTCGTGTGGGAGTAGGCTGTTTCGATGAGACGGGACTGCCGTCGGTAGTGCTGGGACGTGGCGTCTATGGTCACAGCGTCATTGAGGCGTGGGACTGGCGTGACGGACAGCTCACGAAGCGTTGGCGCTTCGACACTAATGATGGTGGCACAGGCAAGGATGGCAAGAAGCATAGTACTTATGCCAGTCAGGGTAACCACTCGCTGAATGTGGCCGACCTCGACGGTGATGGTCTGGACGAGGTGATGTATGGCTCGATGACAGTGGATCATGATGGTATAGGCTTGTGGAACACGGGACTGGGACATGGTGATGCCAATCACGTGGGTAAGTTCCTGCCTGAGCGTGAAGGCCTGCAGATGTTTCACTGTCTGGAGACAGGTAAGACGATGGTGGCACTCCACGATGCCCGCGACGGTTCAGTCATCTGGAAAAAGGACGCTACGAGTGACAATGACATGGGGCGCTGTCTGGTGGGCGACTTCTTCCCTGAATATCCGGGTTGCGAGTTCTTCTACTATCAGGGGAACTATATCAAGCAGGATGGGACGGAGACCACTATTAATACCAAGGGACAGAAGGGCGGATGCGGCATGGCTATCTGGTTCGATGGTTCGTTGTCACGTCAGTTGATAGAGGATAATATCGTTCAGAGTCCTAAGTACGGACGTACCTTTACGATGTATCGGTACTCGGAGACCTTCATCAACGGCACGAAGTCTAACCCGTCATGGTATGGTGACCTCGTGGGCGACTGGCGTGAGGAGATTATCGTGCCAGATAATACCCGCCTGCAGGATATCAAGATATTTTCTACCTGGTATCCCACGACGCATAAATTCCCATGGCTGATGACCGACCACTGCTATTGGATGTCGGCTCTCAACGAGAACATAGGCTACAACCAGCCCACCAATACCGGTTACTATTTGGGCAGCGACTTGAAGGGTGATGCTGAGGCGTGGGCGGAGGCAGTGAAGGTGCAGAACGTGAACATCCCAACGGCTATCAATAATGCTGCTACTTATAGGACTTCTGTTAATAGCAGCATCTATAATCTGTCAGGACAGCGTGTGGATGTGTCGTACAAAGGAATCCTTATTAAGAATGGAAAGAAAGTATATAATAAGTAAGGTATGAAGAAGTGTTTTTTATTCTATATACTGCTGATGCTCGTTGTGAGTGTGAATGCTACAGAGCGACAGAAACTCAATTTCAACGGTGGCTGGCGACTGGCAGTAGGCGATTTCGCTGAGGCTGCCAAACCAGGTTATGACGACAACCTGTGGCAACAGGTAACGCTGCCTTACGCCTTCAACGGCGATGAGGCTTTTAGGAAAGATATTGTGGATTTGACGGATACCGTCTGTTGGTATCGCAAACACTTCACGCTGACGGAGGCAGATACCAAAGGAAAAGTGTTTGCTGAGTTCGAAGGTGCCCGTCAGGGTGCCGATGTCTGGGTGAACGGACAAAAGGTGGGCTTCTCGGATAATGGCGTGATGGCTTTTGGATTTGACCTGACACCTTATATTAAAGAAGGACAGAACGTGATAGCCGTACGCTGCGACAACAGTTGGACGTACCGCGACCGCACATTGAATAGTCGCTATCAGTGGAATGATAAAAATTTTAATGCCAATTATGGTGGTCTGCCAAAGAACGTATGGCTGCATATTACCGGTAAGCTTTATCAGACCCTGCCTTTGTATAGTAACTTAGGCACAACAGGTACCTATATCTATGCTACCGATTTCGACATACCTAATCACCAGGCAACCATCCATGCCGAATCGCAGGTTCGCAACGAGGACGTCAAGCCCCGTTCGTTTACATTCTTTGCCAAAGTGCTTGATATGGATGGTAAAGAAGTAGCCCGTTTCCATGGCGATCGCATTACCATGCAGCCTGGCGAAACACGTACTGTAAGAATACAGCAGTCTGTTAACAATCTGCATTTTTGGTCTTGGGGGTATGGGTATCTGTATATGGTGAAAACGGGGCTTCTTGTCGATGGCAAAACTGTCGACCTCGTTGCTACCCGCACCGGTTTCCGCAAAACACGCTTTGCTGAAGGCAAGATTTGGCTGAACGACCGCGTGATGATGGTTCATGGCTATGCCCAGCGTACCTCGAATGAGTGGGCGGGTGTAGGCATCAGTGTGCCGGCATGGTTGAGCGATTACTCAAACGGCATGATGGTAGAGAGTGGGGCGAATATGGTGCGCTGGATGCATGTGACGCCATGGAAACAGGATATTGAGAGTTGTGACCGTGTGGGATTGCCACAGGCCATGCCTGCTGGCGATGCAGAGAAGGATGTGGATGGCGCCCGTTGGCAGCAGCGTACGGCCCTGATGCGTGATGCCATCATTTATAACCGCAACAACCCTTCAATACTTTTCTACGAGTGTGGCAACGAGAGTATCAGTCGTGAACACATGCTGGAAATGAAGGCTATCCGTAATCAGTACGATCCTTATGGCGGACGAGCCATTGGTAGTCGTGAGATGCTTGACATCGATGAGGCTGAGTATGGTGGCGAGATGCTGTATATCAACAAAAGTAAGAAGCACCCCATGTGGGCGATGGAGTACTGTCGCGATGAGGGCTTGCGCAAATACTGGGATGAGCAGAGTTATCCTTTTCATAAAGAGGGCGACGGTCCGTTGTATCGCGGTAAGCCTGCGGATGAGTACAATCATAACATGGATGAGTTTGCTGTGGAGATGGTGCGTCGCTGGTATGACTACTGGCGTGAGCGTCCTGGCACGGGTACCCGTGTGTCTTCTGGCGGTGTGAAAATCGTCTTCTCTGATACGAATACCCATCATCGTGGCGAGAAACATTATCGCACCAGTGGTGTCGTGGATGCCATGCGTATTCCTAAGGATGCTTTCTATGCACATCAGGTGATGTGGAACGGATGGGTGGAACCAGAAAAAGCAATGACATATATCGCAGGCCATTGGAATTATCCTGCTCATACGGTGAAACCTGTCTATGTGGTATCGACGGCTGACAGTGTAGAACTGTTCCTTAACGGCAAATCGCTGGGTAAGGGTAAGCAGAGCTATCGCTATCTTTATGTTTTTGACAATGTATCCTTTGAACCTGGTACGTTGGAGGCTGTGGGCTCTGATGGCAGTCGCTATAAACTTGAGACGGTGGGCGAACCGTATCAGATGAAACTCACTACCATTGAGAATCCGCAGGGCATCAAGGCCGATGGCGCTGATATGGTGCTGGTCCAAGTGGAGGTGACTGATAAACAGGGACGTCGCTGTCCGCTTGATAACCGGATGATACATTTCTCTCTATGGGGTGAGGCCCGATGGATAGGCGGCATAGAAACTGATGCAATGTCCCTGCCCGTGGAGTGTGGTGTGAACAGGGTGTTGCTACGCACTACCACAAATGCAGGTAAAATAAATCTTGCTGTCTATGCCGATGGTGTGAAACCGGCGTACGTCTCGTTGAATAGTAAAAAAACTGATTTTGTAAAGTCGGAAAAACTGAGCAGTCAGTTAGACAGAGGAGAAACACCGATAACTCCTTCATACAAAGAGCTGGCTCGTGGTATAGATATCGTATCGGCTAAGGCTGGCTATGATAGTGAGCATGCCATTCGCAGCTATGATGATAATGAACTGTCGGAATGGAAAAACGATGGACGACTCTCTACGGCTTGGATAACCTATAAGCTGGCTAAGAAGGCGGTAGTGGACGACATCTGCTTGAAACTTACCGGTTGGCGTCTGCGCAGTTATCCGATAGAAGTGTATGCTGGCAAACAGCTTATCTGGAGCGGTGAGACGGAACGTAGTCTGGGATATATCCATCTGACACCCACCAAGCGTGTGAAGACCAACGAAATTACCATCCGTCTGAAAGGTGCCGGTAAGGACAAGGATGCTTTTGGAGGAATAACGGAGTTGGCTCAACCTGTCGCTGGCGAGCTGGATTTGTTCAAAGCCAGGAACGGTGGAGAGACAAAGAGTGAGTTGCGTATTGTAGAAATAGAATTTATTGAACATATAAAGTAGGAGAATCAGATTTTTTTTGTACTTTTGCACCTCGTAAACAGACCATTAAGTAGTATGAAGAAATCTTTTATTCTGATAGCGCTGACAGCAGGTGTCCTGAATGCTGGGGCGCAGGTGAAGACAACGGTGACGGAGTTTAACATGGCAGGTCCCTTTGCAGTGCAGGCTCCTGTTGGTATGGATTCCGTGGATGTGAACGGCAAGAAGTTTGACGAGAAGAGCTTGTTGGGTGGCTTGGCACTCTCTGCAGAGCCTACCACCGTGTTCAGCGGTAAGGTGCTTCCGTCGCTGAAGGACAGCAAAAGTGTGGGCATCCTTTCCTTCTTTGTGAATAACAAGGACTACGTGAAGGGCTCGGTCAGCGTGAAAGGTCCGAAGAACTATAAACTGTTTGTTGACGGTCAGGAAGCTGGCGGAGAGGTGAAACTTTCACCTGAGCATCACACGCTGGCTATCAAATACCTGGCAGAACCGTCGGATACTGACAGCATTCAGGTGACGATGGATATGACGCGTGAGGTGGTACCTACACTCAGTAAGAAGCATCCCTACATGGTGCACGACCTGACGGATGGTAAACGTGTGCGTGGTATCTCGCTCTCTGCCGATGGTAAATACGTGGTGGTGTCTTATCAGACCACGGCACGTGGCGGTAATAGCCGTTGGGATTACGAACTGCGCGAGGTGAAGTCGCAGCGTTTGTTGCGCTATCTGAGTAAAAATGTGACATGGATGCCGCGCTCTACTGCCTATATTGAGGAAGAATATCAGGGGGATAAGCGCGTGCTCTTCAAGGTGGATCCGTTGACGGGACAGCGCACACAGTGGGCCTACGATATTCCACGTGAGAGTTATGTGATCAGTCCTACGGAGGATTATCTGATTATCTCGTGCAGCGAGGAAGGTCCGAAGGAAGATGCTGACGTCTATGAGGTGCTGGAGATGGACGACCGTCAGCCTGGTTGGCGCTCACGCAGCTACCTGAAGAAATATGATTTGAAGACGGGTATCTGTCAGCGCATCACCTTTGGTCATAAGGGCGAGCATCTCTATGATATCTCTCAGGATGGTAAGAAACTGCTGATAGTATCGTCATATTCACGTTTGGCAAAGCGTCCTACTGAGGTAGAGGATGTCTATATCATGGATGCTCAGACGCTGAAGATGGATACTGTGTTACAGGGTGAGGGCTTCCTTGGCGGCTGCTCTTTCTCGCCTGATGCCACCCAGATTCTCTTCAGGGGTAATCCGGAGGCGTTCAACCGTATTGGTTGTCAGTTGCCCGAGAACGTGACACCAAGCATGACGGAGTACGAATTGTTTCTTTATGATATCGCTTCGAAGAAGGTGACGCCGCTGACGAAGGATTTTGACCCCTCTATAGAAAATGTTGACTGGTCATTGGCCGACGGTCAGATTTATCTGACGGCGGAGGATCGTGACTATGTGAATATGTTTGTGCTGAACCCCAAGACTGGCAAGATAACCAAACTGCCTATTCAGGGTGACTATGCCTATCGCTATGATTTGGCTGAACATGCATCCGTGGTAGGCTATCTCTCGTATAAGACGATGGAGCCCGCATCGGCCTATGTGATGACACTCAATTCAAAGGCGGTAGCCAACTCTAAACTCTCATCTCTCAACTCTCAACTCTTCTTCGATGGCAAGACTGCCCTTGGCGATGCCGAGATTGGTACCTGCAAGGACTGGAACTTTACTAATTCCAAGGGTGATACGGTCTATGGCCGTCTCTACCTGCCCAAGGACTTCGATGCCACGAAGAAATACCCCATGATTGTTTATTATTATGGTGGCTGTTCGCCCGTGAGCCGTTATTTCGAGTCGCCCTACGCCCCTCAGTACTGGAACTCGCTGGGCTATGTGGCCTATATCATAGAACCCAGTGGTGCCACGGGCTTCGGACAGGAGTGGGCCTCACGTCATGTGAACACCGCTGGTCGTGGTCCTGCAGAGGATATCATTGAGGGTACGAAGAAGATTTGTGAGGCGCATCCTTATATCAACAAAGAGAAGATTGGTTGTATGGGGGCCTCGTATGGTGGCTTCATGACGCAGTATCTGCAGACGCAGACGGATATCTTTGCTGCTGCTGTGAGTCATGCTGGTATTGCCAATCACACCAGCTACTGGGGACAGGGCTACTGGGGCTATAACTACAGTGAGGTTTCTATGGCCAACAGCTATCCTTGGAGTCATCGCCAGTTGTATGTGGATCAGAGTCCGCTGTTTAATGCCGACAAGATTCATACACCTTTGCTTCTGCTGCATGGCGACGCAGACACGAATGTACCTTTGGTAGAGAGTCTGCAGATGTTTACTGCCTTGAAACTCCTCGGTCGTGAGGTGGCCCTTGTGCAGGTAAAAGGTGAGAATCATCACATCCTCGAATACTCTAAGAAGGAGAAATGGCTGGCCACCCAGATGGCGTGGTTCGCCCGTTGGTTGAAGGACGACCCCACATGGTGGGACGCCCTCTATCCGAAGAAGCATCTGTAAGAACGGCGCTTGTACTGACGATGGACAAATGCGTAAAAAGAAAAAGATAAAAATCAATTTTTTCGATTTCCTGTATTATGCAGTAGATGCAGGAGGATTTGGCGTGGAGTTTATAATGATGCCCATTCTTTGGATCATTCTCCTAGGTATGTCTCTGATTCTGCCTCTGATTAATCCTTCTTTTATATCTATAGGGTTCATCGCCCTTGCAATAGGTGCTGGCTTGATGGATTATCTCATGCGCTGTTATTTTTATAAGCGGGAGGATGCTATTTGGAAGCATTTTGACAAGACCAAATATCGTAAGGCAACGTGGAGGTGGGGCTTCGTTGGCCTATGGATTTTCCTTTGGGTTGTACTGCCATTGATAGTCATCGGGCTATGTGTGAGGGGCTAGCTGACGGAAATCTTGCGTCCCTTCCTTTATTTTATGTCCGTACAAATACACCTTGTCATTTCATTCAGTTCTAGACATTGATTTCGCTTGATGGTTAGTTTTTCGTTATGATGCTCCCATGGGGCAAGAATCAGTAGTTGACCTTTGGCGCAAGCCTCCATGCGCTTTCCGCCTGGCTTTGCCAAATCCGTAAAGCCATTCTCTTGCAGGTAAATCAGGGGGAGTCCTTCTTCAAAGGCGGCTCGCATAATGGTCTTTTCGCCTTGCGAGATAGCTGGTGATACAAGCACGGCTCCCAGACGGGCTGCTCTCAGACACTCTGTGAGTTTAGCCTGCAGGTCGGCCTCCGTGATTTTTCTTGAGCATTGCACTTGCAGCTTCACTGGGCGTTCCAACAAGAAGCGGTTGCCGATGGCTGAAAAACTAAGCCCTGCGTATGTCAAGCCTCTCTGTACACGGAAGAGGTCTGGGTTCTCGCGTTTCATCAGCAGGCGCCTTGGGTTGTCCTTCAGGTAGTTGAGCCATCGCTCCAGCTGTCCTTCCCTCATCAGGATTTGGTCGTTGAAGCCCTTTGCAAAGAGCAGGCCGTTGCTCCGTGCTTGTTGTGCGTGTTGCTGTGCCACAGCAACAAACTGTACAGGCATCAACTCGCGGAATGCCTGGTTGCAAGCCTGCTTAACGCCTAACAGCACCTTCCCCAAGGGCTTCGCCATCTGAGCCTTTACAAAAAGGACAGCATGCAGATGGTCGGGCATCATCTGAAGAGCTATCACCTTCACCTCAGGATGATAGTTTCCCATCGTCAGCCAAATATGTTCTATGGCCTGCCCTAACGTCGAAAGCTCTATATGTGGTGCATCGGCCGACGGTTCCACAGCCTCGCTACGTCCCACCACCTTGCCAAAAAGCGGCTTCCGCTCCTCAGTCACCATCGTCACCATATACATCCTCCGTGCCGTGTAGTCGTTGTCCACACAGCGCCGTTGCATTGATGGTTTCTTCTCTCCAGCAAATGCTTTCTGACTTTCAAACGTTGCTCTGTCCATGATTATCAGATCGGCCACTCGCTGGCATCTATCCTATGCTCCTCTTTTATTCTCCAGCAATAGAATTCCTCGAAATCAACGTAGAAATCCTTGATTTCATCTGACAACGTCTCATCGCTGAGGGTATTGACGTTAGGGTCAAAGACCTCTTGCGTGCCGTCTTCGCGTACAAAGACAAGCAGGGTGAGGTGGCAATTCTGATATTTGATGAAGAACGTGCCCCCATACTCGTTGTACTTGAAATATCCGCAGACATTCGATGAGTCAAAGAGGGGCTGCGACAGCCATTCTTGCAGTTCCTTCATCGCAGCCTTCGTAGCCTTCGACTTGGGAATTGTGAAAGAAAAGGAGAATGTGTCAAGCCAATCAAAGAAAGGGACATCATAGAATTCAATGAAGGGGTGGGTGGCTGCAAATTCCTTGCATGCCTCCTGCCGCCTGTCAAACTCCTCTTTGACATCGTCCAGAGGAATCTGAATGGTCTTGGTGATGACAAGCTGCTTTTGCTTTGGGCGATATTCATATTGGATTAGATTGTCATGATCCATAGACCAATACGTCTTGACTTTTCCACCACCAAAGACATCTATTTTCTGCTCTTCATTATCCGACAGCCATTTGATTCTATATTTCAGCCATTCGTCTGGCCTTAATGATTGCCAGAATGCTAACAACGACACAACACCTAAAATGATGAATATGAGGATATAATTTCCGCCATCCACCTCAGATATAAATGACAACCGAGAAATGGCGAGCAAAACAAACGCGAAGATAGAAACCACCATGATGTATGCCACAGCCCTACCAACTCTGTTGACAGGCTCTGACTGTTCTGGCTCATCATTGCTTGTCTGACTTAATGAAACTTTCCAGTCCTGATAGCGTTTTCTGATATAGATGAAGTCCTCAGCCGAGAAAGTATAGATACTGTCATAGACCTCGTCAGCCTCGACGGCTTCAAACAGACCGTCAATCGTCTGGTATGAATCATCTAACTCATCGTAATCAATTCTTACGAGATATCCTATTTCGCTGGCATAGGTTTCATACGCCTCTCCGTCAACATAATGAATGTAGTAATAGACATCTGACAACTTATCCTGAAAAGTGAGATAGGTTTCCGAACGATTCACGGCTTTCTTATCAACGAGGACTTCGGAGGGAAGTTCTATGTATTCCGCTTCATCTTCTTCCGTCTCATCGGGCTCTTCAACCATTTGGGTTTTCTTTTTCTTCCAAAACGATTTTGGATTCAAGGACAGTGCCAGCAAGACAAAAGAAAGTATTGTCATCCATTTTCGAGCACTGCCATAGTCCATCTGAAGCCCAATAATCAGTACGACTACGGCTGCTATGATTAATACTAACGATATAATTTCTTCTTTCCTCATGATTTACATCTCCACGATAATCTTTCGAGCCATACTATTCTAAATTTTCTGCAAAATTACAATCAATCCCACATACAACCAAATATTCATCTCGTTTTTTCTGTAAAACAACAATGAATACCTCACAGAAATCCTGAATTTCTTAAAAAAAATGCTCCGCAAGTTCTTGGAAATGCCCTGTACATGGGCCAAGGACTGCGGAGCATTTTTAATACTCTGCACTTATCTCGCTGATAGATAGTGTCTTACCTTGTTTCGTTGATTCCGTCGATTCCGTCAGGCAATTTCGCCCTGTGAATCAGAACGCAGAACACGATGATGATGGCGAAGAGCGCACCTACGGTAGATAGGATGAGAACGGGGGTGGCTCCGCCATTCAAGGCGCAAACCAGGGAGGTGTAGCCGATGGTGAAGGTGAGAACCAACATCATGAGGCCCGTGCATCTGGTCATGCGCACCACTAAAGTCCACTGCTGAGGTGTGGAAACCGTTACGGGGATGTTCACCTTATGCGGAAAATAGGCTATTATCATGAGGACTAAGCCTGTGAGTGAGGTGACGCCGCAGGGAAACAGGATACCAATCTTGGATCCCCAGTCGTTGGGTTTTCCGTCAGGACCGAAGTGGTTGAAGGACGATGCCTCATGGTGGGATTCCCTCTATCCTAAGAAGAACCTGTAAGAATAAGAAACGGATGCTTTCAACACAGAAGGGCATCCGTTTTTTTATGATGATTGAAAAAAAGTGTGATTCATTAAATCTTTTTTCTTACCTTTGCGTCTTAATAAGTAAAAACCTCAAAACGATGAACGAAGAAACGGAACAGTTACTCACAGAATTGGAGCGGATTGTCACAGAACGGCAAGACTGGCTCTTCCGTTTCGCGTATATGCGTATCGGCATCAGGGAAGATGCAGAGGATGTGGTGCAAGAGGTGCTGCTGGGCGTCTTCCGTAGGTTGAGGGAAAAGACGCGGGTGGACAATATGGAGCAGTACGCTATCCGGGCCATCAGTAATGCCTGCACGGATTACTTCCGCAGAAAACCGCTGCATGTTGTACTGCTCGACCAAGCCAAGGAGGTGGCGGTGAGCGATCATGACAAACAGATTCATGAGGAGTTCCTGAGGGTGAACCGACTGCTGGATACCTTGCCCAGGGAACAATCGGAGATAGTACGTCTGAAATGTTATGACGACCTGACGTTCAAACAAATAGCGGAACTGCAGGATATCCCGGAAGCAACGGCAAAGTCGCGCTATCGCTACGCTATCATGCATGTTCAACAGATGATGAAGAAAGGAGAAAAAAGATGAATACAGATCACTTTGACGATATTGAGCAGATGCTGAAACCGCAATGCGAGTTCAAAGCATCGGAATCGCTGAAACAGAATGTGATGGCGAAGGCACGCCAGGAGTTTCGTCCGCATCGCACCATCAGACTATGGCCCTGGGTAGCAGCAGCGTGTGTGGCTGGCTTCCTGATGCTCTATTTCATGCCACCAGAGACGGCTTCTCGTGATGCGGCGCTTCATGCCCGATTGGTGAAAGCCTATCAGGCAGATTGCCAGCAGACGGCTTATGTGCGCACCTCTGACTTTGAGTCGTTTGACGTCATAGAGCACAGAATGAAAAGTCGGGGTGAGCAGATTAAAGAGGAAATCGAAAATCTAAGGACTTATAAAATGATAGAATAAAATGAAGAAAATCATCATATTATCAGGTGTACTACTGATGGCCTTGTGCGCCTGCAAAAACAGTCAAACAGTGAGTGATCAGCCTGTGCCAGAGACCTTCGACGAATTCATGGACAGCCTGAACAATCTAGAGGAGTGCTTTGAGTATTCTGTATCGAGCGACGACTCTGTTACCACCAGTTTCCTTACATACTGGTGTCATCGTTACGATATGCGAAGCTATGACCCCAAGGAAATACATGACGCCGAGGACACCAACGATTCGGTAGCCAACCTCTTGGCTGAACAGAAGGCTATCAACGACAGCATTCTGGAGAGGGAGATGGCCATCATGCACTATGTGGACAACAGCATGAAGTATCTCTGCGATAAGTATCGCCCCAAAGCTGCAAAATTCTATGAATACGAGACGCATCGTAAGAATGCCGACACGCTGGAATATATTATTGCACCCAAGGAACTGGAAAACACGTTGCCTGAGGACTATCAGGGTACGGACTTCAAAGAGAATTTCAGATGTTACCCAGAGTTCCTGACTTTTAATCGTGAGTCCCAGGCTACGAAGAAAGGTCAAAATATCATGGATTGGGTGACGTATCACAAAGAAGAAAAGTATCCTGGCAAAAAACTGACCAACGAAGATGAGATTAAGCAGATTTTCCTGGAGCGTATCTCAAACATCAAGGGCATGAAAGCAGAGCCGGTGAAATACCTCTCAGATGATGGCAAGGGCTTTGATGTTCCTACGGTTTCGTTCAACTGGCGATCGAAGAAGGAACAGGTGGCTCAACTGGATGGTGTGCTCTATGAACTGCCTCTTAGCGGAGAGCAAAAGGTGGCGCTTCTGGAAGATTTGCGCGCTGCATTGCTGGACTTCATGAAGACGCACTATGCACCGTATCTGGAACTGAATTTCTACCACGACTTTGAACTGGCTGATACAAGCAGTTATCAATGGGCGTTGATGGGTATATCTATCAACAGCAACCGTCTTGCAGAACATGCACGTCAACTCTCTGGGTTGTTCCGAGTGCAGGTGGGTAATCTGGCAGACAAGGGCCTCAAGATTCTCTTCCTGAACGTCAGGAATGAGCACTTTATGATTCCGCGTGAGTGGATGGAAATCAAGGAAATCCATAACGACACCATCCGCTGGTTGCCCAACGGCATCTATCACAACGGCACGGTGACTACAACGAATGGAAAACAGATAGAATAATAGAAAGAATAAAGGAAGGCTGATGATTTGGCCTTCCTTTATTCTTGTATTATTTTTTGATTTTATCCGATGGTAATCGTGTATTCACTCATGAACGAGGCACCGGGCTGCAGGTGGTTCATGTAGGGCTTATCCTTGAACTCGCCGTCGTAGCCGCGATGGTCGCCCAGACCGTACCATGGCTCGATACAGATAAAGGGCGCCTGCTTCTTGTAAGGACTCCAGAAGGCGATGACCGGACAACGGTAGTCGAGTGTCACGGCAGGTGTGCCGTCTGGGTTGAGCAGTATGGCCTGTGAGGTCTGGCTCTTGTGGAACTTTACGCTGTCATCGGCAAAGGTCTCGTCGTTGATTGCCAGCATACCGTCCTTGGTCTCAGCCTCTATCTCGGTCAGTTCGTGAGAACCGTCGATATAGCTCTTCAGGTTCTGCATCTGTTCTTTATTGTCAAACACGATGACTCCCTTCAGGGGCTCGTCTTCCTTACAACCAGGAGCCAGAAAAGCGGGGTGACCGCCAATCTGGAAGTGGATATCACGCTTGTCGGTATTCTCCACGTGCCAGATAACGTGTATTTTGTTGCCTTCCAACTTATAGGTCACGGCAAGGTTAAAACAGTAAGGATAAACCTTCAGTGTCTCCTCGCTCTCGTGGAGGGCGTAGGTCACACGGTCTGGTCCCTGTGCGATGAGCTTGAACTCGGTATCGCGTGCAAAACCGTGACGGGGAAGATGATACTCCTTGCCATCTACGCGATAGGTATCATTATTGACACTGCATACGATGGGGAACAGAATAGGAGAGCGGCGTGGCCATTTCTCGCCAGCCTGCCACAGGTATTCACGTCCGTCACTATCTTTGATGCTCTGTAATTCGGCTCCCATAGCCGACACCTCTACGGTGAGTAGTTCGTTTTGAATTGTTTCCATAATCGTTAGATACTTTTTAGATTGTTGTGAGCGCAAAGGTACAAACATTTCCTTAATCTACCAAACTTTTTGCATAAGCATTTGGATGGGTAAGAAAAAGTTCATACCTTTGCACCCATGAATAGAAATGAATTGGAAGGTAGGCGCATTGCTGTGCTACTGTCAGGAGGCGTTGACAGTAGTGTGGTGGTGTATGAGTTTGCGCAGCTAGGACTGCATCCAGACTGCTTCTATATCAAGATTGGCTCTGACGAGAAGGACGAATGGGACTGCTCGATGGAGGAGGATATGGAGATGGCAACGGCTGTGGCCCATAAGTACGGTTGTAAGCTGGAGGTGGTGGACTGTCATCACGAATACTGGGACCAGGTGACGAAATATACGATGGATAAGGTGAAGGCTGGTCTGACACCTAATCCTGACGTGATGTGTAACAGGCTCATCAAATTTGGTGCCTTCCACGAGAAACGTGGTCATGATTATGACTTGATTGCCACGGGACATTACGCGCAGACGGAGATGATTGACGGACAGAAATGGCTGGTAACGAGTCCTGACCCTGTAAAGGATCAGACTGATTTCCTGGCTCAGATTTTTGACTGGCAGTTGCAGAAGGCTATCTTTCCGATAGGACATTACGTGAAGGATGAGGTGCGCCAGATTGCTGAGCGCGAACATCTGGTGAATGCCAAGCGTAAAGACTCACAGGGCATTTGTTTCCTGGGAAAGATTAACTACACGGACTATATCAAAATGTACGTGGGTGAACAGAAAGGTGATGTGCTGGAACTGGAAACGGGGAAACGCATTGGCCAGCATAATGGACATTGGTTTTATACCATTGGTCAGCGTAAAGGCTTAGGTTTTGGCGGTGGTCCCTGGTTCATCGTTAAGAAGGATATTGAAAAGAATATCCTCTATGTGTCTCATGGCTATGATCCCGACACGGCCTACAAACAGGATTTCCCTATTCATGGATTCCATAGCATCAACGGAGAGATGCCGGAACGTGAGATTACATTTAAGATTCGTCATACACCTGAATATCATCCCGCCACGCTGGAGGCTTTGGGTGATGGTCGTTATATGGTGCATTCTCAGGACCGTATCCACGGTGTGGCACCAGGTCAGTTCTGTGTCATTTATGATAATCGCCACCACCGTTGTTACGGCAGTGGCGAGATTACCATCTAATAATCAAAGATTTTAAACTCATATCCCTGTTCTTTGAGCCAATGAATGCTCTCGGGCAGGGCTGTTTTCAGTTTCTCAATAGACTTCAGTGAGTCGTGGAAGGTGATGATGGAGCCGTTGCGTGCGTAGCGTTTCACATTATTCACCACATCCTCGGCAGTAAGCCATTTTGAATAATCACGTGTGACGAGGTCCCACATCACAATCTTGAACTTTCTGGATAGCCAGGCATAATGCGGCAGTCGCATCCATCCGTGAGGTGGGCGCATCAACCGACTGTGGATATATGCATTGGCCTTCTCAACGTTATAGCTATACTCCTTGATGGTATGGCGTATGCTACCGATATGATTGTGTGTGTGGTTGCCCACTTGATGCCCTTCATCCAGAATCCTTTGGAAGAGCTCGGGATATTTACGCACATTATCACCGACACAGAAGAAGGTCGCTTTGATACCTTCGTCACGAAGGGTGTCGAGAATAAACGGCGTAGCCTCGGGGATGGGACCGTCGTCGAACGTCAGATAGACTGCGTGTTCGTGACGGTCCATTCTCCACAGGGCATTAGGATAAAGCCATCTGAGGTATATCGCTGGTTGTTCTATGAACATGTGATGATGTCTGCGATGATATTACTGCTGTCCACCGCCTTTGCTGATGAACTTCTGCCACTGCTGTTCAAAGCGTGGTGCATACTCGTTAAACTTCTTCTCATCAATATGCTCAACCAACTCTGTGATGCGCTTCATCATATAGAGGGGCAGCTGAATGCTAGGCTCTGCCACCTTGAACTTCTTGCGGTCAAGAGAGTTGTAGTAGACCATATACTGGTCGTACTTAGACCACAACTGCTGGAGGATATCCAAGGCCTTTGTCTTGTCGCCAATGGCGGCATAGGCCTGTGCCATCTCCAGTGAAGAACTCTGGAAGTCGTGAGGCACATTGCATGAGGGGAACTCCTCCTCGCATCTGTCGAGCACTTCCTTGGCCTTAGCATCCTTGCCTTCCATGATGAGGTGTGAAGCAAGTTTCACCATCAGACGACGATGGGTATAGCACATACGCATCACGGTCTCATCGAGGTAGATGCCAGGTGTCTTTGCACCACCGAACTTGAATCGGTGCATCACGTTGTTGTAAGTCTTCTCGGTATCGAAATTGGTCATGCCTGGGATAGGCTGATCGTTGATGTTGGTGGTGAACGGTGTGATACGGTTGGTGAGACCTTCCTGTACAAAGTTATCACCAAGGTTCATGTAGTTCTCCTGACCAACGGTATAGGCTACGTAGATAGGACGACGCCAGTTGGCATTGGCTACCATCTCGAGCATCATCAGCTTACTCTTGTCCAGTCCGCCAAGACCTGCGAGTGAAATCGTCATACGGTCGGGTATGGCAGCATCAATATCTACTGAGTCATTACCTTGCTCTATACCCTGAATCAGCATGCCGCTCTCCTTCACTGCCTGTTTGTCGATAGTGATGAAGACGGTGTCGGTAGGAATGACGCAGAGTGACTCGTCCAGACTATAATACTGGTCGTTCATCACCTCGGGCATCTTTGTGAAGGCAAACTCGATAGCATTTCTCTGACGCTCTTTCAATTCGCTTGTGCGGTGGTCGCGTACCCAGAACTCCAGAACATTCTTCAACTCGAATGGGTTATCGCCAAACAGCTCGGTGGTCTCCTTGGGATAGTCACGCATCAGCAGTTCAATAGCCTTGCGAATCTTGTTGTCCACGCGTACATATTCGTTTGTGCCAGAACAGTACTCCAGTCGGCTCCATGAGATAGGCAGAGCAGGAGAGTCGTAGGCAGGACGAATCATCTGGTCTATGTACCAGTCGGTCTGCAGGTACGACAGGTTACATACACGGGCATCGGTACGCACACCTTCAGTATCTTGGTTGTACCAGAGGGGGAAGGTATCATTATCGCCATTGGTGAAGATGATGGGGTTACCTTCTTCCTGCAGAGACATGAGGTAGTTCTGACCGAAGTCACGACAGGTGTAGCGTCCGCTACGATCGTGGTCATCCCATGTCTGAGAAGCCATCTGAACAGGTACCAACAGAGCTGCAGCACCAATCACGATAGCAGGGATGAGCTGGTTCTTCTTGAAGATATCCCATGCCATCTGAATCAGGGCAGCAACACCCATACCACACCAGATAGCGTAGGCATAGAATGAACCGGCATATGCATAGTCACGCTCACGGGGCTGCTCTGGTGTCTGGTTCAGATAGAGCACGATAGCCAGACCTGTCATGAAGAACAGGAAGAATACCACCCAGAACTGCTGAACGCCTCTCTTGCCGCGCATAAAGAGCTGCCAGAAGATACCGAGAATACCCAGAAGCAGAGGCAGGCAGTAGAATACGTTATGTCCCTTGTTGTTCTTCAGGTCATCGGGCAGCAGAGACTGGTCGCCCAGACGAGCATTGTCGAGGAACGAGAAACCGGTAATCCAGTTGCCGTGTTCCAGTTCACCATGACCTTGAATATCGTTTTGGCGACCGGCGAAGTTCCAAAGGAAATAACGCCAGTACATCCAGTTACACTGATAGGCGAAGAAGAATTCCAGATTCTCCATCTGTGTAGGTATCGTTACAAAAGAACCCTGACGATAGTTCGATGGCTCCTTCTTTCCCTTGATGCCTCCAACCCAGCTGTTGTATGCAGCGATATGGCGCTGGCTATTGGAGTACATACGTGGGAATATCATATTCTGTGCATAGACGGGCTTATCCTTTGTGCTAACCACAAAGTAAGTATCGGGCTCGTCGGCAGACTTCTTCTCCTTACGCTGATAGATAGGTGCACCCGGATCCATCTCAACATGACCGCTTTGGTCAATCTTGTATTCAGAACTGTAGGCCTGACCGAATGCCAGAGGGCGATAGCCATACTGGTCGCGGCTCAGGTAATTACCAAGGGTGAAAATATCCTCGGGTGAGTTCTGGTCCATTGGTGGGTTGGCTGCAGAACGGATGACGATAACGGCATAGGTGGAATAACCAATCATCAGCATCAGCATGCAGAGCAACGTGGTGTTCTTGATGCGGGGTGAAATGATCTGCTTCTCCATGCCAGGCAGGAATAATACTGCAGCGATGGCGAGTAATACAACAACGCCAATGAAGAAAGCGCTCCAGCCAAAGCCATAGAAAGGAATACCTAACATGCCAATGGCAACAAGGAAGGCAACGTTCTGGCGTATCCAACTGCCTTTTGTCTCCTTGGCCATCTGTGTCTCATAGATAGCCCAGATAACGAGGGCAACCAACAGGAAGAGGTAGATATACTCACCAGTGTTGAACGACATGCCAAGTGTGTTGACAAAGAACAATTCGAACCATCCGCCAACGGTGATAATGCCTGGTACTACACCATAGAGTACGGCTGCAAGCAGTACAAATGAGATGAGCAGGGCTACAATACTACCTTTGGCATTGGCATTGGGAAAACGCTTGAAATAATAGACCAATACAATGGCAGGCAGACACAGCAGGTTCAGCAGGTGCACGCCAATGCTAAGGCCGGTCATATACATAATCAATACCAGCCAGCGGTCACTATGAGGCTCGTCGGCATGGTCTTCCCATTTCAATATCAGCCAGAATACAACTGCTGTGAACGCAGAAGAGTAGGCATATACCTCGCCTTCAACGGCTGAGAACCAGAATGTGTCGCTAAATGTGTAAATCAGTGCACCTACCAGTCCGCTGGCTTCGATAGCTACGAGTTTTGCCGTACTCAGTTCCTCCCAACTGTTGATAAATAGTCGTCGCACCAGATGGGTGATGCTCCAGAAAAGGAAGAGAATACATGTTGCTGACAGAAGAGCACTCATGGTGTTGACCATACGTGCCACCTGAGTAGGATCACTGGTGAACTGTGAGAACAGATTTGCTGTCAGCATAAAGAAAGGCGCACCGGGTGGGTGTCCAACTTCCAAACGATAACCTGTAGTAATAAACTCTGGACAGTCCCAGAAAGAGGCTGTCGGCTCGATGGTTGAACAATATACGAAGGCGGCTATAAAGAATGTCAGCCATCCGAGGATATTGTCCACGAGGCGGAATTGTTTCATTTTAAAAGGTTTTATTTTTAACGTTAAAATTGTTTCTGACGTGCAAAGGTAGTAATTATAATTGAAAATTGATAATTGAAAATTGATAATTTTCTACTGCTCTACATTAATTAACAGAATAACCATTTTACGCCGTAGATAAGTAACCAGTAACGCAGGAATTTTCCGATGGCTATACTGACAAAGGAAATTAACATGTTGGCGCGCATGAATCCCAAAGTCACGGTGATGGCACTACCGATGATGGGGAGGAATGCAAAGAACCCCATCCATGCACCTCGTCCTGCCATGAACCGTTCTGCCTTGTCCATGCTTTCTTTCTTGATTTTCAGGTATTTCTCAATCCATTCCAGTTTACCCATCCGGCCCACAAAATAATTGAATATAGAACCCAGTATGTTGCCGATGGTACCATAGATGACGAGTTGCCAGCCGTCAAGTCCTGAGCCCAGTAATGCCACCATCATAGTCTCACTGGAGAATGGGAATACGCTTCCGGCCAGAAAAGCGCCTAAGAGCATGCCCCAATAGCCGTAGCCTGTCAGAAATTCTAGAAATGCATCCATAGGTTTATAAAGGTGATAATGATGCAGGTCGATAGAATCACAAAAAAGGCAATGTTAGTGATGCGTGAATGTGTCAGTGTCATGAAATGGGCAACAATAGGACTGGCACAGATGATGACAATGCGGATAAAAGCGTTGAACTGCTGGGGTTGTAAAGCAATGAAAAGCAATGTCAGCAGGTTGACGGCAATAAAGAATCCGAATAACTGGCGTATATGAATCTTGTCTTCATAGCTATATTGCCAGAAGTGAATGATACCGGTGATGGATACAACGGCCAGGAATATGTATACGAGCAGTTGTTCTAGCGTCACTGCTAAGTAGTTTGCTGGAAGTACGAATGAATTCAGGTCTGACAAATGATCTGTCAGTGGCGTGAAATCCCAGATATAGAATAGCCATAGGGACACAAACCAATAAGGGGTGATGATGCCGAGAATCGACGCCACCAGGGTGCGCCAGCTAAGGGAATTTAACCGGCTAATCATGAGTACCCATAGAAGGGGTACATAGTATAGGTATTCGGCATACAATAAACTGCTACAGCCAAGGGCAAGAAAGGCATAGTAGGTCTTCCCGGCTGCTTGCTGGTCCTGATATGTGCTGAAGAGTATCAGGAAACTTGCAATAATTCCTACAAGTCCTAAATCACCTATGAGTGACTGAAAACCACTGATATACATGCATGACAGAACGATGAATGTTGCACCCACCATTCTGCTGCGCACACGTAGCAGGGCATTGCTGTTGTTGAGCTCCACCATCATGTAGGAAGCTGCAACATAACATGCCATTTGAGGCCATGCAAAGAAGGAGGGCGAACCGCCAAACATGGCGATTGCCCAAATCCCGATAGCATAGACAGCTGCTACTGGCAGCGTCATGCCACTTTCTGCTATTCTGTTTTGAAGTCTCTTCAAATCTGTTTAAAGATCTTTTCCGATGTCGCGACGGAAATACTGGTCTGTGAACTGAATTTTCTGAGCCTCTGTGAATGACTTCTTCAGAGCTTCTTCCTTGTCTTTTCCGTAAGAAGAAACAGCGATAACGCGACCGCCATTGGTCACCACCTGACCGTTTACGGTTGCTGTTCCTGCATGGAATACAATGCTGCCTTCTACATTTTCGATGCCAGTGATGGGATAGCCCTTCTTGTAGGCTTCTGGATAACCTCCGCTAACCAGCATCACACATACGGCTGCACGTTCATCGAACTCAATCTGGCGCTTGTCAAGATTTCCTTCAGCTACGCCTTCGAAAAGATCCACAATGTCACTCTTCAGACGGAGCATCACACTCTCTGTCTCAGGATCACCCATACGACAGTTGTACTCGATAACCATAGGTTCACCCTTTACGTTGATGAGTCCAAAGAAGATGAAACCTTTGTAAACGATACCTTCCTGTTTCAGACCTTCTACAGTAGGACGGATGATACGGTCCTCCACTTTCTGCATCCACTCCTTAGTGGCAAAGGGAACGGGAGAAACACTGCCCATACCGCCTGTGTTCAGACCGGTATCGCCTTCACCGATACGCTTGTAGTCTTTTGCCTCGGGCAGAATCTTATAGTGCTCTCCGTCGGTGAGAACGAAAACTGAACACTCAATTCCGCTGAGGAATTCCTCAATGACAACTCTTGAAGAGGCATTGCCGAACATGCCGCCCAGCATATCCTTGAGTTCTTTCTTCGCTTCTTCGAGGGTAGGCAGGATAAGAACTCCCTTACCGGCACACAAACCATCGGCTTTTAATACATAGGGAGCCTCAAGTGTCTCCAGAAAGGCTAATCCCTCTTGCAGGTGTTCACCGTCGAAAGTCTCGTAGCGGGCTGTGGGGATGTTGTGGCGCTGCATAAATCCTTTGGCGAAGTCTTTCGAGCCCTCAAGTACGGCGCCTGTCTTTGAGGGACCAATAACGGGGATGTTCTTGGTACGATCATCTTGACCAAGATTGTCATAGATGCCCTTTACCAATGGATCCTCAGGGCCGACAACTACCATGTCGACACCTTTTTCCACTATGAATTGCTTGATGGCTTCAAAGTCGTCAGCTTTCATGTTGACGTTTTCTCCGCAGTTTGAGGTACCTGCATTACCAGGGGCAATAAACAGTTTCTCTACTCGCTCGCTCTGAGCAATTTTCCAAGCTAAGGCGTGCTCGCGGCCGCCACTTCCCAAAAGTAAAATCTTCATAATAAGTCGGTTGATTTCGAAATCGTCTGCAAAGGTAGTGCAATTTGTGCGAAAAACAAAAGAAAAATAGGGGTAAAATTAATGTTTTTGTTAGTTTTTGACTAGTTTTTCGGAAATAATTACTAATTTTGCAGTCTCAAACTAAACCATTATTTATTTTATGAAGAAATTTTTGTTAATGTTGACAATGGCTTCTGCTACTTTGGCAGCTGAGGCTGGTGGTCTTATGACCAACACTAACTATCACATTGCATTCGATCGAATGTTTGCTCGAGGTGCTACAACGGAGATTGATGCCGCTTACAGTAACCCTGCAGGTTTGGCATGGGGACATGAAGGTCTTCAACTTTCACTGAATTTCCAGAAACCTTGGCAGAATCGTGATATCGAGACCGATATTCCTAATTTCCTGATGGTTGGCAATAACTTCCACCAGAAATATAATGGTAAGGCATCGGCTCCCATTGTACCCGCGCTTTTTGCTTCTTACAAGCAGGAGCGTTGGGCTGTTTCAGCGATGATTGGCATCGTGGGTAGCGGTGGCTTTGTGAAATACGATGAGGGTGTTCCTATGTTTACAGTGCCTATCACGACTATGTTGGCTCAGAAGGGTGTGATGCCTGGTACGTATGCGATGGATGCCCAGATGGAGGGTAAGCAGTATATTTATGGTGGTCAGTTGAACTTCACATACAAGCTGACTGATTTCCTGAGTGCTGCCGTAGGTATGCGTGCCAATTATTATGATGGTTATAACCGTGGACATGTGCTGGCAAATATGGGCGGCACCGAACTTGTTAGTCTGCAGTTGGACTGCTTGCAGAAAGGTTGGGGCTTTGCGCCTATTGTGAGTGTTGATTTCCATCAGGGACCACTTACTGTGGCAGCCCGTTATGAGTTCCGTACGAAGATCAACACGGAAAATGATACTAAGGAACTGTCGGCTACGGTGACTGGTATGACGCCTGCTCAGGTGGCTGCTGTCTTTGGTGAAAAAACGGCTCCATATATGGATGGTGTGAAGACGCGTTATGACATGCCTTCACTACTCACTGTCGCTGCCCAGTATGAGATTACGCCAAAGTTACGTGCTGCTGCAGAGTATCATTTCTTTGATGATAAAAATGCCAAGATGGCCAATAATCGACAGGATGAGTTGGAGCATGGTACTCACGAGGTATTGCTGGGCGCAGAGTATGATGTCAACGATAAACTGACATTGAGTCTCGGTGGTCAGCGTACGGACTATGGATTAAGCGATAACTATCAGACGCATACTTCCTTCGCATGTGATAGCTATTCATTAGGTTGTGGCGCTGCTGTTAATCTGAATGAGCGTATGCGATTGAATGTCAGCTATTTCTGTACGCTTTATAGTGACTACAAAAAAGAGCAGACCGCTTATCAGGGCCTGCCCTTTACTGGTTCAGATACCTTCAGCCGTACCAATCATGTGATAGGCTTGGGTATTGACTATAAGTTCTGATTACAGAGGAAGAGTGATAACAAAACGGGCACCGGGACCTGCGTAAGTAGTATCGAGGATTACCTCGCCCTTCATTCGGTGGGCTATCATTCTGCAGAGTGGCAGTCCCAGTCCCAATCCTTCCTTGAAATTATCAAGTTTGACGAATCGCTCGAAGATGTGTTCTGCTTCTTGAGGGTCAATGCCGCAACCAGTATCTTCTATGGCTATATATAGATGTTTACCTGTTAAAGATGTCTTTGCAAGGATATAGCCCTCGGTCGTGTTCTTAATGGCGTTGTCTATAAGCAGACTGACCATACGGTAAAGCATCTTCCTGTTAGTTGATATGGCGAATGAATCAGGTAGATTGTTTTCTATTTTGATTTCTACACCATGATTCAGTAGAGGTTGGTAGTCACCTGTTATTTCTAGCAGAAGCTGTTGAATGTCAACGGCTTCTGTTTTTATTTCTTCGCCAGAGTTTTCGTTGAGAGATATCTCTATGAGTTCATCAAACTGATTGGTAATGATATTGGTGTTCTTAATCACCATTTGCGAGATGTTTTTCAGCTCTTCTGCACACATCGTAATGTTACCGTCTGCGATAATCTGTGCAAATCCGGATATGATGTTGAGTGGAGTACGAACCTCGTGGCTCACATTGCGGATGAATGCAGTTTTCATGTTGTCTGATTCTAGGGCATGTTCATAGGCCTTTTTCAGTTCCTTCATATGGCGTCGGCGAGCAAATGCAATATAGGATAATGCGCAGATGAGCATGGTAAGAATCAAGATGGTGACAATCATGTACACGGTGCGTGTATGAGCTGCCTCACGTTCAATCTCGTATAACTTTAACTCGTCCTCAATACCTTTCATGCTATTGCTCAGAATGATATTGTCTATTGAGTCGTGTTCTTCAAGTTGAACCCGTAATGCCTCATAGGCTTCTTTCCATCTGCCTGCATTCTTGTAGAGGTTGATGCATATCTCGTTAGCGTCGTCTCCGAGTGTTTCTTTCGCCATCTTGATTGCCTTGTCCACATTGCCCTTGTAGGCCTCGTGATATACTTCTATGGTGCGTCCGTGAATGGTGGTCTGCCCGCTATCAACCCCTTTCTTATATGCATTATAACCTTTCTCGAACTTTTCCATATCTCCTTGGTTATAATAGCTGAGTAATCGGCGTGACTCAATATCAAACAGACGCTCAGGAGAATATTTGCGAGCTATTTCTGCAGCTTTCTCCAGCATTTCTATAGCTTCATTGGGATCGTCGTCCATCTCGACGTTGACAATGTTCATATAGATAGGAGGCATACTCTCATAGTAGCCATATTTCTCCATGAGTTCAATCACTTCATTGAAAGCTTTCTTTGCTCCCTCGTGGTTACCGCAATAACGATAGATATGCCCCATCATGTTGACAGCCATATACATCTCCTTGTCGAGTCCCTTTTCTCGCAACTCTTTCGATAACTTCTGTGCTTTCTTATAAGCTTCGAAGATATGCTGAGAGTTCATCAGAAAGACGATCTCGTTACATCGTTGGGTGTAGTACAGGTGCAGGTCGCCTTGCTTAAGTAAATAATCCTCAAGCTTGGTGACGGATTTAAAAAAGTCTGTACTATCACCTGTGTTGAATGCATTGCTCATCTCTGTGCGCATGGCCAGATAGGTGGAGTCGTTCTTACAGTCTCTGGACTGCACCGTGGTGATGCAGTTCAGAGAAAGTGTTATAAGTACTGTGATGTGTTTTAGGTTCATATAGTCAGAAAGGTTTAGTTTTATGTTATGTTATTTTAGGTAGTCTTCGAAGTATTGCGTGATTCGTTCATGTAAGTGTACGCTGGCGTGTCCCCGCATGTTGTGCTCCTCTCCTGGATAGGCAAAGAAGTCGGGTTGCGTGCCGGCTTTGATACACGCATCGAGGAACGACAGACAGTGTTGGGGAACAACAGTGTTGTCGTTATATCCAGTGATAATCTGGAGCTTTCCTTTCAGGTCTTTTGCTTTATTGATGAGGCTTGTCTTGGCATAGCCTTCTGGATTGTTCTGTGGTGTGCCCATATAGCGTTCGCCATACATCACCTCATACCATTTCCAGTCGATGACAGGGCCACCTGCCACGCCCACTTTGAATACGTCAGGGTAGTTGGTAATGAGTGATATGGTCATGAATCCACCGAATGACCATCCGTGAACACCAAGTCTGTTCATGTCGATGTAGGGTAGGGTGCGCAGATACTCCACACCTTTCATCTGGTCTTGCATCTCTATCTGTCCCAGTTGGTGGAATGTGGCCTGTTCAAACTCTCGTCCACGATTCTCTGAACCGCGATTATCCAGAATGAATACGATATAGCCTTTTTGCGCCATGTAGGTCTCCCATGAGCGACTTGCCCAGTGCCATGAGGCCTCGACATTATGAGCATGAGGACCGCCATAAACATAGACCACCGTGGGATATTTCTTTGTTATATCAAAGTCGTGCGGCTTCACCATACGCCAGTAGAGGTCTGTCATGCCGTCGGCCGCCTTAATGCTGCCACTCTCAAATATGGGCTGTACATAGTCTTTCCAAGGGTCCTCAGCCGTGAGTAGGTTTGAGATTCGAGGTTTGAAGTTTGAGATTTCTATTGCGTTAACTGTATTTGGCGTTGTAGGTGTGCTGTATTTTTCGTACAGTTTTGTGCCAGAGCTTGATAGTTTTCCCCAGTGTACGCCTTCTCCATTATCGAGTAATGTGCGCTTGAGTGTCTTGATGTTGACTGCATACAAGTTGCTTTGCAGCGCATGTTTCTCATTAGAAGCAATGATGATGCTCTTGTCTTTCTGATTGAAACCCAGAACATCCATGACAACCCATACGCCTTTAGTCAGCTGTTTGACCATCTCACCTTTTTTATTATATAGGTACAGGTGGTTGTAGCCGTCGCGTTGACTCTGCATCACAAAGAGGTTACTGTCCCAAGGCAGGAACACGATGGGATGCAGCGGCTCTACATATTTGTCGCTGGTCTCACGATAGAGCTCTGCTTTCTTGGCACCAGTGGTGGCATCATAGCTCACAAGACGGCAATCATTCTGCTCACGGTTGAGCTCGAACATATAAATCGTCTTTGAGTCTGGACTCCATGCGATATTCGTAAAATAACGATTCGTTGGGTCGCCAGTCTGCAGATAGACCGTCTTCTGCGTTCCTAAATCATATACACCTACAGTGACTTTATGCGAAGTCATGCCTGCCATCGGATATTTGTCAGGCTCGTAGCTGGCAGAGCGAGGGAAGATATCTACCTGTGGATAATCGGTCACCATGCTCTGGTCCATGCGATAGAAAGCAAGATGCTGTCCGTCAGGACTCCAGAAAGTACCCTTCTCAATACCGAACTCGTTGCGGTGAACAGACTGTCCATAGACAATCTCGCGACTGCCGTCAGTAGAAAGCTGATGCTTCTTGCCTTGTCCGTCAGCAATAAAAAGCTGATCGTCTTCCACGTAAGCCGTAGCGCGTGATGTCTTATTCCAATCGTAGGCTGTCTGTCCGGAGATGCTGTCCTGCCAGACAATCTTCTTCTTTCCGAAATCCAACAGGATGACAGACTTCTTGAAGCCCAGCATGACAAGTTTCTCGTTGGGGTAGGGGAATGTGGCATTCGTCAGTTGGCGCACGTAATGGTCATCATCACTGCCCGCCCATTTATTGATATCGTCGAGAGTAAACAGCAATGTCTTCTTGCCTGTCTTGGTGTCAATGGTGTAGCACTCCTCCACGTCTGTCTGAATCAGTTGGTCGCCCCACCATGTGAGGAAGATATTCTCAGGCCTCAGATTGTGGAAATTGGTGCCACCGAAGTTCAGGTCCTCCAGTGTGAAAAGCTTCTGTGCAGACATAGGTGCTGTCATTGCTGTAAAGAGAAGAATGGACGCTACATAGTGCGCCCATTGCTTAATATTATTCATCGTCATGATTAAATCGCTTGTTTCGTTTTCCTCCACTGCGGTCGAAACGCTCGTGTCCGCCGCGGTTAGGACTGTCACTATATTTCTTTCCCCTTCCGGAGAAACTTGATTTGCCGGCATCCTTTGAGTAGCGGGGCTTTCTGTCTTCCCGGTCCTCTCTTCTTGGTCTTCTTTCTCCACGCTCTTCCTTCTTGAAGTCGTGTTTGTGGAAAGTAAATGAGCGGATATCGCTGCTCTCATTTTCCTCTTGTTCGTCCAGGCGCTGCTTGAACTCACGGTTTTTCTTGAAACGATGCTTCTCGGCCATCTGACGCTTCTCGTCATCGGTCTTCACTACGCCGCCTTCGCTACGGAAATCCTTCAGTTTACCGTCAAAAATCTGGTACTTACGGAACTCACATTCCAATGAGCCATTGTAAACAGGAATCTTGATAGATGGTTTCAGACCAATTTGCTCAAAGCACTCCTCACGGTAAGACAGAATCCATGCGTCGTTATTGAGGAACTGATGCTTCAGTCGCTCACCAATCATACGATAGGTGCCCAGCAGGTCGGGCGTAGAGATACGCTCACCGTAGGGAGGGTTGCATACCAGGATGCTCTTCTCCTTGGGTTGTGTGAAGTTCTTGAAATCCTGCTCTTCCACAGTGATGTCTGCTGTCAGACCAGCGGCCTTCACATTCAGACGGGCAGTGTTCACAGCCTTGATATCTACGTCGTAGCCATAGATGTGATGTGTGAACTCACGCTCCTTAGAGTCGTCATTATAGATGTGGTCGAAGAGATCGGCATCAAAGTCTGGCCATTTCTCAAAGGCATATTCCTTTCGGAACAAACCCGGAGCCATGTTGCGGGCGATGAGGGCTGCTTCGACGAGCAGTGTGCCAGAACCGCACATAGGGTCAATAAAGTCGGTCTCACCCTTCCAGCCGGTCATCAGAATCATACCTGCTGCCAGTACTTCATTAAGGGGAGCCTCTACGCTTTCCTGGCGATAGCCACGGCGATGCAATGACTCACCAGAAGAGTCCAGACAGAGCGTACACTCGCTCTTGCCAGGTGCTACGTCTGCGATATGAATATGCAGACGCAAGTCTGGATTGGCAACTGAAATGTTGGGGCGACTGCCAGTCTTCTCACGGAACTGATCCACAATAGCATCTTTTACTTTGTAGCTCACAAACTTTGAGTGGCGGAACTCTTCCGAGAATACCACAGAGTCAACAGCGAAGGTGCGGTCGTTATTCAAGTATTCAGTCCAATCGATTTTTTTAATTTCTTCGTAGACATCATCAGCACTTTGTGCTTTGAAATGCGCGATGGGTTTCAGAATCTTGATGGCTGTATGCAGCGAGAAATTGGCGCGATACATCATCTCCTTATTACCCGTAAACGACACCATGCGTCTACCTATTTGCACGTTGTTGGCACCCAGTTGTGTCAACTCTTTCGCCAGCACAGGTTCCAGTCCCATGAACGTTTTGGCGATTAATTCGAATTCGTTTTCCATTTTTATTATGATTTCGTTTGCAAATATACAGAAAAACAGAATAAAAACAAAATTAATAGTGATTTTTTTTTGCGTTTCGGGAAATATTTGTACTTTTGCACTTATATGATAAACCTAACGATAAATATTGCTCTTGACATACAGTTTCTGAATATGTTACCACACGTGCTTCTCGTACTTGTGATTATATCGTTGGGCGTAGTCCTATGGTATCAGATTAGGGCTGGTAAGCAACTGAAGTCGGAGTTGCAGATGTTGGACAAACTTGGTAAGCACAATGTAGAGTACGAGTTCGTGCTTGGTACCATGAAATTGTCTATCTGGCATCTTGATGTGAAGACTGGTAAGTTTACCTTTGAGCATGATTTCCGTGAAAAAGGTAATAATTATATCAATGTTGACGGTATGGCTATGGGAGACAGTCTTTTGCCACTGGACCCGCATGATACTGAACGCGTGCGACAGTCCTTGGCAGATTTGTGCGATGGTCATTCTTCTGCCTATCATGAGATTTACCGGGTTTTGGTACCTTATGATAACTCTTTTTATTGGGAAGAAAGTTATGCCACAGTGGCTGCACGTGACGTAGATGGTAAACCTGTTAAAATCGTAGGAACCACCCAGTGTATTGATGACCGGAAGGCATTGGAGGACGCATTGGTAAAGGCACGTAATCGTGCAGAAGAGAGTGACCGTCTGAAGACTGCATTCATTGCCAATATGAGTCATGAGATTCGTACCCCACTGAATGCTATCGTTGGTTTTACTAGTGTGTTGCCTGATATTGATGATCAGGATGAACGTAAGAGCCTTTTAGACTTGATTCACGAGAATACGCAGAAGTTGTTGCGTATTGTTGATGATGTGGTGAATATCTCGAAGATTGAATCCGGTCAGGAACAGCTGGTCATGACGACATTCGACTTGAATACGTTGTTGGCAGAGGCTATGGCAGTTTTTGCTGAAAAGTTACCATCGGGTGTGAAGTTGGATATCAGTTTTGCTCAGGATGCACTGTCTATTACCACTGATATGATTCGTCTGAGTACTATTGCCAATCATCTCATTTCCAATGCGATGAAGTTTACGCAGCAAGGTTCTATTGTCGTAGGCTATGACAATCCCGTTGATGGTCGTGTATGTATCTGGGTGCGTGATACTGGTAAGGGTATTGCAGAGGAGAATCTGGAACGTATCTTTGAACGTTTCTACAAAGTGGATGAATTTATTCCGGGTGCTGGCTTAGGACTGAGTATCTGTCGTGTGATGGCTTCCAGCCTTGGTGGAAGTGTTACAGTAGAGTCAAAACTAGGCGAGGGTTCTATCTTCAGGGTAGATATTCCTATCAAGTAAATTCGAAGCGAATAAATACTTAGCGGAACGAGTCTGTCAGCAGCTTAATCTCAATCTTTGGTGCAATACGTTCGTAGAGGATGTTGTAAACGGCATCCAGGATAGGCATGTTAACGTGCCAATGGCGGTTGATTTCCTTCATACACTTAGTGCCGAAGTAACCCTCGGCAATCATCTCCATCTCCATCTGGGCACTTTTCACGCTATAACCTTTACCAATCATCGTTCCGAAAACACGGTTGCGCGAAAAGTTCGAGTAGCCCGTCACTAATAGGTCGCCTAAGTAAACACTATCATAGACATTGCGCTCAATGGGGTGCACACTTTGCAGGAAACGAGCCATCTCCTGCACGGCATTGGCTATAAGTACGGCCTGGAAATTATCTCCAAATTTCAGACCATTGCAGATACCTGCCGCAATGGCATAGACATTCTTCAGAACGCTGGAGTATTCTATGCCGATAACATCGGTTGATGTCTTTGTCTTGATAAACTGGCTGTTCAGTATTTCTGCAAAGGATTGGGCCTTCTCCATGTCTGAACATCCTACAGTAAGGTAACTCAATCGCTCCAGTGCCACCTCTTCTGCATGACTGGGACCGCCAATGCAGGCCAGGTTGTCGTGTGGCACATCGAATACCTGATGGAAGTACTCTGTACAAATCAGGTTCTCATCGGGCACAATACCCTTGATAGCTGTTACGATGAATTTATCCTTCAGTCTCACCTTCAGTTTCTTCAGGTGATTTTTTAAATAAGGTGAAGGCACTACGAACACCAAGGTGTCGTAGGCCTCCACAATTTTATTGAGATCGCTGTTGAAATTAATCTCGTGAACGTCAAAATGCACGCTGGTCAGGTAACTGGGGTTGTGACTCAGTCGTCTGAAGTCCTCTATCTGGTCATCGCGACGCATATACCAACCAATGTGGTGCGTGTGCTGCACTACAATCTTGGCAATGGCTGTAGCCCATGAGCCTCCACCGATTATTGCTATCTTACCGCAGTCGTACATGGTTCTTTGAACTTTGAACTTTAAGCTTGCGCCTTATCAATCCAACTCTGAACCTCGTCCAGAGATGGCTTCTCGTAGTTCAGCTTGAACTTCTTGTTGATCTCGCCAATCTTCTGCTGCAAGCCCTGAGCTTTCTCGTCCTTGATGTCCTGGATGAGATAGAAACCAGCCTTACGCAGCACATAAGCCCAGTTCTCGGGTACGCCAATAGCTTCCCATTCCTGGATGCTGCTCTGAGGAGCCTTCTTCTCGGGCTTCATCTGTGGGAACAGCATCACCTCACCAATGGCGAACTTACCTGTGAGCAGCATCACCAGACGGTCGATACCGATACCGATACCGAAGGTGGGAGGCATGCCATACTGCAGAGCGCGCAGGAAGTCGTGGTCGATAATCATAGCCTCGTCATCGCCCTTGTCAGCAAGTTTCATCTGCTCTACGAAACGCTCCTCCTGATCGATAGGATCGTTGAGCTCAGAGTAGGCGTTAGCCAGTTCCTTACCATTAACCATCAGCTCGAAACGCTCGGTGAGCCCGGGCTTACTGCGGTGCATCTTGGTAAGAGGTGACATCTCGACGGGATAGTCAGTAATGAAAGTGGGCTGGATGAAGGTACCCTCGCAGAACTCACCAAAGAGTTCGTCGATGAGCTTACCCTTACCCATGGTCTCGTCAACCTCCATGCCCTTAGACTTGCAGAATGCACGAATCTCATCCTCAGTCTTACCGTCGCAGTCGAAACCGGTCTTCTCCTTGATAGCATCGAGGATTGGCAGACGGCGGAATGGAGCGCGGAATGAGATAACCTTGCCGTCGATCTCCACCTCAGGCTTGCCGTTCACTGCTGTACAAATCTCCTCCAGCATCTTCTCGGTGAAGTCCATACCCCACAGCAGGTCCTTATAGCTCACGTAGAGCTCCATGCAGGTGAACTCTGGGTTGTGGGTCTTATCCATACCCTCATTGCGGAAGTTCTTACCCATCTCGTAAACACCCTCGAAGCCACCGACGATGAGGCGCTTCAGGTAAAGCTCTGTGGCAATACGCATGTACATGTCCTGGTTCAGGGCATTGAAGTGGGTGATGAATGGGCGGGCTGATGCACCACCTGCGATGTTCTGCAAAATAGGTGTGTCAACTTCTGTATAGCCTGCATCATCAAGGATGCGACGCATGGTGCGGATGATGGTAGCACGCTTGAGGAAGGTCTCTTTAACACCAGCATTCACAATCAGGTCAACATAGCGCTGACGATAACGCAATTCTGGGTCATCGAATGCGTCATATACCTTACCGTCAGCATCAGTCTTCACCACAGGCAGTGGCTTCAGACTCTTGCTCAATACGGTCAGTTCCATCACATGAACACTGATTTCTCCAGTCTTTGTGCGGAATACGTATCCTTTTACACCGATGAAATCACCCAGGTCAAGCAGCTTCTTGAAAACAATGTTGTAAAGGTCCTTGTTCTCGTCGGGGCAGATGGCATCACGCTGTACGTATACCTGAATACGACCCTTAGAGTCCTGCAACTTGGCAAAGGCAGCCTTACCCATGATGCTCTTGCTCATGATGCGGCCGGCAATACTTACCATACGGCTGTTCTCCGGTGTAGGCGTCTCGCGTACATCGTTGCCTTCCTCATCTTTTCCGATGACGGGTAAGTCCTCAAAGTTTTCAATAATATCTGTGCTCCATGCATTTACGGGATACTCTGCGGCAGGGTAGGGGTTGATGCCCATCTTGCGCAGCTCGTCGAGCGACTGTCGACGGAGAATTTCTTGTTCACTCAGTTCAAGTATGTTCATGTCTTATATTCGAATATTTGCAATTTGGGTGCAAAGTTACGAATAAATGAGTGAAATGCAAAAGGAAAACAAGTTTTTCTTTTCATTTCCGAGTGAAAGTAACTTCGGTTAGGCCAAAGTTACGAAAAAAAGAATAGATTCGCCAATTTTATTTGTTTTTTTTAGTATCTTTGTGCCCTGAAACAAAATAATAAGAAAGAATGGCTAAGAAAGTTTTTGTTTTTCTGACCTTTGTGGTGCTGATTCTGTTGGCAGCAATGGCTTTTTCCAAACCAGAGCCATGGGAACATCAGGCTGCGGTAAGACAGTTGGCAATGAATGTGGTAAGTCAAGAAGTGTCTAATGCTCAGTTACCGGATGAACTGGTTGCTGCGGGTACTGATATGGCGATGAATGCTGCCGGTTCTTTCCTGCAGAGTAATATGCAGGTAGATGATTATCTGGTAGTTACCGTTGGCACGGTGAGCTTTCATGGCCAGACGCTTCCCATCACCGTCGGTGCCTTTGGCAAGGTGTTCGTTCTTGCCGACGAGGAGGATGTGAGACACATTGTAAGATGAGATGAAAGGAAATGAAGGGTAATAATAAGCGTAAACATCGTTTTCTTGAGGTTTTTGGCGTGTCGGTGATGGTGCTGGCCTTGGTACGTTGTGCCTTTCCTGGTATCGCTACGTCATCATCCGACGTGGCAGAGGTAGCAGATAGTCTGGCAGTAGATTCTGTTGCAAACGAGCTCCCTGTTGCTGAGGTCGTTGAGGAGCCTGCGGCTGTTGAACCTGAATCTGAAGCCGTCCTGGCACCTTCTGTTTCTGCTCGCTATGTGCCTGATGGTGAACGCTATCATCGTATTCGTAGTGTGTCCAGCTATAAAGGTGCTTTCCCTGATAGTAATAGTGTGCAATTGATTGCAGCTAACAGATGGGGCGTTAAGCCGGTGAAGAACCGGTTGGATGCGGAAGAGAGAAAAGACGAACTGGTGTTCATTGACTGCTCACCTTATTATTATATAGACCCCTTGCATAGCAGTATTCCATATCTGGTACCACGTGCAGCTGTTCTTCTGCAGGATATCGGTCAGGCTTTCTTTGACAGTCTGCAGGTAAAAGGTGTGCCCTTGCATCGTTTCATCGTGACCAGCGTGCTCCGTACGCAGGAGGATGTGGCCAAGCTGCGCCGCCATAATGGCAATGCCACAGAAAACTCCTGTCATCTCTATGGCACCACAATAGATATCTGTTATAACCGTTATAGGACAGTAGAGGATCCCGACGGCCCCAGTCGCCGTCAGGTACGCAACGACTCGTTGAAATTTATCTTGAGTGAGGTACTTAATGATATGCGTCAGCAAAATCGCTGTTTTATTAAGTACGAGGTGAAGCAGGGTTGCTTTCATATGACCGTAAGGTGAAAAAATAAAAAGGTAAAAGGCTAAAAAGGTAAAAAAGTGAAAAATGGAAATTATTTCCTTACTTTTTTACCTTTTTGCTTTTTTTATCTTAATAATTTTCGTACCTTTGTGCGCTGAACGAAAAAGCTAAAAACGCGTCAGCGGGCTTAAAAATGGCCTTAAACGCAATTTTGGCTAAAAAGTAAAAGAGTAAAAAGGTAAAAAAGTAAAACGATAGAAAAGTGGATCAGACGATTGACAACGACAGAATTTTGAAGATTAACATCGAGGAAGAGATGAAGTCTTCGTACATCGACTATTCGATGTCCGTGATTGTGGCCCGTGCCCTTCCTGATGTTCGTGATGGATTTAAACCTGTGCATCGCCGTATTCTTTATGGTATGATGGGTATTGGTAATACCAGTGACAAGCCACACAAGAAGTGTGCGCGTGTTGTTGGTGAGGTGCTCGGTAAGTACCACCCCCACGGCGACTCATCTGTATATGGTGCCCTGGTGCGTATGGGTCAGGAATGGAATATGCGCTACACGCTGGTTGACGGTCAGGGTAACTTCGGTTCGGTTGACGGTGACTCACCTGCTGCCATGCGTTACACGGAGTGCCGTCTCTCTAAGATGGGTGAGCATATCATGGACGACCTGGAGAAGGATACCGTTGATATGGACCCCAACTTCGACAATACCTTGCTGGAGCCCAGCGTGATGCCTACCAAGGTGCCCAACCTGCTGGTGAATGGTGCTAACGGTATTGCCGTAGGTATGGCAACGAATATGCCTACCCATAACCTGGGTGAGGTGATTGACGGTTGCTGCGCCTTTATCGATAATCCTGAGATTGACTGCGAGGGCCTGATGCAATATATCCCCGGTCCCGACTTCCCTACAGGTGCCTATATCTATGGCCTGCAGGGCGTGAAGGATGCTTACGAGACTGGTCGTGGCCGTATCGTGATGCGTGCCAAGGCTGAGATTGAGGCTGGCGAGCAGCACGACAAGATTGTGGTGACCGAGATTCCTTATGGTGTCAACAAGGCCGACCTCGTGGCTTATATCGCTGACCTGGCTACCCAGCATAAGATTGAGGGTATCTCAAATGTCAACGATGAATCTGGTCGTCAGGGTATGCGTATCGTGGTTGACGTGAAGCGCGATGCCAATGCCAATGTGATTCTGAACAAGCTGTTCAAGATGACAGCTCTGCAGAGCTCGTTCTCTGTGAACAATATTGCCCTGGTGCCCATCCCTGGTACTCATGGCAAGATGCGTCCGAAGTTGCTCAGCTTGCGTGAGTGTATCCGCTACTTCATTGAGCACCGTCATGAGGTGACTATCCGTCGCACGAAGTTTGATTTGAAGAAGGCTCAGGAGCGTGCTCACATCCTGGAGGGCTTGATTATTGCAGTGAATAATATTGACGAGGTGGTGCACATCATCCGTCAGTCTGCTACGCCTACCGATGCCCAGCGCAATTTGGAGAAGCGCTTCGATTTGGATGAGCTTCAGTCAAAGGCAATCGTGGATATGCGTCTGAGTCAGTTGACCGGTCTGCGTGTTGACCAGTTGCATCAGGAGTATGACGACTTGATGAAGCTCATTGCCGACCTGGAAGAAATCCTGAACAATCCTGAGCGTTGTAAGCAGGTAATGAAGGAAGACCTGCTGGAGGTGAAGGAGAAGTATGGCGACGAGCGTAAGACGGAGATTATTCCCTTCGATCATGAGTTCAATGCAGAGGACTTCTATCCCGATGATCCCGTGGTGATTACAATCAGTCACATGGGTTATATCAAGCGCACACCGCTGAGCGACTTCCATGCTCAGAGTCGTGGTGGCTTGGGTGCTAAGGGTGCCCGTCATCGTGATAACGACTTCACAGAGTATATCTATCCTGCCACCATGCACAACACGTTGCTCTTCTTCACCCAGAAGGGACGCTGCTACTGGCAGAAGTGCTACGAGATTCCTGAGGGCGACCGCAACTCTAAGGGTCGTGCCATCCAGAATATGCTCAATATTGAGCCCGATGATGCTATCAATGCTGTATTGCGCATCAAGAACTTCAACGACGAGGAGTTCCTGAAGACACACTACGTGATGTTTGCTACCAAGCAGGGTATTATCAAGAAGACCTGTCTGTACGACTACCGCAACGTGCGTGCTGCCGGTGTTCGTGCTATCAATATCAACGAGGGCGACCAGGTAGTAGGCGTTCGTCTGACCAATGGTCATAACGAGATCCTGCTGGCCAACCGCAACGGACGTGCCGTTCGCTTCAACGAGGATGCTGTTCGCACCATGGGCCGTGTGTCAACGGGTGTGATTGGTATGCGTCTCGATGGTGGCGACGACGAGGTAGTAGGCATGGTATGCGTGAACGATCCTCAGACCGAGACCATCATGGTGGTCAGCGAGAACGGTTATGGTAAGCGTTCGGATATCGAGGACTATCGTATCACCAACCGTGGTACCAAAGGTGTGAAGACCCTCGCTATCACAGAGAAGACTGGCCGACTGGTGGCTATCAAGGTGGTGACAGACGAGAACGACCTGATGATTATCAACAAGAGCGGAATCCTAATCCGTCTGAATGTCAGCGAGGTACGTGTCATGGGTCGTGCTACTCAGGGCGTCCGTCTGATTAACCTGACCAAGAAGAACGATACCATTGCCAGCGTCTGCAAGGTGCAGAAAGCCACTGAGGAGGAGCTGGCTGAGGAGCAGGAGAATCAGGAGGCAGTAGAAAACCAGGAAACAAATAACGAATAACTGTTTAACTAATAAATAATATGAATATGAAAAAACTAATGATTATGGCTCTGATGGCAGGTGCTGCCACCACAGCCTTTGCACAGGATGCAGTGGTGAAAGAAGCCAAGAAACTGCAGTCAAAAGGTGACTTTGATGCTGCCGCTCAGGTGTTGGCTCCTGCACTCACCTCAAGCGAGACAACAGACAAGGCAGCAGCATGGAATCTTCAGGCTGATATTATGTTTGCTAAGTTCTCTGCCATTCAGGAGGAGAACCTGAAGAATCAGGTGGCTCAGAAGAAAGTGGCTTTCGATACCCTGGGTATGAACAATGCCTGTTATGAGGCCCTGAAGGCTGCTATCGAGTGCGATAAGTATGACGTACTGCCCAATGAGAAGGGTAAGGTAAAGATTCGCTACCGTCAGGGAAACCAGCAGCGCATGATGAATGTTCGCTTGAACCTGATCAATGCCGGTCTGTTCGACTATAACCACAAGAACCTCGACGGTGCTCTTGCTAAGTGGTCGCTCTATATCGACAGCCCTGAGAATCCACTGTTTACGGGGTTCGCTGATGTGGCTGACCTGAGCAAGGACCAGTATCGTTCTGAGATTGCTTACTATGCAGGTCTGGTGGCTTATCAGAAGAAAGACTACGCTACTGCAGAGAAGTATGCACATATCGCAGCCCAGGATCCTAAGAAGGCTGCTGAGGCTAACGAGATTCTGCTCTTCTCTAAGAAGGAGACCATGAAGACTGCCGAGGACTCACTGGCTTATGTCAACACGGTAAAGGATCTGCACAAGGCCAATCCTGAGGAGGAACGCTACTTCAACCTGTTGATGGAGTTCTATACCCGTTCAAACAACCAGAAGGCTCTGGCTGCTTGGGCTGAGGAAGAAATTGCTCTGAATGCTGAGAACAAGATGGCTTGGGCCCTGAAGGGTGAGGTGCAGATGAACGAGCGCGACTGGGACAATGCTGTTGAGTCTTACAAGAAGGCTATCGAGATTGATCCTACCTTCATCCAGTGTATCTTCAATGCTGGTGTATGTCTGAATGGTAAGGCCATCGACCTGAAGGATAAGTTGGCCGACAAGAATACTGGCGGTCTGACAAAGGCTAATGCCGACAAGGTGAAGGCTATCCTGACCGATGCCCTGTCATTCCTGGAGCGTGCCAAAGAACTGGATCCCGATCGTGAGAAGGTGAACTGGGCATATCCTCTCTATCAGATTTACTATTCGCTGGGCAACAAGGCCAAGTCTGACGAGATGGAGGCCCTGGTGAATGCCGGACGATAATATCAACCCTTTAAATTAGAGAATGAAGCAACTCATTGCAGTTACGCTTCTCTTATTGATGACGACACCGTGCTTGATGGCTCAGAAGAAAGAGCTTAGTCAGGCACGGTCGTCTATCAAGAGTGGCAAATACGCAGATGCTGAGAAAACATTGACAGCTCTGCTGAAAGACTCGACCAACCGTACCAACAAGCGTATCTGGCTGGCCTACTACGATGCCGTGCTTGGACAGTATGAGCAGGGCAACGAGAAACTGTATCTCAAACAGCAATACGATACGGCATCTTTCTTTGCGAAGGCTCTTCAGATGCTGACCATTGCAGAGACACTTGACAGTCTCACAACAGATAATCGTAAGAGCCTCTCACAACAGCTAAATGCGCTGCGCCCTAATATCTTCAATGGGGGCTCTTTCCTGTTGAGAAAGAATAAATGGGCTGATGCCTATCGCTATTATGAGGCCTATCTGGACTGCGCCCGTCAGCCTCTGTTTCAGGCCTATCATTACGACTCCCTTGATACTCGTATGTCTGAGGCGGCCTATTGGGCTACCTATTGCGGCTACAAACAGCAAGACCCTGTGCTGACGCTCCGTTACAGTAAGCGTGCGCTCCAGGACACGGCCAAGGCCGATTTTACCCTGCAGTTTATTGCTGAGGCCCGCCGCTTGCTCAAGGATGATGAACTGTATGTGCAGACCCTCGAAGAGGGCTTCCGCCGTTATCCACAGTTCCATTATTTCTTCCCTCGCCTGATGGACGCCTATGCCAATATGGGCCAGCACGAGAAAGCCTTGGCGCTGACTGATAGTGCGCTGACAGTCAATCCCTCCAGCGAACTGTTTCTCTTTGCTAAGTCCACCACGCTATTGCGTATGGAGCGCTATGCGGAGAGTATCAAGTATAGTGAGCGACTCATAGAATTGAATCCAAATCTGGCCGAACCTTATTTCAATGCTGGTACGGCTTATGTCAATATAGCTGAACGTCAAAACGACAAGCGCGATAAGAAGCTGATGCGCCAGGCTTATCAGAAGGCCTGTCCTTTTATGGAGCACTATCGCAAACTGATGCCCAAGGAGAAGGCTAAGTGGGCTCCTGTGCTCTATCGTATCTACCTGAATCTGAATATGGGTAAGCAGTTTGACGAGATCGACAGACTGTTAAAGGAAAAGTGAATAGTGAAAAGAGAATAATTTGCTACCGCTATGAAAAATATTTGTATTGTTGCGGGCGCACGCCCTAATTTTGTGAAGGTGGCACCTCTGATTCGTGCCATTGAGAAGGCTGAGGGTGCCGAGTATGAACTGGTATATACTGGTCGTGAGGACGATCCTACTTTGGAGACCTCGCTCTTCGATGATTTGCAGATGCCGCGCCCGTCTGTGTTCTTTGGTGTCGACAGTACCATCCTGAATGAGATAACCAGTAGGGTGATGGCTCATTTTGATGCTTATCTGGAGGAGAATCCTGCTGATGTGGTGATTGTGGTCGACGACCTTGCCTCTACGATGGCGGCTGCTATCGTTACCAAGAAACGAGGCATCAAACTGGCACATCTTGTGGCAGGCACCCGTTCGTTTGATATGAATATGCCTAAGGAGGTGAACCGCCTGGTTATTGATGCCCTCAGCGACTATCTCTTTACGGCCGGCACACGCAGTAATAGTGTGGCTGCACGCGAACAGTCGGATAGCAACAATACTTATATGGTGGGAAATATCCTGATGGATACCCTCCGCTTTAATCATCAGCGTCTGCAAAAACCAGCTTTGGATATAGAACCGGGCTCATATTTCGTGTTTACTGTAAACAGAAAGGCGCTCTTAGCCGATGAGGATAAGTTGAAGAAGATGCTTATTGCCATGTCCGAGGCTGCAGGCGGTACACCTATCATTGCGCCTTTGCGAGGCAAAGCTCTTGAAGTGGTTTCAGGTTTCAGGTTTCAAGTTTCAAACCTGAAACCTCAACCCTCCCTGAGTTATCTTGAATTCGGTTGGTTGACGGCTCATGCCAAGGGTATCATCACGGATAGTGGTAATGTAGCCGAGGAAGCTACGTTCAACAGTGTGCCTTGTATCACGCTGAACAGCTATACAGAGCATCAGGAGACGGTCAGCGTAGGTAGTAATGTCCTGGTGGGTGAAGATCCTCAGCGACTGAAGGAGGAGATGCAGCGTATCGAGGCCGGACAATGGAAGAAATGTGCCCTTCCTGACCGATGGGATGGTCGTACGGCAGAACGTATCGTACAGATTCTGTTGGGCTAAAGATAAAAAAGAGCGGTTAGACATTTGCCTAACCGCTTTTTCTTTTAATTAATAGTTTTCTGCCTTTACCTGGAAGTAAGCCTTGGGATGATCGCAGACGGGACAAATCTCGGGTGCCTTCTTGCCGATGATGATATGTCCGCAGTTGCTGCACTGCCAGATAACGTCGTTGTCTTTGGAGAATACACACTCCTTCTTGACGTTGTCGAGCAACTTGCGATAACGCTCCTCGTGCTCTTTCTCGATCTTTGCTACCATTCTGAACTTTGCGGCAATCTCCTTGAAACCCTCTTCGTCAGCCTCCTCGGCCATGCGGGCATACATGTCTGTCCACTCGAAGTTCTCACCGTTGGCTGCATCCTCAAGGTTGGCCATTGTGTCGTTGATCTTGCCACCATTCAGGTATTTAAACCATATCTCAGCATGCTCCTTCTCATTAGCAGCTGTCTCCAGGAAGATATTACTAATCTGTACAAAACCATCCTTCTTTGCTTTTGAAGCATAGTAGGTGTACTTGTTGCGTGCCTGACTCTCGCCTGCAAAAGCTTCCTGCAGGTTTTTCTCTGTCTTTGTTCCTTTCAAATCTTTCATTTCTGTAAGTGTTTGTTTAGTGAATAATTGGGTTAGTTTTATTTCTCAGCCACAAAGTTACGAATTAGTTTCCGAATAAAAAAATAAAGGTCGTATTTTTTTTTATGATTGAGCCTAATCATCACACGATTCCCTCAAAAACTTCACTCGTGTGAAATCATCGATTGACTCGAGTCAATTCATGAAATCACTCGAGTCAATTCATGAATTCAGCTATATATATGCGCGCCCCGATATTTTAGGGTGACTGATTCTTCAATTTTACTCTATGTTACGAAATGCAAACATCTGCCATAAAAATCTTTCAAAGTGGTACACAAATTAAGCGAAAATGTGCATAATCAATAATAAATTGACAGAATTTGTACGTTTTTGAAACTTTTTTGGCATTTTATTTGTATATTTAATAATTCTTACGTATTTTTGCACGCTGATAGGAAAAATTAGTGAAAAGAAAGCGATGTACGCGCGAACAATATTGATAATATAATAATACTTTAACAATTAACTTAAAAAACGAGAGAGATTTATGGAAAAAAGACTAATGACAATGTTAGTGGGCTTATTCCTTCTGGTAGGAGGAGTATTGGCTCAGACAAAAGTCAGTGGTACCGTTGTGTCTCAAGATGACGGACAACCCGTAGTGGGTGCAACGGTCCTGGTTGTAGGAACCAGCACAGGTGCTGTGACAAATGCCAATGGTCAGTTCTCAGTGACTGTACCTGCAGGCAAGAAAACCTTGCGCGTATCATACATTGGTATGGTTACGCAGGATGTGACTGCTCGTCCCAACATGCGTATTAGCTTGGTCTCTAACAACAAGGCTCTGGATGAAGTCATCGTTGTGGCTTATGGCACACAGAAGAAGTCTTCATTCACGGGTTCTGCCCAGAGCATCAGTGCAGAGGACGTAGAACTTCGCCCTGTAACGAGTGTAACAAAGGCATTGGAAGGAAACGTGACTGGTGTTCAGATGACTTCTGGTTCTGGTCAGCCTGGTTCTTCGCCTAGTATCCGCGTACGTGGTTTCGGTTCTATCAATGCTTCAAGCGCACCTCTTTATGTGGTTGATGGTATTCCTTACGATGGTAGTCTGGCATCACTGAACCCTTCAGATATTGAGTCTATGACCGTGCTGAAGGATGCTTCTTCTGGCGCTCTGTATGGTGCTCGTGGTGCCAATGGTGTAGTGATGATTACTACCAAGAGAGGTCAGGAGGGTAAAACTAACGTGACTTGGCGTTCTAACGTAGGTTGGTCAAACCGTGCTAATAAGCGTTACCAGAATGTCAGCCAGACTGAGTTTACTCAGTTGGTTTACGAGGCTCTGCGTAATGCTGAGTGGGATGGCGGCGCATCTTGGACTGATGCAGAGGCTATTGCACGCGCCAGTCTCGGCAGCGAACTCGGTGGCGAGAGCTACAACCCCTTCAAGAACTATACTTGGGATCAGATTATCGACCCCGCTACAGGTCAGGTTCGCACAGACGCAAAGTCTGCATGGAATGAGGATTGGCTTGATGCCGTAACACGCGACAACGCTCTGCGTCATGAGCATCAGCTCTCTCTGAGTGGTGGTAACGAGAAGACTAAGTATGCTATGTCACTGGGTTACCTGAACGAGGATGGTATCTTGAAAACCACTTCTTTCCAGCGTTATAACGCCCGCGTGAATGTGGATACAAAGGTGAACGACTGGTTCCGTGCTAATGTTGGTTTGAACGTGGCTCACTCTATTTCAAACTTCAGCGACTATGATGGTACTTCATATTCAAACGTATGGTACACAGCTCAGTTTGTCAATCCCTTGTTCCCTGTATACCTGAAAGATGCAGAGGGTAAGTCTGTCTATAGAAATGGTCAGATTGAGTACGATTGGGGTGAGGCTCTTGCTAATGGCGACCAGCGTCCAGGTTCAATGAGCGACCATAGCTCACTGGGTATGCTGATGCTCGACAAGGCTGACATCCGTCGTGACGTAGCAGGTATGCGTTCTGGTTTGGTATTCGGTAGCGACGACGATAAGATGGGTTGGGCAAAAGGCCTGAAGCTGGCTATCAACTTCGGTTTCGACTATGACAACAATAACCGTATGCGTTATATGAATATGGAGCATGGTAACCAGGCTGCTTCTGGTGGTTTGCTCACCAAGTACAGCATGCGTACTCAGAGCTACACTTTCAACCAGCTGCTGACTTGGAGCCGTTCTTTTGACAAGCACTCTTTCGATGTTCTTGCAGGTCACGAGTTCTATGCTTATAACTACAAATTCATGGATGCAGAGCGTTCTGGTTTGATGAGCGGACTGCTGGAGCTTCGTCCAGGTGCCACTCTGAAGGATGCTGACAGCTATTCTTTGGATTATCGCATCAACTCTTGGCTGGGTCGTTTCAACTATAACTACGACGATAAGTATTATTTCTCTGCTTCTCTGCGTTCTGATGCTTCTTCACGCTTTAAGAGCGGTAACCGCACTGGTACTTTCTGGTCTCTGGGTGGTAACTGGCGTATCTCAAGCGAGGAGTTCATGAAGGATGTGAAATGGGTGGACAACCTGTCACTCAAACTGAGCTATGGTGAGCAGGGTAACGATGACATCCTCGATGCCGATGGTAATTCTAACTATTATGTATGGCAGGGTCTGTCAAGTGTGGCCTATCCTAATGCCAACACTGTGGGTGCTGTGCTCTCTACACTGCAGAACAACGAGGTGTCTTGGGAGAAGAACTCAAACCTAAACATTGGCTTGGAGGGTACTCTTCTGGATCGTCGTATCCGCTTCAGTGCAGAATACTATGTTCGTAAGACAACTGATATGTTGCTCGACTACCCAATGGCTGTTTCAACTGGTTTCTCTGGTTACTCTGCTAACGTGGGTAACATGAAGAACTCTGGTTTTGAGTTCGAGCTGTCTGGTACTCCCGTTCGCTTCCAGGACTTCGAATGGAATGTTTCTTGGATGGGTTCTACTATCAAGAACGAGGTTACCAAGCTGACTGCTGAGTCACCTGAGATTCTTTCTGGTAGCTATATCATCAAGGAAGGTCTGCCTCTGAATACATTCTATCTGCGTAAGAGTGCAGGTGTGGATCCTGCTACTGGTAAGCAGCTCTACTGGGTTTACGACACTGATGCTGATGGCAACCGTGTGAACGAGCGTATCAGTGATAGCTATTCAGAAGCATCTTCTTGCCGTTATGAGATGGGTTCTCGTATTCCAGATTTGTATGGTAGCATTGGTACTGATGTCAGCTATAAAGGCTTCAACCTGTCAATCCTGACAACTTACTCAATTGGTGGTAAAGTGCTGGACAACATGTATTACAACTCAATGAACCTGAGCTATCTCAGTTCTACTTGGAATAAGAATGTGCTGCGTCGCTGGCAGAAGCCAGGTGATATTACCGACGTTCCTCGTGTAGGAATTAAAGAGAATGTTCACGTGACCGATCGTTATCTGATCAACGCTTCTTACTTCGCCATTAAGAACATTACTCTGAGCTATACTCTTCCAAAGTCTTTGGTTAGCAAGGCTAGCCTGGGTGGTGTGAAGGTTTATGGTTCTTTCGATAATGTGGCTCTGTTCAGTCATCTTGACGGTATGGATCCTCAGTATAATTTCAGTGGTGGCACTACTTATTCTTACTCACCGAATAAGACGCTGACCATGGGTATTGAAGTTAATTTCTAATACAAAAAAGAAAGGAATAAAATATGAAAGCAATATATAAATATACACTGATGGGCTTGCTTGGTGCAACCATGTTGACTGCTTGCTCAGATGATCAGTTGGACACCACGCCTTCTACCTCTGTTGCAACAGAGAAGATGACAGGCTCTGCAGGTAGTGCTATTGCAGCTATTGATGGTATCTACCGTACAATGTACACCACTGGTTATACAACAGGATGGGAGCATGAGGAATTTGGACTCTCTGCTATCAACCTGGCTGCCGACCTGATGGGTGAAGACCACATTCAGGCAAAGTCTGGTAGTGGTTGGTTCTACTATGACTATCTCTATGATGTGAAGGGTGACTATACTCATACACAGGGTCGTCCTTATGGTGTGTGGAATTTCTTCTATACGCTGATTGCCAATGCCAACTATGTGACAACGGCTGAAAAGACAATGACTGGCGACCCTTCAGACGTGAATTATGTTGTTGGTCAGGCTTACGCTATCCGTGCCTTCAGCTATTTCATGCTGGCTCAGTGGTATTCACGTACTCTGGTAGGTCATGAGACGGAACCTTGTGTACCTATCTACACGGAGCCCACTACAAAGGATACGCAGGGTAAGGCTCGTGAGACTGTTGCTAAGGTATATGAGCAGATTGACAGCGACATCAAGAAGGCTGAGGAACTGCTCTCTGCTACGGAACACGATCGCAATAGCAAGTCACACATCAATTTGGCTGTAGCTTACGGTCTGCACGCACGTATCGCACAGGTAGAGGAGAAATGGGATGATGTTCTGACTTATTCTACCAAGGCTATTGCCGAGGCTAAGAAGGAGAAGATTAATATCATAGAAGTTGGCCAGTTTGCCGGACTTAACAAAGTGTCTGCATCTAACGTGATGTGGGGTATGAACATCATTGCTGACCAGACCACAGGTTATGCAGGCTTCTTCACTCATATGGATGCTGATCAGGGAAAATATGGTGCGTCTGCCCGTCAGCAGATAACCAGGGGCCTTTACAACAAGATGGGTGCTAACGATGCCCGTCGTGCTTGGTGGAACCCTGAGGATCCTGCAAATGGTGACAATGGTTACCAGCAGGAGAAGTTCAAGTTCGTGAACTATGCTACATGGGAAGGTGACTATATCTTCATGCGTGTTGAGGAAATGTATCTGGCAAAGGCTGAGGCCGAGTGTATGCTGGGTAATGATGTTGATGCTCAGAATACATTGAAGGCCTTGATGGCTTATCGTGATCCTGATTATACTTGCGCAAAGACTGGTACAGCAATGTCTGCAACAACCGATTTGGCAAGTGGCTCACTGCGTGAGGAAATCATCAAACAGCGTCGTATTGAGTTGTGGGGTGAGTTCGGTCGTATCTATGATATCCGCCGTTTGCATCAGGGCTTCGTACGTAGCACAGCCGATGGTCATCCTTCAGCTGCAGCATCAGCTAAGTTGAATGCTGCCACAAGTAATCCTGAGAGCTACAAGTGGGTGATGGTTATTCCTCAGGCTGAGTTCGATGGCAATGCAAATATGGATGATAGTAAGGATCAGAATCCATTTGATTAATAATAATGTAAAATAATGAGATTTATTATGAAGAAATATATATTAGGCTTGGCCTTATTCGCAGGTATGATGCTTACTGCTTGTGATACGGATAACGTGGGCACTACTTATACCACGTCGGCTCAAAACATCTCATTTGAGAATGCAGAGCCAAATACTGTTGTAACAAAAGCGTCTTCAGTTACTGTACCTGTTGCTATAACTCGTTCTAATACGGCATCTGAATATACGGTACATTATACTTTCTCTACAGAAGATGGTACTGTACTGACAGATAAGAATGGTGGTACTGCAACCTTTGCAGCTGGTGAGTGGTCAACAACTGTCTCTATTGACGCTGCTGGTATGGAGCCTGGTACAACCTATACTTGTAAACTGACACTTAGCGATGAAGACGTTGCTACCGCTGATACGATTGTTGGAGGTTCAATTAATGCTACAACAACTGTCACTGTGATGTGTGACTACGATTGGGAAGAGCTTGGTACGGGTGTTTACACGTCAGAACTCTTTGAGGACAGCTGGGAACAGCCTGTTTTACGTGCAAAAGGAACAAATGTATACAAACTTCCTGATTGTCTTTACAAAGGCTATGACATCCAGTTTGAACTGAGTGATGATGGTAACAGTCTTGTTGCTTTTGAGCCTCAGAAGATGGGTTATAAGCATAGTAGCTATGGCATGGTCTATTTCTATTCTGAGGAAATGGCTCGTGTAGGTAATGTATTGAATTTCAGTATGTATGGACTGGTAGTATATAATGGAAAATTAGCAACCTTGTGGAGTGGATTTACCGAGTCTATTCAGCTTCCATAAGTATGTTAATAAGATGAATATAAAAAAGAGTGTCACAATAGGGTGACACTCTTTTTTTTATGATAAATTACACCGTTATCTCTCCACAGATACTCTGTTTCATAAATTTCCGCACCTGCTCTGGATCATCATATTTTCCTTGCAGATACATCAGTTTGGTGACTGCTGCCTCTACGGTGCCGTCGTAGCCGCTGATGACGCCGGCTTCCTGAAGTTGGTAGCCAGTGTCGTAGCGTCCCATCTCCACACAGCCTTGCAGACACTGACTGATATTGATGATGACCTTGCCTCTGCGGGTGCCTTCACGCAGGGCGCTGATCAGCCAGGGGTTCTGGGGCGCATTGCCAGAGCCGAAGGTACGCATCACTATGGCGCGCAGATTGGGTGTGGCAATGATATGACGAATCAAATCCTCACGGATGCCTGGGAACAGTGAGAAGATAATCACGTTGTTGTCGAGGCGGAACTGTGGGGTGAGGGATGGGTTCTGAAGACGGATGGCTGATGGACGATGGATGTACTCGTCGTGATAGGTGATCTCTACACCTGCATCCGCCAGATGGGGATAGTTGAATGACTCGAAGGCATCGAACTCATCAGCACTCTGTTTGGTGGTGCGATTGCCGCGCATCAGGTGACCATTGAAATAGATGCCTACTTCGGGCACCATCGCCGTGCCGTCCTGACGACGGGCGGCAGCAATCTCGATGCTGGTGATGAGGTTCTCCTTGCCATCGGTACGCAACTGGCCGATAGGCAGCTGTGAACCAGTGAGTATAACGGGCTTGGTGAGGTTCTCGAGCATGAACGACAGGGCAGAGGCTGTGTAGGCCATTGTGTCTGTGCCGTGCAAAATCACAAAACCGTCGTACTCCTCGTAATGATCGGCAATGATATGTGCCAACTCTGTCCAGAGCTTTGGCGACATGTCGCTGGAGTCGATGGGCGGGTTGAACTGATGGGTGGCTATCTCGGTCTGAAACTGAGTCAGCTCTGGCACCCTACTAAGCAGGTGCTCGAAGTCAAATGGCTCCAGAGCACCTGTCTGTGGGTTGTGGTTCATACCGATGGTACCACCGGTGTAAATCAATAGTATCTTTGAGATTTGAGGTTTGAGGTTTGAGATTTGAGGTTTGAGGTTTGAGATTTGAGGTTTCATTCTTTTATGTTTTTTGTCGTTTTAACAATTTTGATGAGTACTGCATATATTCGATTCCAATCGGCATACAATGATTCGAATTGAGAATCATCGATGTATTTTGATTTGTGGATTAGGTCTAACCAGAACCCTGTTTCTCCAGCCTCTTTTAAGGCGATACTCATTTTGTTGCAAAAATCAGCTCTACTTTGGGCATTTTTTCCTTCGAACGAGTTGGCTCCGATACTAGTTCCTGATCTGAGAATCTGCTTTGACATGACATATTCATGTTTCTCATCTGTAAGATACTTATACAGGTTGACAATCCTTATGGCAAAGTCGCTTGCAATATCATAGATATTATTCTCAATAGTCTTCATCTACTAAACCTCAAACCTCAAATCTTAAACCTCAAAACCTAAAGTCAAGCTCCACGTCAACCATGTTGTAGTTGTGCTTGTCGGCGTTGGCGATGGTGCGGTCGTTCACACGGGCATACTCCAGGTTGATCTGCAAGTTCTTGGTGAACATGTAGTCAGCACCAACCTCATACATGGTCTTTGACTGTCCCCATTCCTTGGCCTCGCGGTAGAGGTCGTAGCGAGCCTTTACGTGCATCTTGTTCTTCTGGATAGGAGCAATGCAAAGGGCATAGATACCATCGGCCTTGTCGCTGGTGTGGGCTGCATTCCAACCCTGGCTGTGGATATACTCCGTGCGGAAGGTCCAGTCGTTCTGGGCATATTCGCCTGAGAGGGCGTAGCGATTCTTCTCGCCAACACCGGCACGACTACCAGTCCATCCGAAAGCACCAATGCGCATACCCTTAACGGGCATTACCCACATTCCACCGATGATGTCCTTGCGGTTGTCCTTATCCTTCTGGTTGATGCCCTCACCATTGAAAGCACCTACCTGATAGTGCAGCAGGTTGCGACCTTCGGCATTCTTGAGGAAGTCACCCTGAATCTGAACACCGATGTCACGACCATTTGAAGCGTTGCCGCCACAGCGGTCAGAGAAACCAGCCAACTTGCTGACGTTTTGAGAGTAGCTCATGAAGCCCTGTGTGATAGGGTGCATGGGGTTCTCGAATGTGAAGGGACGCTTGAACTGACCTGCCTTCACCTTGAAGAACTCGTACTTCTGCCACTCACCAAAGAGGTCAACCAGACGAATGTCGGTTGAAGACTTGTCAGGATCGTAGGTGTTACCATTGATCTGCATCTGTACCTTCCAATAAAAATCCTCGTGGGCACGGCCTTCTAATGCCATACGAACCAAGCGCAAGTTGAAACCATTGTTCTCTTTAGCATCCTGGTCACTGGCTTGATACTGCACCATGCCGTAACCACTGAACTTCACATTCTTAAACCATTCGCTCTGAGCCTGTGCGCCCAGTGTTGCGCCCATCATCAGGGCTGCTAATAATACTTTCTTCATATTGTTTGCTTTTTGTTTTTTTATCTTTTCTTCAATAAGACTACATTCTCCACATGTGGGGTGTGAGGAAACATATCTACGGGTTGCACCTCTATCACCTTGTACTGCTCGTCCAAATCCTGCAGGTCGCGAGCTTGTGTGGCAGGGTTGCACGATACATATACAATGCGGTCGGGGGCTGCGCGCAGAATAGTCTTCACAACGTCTGGATGCATACCGGCACGTGGGGGGTCGGTGATGATGACATCTGGACGTCCGTGCTCTGCGATAAAATCGTCGGTGAGGATATCCTTCATATCGCCAGCATAGAACAGGGTGTTGCTGATGCCATTTATCTCGGAGTTGATTTTTGCATCCTCGATAGCCTCTGGCACATACTCGATACCAATCACCTGCTTGGCTTTCTTGGCAACGAAGTTGGCAATGGTTCCTGTGCCGGTGTAGAGGTCGTAGACCATCTCGTTGCCTGTCAATCCTGCGAACTCACGTGCTACACTGTAAAGGTGGTAGGCCTGCTCGGTGTTGGTCTGATAGAATGACTTTGGACCTACTTTGAACTTCAGGTCTTCCATGAGCTCAAAGATATGGTCTGTACCCTTGAACACGAGGATGTCCTGATCGCCAATGGTGTCATTGCACTTTTGGTTGTCGAGGTAGAGTAAGGACGTGATCTGTGGGAAGGTGTCGGCTACGTGTTGCAACAGGTCGAGTGCTTCTTTTTCGCCGCCCGTCTCATCATAGTGGAACTGGATAATCACCATCAACTCACCACTGGCGCTATTGCGGATAATGATGTCACGCAACAGACCAACCTGAGCGCGCAGGTCGAAGAACGATATGCCGTGCTCCATGGCGTAGTCGCGGATGTCATTGCGAATCTGATTATGCAGGTCGTCCATCAGCCAGCACTTCTCGATAGGCAGTATCTTATCGAAAGCACCTGTGATATGGAAACCGATGGCGGGCACATCCTTCAGGCTCTGACTCTCATCCTTAGGCAGTGCCGTAATTTCCTCTTTCGTCAGGTAACGTTTGTTGGCACAACCGAAGTCCAGCTTGTTACGATACTCCTGAGTCTTTACAGACCCGAGAATAGTGCGGAACTCGGGCAGTTCTACTTTGCCGATACGGTGTAGCTGGTCAAATACTTGCTGCTGCTTGAACTTCAACTGTTCTTCATAGGGCAGGTTCTGCCATTTGCATCCACCGCATACACCGAAGTGCTTGCAAAAAGGAACGGCGCGCACCTTGCTGTATTCTACAAAGCGCACCACCTCGCCCTCGGCAAAAGAGTGCTTCTTGCGGCGAATCTGGATGTCGCAAACGTCACCAGGCACGCAGAATGGTACGAAGACCACCAGGTCGTTCCAGTGGAACAGGCATTTACCTTCGGCAGCAACAGCCTCAATGGTAACGCCTTCTAACAGGGGTAATGGTTTCTTGCTTCTCGCCATTATCAATTGTCAATTCTTTTAGTCGGCGTTCCGCCTTTGTAAAAGCGGCAAAGCCGAGCGTTCAATTATCAATTAGATTTCAAAGTCCAGACAAGCACGCTGGACGGTGTAAGGACGTACCTTGCCGTTGGCTACTGCTACATGCTCAGGATGCTGGGCATAGCCTTTCAGTGCCTCTTCTGACTCAAGTGTGGAGTCGAGCATTACGTCGGCATTTGATGATGCCAGGCGTCCGCTGATATTTACTTTCACGTCAATCAAACCGGGAACCTTGCCTACGAGGCCTTCAAGTCCGGCTTTGATGCCTTCTTTTACTGTCTGTTTCTCCTCTTCTGACAATTCTGGGTTTAGTGTCCAAAGAATAATGTGTTTTACCATATTATATATAAATAAAAATGAAATCGATGCAAAGGTACAAAAAATAATCGATTCGCACTGCATAATTATTTTTTTTTGTATTTTTTGCCCGTTTTCTTTGGTAATGTGCAAAAATTCTACTAACTTTGCACAATTCGAAATACAATAACTTTATATAATAATCTTAAATATCCAAATTAATGAGTCAAAAGAGAGTTTACCTCTTCGGCAACGGTAAGGCCGAAGGTAATGCAAAGATGCGTGAGGAACTCGGCGGTAAGGGCGCTAACCTTGCTGAGATGAACCACATCGGTGTTCCTGTTCCTCCTGGTTTTACAATTACTACTGACTGCTGTAATGAATATTATCAAGTTGGACAGCAGAAGATTATGGAGTTGCTGAACGATGACGTAATGGCAGCTGTAAAACATATTGAGAACTTGATGAATTGCAAGTTCGGTGATGCTAAGAATCCTCTGTTGGTTTCTGTACGCTCTGGTGCCCGTGCTTCAATGCCTGGTATGATGGATACTATCCTGAACCTGGGTCTGAACGACGAGGTGGCTGAGGGTATGGCCGCTAAGACAAATAATCCTCACTTCGTATACGACTCTTATCGTCGTTTCGTACAGATGTACGGTGACGTGGTGCTGGAGATGAAGCCCGTTAACAAGACAGATATCGACCCATTCGAGGAAATCATTGAGAAGGTGAAGAAGGAGAGCGGTGTTGTTCTGGACAAGGATCTCTCTGTTGAGGACCTGAAGAAGTTGGTTAAGCTGTTCAAGGCTGCCATCAAGGAGCGCACTGGTAAGGACTTCCCCAACGATCCTATCGAGCAGTTGTGGGGTGCTATCTGCGCTGTGTTCCGCTCTTGGATGAACGAGCGTGCTATTCTCTATCGTAAGATGGAAGGAATCCCCGACGAGTGGGGTACAGCCGTATCAGTAATGGCTATGGTATTCGGTAATATGGGTGATACCTCTGCTACTGGTGTATGCTTCAGCCGTGACGCTGCTAACGGTGAGAACCTGTTCAACGGTGAGTATCTGGTGAACGCACAGGGTGAGGACGTTGTGGCTGGTATCCGTACTCCACAGCAGATCACAAAGATTGGTTCTCAGCGTTGGGCTGAGCGCGCTGGTATCTCTGAGGAGGAGCGCGTAGCCAAGTATCCTTCAATGGAGGAGGCAATGCCTGAGATCTATGCTGAACTGAATGGTATCCAGGATAAACTGGAGCATCACTATCACGATATGCAGGATATGGAGTTCACCGTACAGGAGGGCAAGCTCTGGTTCCTCCAGACACGTAACGGTAAGCGTACAGGTGCTGCTATGGTGAAGATTGCTATCGACTTGCTCCACGAGGGTATGATCGACGAGAAGACTGCCATCCTGCGCTGCGAGCCTCAGAAGCTCGATGAGCTGTTGCACCCCGTATTCGATAAGAAGGCTTTGGCTTCGGCTAAGGTTATCGCTCAGGGTCTGCCTGCTTCTCCTGGTGCTGCCTGCGGTCAGATTGTATTCCACGCTGACGACGCTGAGACCTGGCACAACGATGGTCATAAGGTCATCCTCGTTCGTATCGAGACATCTCCTGAGGACCTCGCTGGTATGGCTTCTGCAGAGGGTATCCTGACTGCACGTGGTGGTATGACCTCTCACGCTGCTGTGGTTGCCCGTGGTATGGGTAAGTGCTGCGTATCTGGTGTAGGTGCCCTGAATGTAAGCTATAAGGACAAGACTGTCGAGATCGACGGTGTAGTATATAAGGAGGGTGACTTCATCTCTCTGAACGGTACAACTGGTCAGGTTTATGCTGGCGAGGTTACTACCAAGGCTGCTGAGTTGTCTGGTGACTTCAAGGAGCTGATGGACCTCTGCGACAAATACACCAAGCTGCAGGTTCGTACCAATGCTGATACTCCTCGTGACGCTCAACTCGCTCGTGAGTTCGGTGCTAAGGGTATCGGTCTTACACGTACTGAGCACATGTTCTTCGAGGACAAGAAGATTGTTGCTATGCGTGAGATGATTCTGGCCGACAGCGTTGCCGGACGTGAGAAAGCTCTGGCTAAGCTGCTGCCTTACCAGAAGGCTGACTTCAAGGGTATCCTTGAGGCTATGGACGGTCTGCCCGTGAACATCCGTCTGCTTGATCCCCCTCTCCACGAGTTCGTTCCCCACGATCTGGCTGGTCAGGAGACTATGGCTAAGGAAATGGGTGTTAGCGTAGAGGATATCAAGCGTCGTGTTGACTCACTGGCTGAGAACAACCCAATGCTGGGTCACCGTGGTTGCCGTCTGGGTATCACCTTCCCTGAGATCACTGCTATGCAGACAAAGGCTATCCTGGGTGCTGCTTGTGAGCTGAAGAAGGAGGGTAAGAATCCTATGCCTGAGATCATGGTTCCTCTGATTGGTACTATCAACGAGCTCAAGCAGCAGAAGGAAGTTATCCAGAGCGCTGCTAAGGAGGTATTCGCTGCTGAGGGTGTTGAGGTTGAGTTCGAGATCGGTACAATGATCGAGATTCCTCGTGCTGCCCTGACAGCTGATCTGATTGCTTCAGAGGCTCAGTACTTCTCATTCGGTACTAACGACTTGACACAGATGACCTTCGGTTACAGCCGCGACGATATCGCTTCGTTCCTGCCTGTATACCTCGATAAGAAGATCCTGAAGGTTGACCCATTCCAGGTTCTCGACCAGGAGGGTGTTGGCCGTCTCATCAAGTTCGCTGTTAAGGAAGGTCGCGAGGTTCGTCCTGAGCTTCGTTGCGGTATCTGTGGTGAGCATGGTGGTGAGCCCAGCTCTGTGAAGTTCTGCGCTAAGATTGGCATGAACTATGCATCTTGCTCTCCATTCCGTGTGCCCATCGCACGCCTCGCCGCCGCCCAGGCCGCCGTCGAGGACTAAAAAATTTACAAAATATCAATAATCTAAAAATGCAAGTGCTTTATTATCAAGCACTTGCATTTTTGCTTCTCTTGAGAAAACGTGTTTTTCTGGTCAACACTTTTTAAATATGTAAACCACTGATAAATAAGTAGTTGAAAAATTGTAAAATGCTCTTCTGTGTGCCAATAGGAAGTTCTGCATCAAATTTGTTTACCAAAAATTTAGCCTGTTTACCAAAAATCTGAGTACATTTTTTGAAACCAATATTATAATGCTGATATGTACCAGATGTACCTTTGCTGGTTATTCTCTTCTATGTGTCAATAGGTAACAATATACCAAATTTGTTGTTAAATAGAGAATGTCTTCTAGAGTCTGAATTATATTATATGAATGCGCACTATTGCGTGTAATCATATAATATAAACTTAATATGGCAACATTAAAAGCTACGGTAAAATCAAAGAGAAAAGATGGAATGTATGTCGTATACATACGTTTTGCCCACAATCGTAAAGTCTCTTATCTGAGAACATCATGGATGGTTAACGATAAGGGGTTGAGTCGGAACAAAAAGGATATTCTTGATCCTTACGTTATTCAACAAACCTCTAAATTGATTGATCAATACTACAACACTCTGAATAGGATTGACACACAAGACTGGACGGTCAAGGAAATTGTGGACTATATTCAGAAAGGTAAGGATGGCATCTCGTTCTCAGACTACGCTCGTAAGCATATAGAGAAGATGAAAGCCAGAGGCCAGGAAAGGACTTCACGCGACTATAAGTGGGCACTTTATAGCTTGGAGAAATTTGCAGGTGGTAATGAGGTCATGTTTTCACAATTGACATACTCATTCCTTTCTAGATGGATATACTCTCTTTCCCAGACGGCAAGGTCTAAAAACAAATACCCAATCAACATCAGACAGATTCACAAAGCTGCCATGTTGGAATATAACGATGAGGAAAGAGGTATTCAGTTAATCACAAACCCTTGGCCCAAGATTACAATACCCAAGGAAGATACACCAAACAAGAGAGCAATAAGCCCCAATATGCTTCGCAGGTTCTTCGCCGTTGTTCCCGACTTCAGTAGATTCACGCATCCGCTCCAGGAACTTGGACAGGATATTGCGCTGATAAGCTTCTGTATGTGTGGCATCAACAGCGTTGATTTGTTCTTTGCGAAAAAGGACCAATATCACGATGGCATTTTCCACTATAACAGAAGAAAGACAAGTAAATCCCGTTCCGATAACGCATACTTTGAGATAATGGTGCCACAATTTATAAAGCCCACTTTCGAGAAGTACTTGTCCAAAAACGTGGAATCTCCCTGGCTATTTGACTTTCAAGACCGTCTAAGCACATCAGACTCATTCAATGCCAATGTAAATGCAGGCATCAGCCAAATCTGCAAGAAAGTCTCGTCAGACTTCCATGCCAGCCTGTATTCGTTTCGCCATTCATGGGCAACTATAGCACAGAACGGATGCGGTGCATCGCTTGGTGATGTTGACTTTGCTCTCAATCACTCAACATACAAAATGGCAAGAGTATATACAAAGATAGACTACTCGCCGGCATGGGAGTTGAATGAGAAAGTCATTGACTATCTTTTCTTCAGTAACGAGGAAATAGATAATCGTGAAGATCCCGGCAGATCATTTGAGAGAATGTCGAAGTACAATCTTATCCGCGGAGAGGCGTTCATCAGCGGTGAATGCATATTTGTAATTGAGGACTCTGGATTTACAAACGTCGAACAGGTTATAACGACACTCCTTTCGGCCTTCCCTGAGGATGTCGAACGTCCAATCAAGGTACAGATAAGGATTACTAATATGGACAAGAAGCAGACTCAATTGTATCAGAGAATATTGCAGTAAGAAAGAGCTGCGAGTGTCGGCCTATACGGACTACTGAGGAACTATGAAAATGGTGATAGTGTGTGGCTGATGGTTACAATTTTGGTGTACAAAGATAGCAAAATGTCAGGAATTCGACCGCTTTTTGTCAATTTGTCGATGGAAATGAACAATAATTGAAAGAAAAAGTGTAACTTTGTAGCGTTTTTTTGAGAATTTAGGCATGAGAAGGATTGAAGTGATAACATTGTTTAACGCGAATTGTTTGGTGATTCCAAATAATTCGTTAACTCACTCACTCACTCACTCACTCACTCACTCACTCACTCATTATACTTCTATAGAGGCTAAAAAAACATTGAGCGACGACACGTGTGTCGGCGCGCAATGGCGATATACGGCTTGCTCTGCACGAACGCAGGGCAAGCCGCTGTGTTTTTGTACCCCACCGATACAAATAAAGTTAAACCATTAAACATAAACAATTAAAAAGAAAATGAGAAAGTTAAGACAGAAAATCAATTTCGTCCTCACCCTCGCTGCGATGCTCATGATGGCGCAGACGGCATGGGCAACAGACGACGTAACCGTAACCTATCGGCTCATCACTGGTACGAAGGGCGTTATCAAAGCAAACATTGACGGCAACATCCAAGATATCATAGTACCTATTGGACCCGATGTCAAGATTGCCAGTGATGGTAGGGTAAGTAACAATTCAACGTCCCATGTAACAGAAGACGCACAAATCAAGACATCTCACATCAACGGCAAAATAAAGCAAGTCGAATTTACCAACATACGCAGAGGTCTCTCCACTGCTTTCAAGGACACCTACTCCATGGGGATTGACGGTATGAAATACGGCAATGCCGATGCTGTGACAGAAACGAGCGAGGAAGGTAGTGTCACCTTCACAAGCACCACAGGTGTATTGAGTACGAATAATCTCACTATTAAGTTAGGCGCAGAATCCAATTTTAGACCAAATAGCGGCTGCGATTTGGTCATCACTTATGAGCCCAGTGCTGCGCCAGTACACTCGCACAACTTCACGTTCAATGCTGTCGGAAATACGCTGACCGCTACCTGCGGCCACAGCGACGAGCTGGACTGCTCGCTTGCCGATGCAAATTATCAGGCCACGTTGACGCTTACACCGCCAGTTGACACTTACTATCGTCCTTACAGTACTTACTCTGCCACACTCAATTTGACAGCATTCAACGCACTGACGGGACTCAACGCTACGGCTACTGATATTACGTACGTGAACAACATCAGCGGTGACAATCTCGGCTCTGCGGCACCGACGACGGCAGGAAACTACACTGCTAGCGTTACCGTCACCATCGACGGCACAAACTACGCGCTGACAACGGACTTTAAAGTCAACACTGAGAATAGCATCAACAATAACATTCGTCAAATCAGCCTGAACAAGACCAATGCTGCGAATGACGAGGAGATAACCATTACCTTCACACCAAGGTCGCACGAACTGGTGAACACGCTGACCGTGACGGGCGCAACCACTGACATGAGCATCGGTAACGGCATTACCAAGGTGGACGAGTACACCTACACGTTCTTGATGCCTTACGAGGAGGTGACGGTTGGCGCTACGTTCAAGTCATCAAACCCCTCACTATACAAACACACTATCACCACGGACATTACCGGTTCGGGCGCAGTGGACTATAACGCCGAAGAGTATCTGGGCGTGGGCGACGTTATCACGATAACGTTTATGCCCTATCTGCAAGGCAATCTGGAAGCAGGGTCGGTGGTGCTGGAAGGACTGACCGTGACGGGTGCGACAACAAACATGAGCGTGGGCAACGGCATTACGGACAACGGGGATAACACGTACACGTTCACGATGCCAGGCGAGAATGTGACAGTGACAGCCAAGGCGTATCTGTCGGCTGACGCCATATTGTCGGGCACTATCAATGAGCCTATCTACATCAAGCAGGGCAACGGCATCCAGATAGGATGCAACAACAAATGGACTTACGTGAATGACGGTGCTCTGCCACTGGTCATCCCTGACGGAAACACACTGAGACTGGCAGGCGGAACGGACGTCAGACTGGATTTAGCAGACAAGAACGCTATCGCGTGTGAGGGTGACGCAATCGTCGAGTTGATTCCCAATGAGGTAGCAAACGAGATATGGATAGGAGACCGACCCGAACGCAATTCGGGCAAGGCAACGATTAAGGTTGGACCTGTCGGCAAGACACTTACCATCCGCGTAGCTGACGAGAGTACAGAGACTGTACACCTAACTGTAAAAAGCATAAGCCAATATGACAGAAGTTGCGATGTGATAGGTTGCGACGAAGGCGGTTCGTGCGGCAGCATCGTTGTTGAGAGCGGTCAAGTGGAGTCGAGGGAATATTTCAACCATAGCGGACGAGCTTTCCGCACGACCGACGGCACCATCACTTTCGGATATAAGTATCCAGATGACAAGATTATCTTCGATGGCGGCAGCGAGGGTACGGTGAAAATTGAGGATGGTAAGCAGTTCCACTCCTACACCGACTACAACACCAAGTACAGCGGTACCATCAACCTGCAAGGAATAAATTCCTTCTATGCACGGCCTGACAAGTACACCGTGACTTTCGATGAGAACGGTGGTAGCGATGTGGACAACCAGACAGTTGCCCACGGCATGAAAGCCACAGAGCCAGCAACAACTCGCGAGGGCTACACCTTTGTGCATTGGAACAATGGTGAAGATGCGTATGACTTCAATACAGTCGTGACAAGCGACCTGACGCTGACGGCAGAGTGGACGAAGAACGCGCTGGAGCTGGCTAACGCAGGCGACAATGGAGATGCCATCACCACAGCAGCAGGAAGCGGTAAGGTATATGAGGTAACTCTCAGCGGCCGCACGCTCTACAAGGACGGCAAATGGAACACGCTGTGCCTGCCATTCTCGTTGAATGCTGAGCAGATTGCTGCCAATGCGGACTTTGCTGGTGCTACACTGATGACTATGGACGTGACAGAGAAGAACGGCTTCGATGTGGAAGATGGAACGCTGTATCTGTGGTTCAAGAAAGCGACAGAGATTGAGGCAGGAGTGCCATATCTGGTAAAATGGGATAAGGCTGCAGACTACGACAACAACCCTTCTGTCTATGATATCGTAAGTCCTGTATTCGAGGGCGTGACCGTAAGCAACTCAACGGCTCAGATTGTGGAGAGTAAGACAGTTGGACTGGAGACAGTACAGATGGTAGGTACGTATTCTCCAGTCGGCGTTACAGCTGATGACAAGAGCATCCTATTCTTGGGTGACGCAAACACATTGTACTACTCAACAGTTGACCGCCAGATTCGCTCATGTCGTGCCTACTTCTCAGTGCCGTACATCAATGGACACGCTGGAGCTAAGGCACGTGCGTTTGCATTAAGCTTTGACGGTGAAGAAACAACAGGCATTCCTGAAGTTTCTGCAAATTCTAATGAAGTGAAGGATGATGTATGGTATTCGTTGGACGGTGTGCGCCTGAGCGGAAAACCGACACAACGCGGAATGTATATCAATAAAGGTAAAAAAATACTTGTCAAGTAAGCGATATGAAAAAAGAATATATAAAGCCCTCTATGACGGCAATTGAGTTACAGCACATGACACGGCTTCTGGCTGGTAGTGGTGATGTAAGAGGTCTGCAATCAAGTGGCTGGGATGATCCTGAAGATGAACTGGACATCAGTGACCAGGGCGGTGGCAGCAGCATTTGGGACAGATAGACGTTCTGTATAAATCTGGGAAAAAAAGTGGCGGCGTTAATTCTATAGCGTCGCTACTTTCATTTGTATATGGGATGTAAGGGTAAAGAGGTTTACCAAATAATAGTTACCTACTTGAACGAAAGTGCAAAGTGAAACACTTTTTTGAACTGTATATCTGCCAATTGAGGCATTAAGTATTCAAACTTTATTGCTAAAATCAAGAAAATCAGGAAAACCTTTGGTTATATCAGATTATTTTAATACTTTTGCATCGTTTTAATGGTATATAAAATGAAGCAGAATGGTTAAAACGAAAGATGTCTTCATATTGGGCAGACCTATACAGCTGCAAGAACGAAGCAAGGCGCAGATGAAAGGTGTCACCATCGGAGACTCGCTATCGTACAAGTTCTACGATGGAGAGTTTCATGGTATGCCATTGCTTTTCGCTGAACCCAAAGGTAAAGTTGCTGCACCTCGCATCTTGTCTGTCACGGCAAGCAATCTTACTTCATTATTCCAGCTTCCTGTAGTCTTTTTGTTGCCTGCATGTCCTGCATACGAACGACAGAGGCTTATTGACAAAGACGTTTATTTCGTCATCTCTGACAAATACGTTCATTTGCCAATGCTTCTGGCCAATGAGCGCATACGCAAAACAAAACAGGCGAAAAATATGACACCGGTAGCCCAATACCTGCTGCTCTATCATCTGCAGATAGAAAGCATAGATGGATTGGCAGCACGAGACATAGAGGATAGGATTCCTTATTCATACGCAAGCATTACACTTGGCATTACTTGCCTTGAAGACTTAGGGCTGTGCCGGAAAGAATCAGAAGGCTCAAAACGAAAGGTCATCTACTTCCATAAGAAGGGGAGGGATCTATGGGATCAAGCTCAACCACTCCTGATTAATCCCGTTGAAGAGCGCATCTACTGCGATGAACTATTGACTGAAGACCATTTTGTGATATGTGGCATCAATGCCCTGGCACATTACACAATGCTCAATCCTGATCCCGAAAGGATAATCATGATGACTGCCAAACAAGTTAGAGACTTCATGGTATCAGGTGTCATAGTACGCCCCAATCAGTATGATGGCAACATTCTCATCGAAGCCTGGAAATACCCACCGGTAATTAATAATGGTGAAAAAGCCGAATGGGTGGACAGGTTATCATTGGCCATTTCTCTACGTGAGGATGCAGATCCGCGGGTGGAAGGTGAAGTTGAACGTTTAATAAATGAAACAGCATGGAAGGGTTAGATAAATTCCGTGAAGCTTTTGAAGCCTACTCTGAGAACTACGTCATCATCGGTGGCACGGCTTGTGACATTGCCATGACCGGCACGGCTGTTCGCCCTCGTGCCACGCATGATATCGACATGATAGTCATCGTTGAAAAGATGACAACCGACTTTGCTGAGCATTTCTGGCAATTCGTGCGTGAAGGTGGGTATCGTCCTGAGAGACGCAAACAGGAAGAGGGCGAAACTCCGAAGTACGAACTGTACCGCTTTGTCAATGGCAAACCTGACTATCCCGAAATGATTGAACTGCTGTCACGGCACCCTGACATCCTCGGCGAACCGAAGGGGCTGACCATTGAACCAATTCCCACCAGCGAGGACACATCCAGTCTGAGTGCAATCATCATGGACGATGATTTCTACCACTTCACAATCGAGCACAGCAAACTGACCAATGGACTACGCCATGCAGACTCTGCTGCGCTCATAGCTCTGAAGTCACGAGCATACCTCAATCTTCTGCAAGACAAGGCAAACGGAAAGCATGTCAACAGCAAAGACATCAAGAAGCATCGTTCTGATGTGCTGAAGAACGTGGTCATCATAGAAGATAGTCAAATTACTGCTCCAGAACCGATAGTAACTTGCATAAGGGAGTTTGTCTCTTCAATCAAGAAAGAATGGAATACTCTTTCTGAACCACTTTCCAAGGCTCTTGACCAGGATACATCATTCGTCGAAGCCTTGCTGGAACAATTGGACGGATTATTTGCCACAGAACAGCAATGAAGATACAATATGCCTCTGACCTCCATCTAGAGTTTGCCGACAACTGGAGATATCTGAAGGAGAATCCCCTGCAAGTAACAGGGGACGTTCTCGTCCTGGCTGGTGACATTTGCTACTTGGGAGATGAGAACTATAGTAAGCATCCATTCTGGGACTGGGCTTCGGAGAACTACCGTCAGGTGATTGTTTGTATGGGCAATCATGAGTTCTATAAGTTCTACGACATCGCCAAGCTTAACGATGGCTATTGCCTTGAAATACGTCCGAATGTCCACAGCTATTATAATGCTGTCGTACACATAGGGGACATTGACTTCATCATAACAACATTGTGGGCCAAGATTCCTCTGAAGGAGTCATATTATACTGAACAAGTGGTAAGCGACTTCCGACGTATCATCTTCAATGGCGAACTTCTGACGTTTGCGGACTTCAATGGCGAACACGAAAGGTGCTTGGCATTCCTGAAGGATGCCATTTCAAACAGTAGAGCCAGAAGAAAGATTGTTGTAACCCACCACGTGCCATCCTTCCAGATGCAATGTCCCAAGTTTGCCGATAGCCAAGCCAACGGAGCCTTTACGGTTGAACTGGAAGACTATATCAAGGATAGTGGTATCGATTACTGGATATATGGACACTCTCACTACAATGTGGATGTCAAGATCGGCAATACCAAGTGTGTGTCTAATCAATTGGGATATGTCTTTCATGGTGAGCATGAGTTTTTCAACCCAGGCAAAAGTCTTGAAGTGTAAACACATATCATCATTCCTAATCTGTAATGACGATGTCGGTCAAAAAAAGATGAAGAAAGGTTGTCTTTCCAAATCTCAAAAGGAAACTCGTGAATTTGCAAAATTTCTGCAAATCTGTGAGTTTTCTTTCTAAATCACGGAAGATAACTTTTTACGAGCATCAAGTTAATGTCTTCTGTGACTTCAAAAGTTTTTCTCAGTTAAAAGAGAAGAGGATTAGAAGGGGAGGGCATAAGAAGGTTCATTCTCTTTTAAAAGAAAAACGTGAATTTTGGGAAACATCAAGTCGTTTCATTCTGCAAAGTTTAGGTTTACGTTTACTCATGTATATATACATGCACCTCTAAACTTAAAGATTAAACCTACAATCATCTGCTTCAGGTTTACTATACCTTATTATATATATAAGCATATTTAAACTTAAACCTAAACTTATGGCATTGAATTCCATCCATTTTTCTTTTAATCGAAACAAGAATATGGTAACTGGATGTGGTTTATGCCTTAATTTATATTAAATACAAACACATTCTGCAAGAAAAACGTGCAAAACGACCGTAATGTCATGAGAAAACATTAATTTTGCAAGCAAAATTTGCAGAACGTGCTGAAAAGTCGTAATGCAATCTGTGTTCTAACAATAGTGTTTAACAATTAAAATATCGAAAAGTAGTCGAAGTGGCAAAAATGGTCGGATATTTTGAGGAAATCGGGTGCAGAATGTGCAGTATATGCTCATAATGTTTCCCAAATGTTTCCCAGATTCGCCGTAAAGTGCTGATAATCAGTTCCCGTTAGCCGCCGCCCAGGCAGCAGTAGAAGAGTAAGCAAAACTCTATATTATACTTTGAGCGCAATTCCATTCGAGAGTTGCGCTCTTTTTTTTGTTACTTATGCCCCGTACTTAGAATTTGTCTTGTTTTTAAGTCACAAAACAAGACAAACTGTATCTTTTTTGTAAAATGTTTGGTGGTACTACTTTTTATTTATATCTTTGCACTGAGTAAAATTACTCACTTCACTGAGTAAAATTTGAATTATGTACAAAAGGTCTGAATATCAAATAATTACAAGTAGGCTAAAAGAGCCAAGAAAGTTCATTCAGGTTGTTATGGGACCGCGCCAAGTGGGTAAATCTACTGTTGTTAAGCAGGTGCTTCAAGATTTGGATTTGCCTTATCAGCAGTTCTCTGCCGATAATGTGCCAGCATCAAATACTGCTTGGGTGTCTAACTGTTGGGCTGCTGTTCGTAGTCTGAAGGAGAGCAAAGGCCTTGATAGTATGATTCTTGTTATCGATGAAATTCAGAAGATATCTAATTGGAGTGAGGTCGTAAAGAAGGAGTGGGATGATGATACCTTACACGATCGCAACATAAAAGTGTTGCTGCTTGGAAGTAGTCGTGTGCTTTTAGAAAAAGGACTTTCTGAGTCGTTAGGTGGGCGCTTCGAAGAAATACGCATGACTCATTGGAGCTATCCTGAAATGAAAGAGTGTTTTGGCTTTACACTCGACCAGTATCTTTTCTTTGGAGGTTATCCTGGTGCTGCGGGCCTGATAAATGAGGCTGACCGCTGGGAGCAGTATATACAGTCGGCAATCATTGATGCGACCATCAATAAGGATATCTTGATGAATACACCTATCAGTAAGCCGGCCCTTCTTCGTCAGACTTTTGAACTTGGTGCTTCTTACTCTGGCGAGATACTTTCTCTTAACAAAATGCTTGGCTCTTTACAAGATGCAGGAAACACCGTTACTCTGGCAGGTTATATTAATCTGCTTGATGAGAGTGGTATGCTGTGCGGACTTCAAAAGTATAGTATCGATACAGCCCGACGTCGAGCCAGTATTCCCAAATTTCAGGTATATAACAATGCTCTAAAGATGGCGTATAATCCTCATACGTTCAATCAGGCTATTATGGATCGCAAGGAGTGGGGGCGCATCTTTGAATCGGGGATAGGTGCTTGGATTGTCAGTCAGTCTTTTGTTCATCGTATTGAAGTGTTCTATTGGCGTGAACTTGCCGGCGAGGTTGATTTTATTCTTCGCAAGAAGGGAACAGTCGTTGCCATCGAGGTAAAGAGTAATGCAGAAAAGAATACGAAAGGACTTGATAAGTTTAGAGATAAGTTCCGCCCTAAATCTGCATTTATAGTGGGTGACGGTGGTATAAGCGCTGAAGAGTTCCTTTCTATGGATATAAGGACTCTTTTCAAATAATAACTTCATACGTATATCGTTGCAGGTAATAGAGAATAGTACAAAAACAGATAAATCGGGATTTACAAATGAAACAAGTATCAGTATTAGTGGGTGCTGGTAGCATCGGACAAGCCATCATCCGTCGTGTGTCGGCTGGTAAGCACATCGTGTTGGCAGATTATAGTGAGGAGAATGCGAAACGGGCTGCATAGACGCTTGAAGGCATGCCAGCCCGTCGTGCCGGTACACCCGACGAAGTAGGCGACTTGGCTGAGTTTCTCATGTCCTCACGTGGACGTTTCATCAGTGGTGCCGACCTCCTCATCGACGGTGGCTGCACAGCCAGTTACAGGTATGGCGATTTGCAATATTTGAAAACTACACATTAGTAAAAATTTTAGTCACAGTTATGAACTTTAATAAAGAGAAAAAACTGCTTTCAGAAAGATTCTACCTGACATGGGCAGGAGAACAGATGAGTTGGACGGTACGAATGACGATGAAGATGCGAGATGTCGTTGACGGCGACTTGTTGCGTCAGGCTGTAGAATCAACGCGCCTGCGGTATCCATACTATCAAGTGAAGCTCGGCATGAGGAAAGATGCTGAAGGCACGGAATATTTTGTGTATGAAGACAACAGCGAGCCGTGGGTAGTCAGCGAAGGGGAAAAACCAGTGAGACTGATTGGCCCGGAGTCGAACAACCATCTGCTGGCCTTCTGCTGCTGGGGCGACTGCATCGCTATCGATTTCTTCCACTGCCTGACTGACGGCACTGGAGCCTATAACATCCTACGCACCTTGCTCTATGAATATTCCCGCCGTCGCTATGACGCGACACTGGAAAGGGGCATGGCGAACATTCGTGTGTCAGGTGACACTATTAGTTCAGAGGAATGGGAAGACCCTGCCGCACTGGCTAAGCCCGACCAACTGAACCCGCTACCCCTTCCGGAACGTCTGCGCTGCATCAATCTGACCACACAGTCAAAGGTGGCGGTAAGTGAGGACGTGGAAACTGTCAACATCCTTGTTGAAGAGCAAGAGATGATGAGGTATGTGACCTCAGGCGACACATCGCCCGCTACGCTCATTTCGCTGCTGCTCGTCCGTGCCATTGCCCGTCTGCATCCCGACTTGACGGAAGGTGTGCCGATGGTGGCACTGGCCATCAACCAGCGCCCTGCCTTGGGCTGTCCGCAGGCCTGCCAATCACTGGCATCATCGCTCCGCCTGACCCTGAACGACGAGATGCGAGGGATGGATATTGAAACGCAGCAGACCATATTCCGAGGCATGGTGGCCCTACAGTCGAACGATGACAACGTCATTGAGAATTTCTGGCAAACTCAGCATACGCAAGACATGTTCGAAAAGATTCCTACCCTTGAGGGGCGCCATCAGGCAATGGCCAAAGCCTACAGTGTCGCAACATCAGCAGCCACAACCTGTGTCAGTTACGTCGGCAAGGCTAATCTGGGTGCTGCCGAACAATACGTCAGCGAGATGTACACAGAGGCCTATACGCCGTATGCTCTCACCATTGAGATGAGTGCCGTGGGCGGCACGTTCTGTATCAGCCTAATGCAGCGGTTTGCAGATGATACATATCTCGAAGCCTTTCTCGACGAATTCCGCCAGATAGGTCTGCCCTATCGCATTGCTACTCGCCATCCGTTGACGGTGGCACCAATAGCAAACTATCGCGTGTATAGAGGGCAATGACCCAAGGCTTTTGGGCAAAGAAATTTCCTGCATGGCGAGATGCCTGTAGCCGCAAGTCGCTATTGGAATGCCTCGTCACATCAGCATGATTTAAGCCTAATCTCAAAAACCGTCTAAAGTCTATAGTCTAAAGTCTGTAGTCCAAATCTATAGTCCAAATCTATAGTCTTCAATCTAAAATTAATCTAAGATTCGAGATGGGTCATGCCGCATTTCGAGAACTTTCATTATCTTTGTAGCCGAAAAGTATATTTTATTAACTAAACAATTGTCAAGATGCGCAAACTGACTTTAACTGCCTTACTGGCCCTGGCCGCATCGAGCGCCTCGCTGGCACAAAGCGAACTCTATCCCAAACATTTCGACCTGGAACAGGTGACGTTGCTCGACGGCCCGATGAAAACGGCTATGGAGCTGAACTTTAAGACGCTGCTCAAATATGACACAGACCGACTGCTGACGCCCTACGTGCGACAGGCAGGACTGGCCTCGACCAAAGACAGCAACAGTCCTTATTATCAATGGCTGACGAAACACCCCAACTTCGTCAACTGGGGCGATGCGAACTTCGACCTGAGCGGACACGTGGGCGGTCACTACCTGTCGGCACTGGCACTGGCCTATGCTGCCTGCCACGATGCCGACGTGAAAGCACAGCTGAAGGAGCGCATGGACTATATGGTGGGCGTGATGAAGGACTGTCAGGACCAGTTCGACCAGCACACGCAGGGACTGTATGGCTTCATCGGCGGACAGCCCATCAACAGCGACTGGACCGCCCTCTACCAGGGCAACACCGAGCCACTTGCGAGTCATGGCGGATGGGTGCCATTCTACTGTGAGCACAAGATTCTGGCCGGCCTTCGCGATGCGTTCATCTACGGCAACAACCCCACGGCCAAGGATGTGTTCAAGAAGTTGGCCGACTGGAGCGTGAACGTGGTGGCCAAGGTGAGCGATGCCGACATGGAGAGCATGCTGAACACGGAGCACGGCGGCATGAACGAATCGATGCTCGATGCCTATCAGCTGTTCGGCGACAGCAAATATCTGGATGCTGCCAAGAAATTCACCCACAAGACGATGCTCAACGGCATGCAGACACTCAACAAGACCTTCCTCGACGGCAGACATGCCAACACGCAAGTGCCTAAGTATATAGGCATGGAGCGCATAGGAGAGATGGACAATGCTGCGACGAACTACCTGACGGCTGCCGATAACTTCTGGACCGACGTGGCTGAGAACCGCACCGTGTGCATAGGCGGCAACTCAGTGAACGAGCATTTCCTGTCGGCCAGCAACTCCAACCGCTACATAGACCAGCTGGACGGTCCCGAATCGTGCAACACGAACAATATGCTGAAGATGTCGGAGATGATGAGCGACCGCACCGCCGATGCCAAGTATGCCGACTTCTACGAGTATGCCACGTGGAACCACATCCTCTCCACGCAAGACCCCGTCACGGGCGGCTATGTCTACTTCACCACGCTCCGTCCGCAGGGCTACCGCATCTACTCGCAGGTGAATCAGGCCATGTGGTGCTGTGTGGGTACGGGCATGGAGAACCACTCCAAGTACGGCCATTTCATCTACACGCACGACGGCAACAAGACGCTCTACGTGAATCTCTTCACTCCTTCGCGCCTGGAAAGCACCGATTTCATCGTTGTTCAGGAGACGGCCTTCCCCTTTGAGCCACGCACCAAGATTACCATCAACAAGAGCGGACAGTACACCATAGCCCTTCGTCACCCGGCATGGGCAGGAAAAGGATATGAGGTGACGGTGAACGGAGAGAAATCGGACATAGAGACAACCTATGGGAAAGCCAGCTATGTGAAACTGCAGCGCAACTGGGCCGTGGGCGACGTGATCAACGTGGAGCTGCCCATGGAGCTGGGCTACGCGGAATGTCCCAACTACACGGACTATGTGGCCTTCAGGTATGGTCCCATCCTGCTTGGCGCCAACACGACCAACGGCAGCGAACAGCTGCAGAACGAATACGGCGGCGAGGGCCGCATGGACCATGCGCCCGGCTCGATGGCCTCGTCGAAGAACCTGCTGTCGGCCCCGCTGCTCATCGGCAGTCGTACTGATGTGCTGAAGCGCATTGAGGCAAAGGACCTGTCGAAGCTCACCTTCGCCATCGATGCCAGTCGCGAGGGGGTGGATACCTACACATGGAGCACGCTCAGCTTGCAGCCCTTCTATCAGATTCACCACGACCGCTACATGTGCTACTGGTATCAGCAGACGGCTGAGAACTTTGCCAACAGCGACATGGCACAGACCGAGGCGGCCAACGAGGCACTGCAGGCACGCACCATCGACTTTGTGGCACCCGGCGAACAGCAGAGCGAGGCCGGACATGAGTACAACTACTCGTCGGATTCGAGCACGGGCAACTACAACGGCGAGAGCTATCGCGATGCCAAGGCGGGCGGCTATGTGCAGTACACGCTCTACAACCCCGGACAGGAGAGCAACGGACTGGCTGTGATGTGCCGCTTCACGACAGCCGACAATGGGCGCAAGGCCGCGTTGATGGTCGACGGAACGAAGATTGCCGACATCGTCATCCCGGCTCAGGTGAAGGGGGCGGTCAACGGCTTCTACAATGCCGAATATCCCATCCCCGACGCCCTGCTGAAGGATGAGAACGGACAGGTGAAGACACGCTTCACCGTGCGACTCGCTGCCACGGCTGGCACGCTGAACCCCGGTCTGTACTATCTGCGACTGGTGAGCGGCTACAACGTCTCGGCCAATGCCTATCAGTTCCATGCCAGCGACTGGACCACGGGCGATGCCTGGCGCATTCCGGCAAGCAACATCACCTACGATGAGGAGCGCAACGTGATCATGGCCAGGAGCGTGGGCGACAACAACATCGCACTGACACTGAAATACCAGGAGCACGACTACGACATCGAGGCCAGCCAGACGTATCTCGTCGTGTGCGGCAAAGGACTGAAGACCACCCAGGGGGCATCGTATCTGTGGTGGCTCAACGGCACCAACCGTGGTTCGCAGGTGGTGCCTGCGTTTCAGGACAAGGTGATCATCAACGGCGAAGAGCGCGATCTGGTGGCATGGAACATGTCAACCAGCGGTCTCTACGACAATTTCACCGGCGACCGTCCCAATGTGTGCATGGGAATGACCATCTTCGGTCTCACCTCCTCGAATGAGGATGGCTCCTGTGAAATCTTCGACATCAACTTTGCCAAGAGTGTCGACGACTACATCTCTTCCACCACGACAGGCATCATGCGGGTCAGTCAGCCCCAGCATGCCCGAACCTACACACTGGGCGGCATGCAAGTGGAGAATGCTCAGTCGGCTGTAAGGAAAGTGCTGATTGAGAACGGAAAGAAAGTTGTGAAGTAGCCCTTAACAGCAGTAGAGACGCCACAGTGTGACGTCTCTACACAGCCGAGTGCACAGCGGAACCGACCCCGTTGTGCACTTAAGTTAAAATGAATACGCAAATCGTGTTTTCTTCATACTATTCTCGTTTATTTCAATAAGATTTTGTACCTTTGCAGCAGCAATTTTTTACTGGCTTGAGAGATGATTGATATATACATGAATCTCTAAACTGAAAATGGTAAACTCAATCATTATGGTTAGGGTTTACTTTACCTTATTATATATAAGAACATCTAAACTTAAACCTAAACTTACACCGCAAGAGTCTATTCGTTTTTCTTTTAATTGAAACAAAAAATGGCAAGAAGAGATGTCAAATCGTCTAAATATGTTAAAAAGTAAGCACATTCTGCAAGAAAAACGTGCAGAATGCACGAAAAATGCAGCTTAAATGTTGATTAGTCAAAATGTAAGTATCTAATAATCAGTATGATAGTAAAAATATTAGCCGCTGCGCAGGCAGTTGTTGAGGAGTAAATATCATTCTGATATAATGTAAAGGGACCTGTCCGTATGGGCAGTTCTCTTTTTATTACATATGTAAATACAATACTTTAAAAACATAAATCTTTTTATGATATTTGGACGTGTAACATATTCAGGAAAGGTTCCTTGAAACTACAAAATGGCTTGTTTTTTAGAATTTAAGAACTTGATAATAACATTTTTTTGCAAAAAAGTGCTATAATTAGAAATGTTTGTTTTATCTTTGTACCATCTACAGTACGCTCGTGTCACGAGCACGCTGCAGATGGTTGCAAAGTGTTTAAGCTGACGAAACAAGTATAGGAAAGAAATGAAAATAGAAAATAGCTTATGGAATCAATCGTCTTTTGGGGTTTTAACCTCTACGCTTGGATTACGATAGTCACGGTGCTATCAATGTTTACGGTACTTCTGTTTACCAAGTTACGTGCTGACTTGGTATTTCTTGGAGCTATTTCCATTCTCTTTGTCACCGGTGTGCTCGATGCTAAGGAGGCTTTTTCCGGTTTCTCCTCAACATCAGTGGTAATCATTGGTGTGCTCTTTGTTGTGGTGGCCGGACTTACTCATACTGGTGTGCTACAGTGGATTGTAAAGCACCTGTTAGGCCAGCCTAAGAGCTACTCTAAGGCTGTTATCCGGCTGATGCTTCCTGTGGCAGCACTCAGTTCGTTCCTCAGCAATACTACCGTTGTGGCTCTCTTCGTGGGCATTGTCAAAATGTGGTCGAAGAAGCTAGGTGTCTCTCCGTCAAAGCTGTTGATTCCACTGAGCTATGCATCGGGCATGGGTGGTGTGTGTACGTTGATAGGTACACCGCCAAACCTGATTATCTCTGGTCTTTATGCCGATAAGACCGGCACTGCAATGAATGTGTTGGCTACTACCATTCCCGGTTTGTTTTGTCTCTTTATCGGAGTACTCTCCATCATTGCCATGCGCAAGCTGTTGCCAGACCGCAAGGCACCTGAGGCTGCCTTCGAGTCAACCACCGACTATACTGTGGAACTGTTAGTACCCTCGGACAACCCTCATATCGGTAAAACGGTTTGTGAAGCCAATATTGATAATGTGAAAGGCGGTAAACTAATTGAGATTATACATTTCGACGAAGTGGTGTCTCCCTCTTCTTCCGATGAGATTATTATGGGAGGTGACCGTCTGATATATGCTGGACAGATTGATGAAATACTCGACCTGCGTGACACGCATAAATTTGTCAGTGCCGACCATCCAGTATTTACGTTTAATGAAGTCGACAAGCATCGTCAGTTGCGTACAGCCTACATCACCTTCGGCAGCAGCCTCATCAACACCCGGATAGTCGATAGTGCTTTTGAGAAAGAAAACAATATGCTTCTGGTGGCTGTAGCTCGTCGCGGCAAGCGCATCAATCAGTCTCCTCGTGATGTGGTGCTTCAGGCAGGCGACACACTGTTACTCGATTGTCCGCCTAAGGTCAACATCCAAACGGATCGTCTCTCCTCGCAGTTACAGTTCTTTGATTCTCCCCAGGTGCCTAATATCGGTAGGAAGACACTTATCTCCACCACCATCATGATTCTGATGGTAGTGCTCTCTGCCCTCAATATTATCCCTTTGCTGCAGTGTGCCTTTCTAGCCGCCATTGCCATGCTCCTGTTTAAGTGCTGCAGTGTTGACCAGGCGATGAAGTCTATCAACTGGGAAATACTGATGGTGTTTGCTGGGTCCGTTGTGTTGGGTGTCGCTATCCAGAAGACAGGCATAGCCGAGCGGCTTGCTTTCGGTATCCTTGATGTCTGCGGCTCCAACCCTATTGTCGTCATGACTGCCATCTGTTTCGTGGGCACTTTCATCACCGAGTTTATCTCCAATACGGCGGCAGGTGCCATGTTCTTCCCCATTATGTACGAGGCTGCCGATAAGCTAGGCTATGAACCCTATCCTTTTCTCATCGCGCTGATGGTCAGCGTTAGCTCCAGTTTCGCTACACCTATCGGCTCGCCAACCCATATGCTGGTCTATGGACCTGGTGGCTACCGTTTCAGCGATTTTATGCGCATCGGTTTCCTGATGAACCTCATTATCCTTGCTGCCAATATACTGATTGTGAACATCGTTTATCCGTTAGTTCCACTACAATAAAAGCTAAAAAAGAGGCCAGTTCGCATAGACAGGTCTCTTTTTTTTCTTGTGCCTCTGGTGGTGTTTTTACCTCTATTGGTTGATGGCGTGTACTACATTCTTACCTTATTGTATATAGTTAAAATTGAGACATTAAAAAAGCATCTGCTTCAGAACAGATGCTTTTATGGTGTTTTGCTACTTGCTTAGAAGGGCAGATCGTCGGCAGCACCTTCACCGGCAGCGGGCTCCTGTGCGGGAGGGAATGGTGATGTTGCAGCGTTAGGAGCTGCAGCCTGCTGTGGAGGGAAAGGAGTAGCTGCAGGTACTGCACCTGCTACCTGACCACGAATAATATTATATGCACGAATGTCGTTGAACCAACGGCCATTATATTCGCGAGCATCAATGTCAAACTGAACGGTAATCTCCTCACCAGGCTGAATGTTGAACTGCTTAATGCGATCCTCACCGAAGATATTGAATAGCATCTTGCGGGGGTACTGACCAGGAACCTCAATCACGTATTCCTGCGTCATCCAATTGTTTCCTGTGCGTGATGAAACACCGCTTCTTGCCTCCATGATGGCAATGACTTTTCCTGTTAAATCCATATCAATAATTTGTTATTTTATTTGTTTTTTTTCAAAATCGCTTGCGAAATTACTAAAATAGTTTGAAAACAAGTAATTTTTTCGCAAATATTTTGTGATTAATAGGCTTTTTTTGTATTTTTGTACTCCAAAACCGAGTAATAATAAAAAAAGAATAATCATATGAGATTCGTTGTATCTAGCACAGCACTGAGCAGCCGATTGGTGGCTTTGTCAAGAGTAATTAATAGTAAGAACTCATTGCCTATCCTGGGTGACTTCCTTTTTGAGGTTGTTGGCGGACGCTTGAACCTGACAGCTTCGGACAGCGAGGTGATGATGAAGACTTCTCTTGAGCTGACAGAGAACGACGGTGATGGCCGTTTCTGTGTAGGTAATCATGATTTGTTGGAGGCTGTAAAGGGTATTTCTGAACAGCCCATCACTTTCGACGTGGATCAGAATAGCAACATCGCAAAGATCAGCTATCAGAATGGTGTGTTCTCCCTGCCTGTAGAGAATGCAGATGAGTTCCCCCAGGCTCAGCAGATTGGCGATGGCGCTACAACAATCAATATCGCTACCGGCGTGCTGGCTGAGAATATCAACCGTTCTCTCTTTGCTACAGCTCAGGATGAGTTGCGCCCAGTGATGAATGGTATCTACTTTGATCTGACTTCTGATTACCTGGCTATTGTTGCCAGTGATGGCCATAAGTTGGTGCGTAATAAGGTGCTGAACATCCACAGTGAGCAGCCTGCTTCATTCATTCTGCCTAAGAAGCCTGCAACGTTGCTGAAAAATGTGCTGGGCAAGCAGGGCGGTGATGTGGTGATCCGTTTTGATGAGCGTAATGCAGAGATTAACTTCGAAGAAGGCGTTATCATTTGCCGTCTTATTGAGGGCCGCTTCCCCAACTATAACTCTGTGATTCCTCAGAGCAACCCCAACCAGTTGACTGTTGACCGTCTGGGCCTGCTGTCAGCTCTGCGTCGTGTGCAGCCTTTCTCAAATGACTCAAGCAACCTGATTCGCTTCCATGTGGAGAACGGAACCCTGCAGCTTGATGCCGAGGACTATGACTTCTCAAAGACTGCAACGGAGAAGATGATGTGCGACTATAACGGCACACCAATGAGCATAGGCTTCAAGGGCTCTTCTTTCATTGAGATTCTGAACAACTTTGATTGCGATCAGGTAAATATCCAGTTGGCTGACCCCAGCCGCGCAGGATTGGTTCTGCCTTCTGAGCAGCCTGAGAACCAGGATGTGCTCATGCTGATGATGCCTATGCTGATCAATGATTAAGGTTTGAGCTTTGAAATTTGAGGTTTGAGATTTGAAATTTGGAATTGAATTTTTGATATTTCATGAAACTGAACTTAAATAAGCCACTGGTCGTCTTCGATTTGGAGACGACCGGTCTTGATTTGGTAAAAGACCGAATTATTCAGATATCCTACATTAAGGTCTATCCCGACGGAAAGGAAGAGCGCGGCGACTATCTGGTTAATCCCGAATGTTATATCCTGCCTATTATTACCCAGCTGACGGGTATCTCTAATGAGGACGTCAAGGATAAGCCTACATTCAAACAATTGGCAAAGACACTGGAAGAAAAGTTCACAGGTTGTGACTTTGCCGGTTTTAACTCTAATCATTTTGATATTCCCTTGCTGGCAGAGGAGTTCCTTCGTGCTGGCATCGATTTTGACTTTTCAAAATGTCGCTTGATTGATGCCTGTTCTATTTTTAAGAAGATGGAACGTCGTAATCTCGCTTCTGCCTATAAGTTCTACTGTGGACGTAAGATGGAGGATGACTTCGAGGCTCACCGTGCTGACCAGGATACAGAGGCTACCTATCGCGTGCTGATGGGTGAGCTGGACCGTTACACGGAGGAGAAGCAGCGTGAACTGGGTGAGGATCCTGAAGGACGCGTATTGGCCAATGATATGGATTGTCTGGCACAGTTCTCGAAGACCAATAATAATGTAGACTTTGCCGGCCGTATCGTTTGGGGTGAGGCTAAGGATGCGAAAGGTAATACCATTCTGGATAAAGACGGACAGCCTGTGATGACGGAATATTTTAATTTCGGTAAGCACAAAGGTAAGACCGTGGCCGAGGTACTTCGCCTGGATCCTGGCTATTATGCCTGGATTATGGGAGGTGATTTTACCTATAACACCAAACAGGTGCTGACGCGCATCCGCCTGCGCGAGGCGCAGCACTAAGTGTAGAGGGAAAAGTGAATAGTGAATAATTTCTTTTAGTCGCAAAGCTTTGTAAAAGCGAGCAGAGCTCGAGCGGCTACCGCAATGATATGCTGAAGGGAAAGAAAATCGTATTAGGAATAACGGGCTCGATAGCAGCCTATAAGTCATGCTTGATTATCCGTGAACTGGTGAAGCGTGGCGCAGAGGTGCAGGTGGTTATCACGCCTGCAGGTAAGGAGTTTATCACACCTATCACGCTGTCGGCACTGACACAGAAGCCTGTGATAAGTGATTTCTTCTCACAGCGCGATGGAACATGGCACTCACATGTGGCACTGGGACTCTGGGCTGATGCGATGCTGATAGCTCCCTGTACGGCTTCTACCCTTGGTAAGATGGCCAATGGTATTGCCGATAACATGCTTATCACTACCTACCTGTCAATGAAAGCACCTGTGTTCATCGCACCGGCAATGGACCTGGATATGTATGCGCATCCCACGACACAGCAGAACATGGAGCGCCTGAAGGGTTTTGGTAATCATATCATTGAACCTCAGAGCGGCTTCCTGGCTTCTGGCCTGGAAGGTAAGGGACGTATGGAGGAACCCGAGAAAATCGTTGACTGTCTGGATTTGTTTTTTGAGAAGAAGGACTTACTGGGTAAGCGCATCATGATTACGGCAGGACCTACCTACGAGAAGATAGACCCTGTTCGTTTCATCGGTAATTACTCCAGTGGCAAGATGGGTTTTGCATTGGCAGAGGAGTGCGCGCGCAGAGGTGCTGAGGTGACAATCGTTGCCGGTCCTGTCAGTTGCAACATCTCAAAACTCAAATCTCAAGTCTCAATCATCAGCGTGGAGAGTTGTCAGGATATGTATGACGCCGCAACGGAACTCTTCCCTGATACGGATGCAGCTATCCTTTGTGCAGCTGTGGCCGACTTCCGTCCTGCGGAGGTAGCAGAACAGAAAATCAAGCGCGTGGGACAGACAATGGATATCCATCTGGTGCCTAATCCTGATATCGCCGCCTCTCTGGGGCAGATGAAGAAAGAGAAACAGGTGCTCGTGGGGTTTGCCCTTGAGACGAATGACGAGGAGCAGAATGCCCAACATAAGTTAGAGAAGAAGAATCTGGATTTTATCGTCCTGAATTCTTTGCGCAACGAAGGAACCTGCTTCAGAAGTGATGAGAATCAGATATCCATCATTTCTCGTGACGGACAGACAGACTATGACAAGAAGCCTAAGCGTGAAGTGGCTGCAGATATCATAGATGAATTGGTAAGAAACATTAATCGTCAGTAAGATATGAAACAACTCCTGTTCTTTATAGCTCTTGTCCTGTTGGGCTCTGACCTTCATGCACAGGAGTTGCAAGCCAAAATCAATATCAATCATCAGCAGGTGCAGACAACGGACAAGACGGTGTTTGAGAACCTGCAGCAGACGCTGGAGCAGTTTGTCAACGAACAGCAGTGGACGGCACTTCAGTTCCAGGAGAACGAGCGCATCCAGTGCTCGTTTAATATCACTGTGACAAAGTATGACGCCGGCAGTAACCGTTTTACTTGTACGGCATTGGTACAGGCTAATCGGCCAGTGTTTAATTCGTCCTACAACACCACCTTATATAATAATAATGATAAGCATTTCGATTTTGAGTTTGTACAGTACGACCAGCTCAATTTCAACGAGGAGGTCATCGACAACCAGTTGGTGGCACTCTTTGCCTATTATGCCTATCTGATTATTGGCCTGGACCTGGACAGTTTCTCACCGATGGGAGGAACGGACGTGCTGCAGCGCTGCATGAACCTGACGAACAATGCGCAGAACCTTGACTTCGCAGGATGGAAATCATTTGAGGATAGCCGTAACCGTTTTGCCATCATCAATGATTACCTGGACGAGGCGATGAAGCCTTTCCGTCAGTTGCAATACGACTATTATCGTCAGGGACTGGATGAGATGGCGCAGAATGTGGAGCGCGGACGTACGAATGTGACAACGACTTTGGAAACCAACCTGAAGAAGGCGCATGAGGATAAGCCCTTGAGCCTGTTGCCACAGATCTGGACGGATTTCAAGAAGGACGAACTGGCAAATATCTATAAGGGAAAGGGCACTCAGAAGGAGAAAGAGAGTGTCTATGACGTGCTGTTTGGTATCAATGCCTCACAGAACGCTACCTGGGAAAAAATAAAGAATTAGTTATGCTGAAGCAACTATATATCAAGAACTTTACGCTGATTGATACGCTCGACATGGAGTTTCGCAGCGGTTTCTCGGTGATAACGGGTGAGACTGGTGCCGGAAAGAGTATCATCCTTGGCGCCATCGGCCTGTTGCTGGGACAGCGTGCAGACTCTAAGAGCGTGAAGATGGGCACGGATAAATGTGTCATCGAGGCCCACTTCGACTTGTCGCGCTATGGGATGGAACGTTTCTTCGACGAGAACGAGATAGAGTTTGATGCCGAGGATACCATCATCCGTCGTGAACTGACGTCGGCTGGCAAGAGTCGTGCTTTTATCAACGACACGCCTGTGGCCCTTTCTATGCTGAAGGAGCTGGGCGAGCAGTTGGTTGATGTGCACTCGCAGCATCAGAACCTGTTGCTCAACAAGCAGGACTTCCAACTGAATGTTGTGGATATCATTGCTGATGATGCCAAGGAACTGACGGACTATCAGCAGACGTATGTGCGCTATCAGGAGTTGAAAAAAGAGGAACAGCGCCTGCGTGAGGATATCGAACAGGGTCGCCAGCAGGTGGACTTCATGCAGTTTCAGTATGACGAACTGACCAATGCCCGTCTGTCGGATGGCGAACAGGAAGAACTGGAGCAGCGCAGCGAGACGATGTCGCATTCAGAGGACATCAAGACGGCCCTTTATGAGGCAGAGTCGGCGTTGTCTGGTGATGAAGGCGGTGTGGTTAGCAATCTGAAGAAAGCTGTTTCTGCCCTGCAGGGTATCGAACATGTTTATCCTGACGTGGCTGAGTTGGTAGAGCGCATGAACAGTTGTTACATTGAACTGAAAGATGCTGCTGCCGAGGTCAGTGGAAAGATGGATGATGTAGATTTTGATCCTGCGGAACTGGATATGGTGAATACACGTCTGGACAGAATCTACGAGCTGCAAAAGAAATACAAGGTGGAGCGTGTTGACCAGTTGCTTGCTATTCAGGAGGAACTTGGCCGTAAGCTCTCGAATATAGAGAATAGTGATGAGGCTCTGGCAGAGATTGAGCGACAGGTCAGTGAAACGTTGAAAGACGCACAGAGAAAGGCCGAGTTGCTCACAGAGAAACGACGTGTTGCTGCTGGCGCTATTGAGAAACAGATGCGCGAGCGACTGGTGCCTCTGGGTATGCCTAATGTGCGCTTCGAGATTGCTGTGGAGCAGGAGCCGTTGGGACGTTGTGGACAGGATAAGGTGTCGTTCCTTTTCAGTGCCAACACATCCACACCGCTGCAACCTGTATCTCAGGTGGCATCGGGTGGTGAGATTGCACGTGTGATGCTGTCGCTGAAGGCGATGATCAGTGGTGCCGTGAAGTTGCCTACCATCATCTTCGATGAGATAGATACTGGCGTGAGTGGAAAGATTGCCGAACAGATGGCACGCATGATGTCTGAGATGGGACATTGTGACCGTCAGGTTATCAGTATCACCCACCTGCCTCAGATTGCAGCCTTGGGTTCTACACACTATAAGGTCTACAAGGACGAGACCGCTCAGGGCACTACGACGCACATGCTGATGCTTAATGATGAGGAGCGTGTACGGGAGATTGCACAGATGCTCAGTGGCAGCGATGTGTCGGAGGCGGCTATCCAGAATGCAAAAGAACTTTTGAAATTATGAAACGACTATATATGATTGTCAGCCTGCTGATGCTGACAGTGACGATAATGGCTCAGCCCTCATGGGTGAAAAAGGCTACGAAGTCGGTCTTTACGTTGAAGACGTTTACGGCCGATGGTACGCTCTTAGGCAGTGCTAATGGCTTCTATGTAGGCAAGAATGGTGAGGCTATCAGTTGTTTTGCTCCTTTCAAAGGCGCCCAGCGTGCTGTTGTGATTGATGCAGCGGGCAAGGAGTATGAGGTGGCTTGCATCCTGGGTGCCAACGAGACCTATGATGTGGCGAAATTTCGTGTGACAACGGGTAAGACGCAGCCTCTGACTGTTGCGCAGGGACAGGCACCGGCTGATGCCTCAGTATGGCTTCTGCCTTATAATCAGGTGAAGAAAGTGCCACAGGGTACTGTTCGCAAGGCTGAGACTTTCAATCAGAACTATGCTTATTACACGGTGGCTCTGCAGATGCCCGAGAATTCCGTTGGAGCGCCTTTGTTCAGCGAAACAGGTGAGGTGTTGGGCCTGATGCAGCAGCCTGCCTCATTGAAGGATACGCTGAACTATGCCGTAAGTGCCCTTTTCGCAGATAGCCTGAAGACCACCGGACTCAGTATCAACGATCCTGTGTTGCGTGCTACGGGCATCAGGAAAGCATTGCCTCAGGATGTAGGACAGGCTCAACTGTCTCTCTATATTGGTGGCGCTTCACTCGACTCGCTGGCTTATTGTCAGTTGATAGAGGACTTTATCCTGCAGTTCCCCAATCACCCTGACGGTTATACCTATCGTGCACAGCAACTGGTGAATGGCAGTCGTTTTGCGGATGCCGACCGTGATATGAAGAAAGCCCTGAAGGTGGCAGAGAAACCAGATGAGGTGCATTATACCTATTCTCGTCTGATGCTTCAGAAACTGTTGTATATGCCGGAACAGGCTTATGATGCCTGGTCGTTTGACGGCTCTTATGATGAGGCTGGCGAGGCTTATCGCATCAATCCGTTGCCTACCTATCGCCAGCAGCAGGCTGTGGTGCGCTATGCCCAGCAGCGCTATGATGATGCCTATGCTATCTATGAGGAACTGTTTACTTCCAGCCTGCGCTCACCAGAGCTCTTCTATGCTGCCTCTGTTTGCAAGGAACAGTTGAAGGACAGTGTTGCTCAGTTGGCATTGCTCGACAGTTGCATGGCACAGTTCTCTCGTCCTTATCTGAAAGAGACGGCACCCTATCTGCTTCACAGGGCACAGTTGCTGATGGATATGAATCGTCATCGCGAGGCTGTGACCGACCTCAACGACTACGAGGCACTGATGAAGACGCAGCTCACCTCAAATTTCTATTATATGAAATATCAGGCAGAGATGAAGGGACGTCTGTTTCAGCAGGCACTCGATGATATCAACGAGGCTATCCGTATGACACCACAGTCGGACCTCTACTATGCAGAGAAGGCATCGCTGCAGGTTCGCGTGGGACTCTATAGCGAAGCTGTTGAGACGGCAAAGACCTGTATCCAACTGGCACCCGATCATAGCGATGGCTATCTGTTCCTGGGCTTGTCCCAGTGCTTGCTGGGCCAGAAGACAGAGGGCGTGAAGAACCTGCAGAAGGCCGGTGAACTGGGCGACCCTCAGGCAGAAGGCCTGATAGAGAAATACTCAAAGTAAATCCTCAAATCTCAAACCTCAAAGCGTATGACTTGGCAATATGTTCTGACAATCTTCGTAGGTGCTATCTTAGGTGGCACTATCGGACTGGAACGAGAGTATCGTTCCAAGGAGGCTGGTTTCCGCACCCATTTCCTTGTTGGCTTGGGCAGTGCGTTGTTTATGGTGCTTTCCATGCACGGCTTTGATGGTTTCGAGGGACAGCCAGGCGTTATCATCCAGCGTGATCCTGCTCGTATGGCAGCACAGGTGGTCAGCGGTATCGGTTTTATTGGTGCTGGTACCATCATCTTCCAGCGGAATGTGGTCAAGGGACTGACTACTGCCGCTGGTCTTTGGGTCACCTCTGCCATTGGTATGACGGCAGGTGTCGAGATGTACGATGTTGCCATTGCCGCCACGGCATTGGTACTGATTTGTCTGGAGGGTTCCAACTTCCTGCATCATCGCGTGTTTAAGTCGCAGAAGCGTGAATATGATGTGGATGAGAAAAATGAATAAATAGCAAAGAAATATATATGAACGAGAATACAGAGAAGAGAATAAATCCTTTTTTCCAGCCTTATGGCACACCTCATGATGCTGTGCCTTTCGACCGTATCCGCCTGGAGGACTATGAAGAGGCCTTCATGGAGGGTATCCGTCGTGACAATGAACAGATAGAGAAGACGATTAATAATCCTGCCAAGCCCACGTTCGATAATACCATTATTAATAAGGACGACGATACTGAGGGCTATTATGACTTGTTGGAGCGCGTGTCGACCGTGTTCTTCAACCTGCTGAGTGCAGAGACGAATGATGACATGGATGCGCTGGCTCAGAAGATGCAGCCTATCCTGACGCAGCATGCGAATGATGTGCGACTGAACGAACGCTTGTTTGAGCGCATCAAGTATGTGCATCGTCATCATCGCAAACTGACACCCGAGGAGAAAATGCTGCTCGACAACTGCTACGATGGTTTTGTGCGTAGTGGTGCACTGCTCGATAAGGAGGGAAAGGACAAACTGCGCCAGCTCACGGAAGAGGCAAGTATGCTGTCTCTCCAGTTCTCGCAGAATCTCTTGAAGGAGAATAAGGCCTATACACTGCATATCACGGACGAGAAACAGCTCGACGGCCTGCCTCAGACGGCTATTGATGCTGCAGCAGAAGAGGCTCGCCAACAGGAGAAGGAGGGTTGGATCTTTACGCTCGACTTCCCTTCCTATTCGCCGTTCATGACCTATAGCACACAGCGCGATCTGCGTCAGCAGTTGTATATGGCGAAGAATACAGAGTGTATCCACGATAACGAGAATAACAACCTGGAAATCTGCAAGCGCATCGTCAACCTGCGTCGTGAGATAGCGCAGTTGCTGGGTTTCAGGACTTATGCCGACTATGTGCTGAAGAATCGTATGGCTGGCAACGTGAAGAGTGTCTATAAACTGCTGAACGACCTTATCGATGCCTATAAGCCTACGGCAGAAAAGGAGAGGGAGGAACTGAAGAAATCTGCCAAGGTGGATTTCGAACTGGAACCTTGGGATACCTCTTTCTATTCTCATAAGCTGCAGCTGAAGAAATATAATCTGGATGCCGAGATGCTGCGTCCTTATTTCCAGTTGGACAAGGTGATTGACGGTGTCTTCGGACTGGCTAATAAACTCTATGGCATCAGCTTCAGGGAGAACAAGGATATCCCTGTGTATCATCCTGATGTGAAAGCCTATGAGGTATTTGACAAGGACGGTTCTTTCCTGGCAGTGTTCTATGCCGACTTCCATCCGCGTAAAGGTAAGCAGGGTGGGGCATGGATGACCCAGTATCAGGGACAGTTTATTGACAAGAAGGGTGAGAATGTGCGTCCTCATGTCTCTGTGGTGATGAATTTCACGAAGCCAACAAAGGAAAAGCCTGCTCTGCTGACGTTGGGCGAGGTGGAGACTTTCCTGCATGAGTTCGGTCACTCGTTGCATGGCATGTTTGCCAACACCCGCTTCGAGAGTCTCAGTGGAACTAATGTATGGTGGGACTTCGTAGAACTGCCTTCTCAGTTCATGGAGAATTTCGCTGTAGAAAAGGAGTTCCTGCGCACCTTCGCCTTCCATTACGAAACGGGTGAGCCTTTGCCTGATGAACTGATTCGCCGTATCGTGAAGAGCCGTAACTATATGGCAGCATCGGCCTGCTTGCGTCAGGTGTCGTTCGGCCTGCTGGATATGGCTTATTATACGAAGAAGGGTGCCTTTACTGATGATATTATCCCATTCGAGAAGAAAGCGTGGAAAAAGGCCATCATCGGTAAGCAGCGTATGGATACCTGCATGACGGTACAGTTCTCGCATATCATGGCTGGTGGCTATGCTGCCGGTTACTATAGTTATAAGTGGGCTGAGGTACTTGATGCTGATGCTTTCTCTGTATTCAAGAAGGAAGGTATCTTCAATCAGCAGACGGCCCAGCGCTTCCGTGACGAGATACTTTCTAAGGGAGGTACGGAGAATCCTATGACGCTTTACAAGCGATTCAGGGGAGGTGAACCAACAATTGATGCATTACTGAAGAGAAATGGAATCAAACGACAAACAAAGTAAGCTGGATTCGCGCTATCTGCGTATGGCGCGTATCTGGGCAGAGAACTCGTATTGCAAGCGCCGTCAGGTCGGTGCGCTGGTGGTCAAGGACAAGATGATTATCAGCGACGGCTATAACGGTACGCCTACAGGGTTTGAGAATGTATGTGAGGACGAGAACAATATCTCGAAGCCTTATGTCCTCCATGCAGAGGCTAACGCCATTACCAAACTGGCACGCTCTAATAACAATAGTGATGGCTCAACCATCTATATCACGGCCTCGCCTTGTATAGAATGTGCCAAACTGATTATCCAGGCGGGCATCAAACGTGTGGTCTATGGCGAGAAATACCGTCTTACGGATGGTATCGAACTCCTGGAGCGTGCAGGTATTGAAGTGGTGTATATGGAGGTTTGATGTTTGATGTTTGAAATTTGAGGTTTGAGTTTTAAGGATTAATCGATGAATACAAAAAATAGATTTTCGCCCCTTTGGTTGGCTCTGGCTGTGGTGATTGGTATCGCCATCGGCACATTCTATGCTAATCATTTCTCAGGCAACCGTCTGAGTATCATCAATTCTGGCAGTAACAAACTGAATAATCTGCTTTACATTATTGATGACCAGTATGTGGATACTATCGATATGGCTGACCTCGTAGAGCAGGCTGTGCCTCAGATATTGGCGGAACTGGATCCGCATTCCACCTATTTCTCTGCTAAGGATGTGCAGATTGCCAACGATGACCTGCGTGGCTCTTTCTCTGGCGTAGGTATTGAGTTTACAATCCGCAATGACACCCTGCGTGTGCAGAATGTCATCAGCGACGGACCTGCAGAACAGGCTGGCGTGTTGGCGGGCGATAAGATCGTGACGGTAGACGACTCGGTGTTTACTGGCAAGTCGCTTACCAATGATGAGGCCATGCACCGTCTCAAGGGACCAAAGGATACCAAGGTGAAACTGGGTATCCTGCGCTATGGCGAGAAGGATTTACGTTATATCACCGTGACGCGTGGCGAGATTCCTATGAGGAGTGTCACAGCGGCTTATATGCTTGATGACAATACGGGTTATGTGAAAATTAAGAATTTTGGCGAGAATACCTATAACGAACTCTTGGTGGCGCTGGCACAGTTGACGATGGATGGCTTTCAACAGCTCACCATCGACCTGCGTGGCAATACGGGCGGCTATCTGCAGTCGGCTGTTCAGATTGCTAATGAGTTCCTGCCCAAGAATAAACTGATTGTCTATACCGAGGGACGCCGTTCTCCCCGTGAGGAGTATCGCAGTGACGGACGTGGCAGTTACAAGCAGATGCCATTGGTCATCCTGATTGACGAGGGCTCGGCTTCTGCCAGTGAGATCCTGGCGGGTGCTATTCAGGACAATGACCGTGGTACGGTCATCGGACGCCGTTCGTTTGGTAAGGGATTGGTGCAGAAACCTGTGGAGTTCGGTGATGGTTCGATGATGCGTCTCACCATTGCCCGTTATTATACGCCTTCAGGTCGTTGTATCCAGAAACCTTATACCAATGGTATGGATAAGAACTACGAGGAAGACCTGATGCTGCGCTATCAGCATGGTGAGTTCTTCTCGCAGGACAGCATCAAGCACGAAGGTCCCGAGTATCACACCAATAATGGTCGTGTGGTCTATGGCGGTGGTGGTATCACGCCTGATATCTTTGTGCCAGAGGATACCAGCGACTTCACTTCCTATTACAAAGAGGCTTCTATGTCGGGACTTATCCTGCAGTTTGGCTATGACTATACCGACCAGCATCGTGCTGTGCTGAAGGAATATGACAGTGAGGCATCACTACTGAAGTATATCAAGAGGCAGAATCTTGTAGAGCAGTTTGCACAGTATGCTGAGAAACACGGTCTGAAGCGTCGTAACCTGATGATTCAGAGGTCGCGCCGCCTGTTGGAACAGTATATCTACAGTCGTGTGATATACAACATCCTCGATGAACAGTCGTGGTTGCAGTATCTCAACGAGGACGACCCTGCTATCCGTGAGGCGTTACGCGTCTTTGAGGCAGGTGAGGCTTTCCCAAAGGCACCTGACTTGAAAGGTTCGAAAGCGAAGAAAGTTGCTATGAGTTTTGACTATCGCGCCGTCCACAAATCATCCGTGGTAGTGGCAAGGGCCTAACAGAATCGTATGTCGGTAATCACTTGATTGCCGACATACTCGTTTAATCGGTTTACATATTCCTGACGGCGCATGCTCAGGTCGGCACGCAGGGCCGGTATGCGCAGCTTGACGTAGAGCGTCTGGTTGTAGATGTTCACATCGGTGGTGTAGCGCGCTATGGCTTCTCCTGCCACAACAGGCCACGCCTCAATCAGGCGCTTCTGTAGCAGAGGCGTCTCCAGACCTTGCATCCTCAGATTCTGGAGTATCAGGTCCTTGAGGGCTTTCTCGCGTCGCTTAAACATGTATCTCTCCGTCGTTTACTTCGTAGAGCTTATAGTCAAAACTGCTCTTCGACAGGATTTGGTCTATATGGTCACGATTGGTGTCGGTAATGAATATCTGACCGAACTGGTCGCTGGCCACCAGCTGGATAATCTGTTCTACACGCTGTGCATCCAGCTTGTCGAAGATGTCATCAAGCAGGAGTAGGGGCGTGGTCTGTGCATTGGTGCGTTTCAGGAACTCAAACTGTGCCAGTTTCAGGGCAATCACGAACGTCTTCTGCTGGCCCTGACTGCCTTCACGGCGCATGGGATGTCCGTCGAGCATAATCTCAAGGTCGTCACGGTGAATGCCGTGCAGGGAATAGCCCACGGCTCTGTCCTTGAAGCGGTCGCGCTGAATCACCTCCAGCAAGGGACCGCGCTGACAATGTGATGTGTATTTCAGTGACACCTGTTCGTGTCCACCGGATATGGTCTCATAGAACTGTTGAAACAATGGTATCAGCTGTTCTACGAAGTCCGCACGTTTCTGATAGATTATCTCACCCTCGCGTGCCATCTGTTCTTCCCATAGCGACAGGAGTTCCGGGTCTGGCTCGCGGTCTTCTATCTTCAACATCGCGTTACGCTGCTGCAATGCTTTGTTGTAACGGTTCAGGGATTCCAGATAGGGATGGTCCAACTGTGAGATGACGACATCCATCAGTCGGCGTCGTTCCTCACTGCTCCCCTCAATCAACTGGATATCTGCAGGTGATATGAGTACGATAGGTATCAGTCCGATGTGCTCAGAAAGACGTTGGTAGGCCTTCTTGTCGCGTCTGAACACCTTCTTCGTACCTCGCTTCATGCCACAGTGGATGGTGAAGGTTGAGTTTTGAGGATTCTTGCGTCCCTCCGGTAGCAAGCGAGCGGAGCTCGAGCGGAGGTCTGAGGTCTGATATTCCCCTTCCAGCATGAAGAAATCCTGGTCGTGACGTATCACGAGAGAGTCCTGTGTGGTCTGTGCCGAATGACAGAACGACAGGAAATACACGGCATCCAGCACGTTTGTCTTGCCCGCTCCGTTGTGACCAATGAAGCAGTTGATATTGGGCGACAGTTCGAGTGTTGCCTCCTGAATATTCTTATAATTGATGATTGAAAGGTGCTCTAATATCATCCCTTGGATTCTAATTTTGCTGCAAAATTACTGCTTTTAAGGCTTAAAAACAAAAAAGTCGGCAATAAATTTCATTATGTGCAACTTTTTCTGTAATTTTGCGCCCGCAATTTATAGCGAATCTAAAAATAAATATTATAATGGCAGATACAAATTTTTCAAATGGTGCTCCTGCTGCAAACGAGCACAGTCAGAATGAGGCTTTGATCCTCAAGTACAAAAATGTGATTATCATCGCTGTGGTAGCTTTGATCGTATTGGTAAGCGCAGGCTTCTTCTATAAGAGCTATTCTGCTGACCAGTTCAAGAATGCCAGCACAGAGATGTCAAAGGCTCAGGAGTATTTCAGCAATGCTATTGCTCAGGGCGATACCGTGATGTTCCAGAAGGCTCTGAATGGCGATGGCGCTAACGAGGGTTTCGTTGCTCTGGCAGAAGAGGGTGGCAAGGTAGGTAATCTGGCTAACCTCTACGCTGGTCTTTGCTATGCTCATCTGGGCAATATGCAGGAGGCTGCTTCTTATCTCGAGAACTACGATGCTGCTGACGATGCCATGGTTTCACCTGCTGCTGTTGGTGCCCTGGCTGATGTAAAGGCTTCTCTGGGTGAGCTCGATGAGGCTGTTGAGCTGTTCAAGAAGGCTGCCGACAAGGCTGACAACAACACTCTCTCTCCTCAGTTCCTGATTAAGGCTGGTGAGATTCTGGAGAGCCAGGGTAAGAAGGAAGATGCCTTGAAGCTCTACGAGCAGATCAAGGCTAAGTACCTGAACTCTATGGAGTATGGTAAAATCGATGCTTATATTGAGCGCGTAAAATAATGGCTACCGCATTACATAATCTGAGCGACTACGACCTCAACGCCGTGCCCGATGCTTCGAACATGATTTTCGGCATTGTGGTGGCTGAGTGGAACCCTGAGATTACAGGAGCCCTGCTTGAAGGTTGCGTGGCTACGCTCGAAAAGCACGGCGCACTGACTGAGAATATCCACGTGAAGACCGTTCCAGGTTCATTCGAACTGATTTACGGTGCTCACCAGATGACTCTCAATGATGGCTACGATGCCGTCATCGTCCTTGGAAGTGTGATTCGTGGCGAGACACCTCACTTCGATTATATCTGCGAAGGTGTCACAGCAGGTATCGCACGCCTGAATGCAACAAGCAATATTCCCGTCATCTACGGACTGCTTACCACTAACGACCTGCAGCAGGCTAAGGACCGTGCAGGAGGCAAGTTCGGTAACAAGGGTGATGAATGTGCTGTGGTTGCTATCAAAATGGCTAAATTCTAATTAATTACACATAGTTGGCAGGTGTGACCTTTGGGTTGCACCTGCTTTCTTTTAACCTAAACACAATGAAAATGAAACAGATTATTTTTGCTGCACTTCTTTTGATGTGTCCCGCTATGGCTGTTAATGCCGCTGAGTTATCGAACGATACTGTGGTTATCGAAAAGGTCGCTGATGTGGTGAACCTGGATTCTGACGATGACTTCTGGAAGGACAAGCACGTCATGATTAAGTCGAAGAGCCAGAAGTGGGATGTTGATCCATATATGTACCTTGGTTTCAACACCATGCTTGGAGCTCCCTCGGAATATAAGTTCAACCTGTGGCCTTCTTTTGACCTTGGCTTTGGTCTGCTGGGTGAGTGGATGCCTTGTGGAAAAAAGAATGTATGGGGCATTGGCTTTGGTATTGACTGGCGCTATTATCGCATGGACAATGCCACATACTGGGAAAAGGACCTCACCACGGGCGTGATGGGCCTTACGGATTATCAGGCACTTCAGTCTGATCGTCGTACCTCGCTTTCTGAATTCAGTCTTCAGGTACCTGTTACCTATACCCATTATTTCGATAAGGAGTTGGACTGGGGTGTTACCTTGGGTGCTATCGTAAATTTCAATACCGGTGCTCATGTAACCCGTGAGTTTACCTACCAGGACGAGGACTATGAAGTGGAGACTGGTTCTATCCACCAGCGTCCTGTTACCGTTGACGGTCTGCTGATGGTGCATACACCTGGCGATGTCGCCATCTATTGCAGGTACTGCCCCATGAAATTCTTCCGTGATGGCTATGGTCCAAAGATGAATCAGTTCAGCTTCGGTATCTATTTCTAACCCAACTTTCTTTATCATGAAACTGATATCTTGGAATGTAAACGGTCTTCGCGCTTGCGAGGGTAAGGGCTTCAGCGATGCTTTCCGTGCGCTGGATGCTGATTTCTTCTGCCTGCAGGAGACGAAGATGCAGCCTGGACAACTGGACCTGCATTTTGATGGGTACGAGTCATACTGGAACTCTGCCGAGAAGAAAGGGTATAGTGGAACGGCTATCTTCACCAGGCATCAACCACTCAATGTGACGTATGGTATTGGTATCGATGAGCACGATCACGAAGGACGTGTCATCACACTCGAGATGGAAAAGTTCTTCCTGGTGTGCTGCTATACGCCCAACTCACAGGATGGCTTGAAGCGTCTGGACTACCGCATGCAGTGGGAGGATGATTTCCGTGCTTACCTGATGCGCTTGGATGAGCAGAAACCAGTAATCCTTTGTGGCGACCTGAATGTGGCTCACGAGGAGATAGACCTGAAGAATCCGAAGACCAACCGTATGAATGCCGGTTTCACGGATCAGGAACGTGAGAAGTTCAGCACCCTGCTGGCCTCTGGTTTCACCGATACCTTCCGTTGGAAGTATCCGGAACAGGTTACCTACTCATGGTGGTCGTACCGTTTCCAGGCCCGTCAGAAGAATGCCGGCTGGCGTATCGACTATTTCGTGGCTTCCAACCGTTTGCAGCCGCAAATCGTCGATGCCAAGATACATACGGATATCCTGGGCTCCGATCACTGTCCTGTGGAACTGGAACTGAGTATCTGATTTTTCAGAACCCTGTCTCTTATTATCATAAGGCTCTCGAAGAAATTCCGGGAGCCTTTTTTTGTTTTGGTATGCTAGTAATCCGATTATTAAATGTGATTTTTGATAAATGTTGATGTTAGTTTCGGGGTTTTAGAAAAGAATTATTATCTTTGCACCTTGTAAACTAAAAACCATACAGGATATGCTAAATAACAACAAGGCATTTGTTTATTTCATCTGCTCTGTGTCGGCTATGGGCGGCCTGCTCTTTGGCTATGACTGGGTAGTGATAGGCGGTGCAAAACCTTTCTATGAATCATTTTTCGGAATAGCAGGTAATACGTGGCTACAAGGCGTTGCGATGTCAACGGCCCTGGTAGGCTGTCTGATAGGTGCCATGGTAGCCGGTGCTCTGGCCGACAGGTACGGACGCAAACCACTGTTGACCACAGCAGCCGTACTGTTCACGGTCTCTGCTATAGGCACAGGTCTTTTTGATGATTTCACCTTGTTTAATATAGCGCGCTTCATTGGTGGCGTGGGTATTGGCGTGGCTTCGGCCTTGTCGCCCATGTATATTGCCGAAGTGAGTCCGGCGCATATCCGTGGACGCATGGTGAGTCTGAACCAGATGACCATTGTCCTTGGTATCCTTGGTGCGCAGATCGTCAATATGCTGTTGGCCCGCGATACCTCTATAGTTGAGAACGCAGCATGGAATTTGGAGTGGGGCTGGCGCTGGATGTTCTGGGCCGAGACCGTGCCCGCAGCTTTGTTTCTGGTGATGAGTTTCTTTATACCGGAGAGTCCTGTGTATCAACAGATGAAGGCTGCGACAATGTCGCAGCATACAGGACAGAAGGCTGGACTGAAGGAACTCATGGAGAGCAAATATAGTAAGGTGTTGTTGCTAGGCCTCGTCATCGCCGTGTTCCAACAGTGGTGCGGCACGAATGTGATTTTCAATTATGCCCAGGAAATATTTGTGGGAGCCGGCTATGATGTCGATGGCATGTTTATCGATATCGTTATCACAGGCATTGCCAACGTGGTATTCACCTTTGTAGCCCTGTATACCATCGAGAAATGGGGACGTCGCACGCTGATGCTGATTGGCGCAGGCGGACTGGGACTTATCTATCTGACATTGGGAACCTGCTATTTCCTGGAGGTGAAAGGCGTGATGATGGTGGTACTCGTAGTGACGGCTATCTCTGTATATGCCATGACATTAGGACCTGTCACGTGGACGCTGCTGGCAGAAATCTTTCCCAATCAGATTCGTGGCGTGGCTATGGCCGTGTGTACCTTCGCCCTGTGGGTGGGCTGTTGCACCTTGACGTTCTCGTTCCCGTCGATGAACGCCGCCCTAGGTTCCAGTGGCACTTTCTGGATCTATAGCGCCATCTGTGTGTGCGCCTTTATCTTCCTGTGGCGACACTGTCCTGAGACGAAAGGAAAGACTTTAGAACAATTAGAAAAAGAATTAGTATGATAAAAGCTTGGAGAGAAATTGTTACTATTCCTACCTATGAAATAGGGAAGGCCGAGAAGAACCCGATATTCCTGGAAAAAAGAGTCTATCAGGGTTCCAGTGGCGTGGTTTATCCGTATCCTGTCATCGAGTCGATAGCCAATGAGCCCACACCACACGAGTGGAAGGTGGTGTTCCTGGAGAATGAGTATATCAAAGTGATGGTGATGCCCGAACTGGGTGGACGTATCCAGATGGCGTACGACAAGATAAAACAGCGCCACTTTGTGTATTATAATCATGTTATCAAACCAGCCCTCGTTGGACTGACAGGTCCCTGGATCAGTGGTGGTATCGAGTTCAACTGGCCTCAGCACCACCGTCCGTCAACCTATCTGCCTGTGGACTGCGACATCGTGGAGAATGAAGATGGCAGTGTGACGGTATGGGTGAACGAGATGGAGCGTATGTTCCACCAAAAAGGTATGGCAGGTTTCACACTCCGTCCCGGTTGCGCCTATCTGGAGATACAGGGACGCGTCAGCAATCGTACGTCATTGCCTCAGACCTTCCTCTGGTGGGCAAACCCTGCCGTGGAGGTGAATGATGCCTACCAGAGCGTCTTCCCACCCGATGTCAACGCGGTGTTTGACCACGGAAAGCGTGCTGTGTCGAGTTTCCCCATCGCTACGGGTACCTATTACAAGATGGATTACTCGGCAGGTGTGGACATCTCGAACTATAAGAATATCCCCGTGCCTACGAGTTATATGGCAGTCAACTCAAAATATGATTTCGAGGGTGGCTATGAGAACGATACCAAGGGCGGTATGCTCCATGTGGCTAGTCATCATTTCTCGCCAGGCAAGAAACAGTGGACATGGGGTAATGGTGACTTTGGAAGAGCGTGGGATCGGAATCTTACAGACATGTATGAGGACAAAGGTTTCCGTCCCTACATCGAGCTGATGGCTGGCGTTTATACGGAGAACCAGCCCGACTTTACTTGGCTGATGCCTTATGAGGAGAAACAGTTCACACAGTATTTCATGCCTTATCGTGAGATTGGTATCGTGAAGCAGGCCAACAAGGATTTCGTCCTGAATATCGAGAAGACCGAGGGCGGCGTCAGTTTCAAGGTGCTGGCCACATCTGAACAGACGGCCCATGTTCTTGTGAGGAAGAAGAGCGGAGAGGTCTATTTTGACCAAACGTTGACGCTGTCACCAGAGACGGTCTTTGAGCAGACGGTGGCATGTCCCGATGTGTTGCTGCAGGATTTGCAGCTCTCTGTCAATAACCTGCTCTGGCAGGCAGAACCCGATGATATCCGTCCTATTCCCGATGCTGCGGAAGCTGCCCTGTCGCCACAGGACACAAAGACCAACGACCAGCTTTATCTCACAGGTCTGCACCTGGAGCAATACCGTCATGCCACATGGAGTGCCCTCGACTATTATGAGGAGGCACTGCGCAGGGACCCCAATGATGTGCGTTGCCTGAACCAGACGGGACTATGGTATCTGCGTCGCGGTCGTTTTGACAAGGCAGAGACCTGTCTGCGCAGGGCTGTGAAGATCTGGCAGAAACGTAATCCGAATCCCTATGATGGTGAGGCTCTTTTCAACCTCGCCCTGACATTGAAATACCAGGGTAGGGCAGACGAGGCCTATGGCCTGTTCTGGAAGTCTACCTGGAATAAGGCGTGGGCAGACGCAGGTTACTTCGAAGCCGCTTGTATCAGTGTGTCCCAGCAGCGTTACGACGATGCGCTCGACGAGTTGAACCGTTCTCTCATCTTCAATAGTTGCAATCACAAGGCACGTGCGCTGAAGGCTGCAGTGCTGCGTCTGCTGGGTCGTCAGGAGGAGGCTCTGGCATGGATTGAGGACAGTCTTGCACTGGATCACTTTAACTACGGCTGTCGTTATGAGAAGTTCCTGCTTACAGGCGACGATACGCTGAAGATGCTGATGCGTAAGAGTTGTGAGAACTACGAGGAACTGGCATTGGACTATGAACAGGCCGGACTGCATGATGACGCTATGGCCATCTGGAAGATGGCGGAAGAAGAGGGTGCCGTGAGTCCGATGACCTATTATTATATGGGAAGCCTTGAGCAGGCGGAGAAACAACCTGCTGACTATTGTTTCCCCAACCGACTGGAGGCTGTCGTTGCCTTGGAAAGAGCAAAACAGCAGAATCCACAGGGTGCCAAGGCGCCTTACTATCTGGGATGCCTCTACTACGACAAGCGTCAGTATGACCTTGCCATAGAGAACTGGGAACTGTCGGCAAAACTCAATCCTGAGTTCCCCACCGTATGGCGTAACCTGGCGTTGGCCCGCTTCAACAAGCAGCATAAGCCTGACGAGGCGGTGGCATACATGGAGAAGGCCTTCCATTTGGACGAGACGGATGCCCGCGTGTTCATGGAGTTGGACCAGCTCTATAAGCGCATACAGAAACCTCATGCTGAGCGACTGGCTTTCCTGCAAAAGTATCCCCAGCTGATAGCTCAGCGCGATGACCTTGTACTGGAGGAGATTACCTTATTGAATCATCTGGGACGCCATGAGGAGGCGATGAAGAAACTCGATGCCCATCAGTTCCATCCGTGGGAAGGTGGCGAAGGTAAGGTGAGCGGACAGTATCAGATTTGCAGAATAGAGCTCGCTAAACAGGCGCTCGTACGTGGTGAAAAGGAGAAGGCTACGAAGTTGTTGGAGGAGTGTCTGGTGTTCCCGTCGCATCTTGGCGAAGGTAAACTCTATGGCGCACAGGACAATGACTTCCTCTATTTCCTTGGACGCTACGAGAAGGGTACGGCAGGTCCTACCGAACCGGCTGCTGCCATGTATTATAATGATGCGAAGCCTGATAAGATATTCTATGCTGCCCTGTGCTATCGCAAACTGGGACAGGAGGATAAGGCGCGCGGCCTGTTCTATAAACTGGTGAACTATGGTAAGCAGCACCTCTTCGACCACGTCACGATGGACTATTTCGCTGTGTCGCTGCCCGACCTGCTGATATGGGATGGTGACCTTGACCAGCAAAACCGCATCCATTGCCTCTACATGCTTGCCCTGGGCTATTATGGCCTGGGCGACAAGACGCATGCAGAGCGCTATCTCAAGGAGGTGGAGCGTGAGGATATTAATCATTTTGGCGCAAAGACCCTGCGCTCGTTGATGAACATGTAAAATATTTACGGATATGAAAAAACTGATTTCACTGTCGGCGCTGCTACTGATGATTTGCTTGTCGGTAGGCGCACAGACCAAGACCGTTGCTGTGTTGGGCGACTCGTATTCCACTTTCGAAGGGGCTATCCCTGAGGGAAATGCCATCTGGTATTTCAAGCAGAACAATCCCAACCTGACTGATGTGAACAGCGTGGAGCAGACCTGGTGGACACTGCTCGCCAGGCAGAAGGGGTGGAAACTGGGAATGAATAATTCCTATAGTGGTTCTACCATCTGTAACACGGGGTATAACAAGGAAGACTATAGCGACCGCTCGTTTACCAAACGTATGGACAACCTGGGCGAGAACCCTGATGTCATCCTGATTTTCGGTGCCACGAACGACAGTTGGGCACATTCCCCTATCGGTGAGTTCAAGTATGAGAATATCACCAAGGAGGACCTGTGGTCGTTCCGTCCTGCCATGGCTTATATGCTGGGCTGGATGAAAGAGCACTATGCCAAGTCGGCTATCTATTTCCTGCTGAACGACGGACTGAGTGCTGATGTGACAGAGTCGTCAAAGACTATCTGTGAACACTATGGTGTGAAATGCATTGAATTGCAGGGTATTGCTAAGAAGGCTGGACACCCATCCGTGAAGGGTATGCAGCAGATTGCAGAACAAGTAGGACAGGTGATTGAATGAGAAAAGGACTGATTCTTTCTGCTCTCGCCATGCTGCTGGGTATGGGAGGTGTGCAGGCTCAGATGGTGATGGATTTGCAGGGTCCCTGGGACTTAGCCCTTGGTGATTCCGCACATTACGATGACTACGTGGTGCTGCCTGGCTCGCTGCTCACAAATGACAAGGGTCATGAGGTGGATATCCACACGCAGTGGACGGGCTCGCTCTATGACTCGTCGTATTTCTATAACCCGTATATGGAACCCTACAGAAGGAAGGGACAGATGAAGTTCCCCTTCTTCCTGACACCCGAGAAACACTATGTGGGAAATGTGTGGTACAGGAAATATGTGTATATCCCCAAGGAATGGAGCGATCAGCGTATCACGCTCTTCCTGGAGCGCCCGCATATTGAGACCACGGTCTTTGTCAACGGACGTGAGGTGGGGCATCAGATGTCGCTTTCCGTACCCCATCGCTATGATGTGACGAAATATATCAGAAAGGGTGAGCGCAACGAGATAGCTATCCGTGTGTATAATGGAATTGAGAATGTGTGCGTGGGACAGGACTCGCACTCTGTGACAGACCAGACCCAGGGCAACTGGAATGGTATCACCGGACGCATTGAACTGCAGGCACAGTGGAAGAAGTTGAATATCAAGCGCGTGCGTGTGACCCCTCATATCAAGGAGGGTGCCGTCACCGTGGAGGTACAGTTGGAGAATCATGTGGACGGCCTGCGCTTCTTCCCCATCAACGACTATAACGTGTCGGCCAATATCAAGTACATGAACGACGGAAAGGTGGGTAAGATGGTGCGCGGCTCTACAGTCATTGCAGAGGGTAGTAACATCAAGTTTAAATTTGGATTAGGACGCGATGTAAAATTCTGGGATGAGTTCCATCCTAATCTGTATCGCCTGACGGTAGAAGCTGGTGAGACGGTCTATGAAACACAGTTCGGCTTGCGCGAGATAAAGGCTGAGGGACGTCAGCTCTATATCAATAACCGTCCGCTCTTTCTGCGTGGCACGGTGGAGAACTGCTGTTTTCCAGAGACAGGTTTTCCCCCAACCGATGAGGACGAGTGGATGCGTATCTTCAAGAAGTGCAAGGAGTATGGTCTCAACCACGTACGCTTCCATAGCTACTGTCCCCCCGAGGCAGCTTTTGCTGCTGCCGACCGTGTGGGTATCTACCTGCAGCCCGAGGGTCCGTCGTGGCCTAATCATGGTGTGAAATTGCGTCGTGGTCAGGCTATAGACAAGTATCTGCTGGAAGAGTCAAAACGTATCGTCGATGAATATGGTCATCACCCCTCGTTTGTGATGATGGCTGCGGGCAACGAACCTGCCGGCGACTGGGTCTCCTATTGTAACGACTGGGTGAAACAGATGCATGAGTACGACTCTACCAAGGTGTATTGCGGCGCCTCGGTAGGTGGCGGCTGGGCTTGGGATGGTGGTTCGGAGTATCACGTAAAGGGTGGTGCCCGTGGGTTGGACTGGGACAGAAAAGCCCCGTCGAGCGATGACGACTACTACAGTGGTATAGAATATCCTCGAAACTATAAAGGAACGACACCTAATGATTCTCCCATCATTGCCCACGAGCAGGGACAGTGGTGTGCTTTCCCTGACTTTAAGGAAATAGCACAGTACACAGGTGTCTATAAGGCGCGCAACTTTGAGATATTTCGTGATATGCTGCGTGACAACGGCATGGAGCAGATGGCAGAGAAATTCCTGATGGCCAGTGGAAAGTTGCAGACACTTTGCTACAAGTATGAGATAGAGCGCAACCTGCGTACAAAGGATTATGCAGGCTTCCAACTGTTGGGGCTGAACGACTATAGTGGTCAGGGTACGGCTCTTGTAGGGCCGCTGAATGTGCATTGGCGTGAGAAAGGCTATACCACCGCCAATGACTGGTGTGAGTTCTGTTATCCTTTGGTCCTGTTGGCCCGTTTCCCTAAATTCGTCTATACAAATCATGAGGTGCTGCGTGTTCCCGTTGAGGCTTATAACGCCTTCTATGCTGATTTGAAGGAAGTGAAGGCTGCCTACTATATTACCGACGATACGATGGGCGTCTATCATGGTGGTCGTTTCCTGTCGCACGAGATACCGGTAGGAAAGAATGGTGAGTTAGGGGTGGTGGAGTTCCCGCTCGACTCAATCAAACAGCCTACTAAGATGACTCTTCATGCCAAGATGGGAAATATTATCAAGAATCATTGGGATTTCTGGGTCTATCCGGAGAAGGCAGGTCTTTGTGACAATGAGATGGATGACAACTCCAAACTGTATGTGGCCGATACGCTCGATGCCCATGCTCTGAAAGTATTGAAAAAGGGTGGTACGGTCTTGTTGACTGCAGCCGGACGTGTATCGTTGGGCAGTGATGTAAAACAGTCATACCTGCCTGTATTCTGGAATACGTCGTGGTTTAAGATGCGTCCGCCGCATACCACCGGTGCCTATATTGAGAAAGAGCATCCACTGTTTAAACACGGCTTCCCCACTGACGATTGGTCAAACTTGAACTGGTGGGAACTGCTGAACAAGGCGCAGGTGATGAACCTGATGGAACTGCCTAAAGACTATCAGTCGCCCATCCAGCCTATCGACACGTGGCACGTATCTCGTAAGTTGGGTATGCTTATAGAGGCACGTGTGTTGAAAGGTCGCCTGTTGATGACCACGATGGATATTAGTAATGATTTGGAGCATCGCATCGTGGCCCGACAGATGCGCAAGGCAATCCTCGACTATATGCAGAGTGATGATTTCCAACCATCGCTGACGTTGACGCCGGAAACCATCAGTCACTTCTTCACCCAGCAGGCACCCGCTGTGGATATGTTCACGAAGGATTCGCCTGATGAGTTGAAACCAAAAATCAAATAGGATTTATGAGCACCCCTTGGTGGTCATGATACGAAGCACCAGGTCGTCGGTGGGACCCATACCATCGGCACCAATGGCAGTCAGATTGTGGATGCTGCGGTCTACGCAGTCATCCACAATTCCTTCTTCACTGGTCACGCATTTGCCTTCCATCGACAGGAGGGCAGAGAGGATGGCGGTGCTGACTCCTGATGTGATCTTCAGCGAACAAGAGGGTTTGGCGCCGTCACAGATCATACCCGTCAGGTTGGCAATCATGTTCTTCACACTGCGACAGCAACGTTCATAGTCGCCGCCCATCAGGTAGGTGATACCCACACTGCTGCCGATAGAGGCAACCACGCACCCGCACAGCGCTGAGAGCGTGCCCAGTGACTGTTTGATATAGATAGCTGTGAGATGACTCAGGGTGAGGGCACGGATCAGTTCTTCTTCCGTGTTCTCATTCTCCTTGGCATAGACGCAAACGGGATTGGTGGCGCAGATGCCCTGGTTGCCGGAACCAGAGTTGGACATCACGGGAATCATGGCGCCTCCCATACGGGCATCGCAGGCTGCTGCCGTACGTGAGATGATATGCGAGAAGATGGTATGTCCGAAGATACCCTTCGCCAGCGGACGGTCGATGGTCTTTCCCAGATTATGTCCATAGTTGCCCTTGATGGCCTCGCGTGCCGCATTCATGTTATAGTCGCGTGTCTCCAGGATAAAACGAATCTCGTCCAGCGGAGCCGTCGTCGCAAAATCATAGACCAGACGGAAGTTCAGTGGGAGGGCGTTTCCTGCGTCAGCACCTTCCTGACTCTCCGCTACAACCTTTTCACTTTCCACGAAGTGCGTATGTGTGCCGGCAATGATGGCCGTCTCACTCTTCTCACCTGCAGAGCACGTCACCTCCACGTAGAGTTTCTCCGTGATGCCCTGCTTCATCTGGATGCAGATACGCTTCTCGTTGATATACTGTTTTCCGGCTTCCAGAGCCTCTGGCGTCAGGTCTTTCAATACCTCCAACTGATAGTCGCTCTTGCCGATAAGGGCACCCAGGGCGATGGCGATAGGCAGACCTATCATCCCTGTGCCGGGGATACCTACACCCATCGCATTCTTCAGGATGTTGGCACTGAGCTTAGCAACGATTTTCTCTGGTTTCTGTCCCAGTTTCTCTGTAGCTTTCGCTGTACAGAGGGCTACACACATGGGTTCTGTACAACCGATAGCGGGCACTACTTCCTGTCGGATAAGTGCAATGATTTGTTCGCGGGTTTCTTTGCTGATCATAGTATCTATGATGTAAGACTTTTTTGATGTGCAAAAGTACGCTTTTCCTTTGAAATAGCCAAATAAATAGTTATTTATTTGCTTTATTGGAAAAAGATGTTTATATTTGCGTCCAAATAGAACAGTATAAACCTAAAACAGATAGTTTTTCAAACATCATGGATATGAAAACAAGAATAGTTCTCTCTTTGTTGCTGTCGTTCCTGATGGCAATAGGGGTAAGGGCAGAAGAGAAGTCTTCTTTGTTTGTCTTCCTGAAAGACGGCAGTAAGGTGCAGTTCTTCCTGCCTTCCCAGGATCCAACGGTCAAATATCAGAAAGGCGTGATGACCGTTTCCTATCGCGGCCTTGACGTCAGTGAACAGACGCTTGACTTTGAGCGTGATCAGGTGGACTACCTGAAAGTGGATAAGTCGGACCTGACTGTTATTGACGAAGTGAAGGGTGACGAGTCCCGCATCCGCTTTGACCTGACTCGCAAGGGCGTTGTCGGCATCAGCGGATTGCAACAGGCAGACCGCATCATGGTATGCTGTCTTGACGGCAAAAGCGTGGATGCTGCCATCAGTCGCCATGAGGGTGAGGCAACGATAGACCTGAGCCGTCAGCCGCGTGGTGTCTATCTGATAAGTGTGAACCAGCGTTTTACCTTTAAACTGATGAAGCCATGAAAAACGTGCTACTTTCTATTTTCGCCTTTGCGCTCAGCACGACGGCTTCAGCGCAATTTGTCATTGTGGACGATGAACTGCCTGTATTGGCAAGCGATATCGATAAGATTACCTATGAGGAGAACGACCGTTTTTCGGAGTTGTTGTTGCCTGCTTGCCTGGCCAATAATCCGAAGACGACAATATTCAGTCAGGCCCTGCAACTGACGGGACTGGCCGACACACTTCAGGTTTGGAATTACGATAATTACCATCGTGATGAGGAACTGTGCTTATATAAATATGCACCAGATTCAAAATATACATCACCTAGAAGAAAGGCTTGGTTTAATGAATATCGCTTCAGGATGTTCAATGCGTTTGTTGAGACTGATAGCGTGTATGCAGCTAAAGGTATCCATAATCTGGAACAGTTGAAGGCCTATGCTAAGCAAGTCTATGATGAGGCTTTTCCAGAGGATGTCTCTGTTAGTGATCCTACAGACCGACGTAACTCGCTGAACCGTTTTGTGTCCTATCATGTCCTAGGACATGGTTGTCCTTATTATATTCTTGGACATGGCAGTCCTTATCAGCATCTGGTATCTTATAATGGTGTGAAGCAGGATATCTTCTGGGTGGATACCACAATGATGGATATGTCTGCCTGGTATGCCACTTTGATGCCGCATGCTTCGCTGAAATGCAGTTATCCAATGGGTGAGAATAGTGGCCTGTATGTTAACCGCAGAGGTATTCAGGATGGGCCTGATAAATATGGTAAACAGGTACGTGGTGTGAAGATTATTGCTGATGGAGAGCAAGGCTTAGATCACAAATGCTTCAATGGCTATTATTTCTATATTGACGATATCCTGGCTTACGACAAGACAGCGCGTGAGGAGGTTTTGGGTAGTGAGTTGTGGCGTGTGGACTTCAAAACCCTTTCACCCGATATCATGAATAATGTCGATTTGATAAGCGGTTATTACGATTCATTCGACCCAATGGGCGAGTATTACAATACCGGAATAGCTCGGAATCATGCTTACAAGTGGGATTGCATGGAGCATATCAAGGGTGACATAACAAAAGATAGCCCTGGATTAGTCGCCACTAGTTCCTTTATGTACTATTGGCAATGGCAGGGTGATGCGGCATATGCTATTGGTGATTATGATATGACTATTAAGTTGCCACCGTTGCCTGCTGGCGAATGGGAGGTGAGATTGGGAACCTATGTGGAAAATGTGAATAGTGTTGCCAGAATTTATTTGAATGGGGAGATTGTGATGGACTCACTCCATATGTCGAAAGCAACGATTGATGAGCTTTCCGCACAGTCCAAATGTATGAGGGGACCTCGTGATTGTACTTATGGAAAAAAATATAATATCGCAGATGATCCCAGTTCTGTGAGATACCCTCTTTGTCGTATAAAGACTGATGGTAAGAGCGACAATTACTTGCGGATAGTGAACCTGACAGAAGTTTCTGATAACACGACAGACGCTATGTTCGACTACTTTGAGTTTGTGCCTAAGTTTGTGTATGATAATCAGGAGATTCCTGAAGAATAAATATAAGGAGGAAACAAATGATGAAAACAAGGACAATACTTCTTATAATCGCTTTCATGGGCTGTTTTGCCGGTGCCGTGGCTCAGGATGTCACTATCTTGCACATGAAGGATGGCACAACCAAACGCTATACGAATGGTGCAAAAGGAGCCACCTCTATCCAGTTCTTTGACTATGCTCCTGCGAAGACATACGCACCTGATTATACATCGAAACACGAGAATGACTATGTAGCCGATTGGAATGTGAATCAGGTATGTCGGATTGATGGGGAGTATGTTGTAGGCCTGTTCTGGGAAGACAACGTGCCGTCTAATTTCAAAGCCAATCATGGGGTCCTCTTTGGCACGACGCCAGGCCTGACATTAGATAATTGTCAGGAGAAACAGTATGCGGAAAGTAAGTATGTAAGGTTTAAGAATAGTAGTGGCTCTCTCTTTATTGTGGCAAACGAACATACTCACTATATGTGGATTGGTAATAAGATAAAGAGCCCTATGTTGATGAGTATTGACGAACAGAGATTTGAGTCTTATGACACCATCGCCAACTTCATCCGTACCCCTTTGGAAATAGATCATACCTATTATTATCGTACCTTTTCCGAGGGTAAGGCTCTTGTGGGCGGCGAGGAACAGACGGTAGTATTCTATGGCGAAGAGCGCAGCTTCCGTGTGCCTCGCATTATGGCCGATTTCGCATATTATCCCTATCCTTGTGCTACGGATGAGGCTCTGGCTGCTTTTGCTGCTGCCCATCTTCCAGATTCGATTGCTGTTCCAACCTGGAAGCAGTGGGAACCATTATGGAATCTGTGGCGAGCTACGGACGAAGGTAAGAACTATGACCTTTCTGCTGATATCACCACCGAGAAATTTGATGATGGTACAGGCTATCGCCTCAATCGCATTCCGGATGAGTTCTATACGTGGATTGCCAATCGCGAAATCGTGATAGATCCGTTTGATGTAGCGGAGATAACAAGAGGTTTTGATAGTACTATTAAAGATTCCGTTAATCTTGCGAATCCTAACTATATTGAGAATGTTGACGAGAAATGGGGCGTTCCTGGCGGAAAATATGTTCGCTTCGAGCCTGTCATATTTACCATGAATTACAGTGTTACTTATAGAAACGATGAGGTGGTGCCAGGTGTTCGCTATAGGCTCCAGTTAAACTTTGCGCCTGAAACAGAAGATGAGAGTGACGTTGCCCGTCTCCCAATGAAATTGAACGTTAGTACTGTCTTGGGAAATGAGATAACTCGAATTGTTCTTCCTGCTGAAAATGCAAAAGGAGACTTTACTGTTCCTGCTACAGAGACAACATCAGTTGTAGTAGATAATTTTTCTGTGAAGGCGGTAGGATTGAGCTTTCTAATTCTGACGCATGTAACAAATGCAGAAATAAGAAGAGGACAATTCAACAGAATCCTTCGCATCGCAGAGATGCGACTCACGCCTATGACGGACGAGTAGGGGAATGTTATTTCCCCAGGAACTTTTGTTCCAGATACTCGTTGAAACGGTCTTTGTAGAGGTCACCGATAGGCAGGTAGGTATCGGCATCCAGGATGACGCGGTTCTTGTTGACCTCCTGAATCTTCTGCAGGTTGACGATATAAGAGCGATGGATACGCATGAAAAGGGTGGGGGGCAGATAGTCCTCCATCTTTTTCATACTGAGCAGGGTGATGACGGGTTTCTGCCCATCCAGGTGAATCTTCAGGTATTCACTCATGCCCTCTATATAGCGGATATCGCTGATGGCAATGCGCACCACGCGATAGTCGGTCTTCACGAAGATGGTACCGTCGGCCTGTACCGGACTGCTCTGCTTCTGCGGCGTCGCTTGATGACGCAGGTTGTACTGCTCCTGCACCTTCAGGGCTGCCCGCAGAAAATCGTTCATGCCGAAAGGCTTCAGCAGATAGTCCACGGCATTCACCTTATAGCCCTCAATGGCATATTCCGAGTAGGCCGTGGTGAAGACGATGAATGGGGGCGCAGCCAACTGGCGTACGAAATCCATACCGCTCAGGTCGGGCATGTTGATATCGCAGAAGATAGCATCCACCATCTCCTCCTCCATCAGTTTCTGAGCTTCCAGGGCACTATGGCACTGGCCTGTCAGTTCCAGGAATGGCACCTTATTTATATATGTCACTAATTGCTGCAGAGCCAGGGGCTCGTCATCGATAGCCAGAACTTTTATCATAGCGGTAATGTTAAGTTGACGGTATAGGTATTCTCTTCATCCCTGATATCCAGGTGATAGGTGCGGCCATAGATCAGTTCCAGACGGCGCTTCGCATTCTGCAAGCCCAGTCCTCCGTGATGGTCCTCCCCCTGCGGCACCTTGCTGTTGCTGCATACAAAGTGCAACTGGTTATCAATAATCTGGATATTGATATGGATGAACGAATGCTGCTGATAGCTGACGCCATGCTTGAAGGCATTCTCCACGAAGGTAATCATCATCAGCGGCGGAATCTCACGGTCGGGAATCGCCTGAGGAATGTCTACGGTGATGTCCACCTTCTTGTCGGCCACACGCATCCGCATCAGTTGGATATAATTATCCAGGAAGATAAGCTCCTGACGCAGGGGCACCTTCTGCTTCGACCCCTCATACAGCACGAAGCGCATAATCTTCGACAGTTCCACGATGGTCTCCTTGGCCTGCTCCGGGTCAATGTCCACCAGGGCATGGATATTATTGAGCGTGTTCATCAGGAAGTGCGGGTTGATCTGATACTTCAGGTATTCCAACTGCTGTTCCAGGTTCTGACGCTCCAGCTTCCGCAATCGTTCGCGGTCCTGCTTATGACGGAAATAATACTTCAGTCCTAGGTTCATGCCAATCATCAGTATCAGGATGATGACAGTCACGATATCGTGGTCCCTGAACATGACAGGCGGCTTCGGACCGCGCATCTCCTGCAGCTTGTCCGGATGAGGCCTGTGCATGTCACCTTCCATGAAAGGCATCTCTGGCGGCATGTCCCTATGAGGGAACCTGTCTTCCTGATGTATGCGCGGATGGCGGTGCCTGAGGTCGGGCTTTTCTATATATAATATGGTGATAAAAGCCGAGAGCAACAGGGTGAGCCCGATAGAGTAGAGCGCACGCTTATGACGGTAAATAATGAGCGGTGCCAACAGGAAATTATGAATCAGGAAGGCCGCAAACAGAATGAAATACTGTCTCCAGATATGCCACAGGTCGTTCCAGGGAAACGTCATATTGTCCTCGGAGTGGGCATATCCGATGTACGTGTTTAGCAGGGGCGCAACAAACAAGATGAGCCATAGTGCCAGGTAAACTAGTAGTTCTTTCTTATGCTTCTTTGTACTTCCTTTCATCTTCAGTGTGTTTTTGATGGTGCAAAGATAGTTAAAAAAGATGAATCGGGGTTAATTCGTTCAACGAATGCCCCGATTCTTTCAGTAAACCGGTTAAAGACCGATAGATTTCAGAGCCTTGTTGGCTGCGTCCTTCATCTCCTTGTTGGTCTTCTCGGCAGCCTCATTCACCTTCTCGTTAGCCTTCTGGGTAGCCTCGTTCACCTTGCTGGCAGCCTGCTTCTTGGCAGCGTCAACCTGTGCGTCCACGGCTTCCTTCACGGCATCCTCGGCACCCTGCTTCACCTCCTCGGCTTTGTTGTTGATAGCCTGCTCCACAGAGTCCTTCAGGTTTTCTGCGGTATCCACCACGCTCTGACCGGCTGTCAGCACGTTGATAACAGCCTCTGCAGGAGCGTCAACCAGTGTGCTTACCAGTGTCTGGGCAGCGGCATCCTCGCCGACGATAGCCAGGATCTGCTCCTTGTTTGCGTTAACAAACTCCTGAACTTGAGCCACATAGGTCTTTGCGGCTTCAGGGTCATTTGCTGCCAGTTCGGCAATCTTTGCCTGAGCACCCTCAAGAGCGTTCTGCACACCTGCTGAGTCGCCGGCTTCAATCTGTGCTTTCAGTTCCTCGATGGTAGCATCGGTGTTGTCAGTTTTCGCATTTTCACTGCACGAAGCCAGACCCAGAGTCAGGGCAGCTACGGCTACAAAAAAAATCTTTTTCATATGAAATTGTATATATTATGGATTAAATATCATTCTTTTCTTCGGCAAAATTATGAAATTCTTCGGATATGTGCAAAAAAAATCAGATAATCCTTTGGCTTTATGTTTTTTTTTACTATTTTTGTCGCATCAAAAACCAATAACTATGATACAGCGTACAGTTAAAACCCGGGTGGTGGGAATAGGACTGAGCATAGATGAAACGGTTTATGCTATTGTCGATGTCAGAGGTAACATTATTGCCAAGGATACCTTTGCAACGACCGATTTTGTCAATGTCAACGATTTCGTCACTTACCTGAGTGAGAAGGTCGTAGAAATGATAGAGAACAACGGTGGCTATGAGTGTATCCGTTCGGTGGGAGTCAGCTCTCCCAGTGCCAATTTCCTGACGGGATGCATTGAGAATGCCCCCAATCTGCCCTGGAAGGGACAGATTCCTCTGGCTGCCATGCTGCAGGACCGTCTGGGCTTGGCAGTGGCATTGGGCAACGATGCCCATGTAAGGGCCCTGGGCGAGTATGTCTTTGGCAGTGCCCATGGTATGAAGGACTTCATCGTGGTCAATCTGGGCCATGGTGTAGGCAGCTGCATCTTCACAAAGGGTAAGGCGCATCTGGGCTCCGAGGGTTTTGCCGGCGAGATCGGCCACTCCTGCATAGAGCACAACGGACGCCTCTGCGGATGCGGCAATCATGGCTGTCTGGAGGCTTATGTAGGTGCTAAGGGCATCTTGCAGACGGCCCAGGAAATCCTGGACAGCGACCCCCGTCCGTCGTTGATGCGCGACAGAAGGGATATGACGCCGGCAGATATCACGGCTTTTGCCGACGAGGGCGATGTGCTGGCACAGGAGGTGTACCGCCGTGCAGGCCATCAGCTGGGTATCGGTCTGGCCAACTATGCCTCTATCCTGAATCCGGAGGGTATCATCCTGGCGGGTGGCATCTCTCACGCTGGTCATTGGTTGCTGGATGCAGTAAATGATTCGTTTGAAGAGCATGTGTTCCATAATGTCAGAGGCAAGGTCAAACTGTTGTCCTCGAACCTGGATCAGGGCGAGCGTGATGTGCTAGGTGCCAGTGCCTTGGCTTGGGACGTGAAGGAATATTCGCTGTTCGTATAATGTATATTGAATGAACGTAGATAAGATAAAAGCTATTATTGATTCAAAGCCAAATCTAAGTACCGCCCTCGGGATGGAGTTTATCTCCACACCCGAGGGCGATACGTGTATGGCACGCATGAAGGTTGATGAGCGTAATCGTCAGCCTTTTGGTTTTCTGAGTGGTGGTGCTTCGCTGGCACTGGCCGAGAATGTGGCCGGTGTCGGCTCGTCGGCCCTCTGTCCCGGGTGCGCCTGCGTGGGCATCGAGGTCAGTGGCAGTCATGTGAAGGCTGTCGTCGAGGGCGACACCGTGACGGCTTATGCCCGTCTGTTGCATCAGGGCACCACGCTCCACGTATGGAATGTAGATATCAAGGACACGGCAGGCGACCTGATTTCCAATGTCCGTGTCACTAACTATGTGATGAAGCAGAAATGACGGGATTCGCTCTGTATAGATTGCCTTATGAAGGGCAGGTGACGCTTGTGGCACAGAAGGAGGGCGAACCCCTGGAACTGCCTTCTATCGCAGCGCTCAACGGGCAGACAGGTTTCGTGGTGGCTCCTTTTTCCATCAGTCCCAGCTGTCCCCTGGTGCTCATCCGTCCGGACGTCGTCCAGACGTTTCCCTCGTATCGTGAGTGTGTCTTCGTGGGCGCCGGCCTCTCGCAGGCCGTGGGGCGACCTCTCTCTAGTGGGGAAACGACGAGTCTTAACCGTGATACTTACGCCGATGACTTCCGCCGCTTCTTTGCCGGACTGTCCGACGGACGTTTCAGTAAGCTGGTGCTCAGCCGTTGTGCGGAGGTGCAGGCCGAAGAGGATGCCCAGCCCCTGACCCTTTTCCAGCGGGCTTGCGAGATGTATCCCCGTATGTTTATCTCACTGGTCTGTACGCCCCAGAGTGGCATGTGGCTCACGGCAACGCCCGAGATCCTGCTGGAGGGAATCGGCAACCAGTGGCGCACCATTGCGCTGGCCGGCACCATGAAACTGGAAGGCGACGACCTGTTGGGCGAGGGCGAGCACATGACGTGGAGCACGAAGAATATCCAGGAGCAGCGCTATGTGGCCACCTACTTGATGAACTGTCTGGAGCGTGTGGCCGACGATAGCCATGAGGAGGGACCGCGCACCGTGCGTGCGGCCAACCTGGTGCATCTGCGTAGCGACTTCACCTTCACCTTATCTGACAATGAGCGTGTGGGCGATGTGCTCCAGCTGCTGCATCCTACGCCCGCCGTCTGCGGACTGCCTAAGCAGGATGCCTACGACTTCATCCTCTGCAACGAGCATACACCCCGCCTCTACTATAGTGGCTTCATGGGACCTCTCAACCTCAGCCCTCAGACATCAGACATCAGCCCTCAGCCCTCAGTCATCAGTCCTCAGACTCACCTCTACGTATCCCTGCGCTGCATGCAAGTCACTGACACACAGTATCGTCTGTATGCCGGCGGTGGACTGCTGAAGGACAGCGTCGAGGAACAGGAATGGATGGAGACAGAGGCAAAGATGGAAACGATGCGCCGCGTGTTGAAGACACAGTAGGGCGTCCTACAAAAAGACCTCCAGTAGCAATGGGCGTTCGCTCTCTGTTGCGGTGAGCCAGTCGATGCCCTCCTGCATCTGTTGCATATCCTTTGCCTGACGATAGGTGACAGCGTTCTGCTGGCAGATACCTTCTGCGTTGGCGTGATGCTCCGCAGCCACGTATTTGTCGCGTGCAGGACTCTGTTCCAACCCTGGCAGCATGTTGAAGATGACACCCTTGCCATTGTTCATCAGGAGTATGCGCAGATTGCCTCGCAGGTTCTGATTCCACAGCGCATTCTGGTCATAGAAGAAACTCAGGTCGCCTATTACACAGAACACCTTGTCGTCCGTGACACAAGAGAATCCTGCCGCTGTTGACAGTGAGCCCTCGATGCCATTCACGCCACGGTTACAATAGACGCGTGTCTTGGCGTAGGTATTTGCCAGTCGGATAGCCATGCTGTTGGCATAATGCACGATATTGCCTCCCCGCTGTTGCTCAAAGTATTTCACGACGGCCGCCTGTGAGTATGGTGGTTCGGTGGCCTCTGTCTGCTGACGAATCTGTGTCAGCAGTGCCTCCCATTTCTGTACGAAGGGGTGGGGCATCTCTTCCAGGTTGAAACGAATCAGGTCGGCTACCACCTCAGGGTCTGCCTGGACGACGTGCGTCAGGTTCATAAACGTATCCGTCACCTCGCCCTCGCGGTTCACCACCCATGTCTCCTTTGCCTTACGCAGGAAATGCTTCAGACGTTTGCTCACGATAGAGCCGCCCGCGTAAACCACGAAGTCGGGCACGTACTCCTCGTTGTCACCTATCTGCATCACGGCCTCGTCCATCAGCGGGTTCATCGGCTGACCGGCAATCAGCATGGGACGCTTGGCCTGCAGGAACATCCTGCAGACGTGTGTCAGCGTGATATTCGTGGCATCGGCAGGGGTGAAGTCTATCTTACGCTCCTGGGGGAGTGCTGGCGTGTCAAACCGGAACAGAGGTTCCGTAATGGGCACGTTGATATGTACGGGTGCATGTTTCTCTATCAGTGCCTCGTTAACCAGTCGGTTGCAGTACCAGCGGGTGTCCTCGTCGTGAGGTTCTGGCAGCGATACGGCTTTCTTGACGAAGCGTCCCAAGGCATCAGGCTGAGGCAGGGTCTGACCGTCGAGCTGGTCTATCCACTGCTGCGGACGGTCGGCACTGATGACCACTACTGGCTGATGCTGATAGTAGGCTTCTGCTACGGCAGGTGCCAGGTTGAGCAGTGCCGTGCCACTGGTGACGCATACCACCACGGGCTCCTTTAATGCCTGCGTCATGCCCAGCGCATAGAAGCCTGCCGAGCGCTCATCCGTCACAGGATAGCACTGGATATCGGGGCACTCGTTCAGGTTGTGTACGATAGCCGCATTCCTGCTGCCTGGACATACCACCGCATGATGTATGCCGTGAGCCACCAGTAAACTCGTCAGTATATTAACGTTCTCCTTGTTAGAATACATGTTGTCTAGTATTTGAAGCTTGACCCACCCACGAACTCTCGCATGATACTTGTGGGTGGTATTTCCTTGTCGCTCACGGGCAGGAAGAAGTGGATGAATTTCATCAGGCGGTGAGCCTCGGCATACTCCGGACAGTTCTTGGGTACGGACGCCAGGATAATCTCGGCATGGATGCGCAGCACGGCAAACTCAATGTTCAGTGCCGAGTTAAACATCACGTCGGCACTCTCCTGGAAGGGGAATATCCATTTGTCCTCCGCCTCGCACACGTTCTTCCACTGTGCTATGGTCTCCTGAGCCGTGAACGCCCCCTTGTTGTAGTCGCGTATGATGCGGCGCAGCAGTCGGTTGTCGCGCACCGGAATCCAGTTGTGGTCATCCAGCGAGATGCTCGTCAGGGCCGAGATATAGATCTTGTATTTCAGCGCGTCGGGAATCTTCTTCGTGAGCAGCGGGTTCAGGGCGTGGATGCCCTCGATGATCAGCACCGTGTCGTTCGACAGCTTCAGCTTCTTACCGTTCCACTCGCGCTTACCCGTCACGAAGTTATACTCCGGTATCTCCACGCGCTCGCCCTGCATCAGTCGCAGCAGGTGGTCTTCCAGCAGCGAATACTCCACCGTCTCGATGTTGTCGAAGTCATAGTCGCCATTGGGTAACTTTGGTGTATCCACGCGGTTCACGAAATAATCGTCGGTCGAGAACGACACAGGACGCAGTCCGCAGGCCAGCAGCTGTACGCTCAGACGCTTGCAGAACGTGGTCTTTCCTGACGACGAAGGACCTGTAATCAGCACTAGTTTTACAGGGTCTTTCTCGCGGTGGAACCTTCGTTCTATCTCCTCGGCTATCTGTACTATCTTCTTCTCCTGCAGTGCCTCACTGACCTGAATCAGTTCAGAGGCATGTCCGCGCATGATGGCCTTGTTCACGTCGCCCGCATTGCTCAGGCGCATGATGATGTCCCAGCGCGTCTTCTCGGCAAACATCCCGAAGGTCTTGGGCTGCGCCACCTTCTCTGCCACCTGGTTGGGGTTGTTCCAGTCGGGCACGCGCAGCAGCAGTCCCTCCTCATATCGCTCCAGGTCCCACACCTTCAGGTATCCGGCCGAGGGCACCAGCGGACCGTAGTAGTAATCCACCGTATCGCCCAGCGTGTAGTAGTCTGAATAGATCTGTCCGCTCGTCTCCAGCAGCTTTACCTTGTCTGAGAACCCGCGATCCTGGAACACGCGGATAGCCTCCTCGGTGGTGGCCTCCGTGCGACGGAAGGGCATGTCCATGTCGATGATTTCCTGCATCCGCTGCTTGATCTGCACCACGTCCTCGTCGGTCAGCACACTGCCGTCCTTCTTCTTGAAGTTGCAGTAGTAGCCCCTGCAGAGCGAGTGCTCAATGAATAGTTTCGAGGCGGGAAACACGTCCTGCGTGGCTTTGTAGAGCACAAAACTCAGCGAGCGCACATACACGCGATGCCCGCTACCCTCGCGAGCATCCAGAAATTCCACGTCGCGATTCTGGTACAGACGGAATTTCAGTCCCTGTGAGGCATTATTCACTTTTGCCGACACCACGGGGTAGGGCAGTTTAATTTCATCAGCAAACTCCTGATAGACGTCGAGCAGGGAAGTTCCTTCGGGGAAACTCTTCGTCACGTTGTTGTTCTTGCAGCGGATTTGAAGCATAGTATTTTGGTTATTTCGGTGCAAAGATAACGAAAAAGAGTAATTTACGCAAATTTTTGTTGTCGATTTAAAAATAAGTTGTATCTGAATTGCGTATTTCCAAAATGTCTTGTTCTTCATGGTACAGAATTTTAATGTTTCATGTTTCGCTCGGCTTTGCCGCTTGGCTCCGCCAAGAATGTTTAATGTTTAATCTTTAATGTTTAATCTTTTTACCCTTGTCAATTTCGGGGCTCTAGAGTGCCTTCGTGCTTCCAAACTTCCTCGTGCACTAGGAAAATTTTTCTCGCTAGTTAGGGCGCAATATTTATCCCTCATTGACGATGCAAAGGTACTCATAAAAAATGAGATAGAAGAGTAATCTTTGTCAAAAAACAAGAAAAGGTTAAGCGTATGTTTTTTGTGATTAAGCGCGTTACAGTGTTACAGATTACAGTTAGTTTTTAAAGCTATAAATTTGGCAAAATTGAAAATACTATTATATATAATATATATATTATATATAATAGTAAATAGTATTTACATTTTTTGCCATTTTTGGGGGTGTATGTAGTTGAGATTTAACTGTAATCTGTAACAACTGTAACGCAAGACAATAAAAAAAATAAGTGACCCGTATTTTTTTTCGTTTTCCTTTTGCATTTCGCTCGCTTATTCGTACCTTTGACTGACGTCGCGCTCGGCATCCCAACGGGTGACGCTTGCTACCAACGGGACGCAAGAAAGTACTTGCGCTCGGAAATGAAAAGAAATGCTGGCATTCCTTTTGCATTTCGCTCGCTTATTCGTACCTTTGCATGCAAATAACTAACGAAACGAGATATGGCAAAAAGAGAATGGAAAGAGATTAGGAAATTCGAGGAGATTCTCTTCGAAGAGTATAACGGCATTGCAAAGATTACGATAAACCGTCCGCGCTATCGTAATGCGTTTACACCAAAGACAACGCTGGAACTGAGTCAGGCGTTCGCACAGTGCAGGGAGCTGCAGCGCATCCGCGTGGTGTTGCTCACGGGTGCGATGAGTGAGGTGCCCGAGGGAAAGACGCTGGGCGACGTGAAGCACGCGTTCTGCAGTGGTGGCGATATGCATGTGAAGGGTCGTGGTGGCTATATCGATGATGAGGGTGTGCCCCGCCTGAGCGTGCTGGATGTGCAGATGCAGATTCGCAGACTGCCCAAACCTGTAATCGCCATGGTGAATGGTTATGCCATCGGTGGTGGTCATGTGCTGCATCTGGTGTGCGACCTGACGATAGCGTCGGAGAATGCTATCTTCGGACAGACGGGTCCGAAGGTGGGCTCGTTTGATGCTGGCTTCGGAAGCAGTTACCTGGCACGTATCGTGGGTCAGAAGAAGGCGCGCGAAATTTGGTTCATGTGTCGTCAGTATTCGGCCAAGGAGGCCGAGGAGATGGGCATGGTGAACAAGGTGGTACCCATCGAACAACTTGAAGATGAGTGCGTTAGTTGGGCCGAGACGATGATGGAGCGTTCGCCCATCGCCCTGCGTATGATTAAGGCCGGACTGAATGCAGAACTGGACGGACAGGCCGGTATCCAGCAGTTGGCTGGCGACTGCACCATGCTGTATTACTTCCTGGACGAGGCACAGGAGGGCGGCAAAGCGTTCCTGGAGAAACGTAAACCTGATTTCGATAAATATCCTAAGATACCATGAAAATAGATATTGAGGAGAGGGTGCTCCATTTCAAGCAGCCGGCAGGAACCAGTCGCGGGGTATATACGGAGCGACGGATATGGTTGGTGTCTATTTCCGATGGAAGAACCATCGGACGCGGTGAGTGTGCACCGCTGCTCGATTTGAGTTGCGACGCCATGGAGCCTGCAGTATATAATAAGGTGCTGAGGGGCTTCTGTGACCAGGTGGAGCAGACGGGCGAGATACCCTATGAGGAGATGCGCGACTATCCATCGATGCTCTTCGGACTGGAAACGGCGATGATGGACGTAAGAAGTAAGAAGGCTGATCGCAAAGGCATACTATTCGACACACCCTTTGCCCGCGGTGAACAAGGTATCACCATCAACGGACTGGTGTGGATGGGAAACCACGAGGAGATGTTGCAGCGCATGGAGGAGAAGCTGAAACTGGGCTTCCGTTGCGTGAAACTGAAAGTGGGGGCCATTGACTTTGACCAGGAGCTGGATCTGGTGAAGCGTATCCGCGAGCGGTTCTCGTATCATGAGGTGGAACTGCGACTGGATGCCAATGGCGGGTTCCGTCCTGACGAGGCGCTCTATAAACTGGAACTGCTGTCGCAATATGCCATCCACAGCATCGAACAGCCTATCAAGCAGAAGCAGTGGGCAATGATGGCTGAGCTCTGCAGGGAGTCGCCACTGCCCATTGCCCTTGATGAGGAACTGATAGGTATCAGCGACCCGGATGCGAAGCGTCAGATGCTGCGTATCATCAAACCGCGCTATATTGTCCTGAAGCCATCGCTTCACGGCGGTATGATGGGGTGCAGGGAATGGATAGAGATAGCCAAGGACGAGGGCATCGGCTCATGGATCACGTCGGCACTGGAGAGTAACATCGGTCTGAACGCTATCGCGCAGTTTTGCAGTGAGGTGTATGGCGAGAATATCAAGATGCCGCAGGGGCTGGGTACTGGTCAGCTCTTCACGGATAATATACCGATGCCTTTGGAAATACGTGGGGATAAACTATGGATCTCGAAGAATTCTTAGCCGAATGGCACAGCGGGAGCCCAACGGTGCTGGTACATACCAGTGGGTCGACGGGTAAGCCAAAGCCGATGTATGTGGAGAAACGACGTATGGAGGCTTCGGCTCGTATCACGTGTCAGTTCCTGGGACTGAAACAGGGGGATACGGCACTGCTGTGTATGTCGCTCGACTATATCGCCGGTAAGATGATGGTGGTGAGGGCGCAGACCTGGGGGCTGAGACTCCTCTCTGTTGCGCCCAGTGGCCATCCACTGAGTGCGGTGACGGAACCCGTGGATTTTGCGGCGATGGTGCCGATGCAGGTGTATAACACGTTGCAGGTGCCTGAGGAGCGGGAGAGGCTGATGGCCGTGAGACACCTGATTATCGGTGGTGGTGCTATTGATGATGCGCTGGCCAGGGAACTGGCAGGTTTCCCCAACCACGTATGGAGCACGTACGGGATGACGGAGACGCTGTCGCATATTGCACTGAGACGATTGAACGGTGCTGAGGCCAGCGACTGGTACACACCTTTCGAGGGCGTCAGTCTGTCGCAGACGGATGAGGGCTGCCTGGTGATTGATGCGCCTGCCGTGCACGACGGTCCGCTGGTGACCAACGATATCGTGGAGCTGTCGGACAAGGGCTTCCGTATCCTGGGACGCAAGGATAACGTGATATGTTCGGGCGGTATCAAGATACAGACAGAGGAGGTGGAGCGATTGCTGAAGCCACATCTGCCGGCGCCGTTTATGATTACGAAACGGCCTGACAGGAAATTCGGTGAACAAGTGGTATTGCTCACCGAATCAACGGATATGGATTGTGTCAGGGAAATCTGTCAGCAGGTGCTGCCTAAATTCTGGCAACCACGTAGCTACGCGCATATTGACGCCTTGCCGATGACGGAGACGGGAAAGCCGGCACGCAAGGAGGCGGAGCGCCTAGCAGCCTTCGCGGTAGAAGTCTAGGGCTTCTTCAATCTCTTCTTTTGTGGCTGTCTGATTGATGCGGATGTCACCGATGCCGCCCAGCAACGTGAAGTTGATGTCGCGACCAGTGTTCTTCTTGTCGTGGGTCATCAGTTCCAACAGGGTGGGGTAGTCATCGCAGGTGATAGGCATGCGTCCGTAGTGCTCGAAGATGAAGCGGGTCATCTGGCGCATCTTCTCTACAGGGAAACCGGTCTTGGCCACGCTCAGGTACAGTTCGCATACCAGGCCCCATGCTACGGCATAACCGTGAAGGACGGGCTGGCGCTGGAGTGCCAGTGACTCGAAGGCATGGCCTACAGTATGGCCCAGGTTCAGGGCTTTGCGGATGCCCTTTTCCGTGGGGTCTTCCATCACGATACGCTCTTTCACCTTGACACTCTTTGCCACCAGAAGGCCTAACTCCCTGAGGTCGGGCTTGTCGATGTCGAAATTCATCAGTTCGGCCCAATGCTCCTCCGTGGAGATGAGACCGTGTTTCAGCATCTCGGCATAGCCGGAAAGGATATTCTCCTCGTCCATGGTCTTGAGGAATGCCGTATCCAATATCACGCAGTTGGCATTATTGAATACACCAATCTCATTTTTCAGTCCGCCGAAATTGAAGCCTGTCTTGCCACCTACGGAGGCATCGACCATGGAGAGCAGGGTGGTGGGGATATTGATAATGGAAATGCCGCGCTTGAAAGTCGAGGCAGCAAAGGCACCCAGGTCGGTTACCATGCCACCACCCAGGTTGATGAGCAGTGAATGGCGGGTGGCTCCCATACGCTGGAGCTCGCTCCATACATGGGTCACAGACTCCAGGGTCTTGTTGGTGTCGCCGGCAGGAATCGTGATTTCCTGGGCTCCCTTGATACATTCGTAATCCTGGACCACGGGCAGGCAAAGCCGATGGGTGGTCTCGTCGGTGAGTATAAATATACGGTCTGCCTTACATTCTGCTATTTCTGTGGCGAGCACCTGTTCCAATTGCTCGCTGATAATGACTTTCTGCTTCTCCATATCGTTGCAAAAGTAAGGGAAATTGTTTAATCTGCAAAATTTTTTGCCGATTGTTTGAAAAAAAAGTGTAACTTTGCACGCAAATATTACGAATTATTACTATATCAATAACGAAAAGAGAATGAAAATGACAAAATTATGGGGCGTTTGCCTGATGGCTTGCATGGCTCTGAATGCGAATGCCCAACAGTCGTGGACAGCCGATAATGGCAACGGCACATTTACGAATCCTTTGTTTTATGATGAGTTTTCTGACCCGGATATCATCCGTGTGGGTGATGACTATTACTTGGCAGGTACCACGATGCATACGGTGCCGGGACTGGTTATCCTGCACTCCAAGGACTTGGTGAACTGGGAGAACGTGAGCTACTGCTTTGACCGTTTTGACTTCACCGATGATAAGTTCTCGCTGAAGAATCATCAGGAGATTTACGGTCAGGGTATCTGGGCACCTGCTATCCGCTATGCCAATGGACAGTTCTATGTGTTCTCCAATATCAATGGCAAGGGGTTGCAGTGCTACACGGCAAAGGATATCCGCGGCCCCTGGACGCACCATAATATGCAGGGTAATATCTATGACCTCAGTGTGTTGTTTGATGATGATGGTAAGATTTATGCCATTCATAAGTATGGTGAGGTGCACTGCACGGAACTGAAGCCTGACATGAGTGGTCCCGTGGAGGGTTCTGATCGTGTGATTATCCCTGAAGGTAATGGCGTGGGTGAAGGTCATCACATGTATAAGATCAACGGTATGTATTACCTGATATCTACCGACTATTCACCCAACGGGCGCACGCTCTGCTCGCGTTCTAAGAGTATCTGGGGACCGTACGAGACGCGTGTGATCAGTGCCGATGAGACTTATGGCTACAGTGGCGTAGGCCGTACTGTGGTGCCCCGTGGTACGAAATACCGTATCGGTGAGGACGGGACGAAGTTTGGCGTGAGTCCTGCCAGTCCTGATGCAACGGGTTGTGATAATGCCCATCAGGGTGGTATCGTGCAGGCCAAGAACGGTTCGTGGTGGGCACTGCTGATGCAGGACTTCCATTCTATCGGCCGTACGGTATGCCTGATGCCGATAACATGGGAAGACGGCTGGCCAATGATTGGTCTGAAGGGTAATCTGGGGCGTGCACCCCGTACATGGTATAAGCCAGATACTGTGGAGGGTTGTTATGGTATCGGCGAGGAGGCTCAGCCTATCCGTGCTCCCTATGACAGGAATGAGAACTTCAATGGAAAACAGTTGGGACGTGTGTGGCAGTGGAACCATAATCCCGATGACAAGATGTGGAGCCTGAAGGGTGGCCGCCTGCGTATTCAGTCGCAGCCCGCAGAACAGCTGATGTGGGCACGTAACACACTGACACAGCGTGTGATAGGTCCTAAGAGCATCGCTACCGTAGAGCTTTATGTGAAGGGCATGAAGGATGGCGACGTGGCCGGTCTGGGTAATATCAATATCCCCTGCTCATGGATTGGTGTCATGAAGCAGCAGGGGCAGCCTCTCATGCTGCGTGCCTTCGACCAGACAGCCTCAGACTCTCCCTCTGCCCCCGACATTATCCTGCCTGCCATTCCTCGTGACGGTAAGATATGGCTTCGCTGCATCGGCGACTATGACAACAACCAGATGCAGTATGCCTATTCTACTGATGGCAAGGAGTTTAAGACGCTGGGTCGCATGATGCCGCTGACCTATCAGCTGATCACGTTCCAGGGCTCTCGTCATGCACTGTTCTCTTTCAATGTGAATGGACAGAGGGGTGGCTATGCCGAGTTTGATAACTTCACCGTGGAAGAGCCTATGGCCGACCGCTCAAAGAATATTCCCTATGGTAAGACCATCCGTATCATCAACAAGGCTACCAACCGTCCGGCTATTGCCTTGAAACACGGTATGCTGTATGATACCCATGCGGGCGATAAGAGCGACTTGACGAAGTTTAAGGTGATTGACCGTAACCTGGGTCGCGTTGCCTTGCAGTGTGCTGACGGACGTTATGTGAAGGTCTATGGCGACGGTCTGCCCGGCGATGTGCGTTTCACTACCGATCCGAAGGAGGCAGAGATGTTCCTGTGGCAGGATTACCTGGATCATGACTTCATGCTTCTGTCGCTGACGAATCATAAATATCTGGGAAAAAGTCCTACAACAGGCAGTCCTTACAGCATGGACTTCGCAGGTCCGGATCCGGCTCGAAGGAATGGTTCTGTGTTGCGTTGGGAGGAAGAATGACTAGAAAAATGAAAAAAGAAGGGAAAATATTTTGCTAATTCGCTGAATTTGTGTACCTTTGCAGCCGATTTGCTTAAAATAGCTTAATGAAACCTGACAAAAAACAGAACCAATACCGCGTCAACGAACAGATTCGTGTACGAGAGGTCCGCATAGTAGGCGAGAGCGGATCCACGGTGATGCCTACTAGAGAAGCGCTTGATATGGCACGTCAGCAGGGTGTAGACCTTGTTGAGATTTCGCCCAATGCTAATCCTCCTGTGTGTCGTCTCATTGACTATTCTAAGTTCCTCTACCAACAGAAGAAGCGTGCTAAGGAGATGAAAGCCAAGCAGGTGAAGGTGGAGGTGAAGGAAATCCGTTTCGGACCTCAGACCGATGAGCATGACTATCAGTTTAAGCTGAAGCACGCCAGGGAATTCCTCGAGGAAGGTAATAAGGTACGAGCATACGTATTCTTCCGCGGCCGAAGCATCCTGTTCAAGGAGCAAGGTGAGGTGCTGTTGCTGCGTTTTGCCAACGATCTGGAGGAAGTAGGTAAGGTAGAGTCAATGCCAAGCCTCGAAGGAAAGAAGATGTTCCTCTATCTGGCTCCTAAGAAAGCCGGCGTAGCCAAGAAGAGTCAGCAGGCTCGCGACCGTGAGAATGCTGAGGCTGAGCTGAAAGAGGCTCAGAGACAGCAGGCTGCAGAGATTGACGCAGAGGCTCCTGCAAACGGAGGCCTGTTTGCCAACGCAAAAATCAGTGCTGATGCGCTGAAGAAGTTGACAGAGACAGAGGATTAATTATCCATTCTCAATTGTCAATTATCAATTAGAAAGAAAGGGTGGCGCGCCCGGTATATGCGTAGCTGCCGATTATTAATAACAATTTTAAAATTAAAAAACAATGCCAAAAGTAAAGACAAATTCCGGTGCTAAGAAGAGATTCTCATTCACTGGTACAGGTAAGGTTAAGAGACATCACGCTTACCACAGTCACATTCTGACTAAGAAGACCAAGAAACAGAAGCGTAACTTGGTAGGTTCAACAATCGTTGATCAGACCAACATGAAGCAGGTTCGTGACCTGTTGTGTCTCCGCTAATTAACCCTATTGTCTAACATTTAAAGTAAAGAAACTATGCCAAGATCAGTAAATCACGTTGCATCACGTGCAAAACGTAAGAGAATCCTGAAACTTACTCGCGGTTACTTCGGTGCCCGCAAGAATGTTTGGACAGTAGCGAAGAACACCTGGGAGAAGGGTCTGACCTACGCTTATCGCGATCGTCGTAATAAGAAGCGCAACTTCCGCGCACTGTGGATCCAGCGTATCAACGCTGCCGCTCGCCTGGAGGGTATGAGCTATTCTAAGCTGATGGGTGCTCTGTCAAAGGCTGGTATCGAGATCAACCGTAAGGTGCTCGCTGACCTCGCCCTGAACAACCCCGAGGCTTTCAAGGCTATCGTTGCAAAGGTGAAGTAAATTGCATTTGAAGCAAGAAAAAAGATAACCGCCGGCATTGCCGACGGTTATTTTTTTTATTCCTAAGTGTATTGGCTTGTCTGTCTTAAGCGGTAGAGAAACCGCTGAGGCCGTTTAGAACGGCCACCAGCTCTTCTTTTTCTTGGAGTGCCTGTCTTCGTAGGCGTCCATCCTGTAATGGCTTACCTCCTCGTCGATAATATCGTTCCACGTCTTGTGTCTGGATATCATACGATAGATGGTGCCCCAGTCGGGGAGACCGCCAAGATTGCGGTCGTCAATCCATACGTCGGCCTTCAGCTTACGTGAGAAATGCTGGTTGTTTTCTGTGCTTTCCTCAGGGTAGTCGCGATTGACGGCGTAGAACTCCACGCCACGCTCCTTACACCAGTTAACAGCGTCTTCCAATAGCTTGCCCTCGCGAACCGACCACAGAATGACTCTGTGGTGGTCCTTGATGAGCATCTTCAGTGTGTCAATGGCAAAGGGAATCTCCTTGCCAATCTCAGGATATCTGTGCTCGACGATGGTACCGTCAAAATCAACAGCAATAATCATATTTACTTCTTACTTATTTCTTGATAGAGTTATCGTCCTTGTTGCCGTAATGGCTCTCGTTGTAGTTGCCATAGTTGCCATAGCTTCCGTATGAACTGCCGTAGCCGTAGCGTCCGTAGCGGCCATAGCCATAACCGTATGCATAGCGTCCGTACTTACCATACTTACCATAGCCGTAGTAGTAGCCGTACTTCTTCTTTGACATGTCGATACCGTTGATGACAAGGCACATGTTAGGCAACTTCTCTTCCTTCTTCAGGGTGTTGATCATGCCGAAGCTTGACTTTGGTGTGTAGTCGGCACGGCAAACGTATACGGTGACGTCTGCATAATGGCCAATCTGGAAGGTATCGGTTACCAGACCAACAGGTGCGGTATCGAGGATGATATAGTCGTACTGTTTGCGGAGCATATCCATGATCTGTCTCATGTTGTCGCGTGCCAGCAACTCTGTGGGGTTTGGAGGCGTAGGACCAGCCAGCAACAGGTCAAGGTTGGCATTGACGCCTGATGATCTGATCTGTGACTTCAGGTCTTCTTCGTCAATCTTGTCCTTCACAAGCAGTGAGGTGATACCGATGGTACGGTCCTTGATGTCAAACAGGCGGCCCAGGGCTGGCTTACGGATATCGAGACCAAGCAGAATGGTCTTCTTTCCGAGCAGTGCGAAACTGACGGCCAGGTTGGCTGCGTTGAAGGTCTTACCCTCACCAGAGGTTGACGAGGTGAACAGGATAGCCTTGTCGTTCTCCTTCATCAGGAACTGGATATTCGTACGCATGCTACGGAATATCTCGTCGGTCTGGTTGTTCTTGTTCTCGTGTACCACGATACCTGCAGCTGTCTTTGCATCCTCATTGGCAATAGCCACGTCGGCCACGATGGGAATGTCTGTCAGGCGCATCACGTCCTCATGACCTTCAATCTTATAGCGCAGGAACTGCAACAGGTAGGTGATGAGCAGAGGAAGGGCCAAGCCTAATACGATTGCAACAAGAAGAATGATGGCATCCTTAGGACTTACCTTGCCACCGAAAGCGGGTTCGTCGATAAGGCGGCCTTTGTCTGCAGTAGCAGCCAGTGAGATAGAATTCTCCTCACGCTTCTGGAGCAACATCAGGTAAAGGCCTGACATCACATCCTGCTGACGGCCAATCTCGGTCAGGATACGCTCCTGCTCAGGTGCATTGACAATCTTCGTCTGGTATTCGTTGTATTGCTTCTCGACGCCCTGACGAGCAATGTCGGCTGTGCGACGTGCCTGTCGGAGGGCTTCCTTGATACTCTCACCCAGTTCATCCAGTAATTTAGTCAAGGGCTCTACCTTTGGCGAAATCCCTGATGCAGAAGCCAGCAGATGGTTGCGGTCTAATACGGTCTTGTTGTACTGTGAGATAAGCGCATTGGATGCCGCATCCTCCATACCAACATTAGAGGGGATGATCTGGTATTTGTTGTTGGGGTTCTGGACATACTTGCTCAGATCGTCCAGAATCATAATCTGTGTATTAGCCTTTGACAGTTCGCCATAATACTGGTTAACCTGTGTCATGGTCTGCGTAGCATCCAGTCTCATCTGCACCAGATTGTTGTTGCGCTTGTAGACCTCCAGTTTGCTTTCCGTAGTACCCAACTCCTCGGAAATCTTCTCAAGACGGGAATTGATGAATTCCTCAGTCTTGTAGGCAATCTCGTTCTTGTCGGCATTGGCCTGACGGTTATAGACAACAGCCAGGTGCTTCAGGTAGTCCAGGGCACGCTCTGCGCTTTGGTCTCTGATGGTCAACTGTGCTATAGAGGTCTGCTTGGAGGTAGGCGCAATGTTGATGATCTTGGCGTATGAAGCAGCCATGCTCTTGGGTGATCTCACGGTGACAATCCAGGATGTGGTCTTTTCTTCAGCCTCTTTTGCTTCTCCCTTCATGGCTCTCTTGGCGCGTTTGCTTAACTGCTCCAACTCCAGGTTCTCTGTAAAGGTCAGTGTACCGTAAGGTGTCTCAACGCTGGCGGGCAGTGACTTGAACGAGCCTTCGAATTTGGCTTCCTTGAGTCCCTGAACCTTGTAGGTCTTGCCTTCTTTGATAAGACGGAAGCTGAATGCTCTCTTCAATGTGTTGTCAAGATCATCCAAATCGTCAGTCGGCATGTCCACGTTGATAGGCTGGTTCTTATATACCAATGGGTTAGTAATACGGCCTTCAGTGCGGTATTCTACATAAAGGTGGAGGTCCTTGACGACTTCAAGGGCCAGAATGCGTGATTTCAGAATCTCAATCTCATTGTCGATACCTGCTGAGTTGGTGATGAAACCGAGGTCTTGCATGTTGGCCAGCATCTGGCCGTTGCTGCGTCGGTTGTTTGTCTCATCCTTAATCAGCATTTTTGCGGATACTTCATATACAGCAGGCTGATAGCGCAGGTAGAGGTATGCGCCGGCAATAAAGATGATGAGTGACACCAAAAACCATTGCCAGTTTAATACCAGCAGGGTAAAGATAGTCTTAATGTCAAATGAAGACTCTTCTTCTTGTAGTCCGTTTTCTAAAGGTGATTCAATGGTTTTATTTTCTTCCATTTCTTTTACCGATTATATTATATGTATACTAGGTTATTGATATTTAATTCTGTGCCAATTGGAGCAAATACTGTCCATAGCCGTTCTTTATCATAGGCTGGGCCAGTTTCTTGAGCTGCTCCTTATTGATCCATCCGCGCTTGTAGGCAATCTCTTCCAGACAGGCAACTTTCAGTCCCTGTCGCTTCTCGATGACCTCGATAAACGTGCTGGCTTCAGCCAGGGAGTCGTGTGTACCGGTATCCAGCCATGCGAATCCGCGCTGCAGTGTCTGTACCTTCAGTTTCTTCTGGGCCAGGTACTCCTGGTTCACTGTGGTGATTTCCAGTTCTCCGCGTGCGCTGGGCTTGATGTTCTGTGCAATATCAACCACGCTGTTGGGGTAGAAATACAAACCAACAACGGCGTAGTTTGACTTAGGATGCTCAGGCTTCTCTTCAATGCTCAGGCAGTTGCCTTCTTTGTCGAATTCTGCAACACCATAGCGCTCGGGGTCGTTGACATAGTAGCCAAAGACAGTAGCGAGGCCGTTCTTCTCTGCATTTTCAACACTCTGGCGAAGCAGACCGCTGAAACCTGAACCATAGAAGATGTTGTCACCGAGGACAAGACAGACACAGTCGTCTCCAATAAACTCCTTACCGATGATGAAAGCCTGTGCCAAACCGTCGGGAGATGGTTGCTCGGCATATTCGAAATGTACGCCAATCTCGCTGCCGTCGCCAAGAAGCCGGCGGAAACCGGGAAGGTCGTGCGGTGTCGAAATGATTAGAATATCGCGTATCCCAGCTAGCATAAGTGCTGATATGGGATAGTAAATCATCGGTTTGTCAAAAATTGGAATCAGTTGTTTGCTGATGCCTTTTGTGATGGGGTAGAGGCGTGTTCCACTTCCACCTGCTAATACAATTCCTTTCATAAATATAACGTTATACGGCTGCAAAGGTAAGCATTTTTTTCTTCATAAGCATCTTTTTGCTAGGAAAAATACGACTTTGTCGATAAAAAAGTGTAACTTTGCAGCCGATTTAAGACTTAATTATGGGAATATTTTCAAATCTTTTCGGTCGCAAGTCGGCCGATACCGAACAAAAAGTGGGTGGCATGGAGGATTTTATGACCCTTATCCGAGTATATTTTCAGGCTGTGATCGCCTCAGATCTTGGTATCACTAATCTGAATGCACTGCCCGATTTGCGCGTGTTTAAAGTGACTTTGCGTGTACCAACACAAGGTGGAAAACTTGGACTTGGTGAAAAGGCACGTTGTAAGAAAATGTTGAAGGAACTCTATGAGATGGATGATGACTTCTTTAAGGAGATTGACCAGAGTATCCGTCACCGCTGTAAGAAGATTCAGGATGTGCAGACTTATCTGCTGCAGTTCCAGACTTATGTACAGGATGTGATGATGCTGTCTGGTAACCTGATGAAGTTCAAGCTTCGTCTTCCCAGTTTCTTTAAGGGTGCAATCCGTACTGCAACGGAAAAGACCGTTCATGACATCTTTACGAAGAATGACTACAAGGATGCCAGCGTACTGAAAACGGTGGTCTCTGTACGTGAGCTCGACAAGCGCCTCGGTTTCTCTGAGAAATGGACTACCGACTTCGTTTATCGTGTAGTGATGCTTGCAAAGAAGGAAAAGCAGCCTCAAACTGACGCTAAATAATTAATAAATATTAAATATCTTTCAAAATGGTAGGCAAATTAACTAATTTTGTCTACTTTTGTGGGATAAAAGAGTAGTTATGGCCCAGAATGAAAAAGTTTTAGCCAACTTCCAAACCCGCATGCGGCAGATGATTCTTCGGTTCCAGGAACTGAAGAAGGAAAATGCCGACCTTTATGCAATGGTTGAGGATGGAGAGCAGCGTGTCAAGCAGCTCGAGGAGAAACTGGCTCAGCAGGAGCGTGACTACCAGTCGCTGAAGATGGCCCGCATGATGGAAATCACTGATGGTGACTTGGATGGCGCTAAGGAGCGTGTTGCCAAGTTGATTAGGGATGTGAATAAATGTATTGCCGTATTGAGCGACGAGAACGAGTAACTGACGAGAAGAAAATGGCAGAGGGAAACAAACTCAATATAACGTTGCACGTCTATGACGAAGACATTCCAATGGTACTTCATAATCGTGAAGACGAGGAGTACTATCGTGCAGCAGCCAAACTCATCACCGAGCGCTATGGAGCCTATGCACAGGTTTACAAAGGGCGCAAGAGTGATCATACTATCGCGTTGATGACACTCATCGAGATTGCATTGCGCTATGAAAAGGAGTTGGGCAAAAATGATACAGCACCTTATGATAATATTCTCGCTCAGTTGACTTCGGAAGTTGAAGAAGCGTTGAAAAGTGAAAAGTAATGATGTGCTTTCGCTTGGAGAGAGAATATTAACAATCTAAATATATATGTATTATAATTAACTATGGTGGATTTAATTTTTGTGGTATTAATAGCCGTAGCAACCTTCATTATTGGAGGATTGTGCGGATATTTTGTTTTCCTTAAGGTCCTCAAGGGAAAATACAACACGATGGTCGATTCGGCTAATAAGGAGGCTGAGGTCATCAAAGAGAAAAAGCTGTTGGAAGTTAAGGAGAAGTTCCTCAACAAAAAGAGTGAGCTCGAGAAAGAGGTACAGCAGCGTAACCAGCACATCCAGCAGAGTGAGAATCGCCTGAAACAACGTGAGATTTCACTGAACCAACGCCAGGAGGAGCTGGGACGTCGTAAGAACGATCTTGACAACCAGCAGCAGCGCATTGACAATGAGAAAAAGGCATTGGCATTGAAGCAGGATGAACTGGGTAAGATGCAGCAGAAAGAGCGCGAGAAGCTGGAGGAACTCTCTGGACTGAGCGCAGAGGAAGCTAAGAACCGCCTGGTAGAGGCCATGAAGGACGAGGCCCGTACCGATGCTGCAGCTTATGTGAATGAGATTATGGACGAGGCCAAGCTGAATGCGAATGCACAGGCAAAGAAAATTGTGATTCAGACCATCCAGCGAGTAGCTACTGAAACCGCCATTGAGAACAGTGTATCTGTATTCCATATTGATAATGATGACGTAAAAGGCCGTGTGATTGGTCGTGAGGGTAGAAATATCCGTGCACTGGAGGCCGCCTGTGGTGTAGAAATCGTTGTTGACGATACACCTGAGGCTATCGTTATCAGTGGTTTTGACCCCGTTCGTCGTGAGGTATGTCGTCTGGCTCTCCATCAGTTGGTTAGCGATGGCCGTATCCACCCCGCTCGTATTGAAGAGGTTGTGGCAAAGGTTAAGAAACAGCTTGACAACGAGATTATTGAGACTGGTAAGCGTACAGCTATCGACTTGGGTATCCACGGCCTGCATCCTGAACTGGTACGTATCATCGGTAAGATGAAGTATCGCTCAAGTTATGGACAGAACCTGTTGCAGCATGCACGTGAGACCGCAAACCTCTGTGCTGTGATGGCTTCAGAGCTTGGCTTGAATCCCAAGAAGGCAAAGCGTGCCGGTTTGCTCCACGATATTGGTAAGGTGCCCGATGAGGAGAGTGAGATGCCTCACGCACTGTATGGCGCTAAGATTGCCGAGAAATACAAGGAGAAACCCGATATCTGCAATGCTATTGGTGCTCACCACGATGAGATGGAGATGCAGACACTGCTGGCTCCTATCGTTCAGGTTTGCGATGCTATCAGTGGTGCTCGTCCTGGTGCACGTCGTGAGATCGTAGAGGCTTACATCAAGCGTCTGAATGATCTTGAGGCTATTGCCATGAGCTATCCTGGCGTTACCAAGACCTACGCTATTCAGGCTGGTCGTGAGCTTCGTGTGATTGTCGGTGCAGACAAGATGGATGATGCCGAGACAGAGGCACTGAGCGGCGAGATTGCTACAAAGATTCAGAATGAGATGACCTATCCCGGTCAGGTGAAGATTACCGTGATTCGCGAGACAAGATCTGTAGCTTACGCTAAGTAAGGGAATAGGGATAAACTAAAAGTGAAAAATTTGCTACCGCGCGCCTGCTTTCAGGACAGCGGTAGCAAATTTTTTACTTTTCACTTTTACTTTTTACCTTTATTTCGCTTCTTCCATATCACCTTCGATATAGAGTCGGGTCATTTCTGTGACGCCGTTGGTGCGTACGGTGATAGACTTCTTGAAGTGTCCGGGGAACTTACCTGTGCCATTGTAGGTTACTGTAATCTCACCCTTTTCACCTGGCTGGATGGGTTTCTTGGTGTATTCGGGCACCGTGCATCCGCAAGAAGCAATAGCTTGGTTAATTACTAACGGCGTCTCGCCGATGTTCTGGAAGGCAAAGGTGCAAGTGACGATAGGATCCTTCTCCGAGAATTTTCCGAAGTTGTGGGTTAGCTTGTCAAACTTGATCTCAGCCTTCTTCTGTGCCATTGCGAAAGTCATTCCGCAAATGAGCATCATCGTGATAAGCAATACTTTTTTCATAAGTCGATCGTCTTTAGTTATTTATTTGACGTTGTTCTTCTGTAATAGTTTAAAATATTCCGTAGCGCCCAACAGGAAACAGCCAGTGCCGTAATCCTCGAAGTCGGGAACCTTGGTGTAACTCAGGGGCTGACCGGCAGAGGGGTCTTTGCCTGTGCCCTGCATCCAGCCCAGGAAACCGTCCTGATGAACTGCATCGCGTACCATAGCCGTCCAGGCTTTGTCGCACACAGGACTATAGACCTTTGCTTTCAGGTAGCCTTTCTGAATGCCCCATGCCATGCCATAGAGGAACAGGGCCGTACCACTTGTCTCAGGCATCTCGTAGTTGGTTGATACCAAACTGGGATTCCAGAAACCATCCTCACGCTGACATTTGCGCAGACCCTCACTCATCAGGAGAAAGTCCTTCTTCAGTTCTTTGTATTCTTTTGACTTCTCGGGCAGCAGGTTCATGCAACGCACCAGCGCGGCATATACCCAACCGTTACCACGGCTCCAGTAGCAGTCCTTGTCGTCGGGCTCCTTGTAGGGAGGTACGTAGTCGGCATCACGCCACCACAGTCCGTCTTTCACATTAAACAGTCCACCGCCACATTCATTCCTGCTCCAGCGGTACATCTTCATACCGTGGTCCAGGTATTTCTTGTAGCCGGTCTCTTTATACATCTGCACATACAGTGGCATTGCCATCTGGATGGCGTCAATCCATGTCCACCAGCCATAGAGACTCTGATTCTTCTTGTTGGCCGTATGCATCTGGTAGTCAAGGTTCTCGCGGATATTCCTTATCTGCTCTTCCTTGTCCTTATTGCTGTAGGGCAACAGCTCTATGTAGGTCTGTCCACAGCATTGGTCGTCGGCATCACATGTATTCATGCCGTTTCTGGGGCTCCATTTGTGGAAATCGGCCCATGTCATTGCATAGTCTATGTAACGCTGCTGTGGGTCTATCTGTTGCAAGGCCATGAGTCCTTCGTAATAGACGGCACGCGTCCACAGATTAGACGGTCTTACCTTCTTGACGTTGGTGGGCAATGTCGGGTCGGCATACTTTGCCATGAAGTAGTCATTGGCCTTACGTGCTACGCTCAGCACGTCGTTGGCTGTTGTTTGTGCCATGGCTCCCAGTGTCATAATGGTAGCCAGCATCATTGTAGATAGTCTTTTCATTGTAGTCTTTTTGTCTCGTTTTTGGGTGCAAAGATACGAATAAGTGTGAGAAAAAACAAATAAATTATGAAAAGAAAACAAATTTCTTTTTGCATTTCGCTATCTTATTCGTACCTTTGCATCCCGAAAGTAAAAACATAATATATAAGATGTATAGGACTAAGACTTGTGGTGAGTTAAGACTCACCGATGCCGGCAATGAGGTGAAGCTCGCCGGATGGGTTCAGCGCACACGTAAGATGGGTGGTATGACCTTCGTTGACCTGCGCGACCGTTATGGAATCACACAGTTGGTGTTTGACGAGTCAAAGGATGCAGCTCTTTGTGAGCGTGCCAATAAACTGGGTCGTGAATTCTGTATCCAGGTGGTTGGTGTCGTGAGCGAGCGTCAGTCAAAGAACCCCAAGATGCCTACGGGTGATATTGAGATACTGGCTTCTGAGTTGAACGTGTTGAGCGAGAGCCTGACACCTCCGTTTACGATTGAAGACCAGACCGATGGTGGTGATGATATCCGCATGAAGTACCGCTATCTGGACTTGCGTCGTTCTGCTGTACGTAAGAACTTGGAATTGCGTCACAAGATGACCATCCTGATCCGTAACTTCCTTGATGCACAGAACTTCATTGAGGTTGAGACACCTATCCTGATTGGTTCTACTCCTGAAGGTGCCCGCGACTTCGTGGTGCCCAGTCGTATGAATCCTGGTCAGTTCTATGCATTGCCTCAGAGTCCTCAGACCTTGAAGCAGTTGCTGATGGTTTCCGGCTTCGACCGTTATTTCCAGATTGCCAAGTGTTTCCGTGATGAGGATTTACGTGCTGACCGTCAGCCTGAGTTTACGCAGATTGACTGTGAGATGTCTTTCGTAGAGCAGGAGGATGTGCTTCAGATTTTCGAGGATTTGGCCCGTCATCTCTTCAAGGAGATTCGTGGCATCGAGTTGCCTGCCCTGCAGCGCATGACCTGGCATGAGGCAATGCGTCGTTTCGGTTCTGACAAGCCCGACCTCCGTTTCGGTATGGAGTTCGTGGAGTTGATGGACGTTCTGAAGGGTACAGGTTCTTTCCCCGTGTTCAACGAAGCTAACTATATCGGTGGTATCTGTGTACCTGGTGCTGCTGATTATACCCGTAAGCAGCTCGACCAACTGACTGAGTTCGTGAAGCGTCCTCAGGTAGGTGCAAAGGGCTTGGTTTATGTGAAGTTCAATGCTGATGGCACTGTGAAGTCATCTATAGATAAGTTCTATGAGCCTGAGGTATGGCAGAAGGTGAAAGAGGCTATGGGCGCCAAGGATGGCGACCTCGTGCTGATTCTCTCTGGCGATAATGCCAACAAGACTCGCGTACAGCTCTGCACACTGCGTCTGGAGATGGGTGATCGTCTGGGGCTGCGTGACAAGGATAAGTTTGTGTGCTTGTGGATTGTTGACTTCCCCCTGTTCGAGTGGAGTGACGAGGAGCAGCGCCTGATGGCTACCCACCATCCGTTTACGATGCCTAACCCCGATGATATCCCCTTGCTCGATACCGATCCTGCCAAGGTGCGTGCCGTGGCTTACGACTTCGTATGTAATGGCGTAGAGGTAGGCGGTGGCTCACTGCGTATCCATGATGGCAAGCTGCAGGAGAAAATGTTCCAGATTCTGGGCTTCACGCCTGAGCGTGCCATGGCTCAGTTCGGCTTCCTCATTAATGCCTTTAAGTACGGTGCACCTCCTCATGCAGGTCTGGCCTTCGGTCTTGATCGCTTCGTGTCGTTGATGGCTGGCCTCGATAGTATTCGTGACTGTATTGCCTTCCCGAAGAATAATTCCGGACGCGACGTGATGCTTGATGCTCCAGGCGAACTCGACCCCAAACAGTTGGAGGAACTTCAGCTTAAAGTTGACCTGAGTCAAGAATAGTTAACATATTGCTAGAAACTTCGGTGTTTTAGTTAGTTTTCTTAACAAAAAGGCTTAATTTTGCTGTCGAATTGACAAATCAAATTCACAAAGACTTAATTTTATAACTATTATGGCAGAAAAAAAAGCTACTACAAAGAAGGCTGCTGAAACGAAGGAAGCTAAGGCTCCCGCAGCTAAGAAGGCAACTGCAACAAAGAAGGCCGCAGTAAAGGCTGAAGTTACAGCTGTTAACGCTGAGAACATTGGTTTCAAGGCAGGAGATGTTTATCAGGCTCTGGCAGCAGCGCAGAAGGCACTCAATGTAAAGGAGATTGCCAAGGCTGCAAAGATTACAGAAGAAGAGACTCTGCTCGGTCTCGGTTGGTTGTTCAAGGAGGGTAAGCTCCTGAGCACAGATGACAACAAGATTGTTCTGGCCTAAGAGACGGGCAAACGAAACAATAAGAAAAGGTCGGTAAGCACTGTATTACCGACCTTTTTTAGTGAAAATGACATACGAACAACAGATATTGCATATATTGTCAGAAGTAGGTGAGCGTGGCATCAGTGTGTCATTGCTGGCAAAACATGTGTATAACCTTAACTGCACTTTGTTTTCCCAGCCCGACCTTCAGGAGGTAAAGCAGTTTGTGCAGCAATACCTGTTGAAAAATTCAAAATCTTCCCTCTCATTGATTGAAAGTACCGGCCGTCGTGGCTATTACCGGCTGAATACCCAGAATAATGCCGATGCCCGTCAGCTGATGCTTGAATTTCGTGAGGAAGAGATAGAAATGGAGGAAGTTGAGGAAGAGAAGCCCAAACAGGATCTCTCACTCAGTCTGTTTGACTAGGATTAGTCGTCTCCCGTATTTATTTTCTTGATGATTCTTGCTGGAACACCACCCACAACGGTGTTCGTTGGAACGTCTGCCGTTACCACGGCACCTGCTGCAACTACTGCGTGTTGACCTATCGTGACACCTGGCAGGATAACGGCGTTGGCGCCAATCCAAACATCATCCTCTATCGTGACAGGATTTGTTGAGATGCCTTGCTCGTCGATACGTCTTGTCGTGTCACTGAAATTATGGTTCAGTGCTGTCACCGTGATACCTTGTGCCAGGTTAACGTGACTGCCAATAGTCACGGGACCGATAATCGTGTTGTGGATACCTATACGGGTATGGTCGCCAATGATGACATCACCTACGGCGTTGTTGATGCATGAATACGACTCAACCACGCTGTTCTGACCAAGTGAAAAAAGTCTGTAGGGTGGGGTGTCCATCCGTACGGACCAGTATATTTTTGAACCGCGTCCACGTTCTTGATAGAGAGGAGCCAACAGGCGGATGTACCATCGTGGTCTTGCGTCACGCTGGTTCATTATCAGATAGTCAATCCATCGCTTCAGTCGCGGATTGGCTTTCAGATTCTGTCTGATGTCCTCTTTCTTCTTCGTAACCATAGGATGATTTGATGCAAAAATACGTAGAATATTCGAGAATCCCAAATTTTTTTCCTAATTTTGCAGAAAATATCGAAAATGAATATTCAGGAACTACAAAAACTATACGCCAATCATCCTCAGGTGGTAGCCTTGTCAAAAGCCATAGGAAAATCTTCGTTAAAGTCGATTTCCCTTGATGGCCTCCTGGCTTCTTCCGCGCCGTTGGCCTTTAGTGCCCTGTCGCTGAAGATAGAGTCACGCCTGCTTTTTGTTATGCAGGACGCCGAGGAGGCCGGTTATTTCTATCACGACCTTTGTCAGGTGATGGGCGACAAGCAAGTACTCTTCTTTCCTTCCAGTTATAAGCGTGCCATTAAATACGGTCAGAAAGACCCTGCCAGCGAGATTCTTCGCACGGAGGTGCTCTCCCAGGCGACGCATCATAACCTGTTGTATATCGTGACTTATCCCGAGGCACTTGCCGAGATGGTGGTGACGCGAAAACAGTTGGACGCCCGCCGGTTGACCCTGGAACAGGATCAGTCGATGAGTGTGGATGTTATCTGTAAGACATTGCGTGAGTTCGGCTTCCGTGAGGTTGACTATGTCTATGAGCCGGGACAGTTTGCCCTGCGTGGTTCTATCCTTGACGTTTATTCGTATAGTCATGAGTTCCCTTTCCGTATCGATTTCTTTGGCGATGATATTGACTCGATCCGTACCTTCGAGGTAGAAAACCAATTGTCGAAAGAGCGATGTGATCATGTGGATATTGTACCAGAACTGACAGCTGAGGAGGAGAAAGAGTCAATCTTGAAGTTCCTTCCAGATGATACTTTGCTGGTTACGAAAGACCTGCAGTTTGTCCGTGAGTCCATAGAACGCACCTATCAGGAGGGCTTCTCGCAACAGGCCATGCAGGAACGTATGGCAGAGGCAACGGAGATGGAACAGCGCCAGATTGAAAAAGAGATGCGGCGTGACAGTCAGATTATTACCGGCTCGCAGTTCGCTCTGGATGCTGAGCCGTTCCGCAAGATTCTGTTGAAAGATGAGAAAAGTTCTGCCGTTATACGCTTCAATATCAAGCCCCAACCGCTTTTCCATAAGAACTTTGAACTGTTGACGCAGACTTTGGAGGACTATCTGCTGCAGGGTTTCAAGCTCTATATCCTGGCTGACAGTGCCAAGCAGCAGGAACGTCTGAAAGATATCTTTGCAGAGATGAAACAAGGTGTAGAGTTTATTCCCGTGGATAAGACCCTGCACGAGGGATTTGTTGATGCTGACGGACGCCTGTGCCTGTTCACCGACCACCAGATATTCGACCGCTTCCATAAATATAACCTTAAGAGTGACAAGGCCCGTAGTGGTAAGGTGGCACTTACACTGAAAGAGATTCAGCAATTCGAGATTGGTGACTATGTGGTACATGTGGACCATGGTATCGGAAAATTCGGCGGACTGGTCAGAATGCCTTTGCAGAACGGCGGTTTTCAGGAGATGATTAAAATTATCTATCAGCGTGGTGATGCGATCTATGTCAGTATTCATTCTTTATACAAGGTATCGAAATACAAGTCGCAAGAAGATGGTCAGCAGCCCCGCATGTCGACATTGGGTACTGGTCAGTGGGAACGTCTTAAGGAACGTACCAAGAAACATATCAAGGATATTGCCCGCGACCTTATCAAACTCTATGCAGCCCGTCGTCATCAGAAGGGATTCGCCTTCAGTCACGATACCTACTTACAGCATGAACTCGAGGCTTCGTTCCTCTACGAGGATACCCCCGACCAGCTCAAGGCTACACAGGACGTAAAGGCTGATATGGAGATGCAGAAGCCGATGGACCGACTGGTTTGCGGCGATGTGGGCTTTGGTAAGACTGAGGTGGCCGTACGTGCTGCCTTCAAGGCTGCTGTTGATGGAAAACAGGTGGCTGTGATGGTGCCTACCACGGTGTTGGCCTATCAGCATTACCGTACCTTCCAGGGCCGACTGAAGGATATGCCTGTCCGGGTGGATTATCTTACCCGTGCTCGTACTGCGAAACAGACCACCGCGCTGCTGAAAGACCTGGAAGAGGGTAAGGTGGATATCCTTATCGGTACGCATAAACTTATTAGTAAGAGCGTGAAGTTCAAGGATCTGGGACTTCTGATTATCGATGAGGAACAGAAATTCGGCGTGTCCACAAAGGAAAAACTGCGTCAGATGAAGACGAATGTGGATACCCTCACAATGAGTGCTACGCCAATTCCGCGTACCTTACAGTTCTCACTTGTCGGGGCCCGTGACCTCAGCGTCATCCAGACGCCTCCTCCTAATCGTTATCCTATTCAGACGGAGATACACACTTTCTCTGCCGAGATTATCACCGATGCCATCAACTTTGAGATGAGTCGTAATGGACAGGTCTATTTCGTGAATAACCGTATCAGTGACCTGACGCATATTGAGGAGATGATTCATAAGTATATCCCCGATTGTCGTGTGGCCATCGGTCATGGTCAGATGAAACCCGAGGAACTGGAGAAGATTATTCTCGACTTCTCTAACTACGACTACGATGTGCTTCTGTCTACCACCATCGTGGAGAATGGTATCGATATCCCCAATGCCAATACTATTATTATCAATAGTGCACAGTACTTTGGTCTTAGCGACCTGCACCAGATGCGTGGTCGTGTAGGTCGTGGAAATCGTAAGGCTTTCTGCTACTTGTTGGCACCGCCATTGTCGGCTCTGCCTGTAGATAGTCGTCGCCGACTGGAAGCTCTGGAGAATTTCTCTGACTTAGGCAGTGGCATCAATATCGCCATGCAGGACCTTGATATCCGTGGCGCAGGTAACCTGCTGGGTGCTGAACAGAGTGGTTTTATCTCTGATTTGGGTTATGAGACCTATCAGAAGATTCTGAATGAGGCTATGGTGGAATTGAGGAATGAGGAGCAGACTAATCCCCAACCCCTCTCAGAGATGGAAGGGGGAAGTCAGGCTCAAGAGCAGGGACTGCCTTCGTCCCTCCCTCGCAGGGAGGGGACTGGGGAGGGGCTGCCGGGAGATGGGCCTTTTGTCTCCGACTGTAACCTTGAGACTGATCTTGAGATGTATTTCCCCGACCAGTATGTGCCTTCTGACTCTGAACGTATGCTGCTCTATCGTGAACTGGACAATACACGTAATGATGAGGAGGTTGAGGCTTATTGCAAACGCCTCATAGACCGTTTCGGTCCTTTGCCCCCACAGGCAGAGGAACTGCTGCATGTGGTTGCTTTGCGCCGGTACGGCAAGGCCCTGGGATGTGAGAAGATTATGCTTAAACAGGGACGTATGTTCCTTTATTTCGTAAGTAATGCCCGCAGTCCGTTCTATCAGAGTGAGGCTTTCGGACGTATCATAACCTATGCCACCACGAATGTGCGTCGCTGTAATCTGCGTGAGCAAAATGGAAAACGCTCTATGGTGATTACCGATGTGCCTACTGTAGGTGAGGCTGTGAAAGTATTGAAACAAATTTGAATGTGCCCATGAACTATCGATTATTCCTGGCCTTGACGGGTGCTGTGGCGGCTGCTGAGGCTGAGGCACAGAAAGCAACTCCCGAGCGTCCGAACATTATCTTTATCCTGGCCGACGATATGGGCTATGGTGATTTGTCGTGCTTTGGTTCGAAGCATGTGAAGACGCCAAATATCGACCGCCTTTCAGAGACAGGTACTACTTTTACGCAGTGTTATGCAGGTAGTGGCATATCGAGTCCTTCGCGCTGTTCACTGATGACAGGCAAGCATACTGGTAACACCCGTATCCGGGATAACCAATGTCCTGTTGGTGGTATTCAGGGTGTGAAGATTAATGCGAATGGTGATACGACCTATATCCGTCGTACCAATCTGATGCCTTCAGATACGACCATTGCTACCGTCCTGGGTACGGCAGGCTATCGTACCTGTTTGGTGAATAAATGGCATCTTGATGGTTACGACCCTACGGCTTCGCCCAATCATAGGGGTTTCGATGAGTTCTATGGCTGGACCATTTCTACGGTCCACTCAAATTCTCCATATTATTACCCCTACTATCGCTTTGTTGGAGATTCGCTGACTACCATCGAGGAGAATGCTCATGATGCTCATGTGCGTCATAATACTGATATCTCTACTGATGATGCGATTGCTTTCATCGGACGTAACAAAGAACGCCCGTTTTTCCTTTATCTGGCTTATGATGCGCCTCACGAACCTTATATCATCGATGAGACTTCATGGTATGACGGACAGCAGGACTGGTCAATGAATACCAAACGCTATGCTTCGCTGATTACTCATATGGATCGTGCCATCGGACGGTTGCTGGCTTATCTTGACCGGGAGGGGTTACGTGAGAACACGCTTGTGATCTTTGCCTCTGACAATGGTGCTGCCGTACAGGCTCCGATTGCAGAACTTAATTGCAATGCAGGCTTTCATGGACGTAAGGGACAACTCTATGAGGGTGGTATCCGTGTGCCTATGATTGTGAATCAGCCTGGTCGTGTGCCTGTACAGAAACTGCAGAACCTCATTTATTTCCCTGATGTGATGCCAACGTTGGCTGCCCTCACGGGTTCGGAAAATAGTTTACCTCAGGGAATCAACGGCATCAATATCTTGCCGCTTTTCTACGGACAACCCGTAGATACCGACCACCGTATGCTCTATTGGGAGTTCACGGGTAAACAACGTGCAGCCCGTCTGGGCGACTGGAAATGCGTTACCATTAAGAAGAATGCACCGTTGGAGCTCTATAACCTGAAGGATGATCCTGAGGAACGGCATAACCTGGCTGATGAATACCCTGAGATGGTGAAGCGTTTCGACGAGGAGATGCGTCGTATGCATCAGCCTTCCGAGTGCTGGCCGTTGGATGGAGAATAATTGGTGCGACATTTTGTCTGTGTTATGTGTCATTTTGACTTAACTTTTTGCGTTGGCATTGATGTTGCCTTATTGTAATCGAGCAAGATGCTCAAAACAATAGAAACAACATTGTAAAACCAATAAAAAAACATTAGGAGGACAAAATTATGACACCAATGATGAGAACAAACAATTGGATTCCAACAGTATTCAATGATTTCTTTGATACCGACTTTATGCCGCGTGCAAACTGCACAGCCCCGGCCATTAACGTAAAAGAGACTGACAAGGCCTACGTTGTAGAACTGGCTGCTCCGGGTATGAAGAAAGAGGATTTCAACGTGCATATCAATGATGAGGGCAACCTGATCGTTAAGATGGAAAAGAAAAACGAAAATAAGGAGGAAGACAAGAGTGCCCGCTATCTGCGCCGCGAGTTTTCATATTCAAAGTTTGAACAGACACTGTTGTTGCCAGACGATGTGAAACGAGAGGATATCAAGGCTCATGTGGAAAACGGCGTGCTGACGGTAGAATTGCCAAAGCAGGTGGAGGAAAAGGTGAAACTGAGCCGCCAGATTGAGATAGGATAAGCGGACACGTACTTGTCTGAATGAAGGATGAAAGGCAGCTGCAAATAAATGCAGCTGCCTTTTTACGTTTTTTCTGCTTTTTTTGTCGTTTTTCTTGGTTGAAAAGGAATTTATTGTTACTTTTGCAAGTGAATTATCGTGACTAAAAATTTGAAGGATGGAAAACAGAAGATTATTTGTATTATTCATAAGTGTATTCTTTGGTTGTGTGAGCCTGATGGCTGAGAAAAGCGAACTGCATCAGCGTGCAGAGGCTGAAGCTGCCAGTCATCATGTTGCCAGCGCCCGTTCTTTGTATATCCGTGCTTTTGAAGGTTATGTGGCTAAAGGTCAGATGGAGGATGGTGTGACATGTGGCGTGAAAGCTACGGTGCTATATTATCAGGAAAATTTCTGGAAAGAGGCTTTTGACTTGCTACGTCGTGTCGATCAGTCTATTGCTGCAGGTCATGGCATGGCCAGCAGTAAGGCAGCCTTGCGTTATCAGACTTCTAAAGAGCGCATGCAGATGTATATGAAGATGCGCAAGAGTGATCGTGTGAAGGAACAGTTGGCTGCGATGGAGGCAAACGTGAACCAGGCGAATGATGAGAGCCTGAAAAACGACCTGCTTTATCATAAGGCCATTTATTACTATACCTTCGGACAGACGTCACAGGGTAATGCTGTATTTAAGGAAATGGCTGCAAAACTGACCGCTGAAGGTGATTACGACAAGGTAGATAAGGTTTATCAGACTTTGTTGGCCAGCGGACGTCAGAGTAATAACGCTGGTATGCTGAATCAGGCATATAGCAGTTATATGGTATGGAAAGACTCTGTGACAGCGATTAAGACGGCAGCAGAACGCGATAGCCTGAAACAGGTGATTGCTAACAATGAGCAGATTATAGCTGATAAGGACGATTCGTTGTCGGCACGTCAGTTGACCATCTCAGGACTTATTGTGCTGGCTGTGGTGCTGGCGGTAGTGCTGGTATTGGGAGCTATGGTGCTGATGCGCTATATGGTGACCACCCGTAAGCAGAAGAAAACCATAGAACTGGCTAACGAGAGCAATGCCCTGAAGGCGAAGTTTATCAGCAATATCTCATCGCAGCTGGAGCCTACGCTGAATAAACTGGATGATTCGAAACCAGAGGTGAAGGCACTGCTGAGATTCTCAGAACATATCCAGACGTTATCGGACGTTGAGAATAAGTCGGCCGATACGGATGATTTCCAGGATACGCAGGTACAGCCTCTGTGCGAGAGCCTGATAGAGGAGATACAGCCAAAGGTGAAGGATAACGTGTCACTGACTATGACGGTGCCCAAGATGGAGGTGAAACTCCACAAAGAGTATATCACTTATGTCTTACGTCATTTGCTGAAAAATGCGGCAGTATATACGCCAGCAGAGGGAAAAATCACATTGGAGTTCAAAAAGCGCAGTCCTCATACCTATCAGTTCCTGATTACGAATACGGGTTCTGTGATTCCTCAGGAGAAACGTGAAGACGTGTTCAAGCCTTTCCTTGAGATAAAGGACCTGACTGAAGGTGACGGACTTGGATTGCCTATCTGTAAACAGATGGCTTTGAAGATGAATGCCGATCTGGATATTGATCCCGCATTTACCAAGGGTACGCGCTTCGTACTGAATCTACATGTGTAAATGATAACCATAAAACCTGACGATATGACTTTAACTCTAAGAAATGATATTCAGGATGTGCCGCTGCTGGCTGCATTCATAGATGAGGTCTGCGAGACCGCAGGCTTTAATGCCTCAGTTACCATGCAGATGAACCTGGCTATGGAAGAGGCTGTGGTCAACGTGATGAACTATGCTTATCCAAAAGGTGTGCAGGGTGATATAGTCATTGAAGCAGAGGAGATGGGTGATCGTGTGCGATTTGTTATTATTGATGGTGGCACGCCATTTGATCCAACAGCTGAGGCTGACGCTGATACGACGCTATCGGCAGAGGAACGTCCTATTGGTGGACTGGGTATCTTCCTGGTGCGCCAGTTGATGGATACCGTCAGTTATGAATATAAAGATGGTAAGAACAGACTGACACTCGTGAAGATAAAATAGAAAATAAATTCGAATAATCATAAAACGACTTAAAATTATGAAAACTACAATTTTGGAGAAGGATGGCGAGTTGGTCGCTGTGTTTGAGGGACGTTTGGACACTGCAGCAGCAGTAGAGACTGAGCAGGCTCTGAAGCCTCTGTATGATTGCACAGGCCATAACATCGTGTTCGATTGTAATAAACTGGAGTATATCTCTTCAAGTGGCTTGCGTTTGCTGCTTGGCGTACTGAAGAATGCCAAACCTAAGGGTAGCCGTGTGTTTATCACTGGTATCAATGATGATTTGCGTACGGTATTTGCCATGACAGGCTTTACCAATCTGTTTGAGTTTAAATGATACCTAAGCTGAATCCTCACGGAGAGGCACTCCTGCAACAGTTCAGGGAACAGGTGCCTGCTTTGGAACAGTTGTCAAAAACGGTCTACGACCAGTTGAGACAGGTGTTGCATGAGCAGTCTGTGGAACTGAGTGCCATAGAATATCGTGTGAAGACGGAACAGTCGTTGGCTGGGAAACTGGAGCGTAAAGGCGACAAATATGCGTCTTTAGAGGATATCACCGATTTGGTGGGATTACGCATCATCACTTTCTATACGGATGATGTTGACAAGGTGGCTGCTATCGTACAGCAGTTGTATGATGTAGACTGGTCCAACTCTATTGATAAGCGTAAGGCACATGAACTGACGAGTTTCGGTTATAACTCATTGCATTATATCTGTCGACTAAAAGAGGGGAGTGCTCCTTTCGAGATTCAGATGCGTACAGCCTTACAGCATGTGTGGTCAGCGATTGAACATGATATAGGATACAAGGGTGCTGTGAAGCTGCCACCGGAATACCGTCGTCAGTTCAGTAGATTGGCAGGTATGCTGGAACTGGCAGATGATGAGTTCAGCAGGTTGCGTACCACCATGACTGACTACCGCCGACAGGTGCAGGCTTTGGTGAAATCGGGTAAGTTGGATGAGGTGTTGCTAAGCACTGATTCCTTTAGTAGCTATCTGCAGATGCATCCTTTCAATAAGCTGAACCAGCGTATTGCAGCTGTGAATCAGGCTGAGATATTTCCAGCGTCTTTGATGCCGTATCTGCCCATACTCGAGGGCTTTGGATTAGAGACCCTGGGTGATTTGCAGCGCTTTATAGATAGTAATGGTGAGGAGGCTTATCAGTTGGCTGTGTCGCAACTGGCTATCACAGATTTGGATATCCTGGCTGAGAGTATCGGATTACAGAACCTCTGTCTTGTTCATATCCTGAAGACCGGGCGTGGTCGTGTAGGTCTGAGATGGTTCTATGACACGATTAACGGCACACATGATAGCAATGAGATGCTAGCGGATATGTTGTACGAACAAGTGGCTTCACTGCCCTTCGTAAAAAAATAAAAAAAAGTTTCGTTTCAGAATTGGAACGAAACTTTCTTTTATTTATATCAGTTGTCTTATTTCTGGTTGTCAAGTTCTGCCAGGTTTTCGGCAATCATCTCGTCGGTTACAGTGTAGTTCTGCAAATCACCCTTGATATAGGCCTCGTAGCTGGGCATATCGATGAGTCCGTGACCAGAGAGGTTGAACAGGATAACCTTCTCTTCGCCGGTCTCAATGCACTTCTTGGCCTCGCGGATGGTTGCGGCGATGGCATGAGTGCTCTCGGGAGCAGGGATAATACCCTCCGTGCGGGCAAAGAGCATACCTGCCTCGAAGGTCTCGAGCTGAGGAATATCTACACCGTGCATTAGACCGTCCTTAATCAACTGCGAGATAATCATGCCGGCACCATGATAGCGCAGACCGCCAGCGTGGATGTTGCTTGGCTTGAAGTTATGACCCAGTGTGAACATGGGGAGCAGAGGTGTGTAGCCTGCCTCGTCGCCAAAGTCGTAGCGGAACTGACCGCGGGTCAACTTAGGACAGCTGTCGGGCTCGGCGGCAATGAATTCTGTGTGACGCTCACCGCTCAGGTTGTGGCGCATAAAGGGGAAAGAGATACCACCGAAGTTACTACCGCCACCGAAGCAGCCAATCACGATATCAGGATATTCTCCTGCCATCTGCATCTGCTTCTCGGCCTCCAAACCGATGATGGTCTGGTGCAGACCAACATGATTGAGCACAGAACCGAGTGTATATTTGCAATTGGGAGTTGTTGTTGCCAGTTCCACGGCTTCAGAGATAGCAGTACCCAAAGATCCGCTGTGGGTAGGATCCTTGGTCAGGATATCCTTACCAGCACGGGTTGACATAGAGGGTGAACCCTCGACAACAGCACCAAATGTACGCATGATGCTTGAGCGATATGGCTTCTGCTGCATGGTAATCTTTACCTGATAGACAGCGCAATCCAAACCGTAGATCTTAGCGGCATAGCTTAAGGCTGCTCCCCACTGACCGGCACCAGTCTCTGTGGTAACGTTTGTGGTACCTTCCTGCTTGGCGTAGTAGCACTGGGGAAGGGCTGAATTGATTTTGTGCGAACCCAGAGGGTTGGTAGATTCATTCTTAAAATATATGTGGGCGGGTGTGCCAAGTGCCTCTTCAAGTGCATAGGCACGAACCAGCGGGGTAGAGCGGTAATACTTGTACTTCTCCAGTACGTCTTCAGGAATATCTATCCAGCGATGTTCGGTATCGAGTTCCTGCACACAGCACTCACGGGGGAAGATGTGTGCTAAGTCGTCAACGCCAAGGGGCTGCTTGGTAGCAGGATGGATAGGAGGCAGAGGCTTGTTGGGCATGTCGGCCTGGATGTTATACCACTGTGTGGGAATCTCACTTTCCTGAAGGATAAATTTCTTTTGTTTGCTCATACGTTTTTATTATTGGTTTAGTATTTTGCGATGCAAAGTTATAAAATAATTATCAATTATCAATTAACAATTATCAATTATTTTGTAACTTTGCCGACTGTTATGTGGATAATTGTAATTATATGCATCTATTTTGCTGCTTTGATGTTCATCAGCAGGTTGACTCAGAGACGTGCAGATAATCAGACTTTTTTCCGGGCTGAGCGTCGTTCGCCATGGTACATGGTGGCTTTTGGCATGGTAGGGGCGTCGATATCAGGTGTAACGTTTGTCAGTGTTCCTGGTATGGTGCTCTCGTCGCAGATGACATATCTGCAAGTGTGCCTGGGTTTTATCGTAGGCTATCTCGTTGTGGCGTTTGTGCTGTTGCCTGTCTATTATAAATTGAATCTGACGTCTATCTATATGTATCTGGGACAACGGCTTGGCCGGCAATCCTATCAAACAGGCGCATGGTTCTTTTTATTGTCGAAGATGGTGGGAGCGACCATCAAATTCTATGTGGTATGCATGGTATTGCAGCAGTTCGTCTTTGAAGCATTGGGCGTGCCTTTTATGGTGAGCGTATTGGTTCTTGTACTGTTGATTTGGCTGTATACACGAAAGGGTGGGGTGCGTACGCTTGTGTTTACAGACGTGTTTCAGACATCGTGTCTTTTTGTTGCCTTACTCCTTATTATATATATGGTGATGCTTCAGATGGATTTCTCGCTCACTGATGTGTTGGGAGCGTTATACACGGATGAACGCAGTAGAGTGTTTGAGTTTGATGACTGGACATCCCCGCGCTATTTCTGGAAACAGTTCCTGAGTGGTGCTTTTATCGTGGTTGTGATGACTGGACTGGATCAGGATATGATGCAGAAAAACCTGACTTGCCGGTCATTGCGTGAAGCGCAGAAGGATATGTGTTCCTACGGTGTTGCCTTTGTGCCTGTAAACCTGCTCTTCCTGACATTGGGCGTATTACTGGCACAGCTCTTTGAGAGTCAGGACGTAGCGTTACCTGCAAAGGGAGATGAATTACTTCCTCTATATGTTGAGCATACTTCTTCTTTCTTCCATATAACCTCCTACCTCTTTGTGCTCGGCATCGTGTCGGCTTCCTTCTCCAGTGCCGACTCGGCGCTGACATCGCTCACGACCAGCTATTGCGTGGATATCAAGGGAAGGGCTCATGATGAGCAGCTCAGAAAACGGTCGCATTTGATAATTTGCTTGTTGTTTGCAGTAATGATTATCGTGTTTCATTTGCTGAACAATAAGTCGCTGATAGATGCAATTTATACGATCGTATCGTATACTTATGGTCCTTTGTTGGGACTCTTTGTCTTTGGACTCTTTACAAAACGCTTGGTAAACGATAGGTGGACGCCCGTTGTCTGTGTAATATCACCATGCTTCTGTTATGCTATCGACAGTATGGCACAGATACTTTGGGGATACCATTTCGGATACGAATTACTGATGGTCAACGGGCTGCTGACTTTTCTTGGGCTTTGGCTATTATCTCGCTCGGCTGAATGCCAAAGTCCTTCTTGAAGCAGGTGGCAAAGTATTTGGGATCCTTGAACCCCACCATGTAGGCGAGGTCGCTCACCCGGATATCGGGTTGGCTCTCTGCTAATCGCTTGGCTTCGTTCATGCGTATGGTGCGAATATAGTTATTGATATTCATGCCCGTCAGTGCACGAAGTTTATTATAGAGCGTAGAACCTGAGGCTCCCATTTCTGCAGCAAAGGTGTCACGGTCGAATTCACTGTCGTCCAGATGTTTCATCACGCATTCCTTGGCTTTCAGAATGAATTCCTCGTCAGCGGTAAGTGGACGGTCTTTGTTTTCCTCTTCAGTAGCAGCTCTTTCTCCTACAATTCGCTTGCGGTTCTCGATAATGTTGTTGATACGTAGTTCGAGGTCGCCCAAACGGAATGGTTTGGTGATAAAGTCATCGGCACCTATGAGCATTGATTCCTTGCGTGCTTCATCACTGGTCTTAGCTGATATAAGGATGACGGGCAAGTGATGCATATCTTCATTACTCTTGATGAGTCGAGTCAGTTCGTTACCATCCATTTCTGGCATTGTCACGTCAGAAATAATCATGTCGAGATCCCGGGTCTTTATAATCTCCAGAGCCTGTTGACCGTTTGTGGCTGTTTGGATATTATATTTGCTGCTCATGAGTGTTTTCATCAGCATAAGCAGTTCCTCGTTGTCCTCTACGAGCAGGATATTATAGAATTCTTCTTTTTCTTCGTAGGCAGTAGGTGTCACAAGTTGCTCTGGTATGTCTTCCAGTGCACGAATATCGATAATGGTTTTGCGTGGTTTGGTAGGATCGAAGTCGTGTTGTTCGTCAATCTGTGAGGGCGTAAATGCATCTTTGCCGATAGGAAGAGTTACTGTGAAAGTGGTGCCCTTGCCTTCTTCGCTCTTGCAATGGATGGTGCCATTGTGCAGAAAGACCAACTCGCGTGTGAGTGCCAGTCCGAGACCAGTGCCGTTGACTCTCATCCAACGGTAATCGCCATCATAGAAGCGATGAAACAGATGTTTGAGCCTGTTAGCTGGGATGCCGATTCCATTATCGCTCACCTCAATGGTGACTTGATTGAAGTCTTTGTTGGTCCATACCTTGAGGGTTACAATGCCTTGGGCATTTGTGAATTTTGCGGCGTTTGACAGGAGGTTATAGATAATCTTGTCTACTTTGTCGGTATCAATCCATCCCATCATGGACTGTGGGTTGCATTGTATATCGAAAGTAAGTCCTTTTTTATACATCAATGGTTCAATGCTTAGGGCTGTCTCACGAATATAGGCTATGACATCTCCTTGTGATACGCGAAGTCTTAGCTCTCCCGCTTGCGACTTGCTCGTTTCAAGAATCTCCTGGAGCAGGCGCGTCATACGTTCAATATTGAGTTCCATCAAAGCATAGTCCTTTGTGTGTTGAGGTTCCTGAGCGCGTAATTTTTCTATGGATGCAGAAATCACGGTGAGTGGTGTCAGTAATTCATGGGAAATGTTGGTAAATACCTCGTTCATCTGTAGCCGATGATGTATCTTGACACTTCTTCTATATACGAGCCAACCGATGACGACTAGTAGAATCGTCATAATAATGATGACCATAATAATTTCGTTGTTCATGGGTTGGTAGTTTTAAGTTTAAATTTCGACAGCGAAATTACGAATATTTTTCAAAAAGTGCAAGTTTTCTTTTCAAAAAGTGCTTATTAAGGTTTATTTTTCGTTAATTTGGGTGGAAAAATCGATAAAAAGTAATTTTTAAACTATAATTAACAAAACTTCAACCTATCTTTCCAATGAAATTGTTATCTTTGCAACGTAAAAAGATTTTTAATGGTTAAGGTTTATGGTTGATTAATTTAGTTATGAAAAAGCCTCGTTGTGAAACGAGGCTTTTTTGCGTTTTATGCTAATAAGTATCTTTCTGCTTCTATTGCAGCCTGACAACCTGTACCTGCCGCACTGATTGCCTGGCGATAGGTGGGGTCAGCGCAATCGCCTGCTACGAATATTCCAGGAATCTTTGTTTTGGGTGTACCGTCTATCTTTTTCAGGTAGCCTACCTCGTCGGTTTCAAGCCATTCCTTGAATATGTCTGTATTGGGTTTGTGTCCGATAGCCAGGAAGAATCCGTCAATGGCAATGTCTACAAATTGTTCGTCGGGCTCGCCCTTGCGCTTTACCAGATGGGCACCTTCTACACCGTCTTCTCCAAAGAGTCCGATAGTGTTATGCTCGAACAGGATCTCAATGTTCTCGCGTTCCATAACGCGTTGCTGCATGACTTTTGAAGCGCGCAGATAGTTCTTGCGTACAATCAGGTATACTTTTTTGCATAGACCGCTCAGATAGAGGGAGTCTTCACATGCGGTGTCGCCACCACCTACTACTGCTACGGTCTTCTTGCGATAGAAGAATCCGTCGCAGGTGGCGCAAGCGCTTACACCCATGCCGTTGTATTTGCGCTCATCGTCGAGTCCCAGGTATTTGGCTGATGCTCCAGTGGCGATAATCACTGTGTCGGCTTCAATCTCGTTGTTAGAGTCGTCCCATGCTTTATAGGGAGCCTTAGAGAAATCAACCTTTGTGATTACACCATCACGGATATCTGTGCCAAAGCGTTCTGCCTGTTCGCGCAGGTCCATCATCATCTGATTGCCATCCACGCCGTTGGGATAGCCAGGGAAATTCTCTACCTCGGTAGTCTGTGTGAGCTGACCGCCAGGCTGCATACCGCTATATTCTATGGGATTCAGATTGGCTCTGGATGCATAGATTGCTGCTGTATAGCCTGCAGGACCGCTACCAATAATCAAGCATTTCGTCTTCATAACTATGAACTATGAATTATTTCAGCAGTTCTTCAATCTGCTTGGCAATGTTTTCAATTTTCTCAGTTGGCTCGAAGCGGGCGATAACCTGACCTTTCTTGTTGATAAGGAATTTAGTGAAATTCCATTTGATGTCGGCAGATTCTTTGTAGTTGGGATCTGCCTTTGACAACATATCGTCGAGAATATGGGCAATGGGGTGGGTCATATCCCAACCGGCAAAACCCTTTTGTTCTTGCAGGAACTTATACAGTGGTTCGGCATCGTCGCCGTTTACTTTAACTTTCTTAAAGCGTGGAAATTCTGTTCCGAAGTTCAGCTTGCAGAACTCGTGAATGCTCTCGTCGGTTCCGGGAGCCTGCTGGCCAAACTGGTTGCAGGGAAAGTCCAGGATCTCGAAGCCCTGACTATGGTACTGTTCGTACAGTTTCTCCAGTTCTTCATACTGAGGTGTAAAACCGCACTTTGTGGCAGTGTTTACGATGAGCAGCACTTCGTTGGCGTACTCTTTCAGCGAAACGTCCTTGCCTTTTCTGTCTTTGACAGTAAAATCATAAACAGTTTTCATTGTTTTGTGAGTTGTATTAATTTAAATGATTGTTTATAGTCCCCATTTGATTGTGGCAAACGACTTCTCGACCTCGTTCTCTGTGGCGTCGGGCAGGTTACAGAAGAAGTCAATGCCGGTAAGTGCCTCCAGGTTATCTATGCTCATGGCATATTTGCTGAGCTCGTCACCTGAATGGTCTATGTTGTCGTGCTCAAGCCAGAAGCCAATGGCCTGATAGGTGGTCTTGGTTTTCATCAGCAGAGCAACGAAGAAATACTTAGGAATAGGTAGTTGTCCCTTAATCTTACCTTGTGGATAACGACTATTCTTTAGTAGCATATCTTCTTCGATGGTTCCACCTTTTACAATATATAATGTGTCGCATCCGCTACTGCGTCCCCAGTTGCGTACTTTGCTTTCCAATCTGCACCAAGGACTGTCGTATTTGTCTTCATTGCCAGCATTAAACATGTAATACTGGGGCTGCATATTCGTGTAGTAGAACGTCTGGTGATTGGCAGTCTTTGAATATTGTCTGTCAGCCGATGCACAAATGTGTCCACGAGTAAAGCCAGAACCTTTATAGTAACTATATGTGTCTGAAACTCTGTAAGATGTGGGCAGGTCTGGATCTTCTTCAAATCTGCCATCATATCCTGCAGAGCCCGTCTGGCCTTTATGGATACGATAGGCTGTCCATCGCTGGGCTTTTTTGTCTGCATCCCATTCAACGATGAAGTTCACGCCTTCTTTGTGTGTGGTAGAATGAACCAATACGATACAGCCATTCTTTAGGTGAGGCATCTCCAAACGAGATGCTTCCTTGACAATGTTTGTGGCGTTTTGGTTGCTGTTTGTTAAGTCGTAAACCTTGGAGTCGTCATCATCACTACACGATGTTGCTATCAGGCATACCGATAGGAATAAGGTTAGTTTCAGACTAAGGGTCTTGAGAGTCGTCATCTTTTCGTTTTTGTGATTAGTCAATGAAGGTGCGTACAAGGCATATGCAACTACCCTGGACGCACCTTCGCGTAAGTGTCATTTCCTAGAAATATCTTACTTCTTCGAAGCCTTACCGTAGCGGCTCATGAACTTATCGACGCGACCAGCGGTGTCGACGAGCTTGCTCTTACCAGTGTAGAAGGGGTGAGAGCTGCTTGAGATTTCAACTTTTACCACGGGGTAAGTTTCGCCTTCGAACTCTACAGTGTCGTTAGTCTTAGCAGTAGACTTCGTAAGGAACATATCGCCGTTGGACATGTCCTTGAACACGACGGGGCGATAGTTTTCGGGATGAATTCCTTGTTTCATTTCTTTTTGTATAATTGATGATAAATAATAATTCTGTGCGCACAATGCGCCAATCAGGGTGCAAAGGTACGAACTTTTTTTGATTCCTGCAAACTTTTGGCTTCTTTTTCTATGTTAAGGAAAAATAAACGGGCTGCATCCGTTGTGGATACAGCCCGTATGATAAATAGAGAAACTCTTATTTGCGACGGCTGGCAGCTGTCTGAGAGTTGAGCTTCACTAAGTAGTTCTTCTTGCTGGCAAATTCGGGAGTGTTACCATTGTAGTTCACTACCTTGCCGCAAACAATTACTTCGTCGCCTACTTGAACCTGTGTGTTGCCTTCAACCCAGGGTTGATTGCCGAAGTAATAGCAGCTGTATGCGATAAACTCCTTGCCACCCGTAGCACCATCGTCAGAGATGTTAAAGGTAGCAGTTCCATACTGAGCACTGAAAGTGAATTTGATGCTGGAAATTTTTCCCTTAACATAGTAGTCGGCTTCAGATGTCACTCCTTTTTCCATGGCTGCTACGGCGTCGTATGCCTGAGATGCAGTCAGAGGATTATCGAGTGTTCCTGTGGTATTTGTGTTACCACTATTGCTACCATTGCTATGAGATACAAGGTAGTTGTTCTTGTCGAACTCAGGTGTTCCGTTGTAGTCCTTCAGTTTTCCTGCAACGACAACTTCGTCGCCTATGGCAAGATTTTCAAGTGCAGTAAACTGCTCCTTGTTAAGGTTAAGTCCGCTGTATACCTGCAATTTGGTGCTACCATCCTTGCTGTCAGAAATCCAGTATGTGATAGAGCCATAAGTGCTATTGAATTTGTCCAGCTGAACAATAATACCCTTAACGAAAGCCTCGTCTGGCAGTGCTCCTGAATTGATGGCGTTGATGGCTGCAACAACATTCCAGGGGTCAGCTTGTGTACCGCTACCCTTTGCTTCTCCGCTTGGGGTGTTTCCGCTTTCTGGCTTAGTGCCAATCTCAGTGCCATTAAGAATTGCGTAAGTCACACTCTTGATACCAGTCACGCTGAAATACTTTTCAATGTTACCGTAGAGGGTTACTTCCTTTTTGTAGTTTCCTGCATTATCCACGAGGTTAAGTGAGCTGCGTACATCGCCAGTAGGCAGTTGTACAGGCATACACTTGGTAATGTCGGTCTCATCAGCAGAAGCAGCAACCAGAATGTTTGATACAGTAGCGGTTTCTGCACTAAACTTAGCGTCTGTTGTTGCCTTACCATCAATACTACCAACGATGTATCCTTTCACGAACACGCCAGTGCCACTGCCAGCTGCAAGAGCTGCTGTTACATTATATGGAGAATCGATAGTACCCTTACCGTCGCCATTGTCACCGGATGTGTTGCCGCTATCACTTGTGGTTCCATTATGTGAATAAATGTATGTGCCAGTGGTAAACTCAGGAGTATCTCCTTTGTAATTTACAACTGAACCACACATAATCACTTCGTCACCTGCCTTGAGCTGGTCTGTAGAGGTGAACTTCTGATCGTTCAGATAATTTGAACGGTAAACCAAAAGTGAGTTGGTTCCGTTTTTGTCATCAGCAATAGTAAATTGTGCATTCAGATAAGTTGCGTCAATTCCTTTGCCGAGGTCAGAAATATATCCTTTTACGTAAATCTTGTCAGAGTTGACGTCTGCGCCAAGTTCGTTGATAAGTTTCAACGCGGCTGCCACATTGTATGGGTCCTCAACGGTACCACTACCTGCGGGGTCGATGGTAACCTCTTCTCCTGAGTTGAATGAGTCATACGGATTGTTGTATGGCTCGGGCACATCTTCACATGCAGTGAAGGTGAATGCTGCGATGGTCATAGCCATCATTGATTTGAAAATCTTATTCATAGTTTTATTCTTTTTTTCTGTTAACAAAATAGGTTTTACTTCACTTCTTCAATGTCGCTCAGCGAACGCATGATGAGCTCCCACTGGTCGCGCTGGCCTTTCTTGTTGCAATAGTGCTTCAAGACACCAGTAACATTGACTTTACCAGTAGGCAGCTTCATTGCTGCGAAATCTGCGTAGCTGCTGGTGTAGATCTGTACAGCAACACCATCATTTGTGTCAGAGATCTGCTCATTGAAATACCAAGAGGTTGAGAAACCTGGGATAACAAAAGCTGATTCACCAGGAACAAACTTGATACCGTCGTGATAAGTGCCGTTTTCTCCTTCTTCAGAATTGAAGTAACCTGCCTGCTTAATGGTGACATTCTTGATGGTACCCAGTTTGCCTGCATCCATCGTCAAGTCCCAAGTGGTAGGAGTGCTACCATCGGCAAAAAGTTCTGGAGTTACGTGCTCACGATAACCAGTGTAGGTGAAGTGCTGCTGCCACAATGCACGGGGCATACGGCTGACGCTAACTTCGCCATCCTTACTTGTGTAAGGTGTACCAATTGTAGCAGAGCGACGGTAGTTACCAATGCAGAGTCCTTTCAGGTCAATCAGAATCTCGGTACCCACGGGGAGGTAACCAAAGATGCCGCCCTGAGAGATGCCGATGAAAATACCACCGGTTTTATCCTGCACGCAGATTTCATTGTACATATTTCCCTCGATATCATTGGCTGTTACTACAACCTTGAGCTGCAGGTCTTCATCAATCTGCTTGTAGACACCCAGTGTTGATATCTCGTTCTTGTATTTTGTCTTCAGATCCTTGACGGTGATGACATTAGCCTCCTTGATGTCGGAATTACCGTAAATGGTGTCCTTGGCTGCAGGCTCGTCCCAATCGCCGTCCATACATCCTGTAAACACACCGCATACAAGTGCTAATAATAAATAATGTATCTTTTTCATACTTTCTTAATGCTTAAATCGTGACTATCTATTAGAACTTATATGCAATGTTGAGCATACCGTTGATGCCGTAAGCATAGAACTTCATGGGGTTCTTTGAGAACTTATAGGCACGTACGTTTCCGCTAGCAGTGTAGTCGGAACGGCTCTGCTCGTAACCGCCAGTTACAATGTTCTGGTTGTTCAGCAGGTTAGTAACCGACAGGTTGATGCTCATAGAGCGACCTCTCTTCAGGTTGATGCTCTTGCCGATAGAGGCGTCAAGCATGAAACCACCGTGACCCTTGGCCTGTTCTACGGCGCTCTCCATCACGTTGCCATTAGCATCGTACACATTGTGCTCAATCTTCTCGCGAGCTGCCAATGTTGAAGAGTAACGGTAAGAGGGTGAGTAGCCAAGGTAAATACGATCGTAGTAATTACCGTTCAGGTCAATGAACCAACCGCCTTTGTGGTAGCTCAGAACCAGACTCAGTGCTGTGAGGGGAGTACCAGATTCGCGCATGTTTTTATTATATACTACCTCTGGCTTGTTGTCGTTAGCATCATTGAAGGTACCCTTTGTGCTGCTCATGTACCAAACCTGGGCATTGTTAGTGTTGCGAGCCTCGCTGATAGTACCGAGCGTCTTCAGGTTGATAGCGTCGGTGAGCTTGAAGTTCAGACCCCATTCTACGCCGTAGTACTCTTTTGAGATGCCTGTCATTGAAACATAAGAGAATGAGTTGATATCGTCAAAGTAGAAGTTCTGCCACTCAGTAGCGTCTTCAACGATAGCACCATATGCCATGATGTTAGCTTTCAACCATGAGTTCTGCATCTGGTAGCCAATCTCGGCAGAGTAGTTCTTCTCGTTCTTCAGGTCAACCACGAAGTCATTGTTCATCTCAGGTGAAACGAAGGCAGACTGTGCCTGTGGAGCACGAACCTCTACGCCGACACCACCATTGATAGAGTGACCATGTCCGAGATTGATAACGGCGCCTGCCTTACCGCCACCTTCTAGGAAGTGGGCAGTCTTGCTCTTGCCGTAAGAGTTGTTGAGGAACATACCGTTGCGCATCTTGCCTTCACGCTGCATCTCGACACCGCCAATGCGACCGCTAACGAAAGCGTGGGTGTTGCCTGCAATGTCAGCGGCATAGGTCATCCAAACGTTGGCCTTGTTGACAAAGATATTGTAGTCGTAGCCAAATCTGTCGCCTTCGCGAACAACGGCATTAGGATGGTTTGCGTCATACTGAACCTCAGGATCCAGTGCTGAATAGTTGCCGATAGCGTAGGTGTTGATGTTGTGATAAACACTGGCACCCAGCAGGTCGTCCATTGTCTGGTAGTGCATACCCTTGTTGGTAGCCAGCTGGAATCCCATGTTCAGACGCTGGTCTTTGTTCAAGTCGAAGTTCAGGTTTGATGCAAGGGCAACATTCAGGTTGTCATTGTGCTTAGCCTGAATGAAGTACATGGCGTCTGCACCCTGCAAGGCAGCGTTGCGGTTGGCCAGGTACAACTTGTCGAAGTCAATCTGACGGTCGCGCTGGTAACCTGACATCAGGTTCTTGGCACGCAGCCAGTCGCTGGCACACTGCTCTGTACGGTTGTTGACGTCACTCTCATCCCATACGTCGAAATAACTACTTGGCAGGTTCTTCCAGTAGTTGGGGTGTGGGTTGTCTGAATTGTTGTAGTTGAGCTTGGTGCTCTTGTACATAGAATAGCGTCCGGTCAATGTGGTCACCAATTTCATCTGGTCGTTGATCTGCCAGTCCCAAGTAAACATGGCTGTGGGAGCGAAATCGTTAACTACACGGGAGTTGCGCTTCTTGCCGTTCTGGAAACCCCAGTTAGGGTTGTAAAAACGGTTGTTAGCCAACCAATACATTTCGTCAGTGGCTGCACCCTGAGAGGCACGCTCTGTGGGGTTGCCCCAAGTTACCAGTGAAATGTGGTGCTGGTCGTTGATGAATTTCTCTGCGCCGAAGAAGTAGCTCAGTGCGTTGTAGAATGTTCCTTCAACATAAGACGTGCTCATGTTTGCCCAACGGTAAGTCAGGTTGGCAGAGTAAGCCCAGCCGTTTTCCTTGACGCCGCTGTTGTAGGTGTACATGCCACGAAGGGTGTAGTTGCGGTTTGCACCTGACAGCGTGAAACGGTGCCCTGTAGCAAAGGCAGAGGGACGGAAGTTGTAGTTGTTAGAACCGGCCATGCCACTCATAGAGAAGTTGTTGTCTTCGAAGGGCAGTGAGTTTTCCACGCCACGTGTCTGCTGGTTCAGACCACCAACGATAGAATAACGGAACTGACCTGTCTCCATGTCATTCATCTGCACACCATTGATGTAGATGTCATTGTACTTTTGGTTCAAAGCACGGTAGCGGAAGCGCATAGGGCTGAACAGATAGCCTACTTGTGAGGCGTAAATGCTTGAGTTTGAACCTGTGATAGTCACGTTCTGCGACATATCGTCGTCCTCGCCCAACTGTGCTTCCGTGAAGGTGAATGCTTGCTCGTCCTGCACGCCCAGAGAGTCAATCTCTGTCTGAGCCATTGCAACGGGAGCGACACAAAGCGCCATCATCACGAATTTCAGCTTTTTATTCATAGAACTTTTTTAAGATTAAATTAATTATAGTTGTGTGCAAAGATACATTAAAATTATGTAACAACAAAGTATTTTATAAAAAAGTTTTCTCAATTATAAAATATGTGGTAAAATTGTATTGTTTATCAGAATTTTTTGTAACTTTGCACACAAGAACTATTTATTAAGCCTAATTAGACTGATCTGAATATGAAAAAGACAATGTTTTTATTGGCACTGCTTTTCCTGATGGGAACTGGTACCACGTTTGCTCAAGAGAAAAAGTTCTCGTTGTATGGCATCGGATTCTATAATTTGGAGAATCTGTTTGATACGTGTCATGATGAAGGTCATAACGACTATCAGTTCTTGCCCGATGGACAATATAAGTGGACGGGACTGAAGTACTCCAATAAACTGAAGAATATGGCCCGTGTGCTTGCAGAGCTCGGCACAGACAAGTTGCCTGGTATAGGTTGTGCCATCATTGGTGTCTCTGAGGTTGAGAATGCCAAATGTATGGAAGACTTGTGTAATCAGGAACCCTTGAAGAAGCGTGGCTACAAGTTCGTACATGTTGAGGGACCTGACTATCGTGGTGTTGACTGTGCCATGATTTACAATCCTCGTCTTTTTTCTGTTGAGAACGTGACATTGATGCCCTATACCTATATCTTGCCTGAAGACAGTATGCGCCATACCCGTGGATTCCTCACGGTGAGTGGTAAGTTGGCTGGTGAGCATGTGGCAGTCATTGTCAACCACTTGCCTTCTCGTGGTGCAGGTTCTTTCTATCGTGAGGAGGGTGGCCGACAGATTCGTTTGGTGAAGGATTCCCTGCTTCGTGTTGATCCTGATTTCAAGATTATTATCATGGGCGATATGAATGATGATCCTCAGGATAAGTCTATGGCAGTGTCCTTGGGTGCACAGCGTAAGATGAAGGATGTAGAGAAGGGCGGCCTTTGGAATCCTTGGTGGGATACTCTGGCCAATGGCACAGGTACGCTGATGTATGATGGAAAGTGGAACCTGTTTGATCAGATTATCCTGTCTCAGTCATTACTCGACCAGAATAAGAAAAAAGACTATCGTACCCTGAAATATTTTGCTCACCAGATTTTCCGTCGTGACTATCTGTTCCAGAAAGAGGGCAAATATAAGGGAAATACCCTACGTACTCATGCCGGCGGTGTGTGGCTCAACGGTTATAGTGATCACCTGCCCACAGTGGTGTATGTCGTAAAAGAAGTAAAGTAACAGGTATGACAATTATCGGAATAGCAGGCGGTACAGGTTCAGGCAAGACCACCGTAGTAAGAAAAATTGCCCAGTCGCTGCCTCCTCATTGTGTGGCTGTCGTACCTATTGACTCGTATTATAACGATACTACGGGTATGACGCCAGAGGAACGCAAGGCTATCAATTTCGACCATCCTGATGCTTTCGACTGGAAACTGCTGACGGAGCATGTGAAAAAGCTGAAGAATGGAGAGGCTGTGGAACAACCCACGTATTCCTACATCGAGAGCAATCGTCAGAAGGAAACCATTCATGTGGAACCAAAACCTGTGATTATTATTGAGGGCATCATGGCTCTTCATAATAAGAAACTGCGTGATGCAATGGATTTGAAGATCTTTGTCGATACAGATAATGACGTACGCCTGATTAGAAATATCCGTCGTGACGTCGTTGAGCGTGGCCGTACGGTTGAGATGGTGCTTGATCGTTACGAGAAGGTGCTTAAACCTATGCACGAGCAGTTTATCGAGCCCACTAAGAAATTTGCTGATTTGATTATTCCCTGGGGTGGCGAGAACCGTACGGGTATTCATATCCTGAAAACTTATATTGAAGGTATTGTAGTTCCAGGGGTATGACAAAGTTATATCTTGTTCGCCATGGCGAGACGTTCGATAATGAACGTCAGATTATGCAAGGACAGACGCCGGGTGAACTGAATGCAACAGGCATCCGTCAGGCTGAGGCTTTAAGTCTTCAGTTGGCGGATGTTCATTTTGATGCTATTGTAGCCAGTGATTTATGGCGAGCTATTCAGACGGCACAAATCCTGGCAGAGCCTCATCAACTGTCTGTTGTTACCACGCCCCTGTTCCGGGAACGTGACTGGGGTAGTTTTACAGGGCGTTTTATCCCTGATTTAAAAGACATAAAACCATGGCCTGATGATATAGAATCTCTCCCTGCAATGAAGGATAGGGCAGGGCGTTTCCTTGATTTTATCCGTAAGAATTATCCTGAGTCTCAGGTATTGGCAGTGGGACATGGTATTATTAATAAGGCTATCCAAGCTGTGTACTGGGGAAAGGAAATGCACGAGATAGAGAAAATGAAAAATGCCGAGGTGCGAATCCTCGACATTTAACAATTATCCTTCACTTTTCCTTTTACCTTAATTTATCTTCTTCCTCCACGGGGGCTGCTACCGCTGCTGGTACCTCTGGTGCCGCGATCAGATGAACCTCTTGACATGCTGCCACTGAAGCTTCCGCTGCTATGACTTCTGTTGCTGCTACTGCTGCCAATGTTGTGATTGCTGCCTGAGGTTGATCTGCTGCGGTCAAAGTCACGATTACCAACGCTTGTTCTGCTATTGCCGGACTCACGGGTGCCGATGGTCGTGTTGGTACGATTGAGGTCACGGTTACCGCCAGTGCTGCGATGGCCTCCGAATTCGCGGTTGTTATCGATACTGCGATTGTTGTTCAGGCCACGATTGTCATTCGTACTCCTGTTCCCGTCAACTCTACGATTTACGTCTGGTGTACGGCCGTTTCTCTCGGTAACACGTGTTGAACTGCGTCCTCCGTTGTTTCGGTAGTCACCGCGATCCCAACTGTTTCGCATTCCTACGTGATGATCCCGGTGAGTTACTGGGCGATAATGGCTATGGCGTCCTTCGTACCAGCTTCTGCCTCCATTATGGCGCCAGCTGTGTCCACCGCGATAGGTAGCATAGAAGTGTGGACGACCGAAGTAGAAGTAGTCACGACGTGGGTAGTGAATGTAAACTCCGAAGTGCCAGTGACCTGCCTCCCAATAAAGCGGACGGTAGAAATAAGTGGCTGCACGGAACAAATCCCACTGCCATGAATAGAGGATATAACTCAGATCAAGGTTGCGGCGCTCCCAGTAGGGACCGTATACATTATCATATGAAGTAACCCCCATCAGGTAGTCGAGGTTAATCTCGTAGGCTGCCTCATACTGCGCGTCATTCAGATTCAGTTCGTAGGCCATCTTGTCCGTCAGGAATAGAGCCTCGTTGCGAGCCTGCTCGTATGACATGGCGTTTGCCGCTGCTGCTATCGTCAGCATGGAAACCAGGGTAAACAACATCTTTTTCATAATCGTATCGTTTTAATCGTTCTACAATCAATTTCTATTTCTTGCTGCAAAGATAAGGCGAAAATATGGACGAAAAAAGGGATTTTCCCTAAATGGTTAGAGGAAAATCCCTATGCTTGATAAGTAGTGGATCATTTCAATACTTATAGAAACTCCAGGTCTGGCCATCTTTGCTGAGCACTAAATCATCATCGTTGAGTGCGTTGATTTTCAGACGAATGTCGTTGAAGGGCTTGAAACCAAAGCTGTTTTCTATAATAGCAGTGTCGGCTGCAGATGCGTTGATGGAGATGCATTGTATGAACAGACTGTCACCATTGTGTTGGAAGTTTGCATATATCTCTGTATCGTCAGTCATTCTAAAGAGAGCTACAGAACCAGAGAAACTGACATATTGTGTGTCTGATCCTTTTAGACGCCACTGTCCAAGCAAGTCGCCTGCCTCCCTGCCTTCCTGACAAGAGCAGATAGGGCAGATTAAAGCAAACAGTAGGATGATGTATTTACAGAATCTTGCCATGATATCCAATTTTTATGTCAAACGTAGAATTGTCGCCATAGATGTTTCCTTTGTCAAAGGCATATGATGCGCTGAACTGCCAAGGCCCTTTGTGATACTTGCCTTGGATCATCGCATCGAAAGAGTGGTGCTTGTTTGCTAAAGGTCTGCTGTATGTACCCCATCCCTCACGATAGGAACCTTTTACGAGATAGCTCAAATGATTGCTGATTTCGCCATTGACACCTACGTGCCAGGCTTTGACACGGTTATCTTTAAAAGCTGTGTAGCCATCCTTATTGTAAATAGGCGAGGTTATCAAAGCAATGCCGGGTGTCATGCCATAGACGGAATAACTATTATAGGTGAAGTGATTATAATAGTTGTCGCTGCCAACAACATAGTCTGTTATCTGGCTCCGTATAGGTTCGGCGTAGTCATTGGGATCCCAATGTAATGGTCCCGACTGGTTGGTACTTTGAAAGTATTCTAGCACTGCCCCTCTGATATACTGTGTGCCAGGGGTCTTATTGTTATATTGCAGTCCCCATGTTCCGTCAGCTCCATTGCTTTTTCTCATTCCAGAACCATCTTCGAATATATCATCCAGATAGGCCTGGACGGTATGATTCTTGTTGATATTCCATCCCAGTTGTACTGTCATCTCACCTAAGTGGTTGCCAAATATCCAGTCTTCCATGGCATCGTGTTCTGCATAGTTGCTATCACCAAATGGCAGTACAACCTCTAATAATGATTTTAGGTTTGTCGAACTCTTTTTCGTTACAAATTCACCATTCCTATTATAGGCGTGTGTGGTTCCGCCAAACTGTACTATATGTTCCATACCTCCAATGAAGAATAGATGTTCATTGAAATTAAGGCGGAAATAGAAATGTTTCTGGTGGTATAATATATCTGTGGCATAGCATCTGTTGATGTTTTGTCCATTAACAATAGGTGCCTCATTAAATTTCCTTTCGCGATAGTTACCGTCCAGGTAAGTGCCGTATCCTCCGTCAAAGTTCAGTTCCAGTATTCCTTTCGTGAAGGGAACACTCCAGAAACCGTCGGTTCCGATATGAACCTGAACCATAGGTTTGGCATTGGTTCCCTTGATAAATGATCCGATAGATAAGTCCTCATCGCGAAGAACTTGGTGCTGCTCTCGCTCTCCAACCTCCAAGAAGAATTTCTGATAAGACAGGTTTGCATAGCATTGCTGCAGATATGCCTGATGGTCGGCATGGACAGAGCCAATGGCATCAATACCGCCCGATAATTTCCAGTCACGTGACAGGTCATGGCTAATCTGCACGGCTCCGCGTATGTAGGCGGTGTTAGAGCGCGTGCCCAAAACGTGATGGCGATTAGTTGCTAACTGATAGGCTGTGAAGTCGCCTGTTCCGACAGCTGCCTCTGACGTGATATCGTAAGAGATAGTTGTTTTTAGAGAGTCTTGCGCATGTCCTAGTGCAGGATATATGCAGCATCCGATAAGTAGTAATATTGGCTTGTAATTCATTGTGCAGATGGTTTAGAATATTTTCCCAAATGCTATTTTTGTAAAAGTCTTATAGATGATGCTTAAATCTAGCATACAGGACTGGTGCTCCATATAATACAGATCCAATTCAAGTCTTCTGAGCATTTTTTCCATGGTGTCTGTATAGCCGTTGTAAAGCGTGGCATACGAGGTGATGCCTGGTCGCATGCAGTAGAGCTGTTCATAACGGGGGTCATGCTCCATAATCTGGTCGATAAAGTATTTACGTTCAGGGCGATAACCAATGAAAGACATGTCACCTTTCAGAACATTCCATAACTGTGGCAGTTCATCCAGATGATGAGCTCTTAGGAACTTACCTATCTTAGTGAGGCGCTGGTCGTCTGGCTCAGCTAACATTGGCAAGCCGTTCTGCTCGTTGTTGACAACCATAGTGCGGAACTTATAGATATTAAAGGGCTTACCATGCAAGCCAATACGTTCCTGCTTGAAAATGATAGACCCCTTGCAGCTACATTTTATACCTATATATATAATGAGGAACAATGGCGAACCAAGAATGAGTCCAACCAACGAGAGTGCGATATCGAACAAACGCTTATTCATGCTACCTCCTGATTTGGCATATAGACAGGTAAATTCTTCTTCGTAATGGCTTTGTTGATACACCAGTGTAGAAGCATCCATATAACAATATCTATTATTACTACACAACTCATATTGATTTTTATCAGGTACCATAGAGTTAAGTTGATTAAGATGAATACTAATGTAATTGCTAATATTGTAATTAATGCCTGATGCTGATTCATGCCTGTGCGCATCAGTTTATGATGGATATGATTCTTGTCAGCCTGGAAAATATGGGCTTTGTGGAATAGTCTTACCAGCGAAACACGCACGACGTCGAATGAGGGGACTATCAATAGAGAGTAAGCCAGCATCATTGATTCCAGTCTGAAGTGCTTTACATTGGGATTATCCATCGTGAATTTCACAAACAGGAAGCCTAGGATGAAACCTAAGGTGAGTGATCCCGAATCTCCCATGAATATCTTGCGGTTATCCTCTGCTTTCCCCAGTATATTATAATATAGGAAGGGAATCAAGATGCCAATCAGTCCAGATATGAGAATGCAATATGCGATGATGTCCTCACGTATAAAACATACAAGGAACCCTAATAACGCAATCAATGATATACCTGCAGAAAGTCCGTCAATACCGTCTATCAGATTGAGTGCATTGCTAACAAACACGATGACGAAAACCGTGAGCACGCTTCCTATACTAAAAGGAATCTCGTGGATACCACAGAAACCATACAAGTTGTTAATGTATAGTCCGCATATAGGTAATATCGTTGCAGCCACAATCTGAACTGTGAATTTTGTCTTTGCGCCCAACCCCACTAGATCGTCAATGAGTCCAACTCCATAAATCAGAAGTAAGCTAAAAAAGAATCCTAATGTCCATGTACTGACTTGTACTTGCTGTTCATGAATGTTGTGGTTATAGGCTATAATGGTAACAAGAGATGCCAGCAACATACTGGGCAGGAAACTAATGCCACCCAGTCTTGGTGTTGCGTTCTTGTGTACCTTACGCTCATTCGGAATATCGTAAAGCCTTTTGCGCTTACAGAAATCAAGAATGAGAGGTGTAATAACCACCCCGCATATTAAACTCAATAAAAAAGCGCTTAGTATATATATGATCATAAACAATTCTTCATTATTATTTATTATAATAACTAAGAATTTTTGCTATTATTGTATGCTATTCAGGAAATTTTATTCTATGCCTTTTGTGTTTTATTTCAGCTTAAATATGAGCATATCTCCGCCTCCTATCTTGTAATTGGTCCTGATTGTGGTCTCTTTCAGTTGCTTAGTCAGCATTGTCACATTTCTTTTGGCAGAAATATAGAGTTCCATATCGCTTTGATAATCTTTGTTGACCACTGCCATGTACAGATGTCCGTTTTTCTTGAAGGTTGAGATGATGGCCCCTTGACGACCTGTAATCTTCAGTTTCTTGATGTTTGTCGGAATGCGTTTTAATTTCGTGGTGCCCTCCGGTATTTTCACCATGTGGTTTACTGTTTGGATCTCTGCCTTGTCAAACAAGGGAAGCAGGCCACGCAGTTCCTGATTCATTCGTTTTACCAATGGATAGTTCTTGGTGCGACGTCCGTCAATACTAATGGGGGCATCGTGGAAATTCCATTCATCCGTAGGCTTGGGGGTCCAGTAGGTGAAATATTCTATGGCTTGAGCACCGTATGCCAGATTGGAGTATATTTGCAGCCGTAGTGACTCTATTGTGGGCTGTGGGTAGTCACAATGGGGCGTGCAAAGGGCAAAAGCCCAGAAAGGCTTACCCGTACGTAGGCTTTCATGGCGAACATCCTCCAAACAAGAATACCATGTTTCGCGAATACCAAAATCCCTAATAGGATAGAAATCAAAGGAGATAAACGGCAGTCCGATGGCTGATGCCTGTTTGAGATATTGCTTGTATGGTGGCATCTGGATTTCTCTAGGTAATCCATCACCATAGTCTGGCAATAGATTAACGTATGTAGGTTTTTTTGTGTCCTGTTTCGCCATTGCCCGATAGCGTCGTATAGTCTCCTGGATATCCTTTGGCCAAGGCTCGTCTTGCAGAAAGTACCCGTAGAGCGCTGGATGATTCTTGAGTCTTGGAATCCCGACATGGGGCTGAACAGATATCCATCCGCTGCTAATCAACAATTGGATGCCACTCTCTTGGGCATCGTCCAATATTCTGAGAAGGGTGTCAACGGGCGTATCGTCGTAGAAACAGATTGACACATCAAATCCTGCCTCCTTGAATTCCTTGAAACGACTAGCGTTAGAATATTCCAAAGGAATACCATAATAGGCCACGATGGGTATCTTGGCCTGAACTGGGAGAATGGAGAATATGACTATATTCAGGAATAATAGATGTAGCCTTCTCATATTATTTTGTTGACAATAGAGAGTAACGCATCTGGCTCATTTGTCTTAATGAAAAAAGATTGTTTACAGCCAGCGGCATTCCCAGCCTCAACATCCCTTTCACTGTCGCCAATCATATACGATTGCGATAAGTCGATGTTCCAGTCTTTGGCGGCTTGTAGTAGCAAACCAGGCTTTGGCTTTCGACAATTGCAGTCAATTTTATATGCTGGGCGTTCACCCTCAAAACCTTTGTCGGGGTGGTGAGGACAATAATAGATAGCGTCAACGAAAGCACCCTCCTGTCCAAGCAACGTCTCCATCTTGTCGTGAATTTCTTGCAACTGCTCGAAGGTACAGTCGCCACGTGCAATGACAGGTTGGTTGCTGACAACGATGCAAAGATATCCAGAGTGGTTAATCTGCCTAATAGCTTCAGCAACTCCTGGTAGTAAATCGAACTCTTCTGGTTTGGTCAGGAAACCAACGTATTTGTTGATTGTGCCATCCCTGTCCAGGAATATGGCTTTTTGTTTCTGTGAGAGATTCCTGGCCTTCACCTTTCCAGAAAGGATGTCCTTTTCAGCCTCATGGTAACGGTCTGGTGTTCCCATATCCTTGATATACTCAGAGGTATCATAAGCAAAGATTCTTCCTGATGCGATATTGGGTTTCAGTACGTCACGATCCAAATCAATTTTGTCTGGAGTCTCAGGATGACGAGGAATATAAGACTTCATGGTTTCATGTAGCAGTTCTGGTGATATGATTTCAATGCCAGCATTCACCCTGTTCTTGTAATAGAGTCGTTCATCTTCCTTATTCATCCATTTCATTACCCGATGGGTGTCGATAGGTAATCCGCCTTTTTCTTGTGGAGGAAGTATCTCTGTCACCAGCAATGAACTGTCGTAAGGATGTCCGTTGGGATGAGACATCAAACTGGCCCAGGCATGATGTTCGTGATGAAATTGGATGAAACGGTTGAAATCTACATCCACAATGACGTCACCGCACATCAGCAAAAAGTCGTCCTGAAGATTCAGCTTGAATAAAGCTCCTGCTGTTCCCAACGGATGGTCTTCCTCATAATAGCTGATATGAACGTCAAAATTGCTGCCATCCATGAAATAGTTGCGAATGACCTCGCCCAGATAACCTGTTACCAAAGTAATGTCCGTCAGTCCACAGGCTTTTAAATTCTCAATCTGCCATAGCAATATCGGTTTTCCGCAAATTTCAATCATGGGCTTAGGCACATCGCTTTTGATAGAAGCAATGCGCGTTCCCTTGCCACCGGCCATAATGACGACTTTCATAATTCCTTCCTTTATTTGTTATTTACCGAAGAAATGCTCTTCTAACATTAAGCAGAGACAATGATAGACAGGAAGGTGCAGTTCCTGTATTTTATAGGTTTCAGTCTCCGGCACCTGGATGCAGATGTCTGCCAGCTCTTTCAGCTTGCTGTCACGCTGGCCAGTCAGTCCGATAACGTGTAACCCTTTTGATTTTGCAGCTACAGCAGCAAAGAGCACGTTACGGCTATTTCCTGATGTAGATATGCCTAAGAATACATCGTGGGGTTTGCCATAGCCATTGACTTGCTGTGCAAAGATGAGTTCAGGATTACTATCGTTCATAAATGCTGTGGTCAGCGAAGAATGACCAGTTAAAGCTATGGCAGGAAGCGCTCCCTGCAGGTGTTTAGCCAGAATTTCGCCCAACTCAGGGTCGATAGTTCTCAGGGCTTCAGCTTGGTCTTTGAACACTTCCCTCTTGAGCTTGAACTCTTTCATCAATTCACCAACAATATGCTCGCTATCAGATGCTGAACCCCCATTGCCACAGACCAATAGCTTGCGACCATCTGTGTAGGCTTGCTTCAGGGTGTTGTAAGCTTCTTGAATAGAATTGCGACAGACTATCAGTTTTGGATAACGGTCTATCAGATTGTCAATATGTTTGTTGATATTTTCCTCCATATATATTTAGAATGCTTTAACATTGTCTGTATCGTAAATCTTCCAGCCGTGTGCACCACCATCGCTGAAGTTAAAAGGCATGACAAATCCATCCAATTTTGATAGGGCCTGTTCTACTTCCTTCTTTCGCGTAGGCTCTACTACGAACATGATGAATCCACCGCCACCGGCTCCAGATACCTTTCCTGCTTTGGCACCAGCCTGAAGGGCAACATCCATCGCTTCTTGAATGATGGGGTTCGAAATGTTGTTTGCCATCTTCTTCTTGTTTTCCCATGCCTCACGCAGAATATCGGCAAAAGCATCAATATCACCTTTCAAAAGAGCAAGCTTGGTGTCAATGGCACTCTGTTTGATACGGTGCATTGCTTCAATGGCATTGCTATTACCTCCCTCAGTGTTTTTCTTCTGTTCGTCGATAATGGCAGCTGATGAACGAGAGCGTCCTGTGAAGTAAAGAAGCATGGAGGCTTCCAACTCATCAATTATCCAACGCTTGATTTTCAGTGGATTGACGATGGCGATATCATCCTTCATAAACTCAATATAATTGAATCCTCCGAAGGAGGCGGCATATTGATCTTGTTTCCCACCACTCAGCATTAGGTCTTTCCGTTCTATTTCGTATGCCAACTTGGCTATCTCATAATCACCCAACGGCAATCCTTTCCATTCCACAAAAGCTTTTAGAATGCAAACAACCATAGTTGATGAGGTTCCTAATCCAGAGCCTGCTGGTGCATCATTGTAGGTGGTGATCTTGAATGCTTGCGGTTGTAGATGGAAATCACGGTAAACCCTGTTGTATACCCCCTTGATGAGGCTGGCTTGTCCATCAATCTCTAATGAGTTGGATAATGGATATGACTTGTGGACATCTGCATCAAAGGAATGGATGGTAATCTGTGCGTCATTTGTCTCTTCTATGGTACAATAGGCATAGAGATTGATGGTGGCATTGAGTACTAAACCTCCATAGATATCACAATAGGGGGCTACATCTGATCCTCCTCCTGCAAGTCCTAATCTTAATGGTGCTTTACTGCGTATAATCATAGTTCGTTATTTATAATGTTGAGCCAATAGAATGATTTTTTTTGCGGTTTTCTCCCATGAAAATCTATTGGCATTTTCATATCCTTTTGCAATGACGGTGGGGCGAAGAGTGTCATTCTTTTTCAGAAACTGCTCTATTGTATTCCTTATATCTTCAATATGGTGTGGGTTAAAATATATAGCAGCTTCTCCACAGACCTCTCTCAATACGGGAATATCAGATACGAGTACAGGACAACCGCACTTCATAGCCTCAATGACAGGTAGACCAAATCCCTCATATAAGGAAGGAAAAATGAAACAGATTGCCTGATTATAAAGTCGGACTAATTCTTCATCAGAGACCCTGCCAAGAAAATGGATGGTGTCTTTTATGGCAGTCATACTGCCTTCCTGTGTGAAAATTCGATTGTGAGAACCAACTATAAACAGAGAACATCCCTTGATATCTTTGAATGCTTCAATAAGACGGCCAAAGTTCTTGCGAGGGTCGAGAGATGAAACGGTCAGGGCAAAAGGTTTGGTGGGAACGCTATCTTGTAACTGAAAGTGAAAGAACTTCTCATCAGCAGCATTATAGGCGATACTGATGTTCTCTTCCTTGATAAAAGGATAGAAACGAAGAATCTCTTTTTTTGAGAACTCACTAACCGTGATGATATGTTTTGAAGTTCTGACAGCCAAGGGGGTCATCAGTTTGTACCACCAATAATAACCTTTGGAAAACCATTGGGGATTATCAAGGAACGAAAGGTCGTGTATAGTCATTATCTTGTTACGGAGGAGAATACTCCCTAATCCCGTAAAAGAAAACATGAAGTAGTCTTTCTTTCCGATGAAATAGAAGGGTAGTACAAATTGCTCCCATAAATGAGACCGGCCGAATCCGTAATGAACGATAGGAAGATTGCCGACATCATAGCATGACATAAGGGGAGAGTTAGGACAAATAATCGTGAAATCTGTGCCCATCTCTACCAGCGTTTTACATATCATATATGCATAACGCTCCACTCCTGTTATGGGTCGTGTGAGAAATCGTCCGTTGACATAAATCCGACTCATAGTCTTTCGCTTCTTACAATTGTTCGTAAATGGCTTTCATGATGCTAACAGATTTCTGCTCTGTGAACATATCTATGACACGTTGATGCGCAGCCTCGGCAAGTCTTTCTCTTAATGAATGGTTATTTAATAGATTGTCGATAGCCTTAGCATAACCAGAAATGTCGCCTAAAGGTATTTCCAGTCCTGTTTGATCTTTGATGGAGACCCAATTCACACCAGAACCTTCTAGATGGAAAACAATAGGGGTACAACGGCAGTACATTGCTTCAGCCAACGCCAATCCTAATGCTTCTGCTTTAGTGTTAGAGGTGAAGGAAAAGATATCCGCTGCATGGATATAACAGCGTAGGTCATCCGTACTTAGTTTACCTGTAAAGGTGATACGGGACGATGTGTTTTTTTTCATTAACTCTTTGGTTAGCGGACCGCTACCGGCAATGATAAACTGACAGTCGCTTTTGACCTGCTTTTCAATCTTCATTAACCAGTCGATGCCTTTATAAGGAATGTGGCGGCCAAAGAGAAACACAATTGGTTTGTTCCCGTATTGTGTTTTTATCTCAGTTATGCGTCTTTCATCCCCATCTTTTAAATTGAAATTGTCCAATACAATACCGCTTTGAACTACGCTCGTCTTTCCTTTGTATTGATAGATGGGACTTGATGGATGAATGTAGTTCGGACTGGTGGTGACGATGAGATCAGCACGTTTCAATATAGCACTCTCGAACGGTTTGACAAGTCTATAAACAATGCCTTTAGATAGAATATCCGAATGCCAATGCAGAATTAGTTTTGTATCAGGGTGGATGGCTTTGAGCACTAATGGGTAGACGTAGGGGTTAGGGCAGTGGACATGAGCATATTGCGGCTTGTATTCTGCTATCAATTTCTTTAATGTCCGGTAATACCCTATGGCTACGTCTTGACTCATTATGGAGAAATTGACTTTGACACGATATACTGTGACACCATTAATGATATCTACGGTATCTTTTCCGTCAGTGGCAAAGCAGATGACAATATTACGATATTCCGTTAACCCCTCGGCCATAGACTTGACCAAGGTTTCGATGCCCCCAATATAGGGATGGTAATATTTGGAAATATGGAGTATGGTTTTTTGCATGTGCAGCTGAGTTGTTTTATAATGATATAACGTTACAATGTTTTTTTTATTGTGTTATTTTTGTATTAAGTAGTTTGTAGAAATTGAACCTATGTATGAGATGTAGTGTGCGAAAGATAAGAAGTTAATCTGTCGATAATGTTACCCCAATGATAGTCAGATAATTGCTGCAAATTGACATTAGGTCGTTCTTGTAGCATCTTTACGATTGCATGTATCCATTTTTCTTTGTCGTATCCTTCTACTGTAACAGCACCGTCTTTCCCTTTGGCCACTTCTATCATGGCCGTGTTATGAGCAGTAACAACAGGGCATCCGCATAATAAAGCTTCCAATTGAGGCATTCCAAATCCTTCCATTAGTGCACAAGATACAAAACAAGCGGCAGTATGATATAGCATAACTAAGTCTTCATTGCTAACATAACCACAGAAAATGGTTGACTCTTTTGGAAAAGACGGTGATTCTATGATGTCTTTAAGATCCGTGTTCTTCCAACCTTTTCCGCCTACCACCACCAATTGAATGCCATGCTCCTTGTAGAGATTGGGTATGATGTTTAATAAGAACTTAAGATTCTTTCTCGGTTCCAGAGAGCCGACAAATAGAATGAATGGATGCTTGATGCCGAATGCTTGTTTTATTTGCAGCTTTTTGTCTTCAGACAGCGTCCTGCGAAAAAATATATTCCTGTCGGCAGCATCGCCTGTAAATATCTCCTTGCAGTGGCGTGAGGGGTAATATGCTTCCACTTTTGATTTCGTATAATAGGAGTTGGTCCATAGGAAGTTCGCTTTTTTGATTGCTTGTCCGAAAAAGATACTGGTAGCCAGTCGGTTAGTCCATGACATAGTCTGAGCCATCTCAATATTGACAACATCATGAATGGTCACCATTGTCTTTACCTTTGAGGGAATGAAGTAGGGTAGGTGAGGCACTGGTGAATAATACATGTTGATGTGTAGTTTCCTACAAAGGTAGGGCACTAATAGTTGCAGAATGATGATGTTCGGCAGTCTTTTGGGAAACTGCTTTGAATAATCAAGCAGTTTTATATTGTCTGGGATTGATGATAGCTCGTATCTTGTATCAAGTCCTTTGGGTAGTATAATATAAAATATGTCGTTTTTTCTCTGCTTCGCCCATTCCATGATGGCACAGGTAAAGAACGTCCCAACACCAGCAGAGAAAAGGGACCATATTCGACCGTCAATGAGAATGCTCATATTATTAAAGTTTTATCGAAACGTATAATTGCTTAGTGAATTTCCATTTGTCTGCAAATGATACATTAGGATTGAGCCATACAGTTAGTCTTAACACCGGGTGGATAGTACGATAGAGAAAGTATTTCCAACGAGGCTCTGTAAGCTTGAAATAAATGTATTCACTTTTTTGTTGTCTATAGGTATCTCGTATAAATCTGCTACTCTTTCCGTCTTTGCCGCCTTCGCCTTCGAAGTGGATGATTCTAGGGCCATTGAGTAGCACATTATCGTAGCCATGTAGATTGAATCGATGCTCCATCTCGGACTCCTCGCAATACATGAAAAAAGCTGGATGAAAAGCACCACACTCATCCAAAACCTCTCGACGGACAAATAGGTCAGCACCTGTTACGTAGTCAACAGTCAGCCATTGCTTGGGATACTTAATAACTGGAGGATTATACAGATGCAATCCTTTTAGAATGGGAATCCAAAGGAATTTTTGGAAATCGTCTTTCATTTTCGGAAACTGTCCATAGGAATGGATCCAATTTCCCTGTCTGTCTTCTAATATACATCCTAATGCACCAAGCTTGCCCTGAAACTGTTCAGCAAAATCGTAGAATATCTTGATGGCATTGTTTTTGAGTAGCGTGTCAGAGTTGAGGAAGAATATGTATTTCCCTTTTGCTTGTTCTAATCCTTTATTATTCGCCTTGCCAAAGCCTAGGTTCTCACCTGTAGGAACAAAGATAATGCGACTATCATTAGATAAAGCCTCTATAGATCCATCTGTGGAACCATTGTCAACGACTATAATTTCATAATCAATGCCGATGGTATGTTCTATAATGCTATCCAGACACGGTTTTAGAACATGCAGCGTATTGTAATTGACAATGATGATAGATACAGTCATAGTTATGCAAAAGTATAAAATTCTATTTATAGCAGCAAAGAATATGCTCATTGCAGATAAGAATTTAAATATAATTAACGTGGGTGCAACAGTTTGTATAGAAATACTTCGTACCTTTGCATAATAATGTAAATTCGATGAATAATATACAATTTTATAATTCTGTGTCTTTTGCTAAAGGTATCGGCATTATGTTGATGGTTTTGGGACATACATTCTTTTCCGTTTATGGCTATACAGTAATCTATATGTTCCATATGCCTTTGTTTTTCTTTCTCTCTGGCTATTGTTTCAGAGTGAGTCATTTGGAGGATTTTAGGAATTATGCCCAAAAACGTGTCAGTAGAATATATGTCCCATTTGTTAAGTGGAGCTTGATATTCCTTTTATTGCATAACATCTTTTTTCATTTAAATATCTATAATGATACTTTTGGTTTCGAGGGAGAAGTCTCTCAGTTATATAGTGTGTCTGATTATCTGAAAAAGACATTCTTTATATTCTTTTGCCTCAGTGGTAACGAACAATTGTTGGGCGGCTACTGGTTCCTGCATACTATGTTTTTTGCCTCTTTCATTTTCTATGGACTACTAAAACTGAAAATTCCCATTATCGGAGGAGTCGTTACCTTGCTGCTAAGTGTCTTGCTATATTTTAAGGGGATTCCTGTTGTCAATATCTACTGTGGTCCGAAGGAGCTCTTTGCTGTATCATGTATGATGGCAGGTTACCTCTATAAGTCATATTCGATAGAAGAAATCGTTGACAAGTACAGTAGGCTTGTTCTCCTTGGCTGTGCTTTATTATTGCTGTTGGGAAGTGTGTACTGGCGTGGCGATATGCTAGATATGATATGGACTCATACCATTCCCTATTTTATCTCAGCAATAGCTGGCTCTATCGTTGTGATGATGGTTTCCAAATATCTGACTGGAAAAACACACCGTCTTTCTAGCTTTATTTCAAATATCGGTAATAAGACGATAGAAATATTGACATGGCATTTCTTGTCCTTCAAAATAGTTAGTTTGATCATAATTGCCTATTATGGTCTCCCGATTGAGCAATTGGCAGAATTCCCGGTATTGAGGCCTTATAATACTCAAGGTTGGTGGATTGGCTACCTGGTTGTTGGTGTTGCTGTTCCTGTTATTGGTTCGGGATTAAAGCACAGTTTGTGTAAAGGTATCAAAAAATGATTATAACGGATTGATATGTTGTCAACATATTTACAAAAAGTAACCTGGAATAGGAAGTTTTTATTGTTGTTTGGTTTGTCGGTGGTCAATCTCTTGTCTATGCATGGACAGATGGTATTGACGGTGGAATATGAGTATCCGTTTAAGGTGGATGCTATAATGAGCAATTTTTTTTCGTGTCTGATTGATGCAACGTCCTTCTTCCTGCTGAGTATGCTACTGATGAGGGGTAGGGTAAAGAGGGCATTGTTGATGACATTCATTTTAACGGCATTGCTCTCCTTCTGCAACGTGCTCTATTCGCGCTTTTTTGGCTACTATCTGCCCAATCTGGTAATTCTACAGGTGGGCAACTTGAATGACAGCGACGTAATAGATAGCACACTGACAGGCTTTCGTTGGCATGACTTATTCTATATCCTTTGGGCTATCCTCTTCGGTTGGTTGTATAAACGCTACAATAAGGAGGACTTGAAGAGGCTGTGGCTGAAGACGATAGGATTGTTGTGGGGTACGATGCTGGCAGGTGTCTTGATCTCCATCCTGATGTTGGACTTGCTACATGATCATGACTTGAAAACATCTTTTATTCGTTTCTCGCCAACCAAGCAGCAATATGCGCAGGCACCCAACAATATGCTGTATCGCAGCGGTTTCCTGAGGCGTGCGTTGGTGTGTAACGATGATTTTATACAGAGGGATTGGGAGTTGGACGAAAGTCAGAAGGCGGATATTGAACAGGAATTTACTGACTATGGGCAACGAACGACAAAACCCACTGTCATGGGGACCAAGAATTTGATATTCATTATTGTTGAATCGTACCTGTCGGTAACGTCAGACCTGAAAGTGGATGGCAAGGAAATTACACCCTTCCTGAATAGCTTGAAACGCGATAGTATGGTGTTTTATAATGGACATATGTGTCCTAATATTGAGATGGGCGAGTCGTCCGATGGGCAATTTATCTATATGACGGGCCTGTTGCCGCTGAAGTCGGAGATAACTGTCAATATTGTTAAGGACAAGATGCTCTATGGTTTGCCGGCAGCTTTGATAAATGCTGGCCGACTAAAACATTCGCACGTTATTGTACCCACGTCGCCGACGTTTTGGGAACAGGACAAGATGAACTTGCGTTATGGAATTGAAAAGATGTACTCGAAGTTCGACTATGACAAGGATATGACTGGTTACGAAGATTTGAACGACGAGCAAATATTCCAAATGACATCACAGGTGGAAACAACGGCAGAACAGCCTTTCTTTTCGCTCGTGCTGACGATGTCGATGCATAACCCCTATACGAAATGCGTGGAGCATGGTTTTACGCTGGCAGATAAATCGCTGACGACGGAATACCTGAACTATTTGGTGGACTGTCACTATACTGATATGCAGATAGAGAAGTATATCAAGCATTTAAAACAACAGGGACTCTATGATAATAGCGTCATCGTGATAGCCGCCGATCATCAAGCCCATCCTGCTCATTTGAATATGGCTGATAGTCAGGTCGTTGACGAGTTGCCACTTTACATTATCAATGGTGGTATTAACAGTAGCAATGCATGGACCGGACGTTGCAACCAATTGGACGTCTATACCACACTACTGGATATCTATGGCGTACGTTCAACATGGCGCGGATTAGGACATTCCCTGTTAAACGCCAACTATCAGGAATACAACGTTGAAAGGTTGCAGACTTTGTCGGATTGGATTATCAGGAGCAACTATTTTGAAATGATGCGCAAGCACTAAGAGAAGATTATTGCTCGAATGCAACTTATTTCATCCAAATACCATTTGCTTTTCCGTTGATGAGCTTATAGAATTGAATTCGGTTGACAATGAGCCCGGGGATGTTCACCAAACACATGACAATCATAAACCAGATGATGCTGTGTGTCCATTGTGTCGTCAGGTAAGCCAATGGAATAAAAAGAACGGCTGCTGCTGTGGTAAAGATGAGTTGTAGTCGCAGTTTCCCGATACCATTAATGAAATAGCTGTAGCGCATGCTATAGATAAGGATGAAAATATAGGTAGCCATCATGATGCTCATCTTCAGGTCAATGACCGTCTGTTGGTCTATCCAGATGGCGTAGACGATATCTGAGAGCGCAATCATGACTATCAGACAGATAAGAATTCCTACCGTCATCAGTCGTAGTTTTTTTGTGGCATTACGAATCCATGCTATATCGTTTTTCTGATAGGCATCGGTTGTAGCATTCCAGAATGGCATGCAGATAACAGTAAAGATGACGAGCAGTATGCTGAAGTAACGATAGGTGATCTGATAAGGAGTGACCATCGTAGGAGAGAACAGATTCGAGATGAGTATGTTTGATGTCATAAACAAAACGACACTGGAGATTTGCATGATGAAAAATTGTACCCCCATATGAATGACTGCCTTTGCTTCTTTGAGCTTGATAAGTTTTAACGATGGGCACAGATGCGGATATTTGTAGAGAAAAGTATAAGGAAAAGCTAGTAAATAGATAATGAGTGGTGACACTGTGTTTACCAAGGCGATAAGCATCAGTGAATGGCTTCCTGACCACAGTACGATATAGGTGCCAATGAGTGCCAGTGTTTGACCCAAGGCTATTAGCAGATTGCTGACAGCAGGGAGTTGCATACCCATGTAGAAGTTGCCAATCAACTTAAAAATAAATGATGTACATACCAGTGTCACCGTTGCCATCAGAACTTGGTCAAGATGATCCACTTTCGATGGCGAAGCGTTGAAAATCCAGTAGGGGTCGGTAAGGGCAATTAATAATAACAGAATAAGCAGTACGGGAATGATGATGCATGTCAACATGGCGAAGGTCGATGAAATGAGAGAACGGGTCCGTTCAAACTCATCGTGTGCCATGTATTCTGCTATCTTGTTACGGAGTCCGTTACCAAGGCCAATATCCATGTTGTCAATCCATAATAGCAGGCTACTTATGGTGAGCCAAATGCCGTTTTTGTACTCTCCTAAGCAATGAAGGGTTGCCGGAACCAGCAGAAGTACAATGAGGGCTGACCACCCTTTGATAACAAAAGAGGCAAAGATATTCTTCTGTAACAGGGAAGAACGGCTGCTGCTAACGGTTTTATTGTTACTCATTCCATTGCAAAGTCTAATAGCTCCCATACGAATAGCGTGAAGTACATTTCTACCGCTCCAATAAAGCAGACCGCAATTCTACCATAGTACTGCGGACGTATAGTGTAACAGACGCATGGGAATAGTGCCAGTTCAACGATACCCAGTAATTCGTGCAGTCGGCCCGCAACTACAGAAATTGACGAGAGGGCAAAAAAGCAGGCCATTGAATAGGCTGTGATTTTTAGTAATAATGGTAATGCAGGACACTTTTCTAACATTGTGTCGTAAAAATAGAGCGAGTAGAGGATGATGCAATATTGAATCCAGATAAACACATTCTTGAGGGATAGTTCATCAAAGATTCCTCTTTCTGTTAATGCTTTATACATCTCAATCTTGTCCTGAATATAGGGTATTGGGAGGGCGGAGAAGAAATCATAATGAAGCAGGAACAACACGACTCCAATAGGCATAATCGCTATCAGTAGATATTTCCAGATCTGTGATAGTCTGTTGTTGAAAAATAGGATAGGATAAAACGCGAGTGATGAATAGTGAAATATGTTTGCTATTAAGAAGAAGAGAATGGCTTTCTTCTTCTTTCCTTCAGAGAGAGGTTTGATGGCCAGCAAAAGCATACCTGATGCAATGCTAGCTCTAATCTGTATGTAGTCGTGAAGAATAAAATAGTTTCCGAAGTATATGACTAATGGAAGAAAATACCAAGGCGATAGTTGCCTAAGGGCAATAAACTTTATCGTGACACCCAAAATGGCGTATATCAAGAACAGATAGTGGACATCGTCCGTAAATCTTTGCACAATCCCCGAAAAGAATAAGAAAGAGGCTTCTACCAGAAGTTCTGGATTGTTTTCATGGGTTTTGAAGATCTCTTCGTAAGCTTCAGAGTCAGGGTCGACGCCTATCGTCCTGAATGCACATAAAAGTATCATAATGATACATAGTCCCCAATATACATATTTATTATGGTCTCCAAGATATTCCTCCAGGAATATCAAAGAGACAATAACAATAAATAGTAAGAGGAAGGTATATATCATTGTTTACGCAATATATATAGTGAAGTGCCGGCAAATGTAAGCATTAGCATGAATGCAACAAAAATCATGCGTTTAGGACCTGCAGGTTTAATGGGCACTGAAGCACCTTTGATGACGGTGAACGCTGGTGTGCGCTCCTGTACTTTCGCTTTTGATGCCTGCATCTGGGTGTTGAGTGTGGTATAAGTGTTGTATCTTAGCTGAAGGTCATTCTCCATATCCTCAAGTTGCAACTCAAGGCTTTTCAGAGCTACATTTGTACTGGCATCTGCCATCCTGCCGTATTGCTGACGAGTTTTCTCGTATTCCTGTTTGGCTTCCATTGTTAGTTTCATGTAGTACTCGTAATCAGTACGGGCTTTGCTGGTACGATAGTCTGTAATGAACTCCTGAAGTCGTTCCTTAACGGAGTCACCGATAGTTTTACAGATCAGCGGGTCCTGATCCTTTATACTGATACTGATAACAGCTGTTTTCTTGTCGAAATTAATCTTGATGTTATTTCTGATACTTCCGGCAATAGCATCTTCGTCCTTCGACAGGTTATAGGGATCGATAGTTCGTTCTTCTGCTTTTTGTTTGCTACGAAACAGGTTCTTCATCCAATCAATGGGGACAAACCATATAACAGGCTTTTGATGTTTCTGTAAATAATCATGGTATGTGGTTTCAATGCTTCCGTCTACAGTTTTTACCCGTACATTGAAAAGATTGGTGACAAAGCCATTATCTTCCATAAGGTCGGGATATAGAAGGGGGGTAATGGCATCGTTGCTTTGCAGATTGTCCAAATCGAATCCGAAAGAAGATGCTAGCGATCCTAATGTACTACTACCAATAGACGACCCGCCTAGTTCTGGGGCTAACTTGATATCTGTATTATAGTAGCGCGGAAAACCTAGGATAAATACACATGATAATACAAAGGCTATGGGTAATGTCTTGGCAAAGAGTTTCTTCCTGGCCCACAGCTTTTTTGCTATATTAATGACATCAATGGTCTTCAGTTCTTTCTTATTATCTTCCATAGCTTCTTACTTTGTCAAGTTTGCAATCGTAGCAATCATTGTTGCGATAGAGGCAGTGCTAGAGCCGATACTCAGGATTTCTGGCAGTGACATGCCCTTGCGGCGTGACTTTGTGGGCACCACAATCTGGCAACCTGGGCGAGGCTTGTGCTTGCGGTCTGCGCGTGCCACCATGCCATTCATGTAGATGATAACGGTCATCGATTTCTTGGCTGTTGATGTTGTTCCACCGGCTAAGTTAATATAGTAGTCGGTACTCTTGCCTTCCTTGAAATATACTGTGTTGGGGAATAGTACTTCACCGTTAATTTTTACTGTTCCGTCATAACGGGGCACCACAATGCGGTCGCCTTCGCGAAGGATTGGGTCGTCATCGGTTCCTGGGTTCTTCAGAGCTTTATCCAACTCAATACCTACGGGGTAGGTGGTATTTGTCATCAATTTCTTTACGTCGATGGAGTCGTTACCCGAGTTGCGTTGGGCGGTGCGTAGCATAGTTTCCATCATGTCGCGCTCTTCTGAGGTCATCTGGCGCAACAGTTTGGTACCTTCAGCATAAGCCTGATTGGTCAGTCCGCCTGCCATCTTGATGACTTCGCTCAGTCGCTGTCCCTTGCTTGACAATGCGTAGTTGCCACTAAACTGCACCTCGCCTTCGATGGTGACATTCTGTTGTTCGTTATAGTCGGGAGAACGACGTACATAAACTTCATCGAATGGTTGCAGTGTAAAATCGGGTTGTTCAGAAATCGTGAAGTCAGGATTCAGCTTGAAACTGAAGTTCTGGGCTATCTGGTCGCCAGCCTCCGTAGAGTTGGGGTTGGTAATACGACGTGCTACATCGACTTTTGCCAACGATGCAGCCTCAGTAGGACCACCAGCTTGGATAATCAGGTCTTCAAGTGTCTCGTTCTCAGCATAGCGGTAAACACCAGGATAGGCCACTTCACCATTGATTGTTACCGTTTTCTTCTCGTTGCGTTCCTGACGACTGGCAATGTAAATAACATCCTCGTTCTTCAGGGCAATGTCAGGAGCTGTACCTTCCATAATGGCACGTAAATCCAAACTTATCATCTCAAGTGAACGGTCTGCCTTTATGCGATGCATCACGGCATGCTGTGAGATGGCTTCCTCTGTGACTCCTGCTGCTGCTTCTATGAGTGCTTTGACGGTGTTGATTTCTCCTCCCACTTGATACATGCCAGGACGGAATACGGCGCCGCGTATCTCAACCATATTCTGATATCGATTTAGCGTTGAGTCAATACTGACGCTGTCTTCATCCATTAATTTGAAACTGTTCATGTCAAATTCGCCAATATTGAATACAGAGTAGCCTGCACCGGCTTTACGATTGACGCGGATAGCCTTAGTATAGGCATCACCTGTGAAACCACCAGCATAGCGGAGTAGGGTAGCGGCACTCTCGTTTTCTTTCATCTCGTAGAACATTGGGCGCTTTACCTTACCCGTAATATTCACCAATGTTTCGTAGGGGCTGACGGTAATCACGTCATTGTCTTGCAGACGTACGTCACCACTTAACTTTCCGTTAAGCAGGAAATCATAAACATCAACATTTGAAAGCAATTTCCCTTTGCGATATACTTTAACGTTGCGCAATGTTCCAATTTCATTGGGACCGCCTGCCATGTAAAGTGCATTGTAAACAGTGGCGAAGGCCGACATCGTGTATGTTCCCGGTACTTTCACCTCACCCATCACGCTGATTGTGATTGTGCGTGTTTGTCCTAGGGTTAAATCTATTTGCGAACCCTGATAGCGTGGACCTATGACTTGCTTGAGTTTTGCTTTGGCTTGACTAACGCTGAGCCCGCCCAGCTTGATGACGCCAATTCCTTCTATGGTTATTGTACCATCAGGAGAAACAGACTCTGTGATACTTTCTTGTGAGGCTCCCCAAATATCGACGTTCACTTCATCACCAGGACCAAGTACGTAATTCTGAGGCGTAGCCAGGTTCATGCTACTCTCGAAAGTCAGATTCTTGTTGTTAAATACATCGTGGCCGAATATCTTACGTTTTTCAGGCTTTTGCTCATCCAACTTGTATTTTAGGGAATCTGGCATCATAAAGTCAATGGCCTCGTCCATTTCCACAAAGTCCTTATCGTCGTCATCGTACGTATGGCGTTGAATCTGGTTTGATTTCTTGCCATCCTTAACACGGAATTGTGAGGCGTTTTGCTTGTCTTTCTTTACCTGTTCCTCACGTTTTTCACCGTTGGCTTCGCGCATACGATTCTTTACGGCTTTCGAACCGGCTGTAATATCTTCTGCACCAAGGGCACCGTTTTTGATCTGCTTCTGATACTTCTTCTGGATGCGGCGTAATTGGTCAATGGTGACGCCACGCTGCATCAACTGAGTCACAATCTGTTGGCGCGATACACCCTTGGCGTTCTGCTCAATTACATAATCCATGATTTGGTTGTCAGTCATACTCGACTGCGCAGTCATTGATGTGCAGGTAAGCAGCATCATTCCTAAGAGGAATAGGTATTTTCTCATATCTTGTCTATTGTTTTGGCATAATAATACATTATAATAAACCGATTCACGGCAAAATTATTGCAAAGGTACGAAATATTTTTTTATTCATAGTTCTTATTTCATAATTATTTTATACCTTTGCACCCGCAATACCTGCATTTTGCATGGTTCATAGTCTGGGGTTGACTGGATTTGACGGCAAGATGAAATGGTACGTAAGCACGCGGAGCTGGGCTATGGGAGGCTCCTTAATCTCTTCTGTAGGAAAATTAATTGGCAACAATGAGTATGCTCTCGCTGCCTAATCGAAGTATAGTAGATTACTGGCTTAATTCCCTTACAAGGTGAGGGAACGAGACGTCGCTCCAAGGATCTGGTTCCGAATCCGAGGGCTCAGCGGCGCAGGTTAAATCGGAAATAGTCTGTTGGGCGCCTCGACTGGTAGATGAAATTTTAGGGGATAAGGTTACGATTGGTGGCTTGGGTCTTGTCGTAGCTCGAAAATGAAGGCCAAGATAAGCGTGTAGAAAGCGTATGGTTTCCTTGTGCGGACGAGGGTTCGACTCCCTCCAGCTCCACTTAATAAGAAAAAGCCCTCAAAAAGTGAGGGCTTTTCTTATTTGTCTAATACTTCGTATACTGAGTTGTTTGACTTGTATTCAGGCACAATCTCCTTCATCTTCTTTACCGTTGCCATGTCGTCATATTGCTTGGATATGGCTATCAGGTTATTGATCTCCTTATTGACTTCTTCATAATCGTATTCACGCACTTCGGCAATACGTATCTTTTCGTGGAACGAGGGCTTAGTGCCTTCCAACTCGTTGAGCACTTCCTCGTAAAGCTTCTCGCCAGCACGCAGTCCGGTGTACTCTATTTTTACGTTTTTAGCGCCGCTTAGTGCAATCATGCGTTGAGCCAGGTCTGCAATTTTTACTGGTTGTCCCATGTCAAATACAAAGATTTCGCCACCGTGGCCTTTTGTGCCTGCTTCAAGTACCAACTTACATGCTTCGGGAATCAGCATGAAGAATCGCACAATGCGTGGATCTGTTACTGTGACAGGACCGCCATTCTTGATTTGTTCCCGGAACAGAGGAATCACACTGCCGTTAGATCCCAGTACATTACCAAAGCGGGTGGTGATAAACTGTGTCTTATCCGTAGTCTTGCCAAGGCTCTGTACGTAGATTTCACAGATGCGCTTTGAACATCCCATCACGTTGGTGGGGTTCACGGCCTTATCCGTTGATACCATGACGAACTTCTTGACGCCATACTTTACGCTCAGGTCGGCAATCACCTTCGTACCATATATATTATTCTGTACAGCCTCACTGGGGTTGTTCTCCATCATCGGCACGTGCTTATAGGCGGCAGCATGGAAAACATAGTCGGGTTTGAAGTCGCTGAAAATCTGCTCCATGCGGTCTTCCTTGCAGATACTTGTGACCACAGTCTCAGCCTTCACATCGGGGAATTCTTTCTCCATCATCAGACGGATATCATGCTCAGGCGTCTCGGCCTGGTCTATCAGCATCATCTTGGCAGGCTTGTTGACGGCTACCTGACGCACCATCTCAGAGCCGATGCTGCCTGCAGAACCGGTAATCAACACACGTTTGCCTTTCAGAAGTGCACCTACGGATGCCATATCCACAGTGATTTCCTGACGTGGGAGGAGATCTTCCACAGAGACCTCTTTCAGCTGCATGCTACGGAAGTTATCTTCGTTGAGGTTGTCTTCGTTTGGTTTTAACTCCTTTGCCTGCTGAGCCATATAAATCTTGCAGCCAGCTTTGATAAGCATGTCCTGTATCTGCTGGTTGTTTCTGAAATCGTCAATACGAAGGGGGGATACAAGTACGGCGTCAATATGTTTCTGGGCAATGATGTCTTCCAGATTGTCATTGACATTATAAACTTGCTTACCCATCAGCAACATGTGCTTAGCCTGCTTGTCGTGTGAGATAAAACCCTGAAGGAGATATTTCTTGGGGTTTTGTGAGTTGATGTACTTGGCAAGACCAATACCGCCAGAGAGTGCGCCGTAGATAAGTACTCTCATGGCTCGCTTGTCAGATACCATCACGTCGTATAGGTTTTTAACCATCACACGTCCGGCCCACATCAGCAGGGTAGCCACACAGAATGTGACAACTGTTTCTGTCTGGCTCAGGATGGCAATGCAGCAAACATACTTTTCTGCGATGACAGAGTAGATAAGAGCAATAACCATTGACAGCAAACTGCCATAGCCTACACGCATCAAGTCTACGAAACTTGAGTAACGTACAATTCCGGAGTATGTGCGGAAGACGCGGAAACCAATGATTGCGAATGCCGTATAGATAAGCATGGTGTACAACACCGCAAATCGGAGATCAAATAATACGGCAGTTTTCCTGAAAGTCCAGAAGGTAAAGATACCTGAGAGGAATACAAATAGACTATCTGCGATTAGCACACACCAATAAGGTAAAGTATTCTTGGTGAAGTACCAACTGATTATTTTGTCTAATGGATTTTTCATATTAGCTTAGTATTTTCGGGTGCAAAAGTACATATTTTTTGTAAAATAAAGAAATTTTTGAGTATTATTTTAAACTTTTTCGTCACTATTGCGTCTAACCTGTGATTTCAAACCATATTTTAATCACCATATAATTAAAAACAATTAAAACTATGAAGAAACTTTTTATGATGATTGCAATGCTGGCACTTCCGTTTGCCATGCAGGCACAGACAACATTCCACGACGTCGAAGCAAACGATGCTACTGGAAAAGTGAAGAAGATTGAGAGCAGCCAGATGGGCCGCCAGCAAGTGATTAATTTCTCTCCCGACGGAAAGATGCAGCAGGAGGGTATGAGCGATGCAAAATATGATGCCAATGGCTATCTGCAGTCGGCAAAAATGAATGCACGCGGTATGGATATTGTTGTTACCTATAAGTGGGAAAACGGTAAGGTGAAGAGCCAGAGCATGGACATGGGTGGCCAGGGCTTTTCTATGACTTTTGCCTATAACGACAAGGGCGCTGTTGTCAGTCAGACCATGGATATGGGTGGCCAGGAAATGAAGATGGAATATACCGATATAAAATATGATGCTAAGGGTAACTGGATCAGCCGTAAGACCTCTATGATGGGGCAGGAGATGGAACAGACCCGCACTATCGAATATTACGAATAAAGCCAACCATTCACATTATACATTAAATTTCTTTTTAAAAAAATGGCTATCTTTTATTAAGGTAGCCGTTTTTTTTGTAATTTTGCAGCCGAAAAAACAAAACTTAGCAGTATAAAACTAAACAATATATGTGTGGAATAGTTGGTTATATTGGTAAGCAACAGGCTTATCCAATACTTATTAAGGGACTTCGTCGACTGGAGTATCGTGGTTATGACTCTGCCGGTGTGGCACTGATTAATGATAAATGCGACCTTAATGTTTACAAGACGAAAGGTAAGGTGGACAATTTGACGGAGTATTGCTCTGACAAGGATGTCACGGGCTGTGTAGGTATTGCCCATACGCGCTGGGCTACTCATGGCGAACCTTCGGCTCGTAATGCCCATCCACACTATTCGCAGAGCCATAACCTGGCAATTATCCATAACGGAATTATTGAGAACTATGCCGATATTAAGGCTAAGCTGATAGATAAAGGCGTGGAGTTCAAGAGTGACACGGATACCGAGGTACTGGTGCAGCTCGTAGAGTATATCATGGAGAAAAAGGGCATCACTCTGCTTGAGGCTGTTCAGGTGGCACTCTATCAGGTGATTGGTGCTTATGCCATCGCTATTGTTGATAAGCGCGACCCCAGTCAGATAATTGCTGCCCGTAAGCAGAGTCCACTAGTGGTAGGTATCGGAAAGGATGAGTTTTTCCTAGGGTCTGATGCCAGTCCTATCATTGAATATACGGACAAGGTTGTGTATCTGGAGGATGGTATGATTGCCGTCATCCGTTTGGGTGAGGACTTGAAGGTGATGAGTATCCTCGGTGAGGAGCAGGAACTGCAGGTGAAGAAGGTGGATATTGATCTTGGACAGATAGAGAAAGGCGGCTATGCTCATTTTATGCTGAAGGAAATCTTTGAGCAGCCCGAATGTCTTACTAACTGTATGCGTGGACGTATCAATGTAGATGCCAACCACGTGACACTTTCTGCCCTTATCGATTATCGTCTCCAACTGTTGAAAGCCAAGCGTATTGTCATAGTAGCTTGTGGTACCTCTTGGCATGCAGGTCTTATTGGTAAACAACTGATAGAATCGTTCTGCCGTATTCCTTGTGAGGTGGAGTATGCCTCGGAGTTCCGTTATCGTAACCCTGTTGTTACAGACGATGACGTGGTGATTGCAATCTCGCAGAGTGGTGAGACGGCCGATACTCTTGCTGCTATCCAGTTGGCTAAGGAGAAAGGGGCCTTTATCTATGGTATCTGTAATGCCATTGGCTCAAGCATCCCTCGTGCCACCGATACGGGTACATATATCCATGTAGGTCCAGAGATTGGCGTGGCTTCAACGAAGGCTTTCACGGGTCAGGTCACGGTACTCACCATGTTTGCTTTGGCATTGGCTGATGCAAAGGGTACTATCAGTCGTGATGAATACCTGAAGGTGGTGGAAGAGTTGAATCGTGTTCCTGAAATTATCAGGGAGGTGTTGAAGACAAATGAGAAAGTGCGTGATCTTGCTCGTACCTTTACATATGCGCACAACTTCCTGTATTTGGGACGCGGCTATTCTTATCCAGTAGCTTTGGAGGGCGCTTTGAAACTGAAGGAGATTTCTTATATACATGCCGAGGGCTATCCTGCTGCAGAGATGAAACATGGACCTATTGCTCTGATTGACTCTGATATGCCTGTTGTGGTCATTGCTACACACAATGCCATGTACGAGAAGGTACTATCTAATATTCAGGAAATCAAAGCTCGCCAGGGACGTGTCATCGCACTTGTGTCAAAGGGTGACGATACTATTAGTCGTATAGCTGACGAGGTTATCGAACTGCCTGATGTGCTGGAATGCCTGGAGCCTTTGGTGGCTACCATTCCTCTCCAGCTTTTGGCTTACCATGTGGCCGTCTGCAAGGGTAAGAACGTGGACCAGCCTCGAAATCTGGCAAAGTCGGTTACGGTAGAGTAATTGTTTGAATATGTGATATATTAAAAATGGTGTAACCTGCTGGGTTGCACCATTTTTATATTTTATTCTTGCTTTACTGGTTAGTCCTGTTTCTCCTTCTCGAAACTCATGTTCTCGTAGAGTTCCTGCGAACCGTCATTGCTTTGGGGTAGGAAGTGGAGTCGTACACCACGGATGTGCTTCTTGGCGCGGAATTCCTTGGGATCATCTACCTTGTCACTTTCTATCTCGAGTTTCATCATACCCCAGTCTGGCAGACGCACACGATCACCGTCGCGCAGGTGACTGTTCACCACTTCGGCGATGCTGATAAGTACGCCTTTGATATTGCCTGCGCTGAACCCCGTGCGCAGGGCAGTCTCCTTGATAATCTGTTCGCTCTCTATGGTCTTCTCGTGAACGGCCACTGCCTTGTATTTTCCAAAGTTCTTGAGGGTGGGCTTGGTTTCTTGCTTAATCTTATATTTCATAATGCTTTTCGTATTTTCGTGCAAATTTAGTAAATACTCCTGAGAATGCCAATTATTTCTCGATAATCTTGATTTAAACATCTTCCGACACTCACCCGTTACATCTCTATCGGTTATAAAGTAAAACCCAGTCTATTGTTCCTCATTTCTTAGCAGTAGAGTAGTAAAGAAATTCTCTAGAGAATTTTGTCCTTACTAAGTGATATAGCATTTGCTACTTAGTTATACAGGAAGAAATTCTCTAGAGAATTTTTCTACTATCATATAGAAGGCAGATTGAAAGTCCGTAATTTCGTTCTTGTTACTACGTTAAACAGACCTGATAAGTCAATACAAATAGTACCCAGAAATACAAGAGAACTAGAAGAAGATCCCATAGTGATTCCTGATTAGAATGGCTACGTTCCACAACATTCTTGCATAGGTAAGCGTTAAGTGGCAGCTCGTGAGGAAGGAACTGTATGATGGTAAGAAATTACAATAGATTTTGGTGGTTTGAAAAAAACATCGTATATTTGCAGCGCAAAGGGTGGTCTTTGACATATTAGTATAAAGAATACATACATAGTCTGTTATTCGCGTTCCCCCCGGCGTTCAGCGTTGTGAATACCTCTCAATTAGTACGAAAGCAATATCATAAACAGTGCGCAGGTCGATGTCTTCCGTGCGCTGCTCGTTGTGAATACCTCTCAAATTAGTACGAAAGCAATATCATAAACAGTCTGGATGATGTACTTGCCGTCGTAGGGGATGTTGTGAATACCTCTCAAATTAGTACGAAAGCAATATCATAAACAGTATCATGTCCGACGCGATGCAGAACTCACCAGTTGTGAATACCTCTCAAATTAGTACGAAAGCAATATCATAAACAGTGTAAAAAAAATCAAATCCGAGAAGGCTGAGTTGTGAATACCTCTCAAATTAGTACGAAAGCAATATCATAAACAGTCATCACCTCATTCTTCTGCCAAGTAACACCGTTGTGAATACCTCTCAAATTAGTACGAAAGCAATATCATAAACAGTAGATCTGCCGTAAAAGACAGAACCACAGAGATTTATGATTGCAAACAGGAAAACAAAAATGTTTGTGATAACAGAGAAATCCCTCGATAGTGAGGGATTTCTTTTATTCTGCATACTCTATATGTCCAATCTTGGTTATCCGAACTTTTACAGCACCCTTTAAATCGTTTATAACACGAATTCTTTTCCACGTCATGTTTTTCAATTTCGCATTATTGTTTTTCGTCGCATCGTACTGATGTCTGAAACGATAGTCTCCTTCCGATATGGCCTGAACCTTGAATAAGTGTGGACTTATCAAAGCATAGTTATCTTTTGCGGTCAGATCTATGTCAGCTGGATTGAAACCTGTGGCCTCGTCGGGGAACACAAAGCAGTCGTTCTGCTGAAGCGAAAACAGGAACCTCCAGCCCTTGTCTGCATTATATGTCATGTCGATGACGGGGTTACCCTGTATGGCGCTGTCAACAGCATCGAAAAATGACACCACAACTTCGTGCAACTCATGCTGCGCATCTTCGTATATCGCAACATGATGATTGTTGTTTGTTCTGACGTAGTCGGCAGATTGGACCTTACCATCCTTGTCAAGCAGCAGCTCGCCCTTGTTGTCGTGTTTTTTGTGGATGGCTCGGGCATCCTTTAATTTGGTTCTTACGATGACCCGTTTGATGCGGATGCCTTTCTCACGATTAAACCAGATGGGATTCTCTTCCAGATTGGAAAAAGCCTCTTTGGGTTTGTTGCCATACTCGCGAAGTCTTTCTTGCAGAATGCGCTGTACGCCCTTGTCAACGACATCATTTACATTTAAACTCTCGTTCACCTCAACACGTTTGGTGAACACCTTTACGCCATTCTCCATGATGCTGCCATAGTAGGTATCATCGTGCAGTTTGCCTCTTGGCGTTAGCTGTATCTGGCGGTTGCCTTCTTTTTTCTTCTTACTCTTCGAGATGTTCAGGTTTGGTGTTACTGCGTTTATTGCTGGTTTTTGATAAACGTTGATTCTCTCCAGCTGTTGTTTGACTTCGGCACGCAACTCTCCCAATGGCATTGGCTCATTGAAGCGCCAGTTGCCCTGCTTGTCGCGATGCAGATTTTTCTGTCGCATCTTCATCAACTGTTCCCGCTTTTCGCCCTCAGCATTCAGACTGTTGAGGTAATTGATGAAAGCAGGCTTGGTGAAGGCAACGGTGATAGCATCCATCGCGTGGTTACGATGGTCGGTACGCTTAGTCCAGGCATCCTCGTTGATCTTGCGAACCGTCTTACCGTCTTTGTCCTCGTAGGTATCAATCAGCTCCAGTTTGTCGTATTTGTCCCAAACGAGTTCCTGTAATACATCCACCAATTGCCAGTCGTCGCGCAGGCGGCTGGTAATGCTACCGGTAGTGGGTACTACCTTTCGGGTGATAGTACCCAGCAGTTCGTAAGCCTTGCGGTTGATGTATTGTGTTAGGCCCAAATCCCTTGTCAGAGGCTCGTCCTGAATGTCGGCTGCTGTGCGCAGCAGATTGTCCTTCTTGGCTTTGCTGATGGCTTTCTTCTTGAATAGGTCGTTGACTCTGGCTATATACTGCTGGGCTTCGGCCTCGCCATATTTCCACTTCACATAGTCCAGAGCCGTCATATCGCCCTTCTCCTCATTGATGCTCGAAAGTTCTACCGTCAGCACCGAGAAAGCGTTGCTGGGGCTTTTGGCTTTGGGGATGATGTGTTCCTTGTCGAACTTACGATGGATGATAAGGTCAACCAAATCGACCTTGGTCTTAGAATAAAGCGTCTTGTATCCAAGAGGTGCCAACTCCTTATATAATCTGTATTTCAGGATGTCGTTTTCGCTGACGTAGGTTACATGATAGCCTCTTTCGTTCAGCTGGTCAATGAGTTCCTGTCGGCACTTTGCTCGTTCGTTCTTATTATTCTCTATGTCCTGAGTCATTCGCCTTCGGCTTTCTGCGTTCTTGCTCAGGTCGCGTGCAAGTTCAATGCGTATCTCGTTGAATTGACCATACTCATCGCCATATTCGTCTATCAATCCGTTTACAACCGAAACCATCTGGTTAAGGACTCTTTCTACTAGCGGATTGCGCAGGCTATTATGAGGAATGGGTTGCAAGTAATGGTGCAAAACGCGGCTTTCGTTCTCTTCCTTGGTGATGGAACGCTTGGAGTGATTGTAACCTGCTTTTTCGCAGGCTTCATTATACTGATAACCCTCTTTCAGGAATGGTAGTAACTTTTGTATGGCTTTGGCGCTGAGGCTGCGATATCCATCGGGGAATTTAACATCGGCAATGATCTTGGCGTATTCATCGTTGTCGAAGCCGAAGAACTCCTTTACACGTTGCACAAGTTTGGCACTGCCTGAGCGTGAATTGTCGCCAGGGAAAGAATAGAGCAGATGCCACAACTTATAGTGAGGCTGCATGTAGATTTCAGGACCTATCATGACTTCGCCATTCAGCGCTTCCGTCTTGTAACCCAAGCCTTCAAATACCTTGCATATAACATTAAGCACATCTTGTGCCTTCATCTTCTTGATGTCCAATATGTCGTGACCTGTCATTTCCAATATCTTCAGATATGCGCTCACCAGTCTGGTCTGAGTCTCGTTGCCAATGAGGGTGTCGAAGTTCAGGTCGTAGGTCTTTGTCTGTTTGCCAACAAGCAGTTTGATGGCGGCTGTTTTTGTCAGTTCCTTCCTAATAGACAGTTCTGCGGCCAGCATCTCCTTCTGTTCCAGCGTCAGAGCGTATTGCTCAAGCGTGGTGGTGTTGGTGAGAACGACATCATTCAGTCGCTGCCACATCCTGAATTCTTGGAATAAGGGCGACGATATGGGGCAGACTCTGCTACCTGTTGTTACAAGTTGCTTCTTGCCGTTTTTCTCAACCTCTATCTGATGACTCTCCAGTTCGCAAAAACTCAGGTCCTGTTTCTTGCTCTCTATGGGGCGTTGGAAGAAAATAATACGGTTCTTAATTTCCTTCTTTAGTTTGCGAGTTAGTTCTGGGTGGAATGCCATCTGCGTCTTCCAAATCTGCTCAAACTCATCCTCGTAGTCCTTGCGATAGAATGTCTGGCGCTTGATGCCTTTCAATGGATTGAGAGTCAGTTGGTTCATCAGGTATTGGCCAACGGTCTGATGGTTCTCAACCAACGTATTACTGCGTCCTGTTATGGCAGCCAGATAGGCTCCCATATCCTCTATGTCGGTATCAGCTTCGCCCTTACGGATGCTTTTATATCCGCGCTTTTTGTTAATCATGAGCAGTACCCTTGCCAGCTCGCTTAATGAGATTTCCTCACGTGCAGCCTTTGATCGCAACATGAGGGTTTCGTAGGTGGTTCCCTTGCCGTCTTCACACAGCAGGGTATCGCCGTCAATGAAACCATTCTCGCGCAACAGGGCTATCAGGTCGGCACGTCTTTGTTTGTATCGCTGAAGTTTACGATGGGCTCCACGTTTCTGCCGTCTCACCAAATTGGGAGAAACGGTGAGTCCCTTTCTGAACATGTCAATAGGCTTACCCTCTGAAATCTTGCCTTTGGCATTCATATACGCAAAATTGTCAAAATCAACCTTGACGACATTCGAATCAATAATCCTTGATTGTTCGTTGTCGTTCTCTGCTTCTAATATCAGCGCCCAGCCGATACTGGCAATTCCCGGGTCTAATCCTAGTATAAATTTCATAGGGTAGCAGCAATTAAATAATGTCTTGCAAAGATAGTAAAAAGGCGACGTAATGAGATAAAAACAGCATCGATTTTTAAAATAATTAAAGTTTAGGATATGATTTGGCAATATTTTTCGTCGTTTTCTTTGTTCATTCTAAGAAAAAACGTATCTTTGCAGCACTAATTTGAGGTATTCACAATAAGGATTATTCCGTTGTGAACATTAAAGAGAGCCAAAGCTATTTCCTAATAGTGGCGGTTCTTTTTCTTTTGGGGTATTGTTACTCTCTATGTTTTGATAGCACAAATCTGTTCAGACTATCTTTATTTAGTTCTATAAACTCATTACTGTGTGACTCTAAGAATTTAGGTGACATCTTCTGAATTAACTTTGGCAATAATAATTCAAAGAGCTTTTGGGTTGATCCTATTGTGACTGTCAACAATGTGTTTAATTCGCCTATAAATGCTTTCTTGGTTTTTGCCAGAAGATACTTGTTTGCCTTTGTACCCTCTATGTATTCATGCATATCATCCGCTGTTAACGGCTTTGTGTGAAGGCTCGACCAAATGATAGTAAGGTGATAGTTGTCTAGCATTTTGGAAGACAAAAGTCCCTCGTGAGAAACCTTATTTCTCTTTTGCTCATGTTCTTGTATTACAGAATAATAGTGTTCTATTAGCTCGACAATATCATTCTCACCATTTGCATTCAACGCATCACGCAATTTGTTCCATTGAATCATTCTTTTGCTGCCAATATTAATATCGCACAACTCAACTAACAGCTTAAAGTACAAATCGTGAATAGTCGTAATAGAATGACAGAATGAAGAGTAATGATATCTATAGAAATCGTATGCAGTATAACCCTTTTCTGAGTAGTATTTAGCATTATAACGCCTCTTGATTTGCAAGATGGCGAGTTGCATATATGACATTGATGATGTAATCCCCATCATAATTTTTCTTACCTTTTTGAGACACGTTTCGTGTGGTAAAAGTGGTGGACGCTCACCTTTTATTTTGCTCTCAATATAAGGATACGACCGCACGATATCGTCTAAGCTGGCAAAATCATCCAAGATAAGAACTATCTCGAAGAAAGGTGTTTTTGTCACAAGGTTGATATTATTCATAAGTCATTATGTCATTGGTTTGTGCAAAGATACGAATAAAAATCAGAGGAAGAAACTTTTTCTATGATTTAAGACGTAACATTTCCATTTTTTGCATACTATATTAATAGAAAAGTATTACTTTTGCAAAACGAAAAGAATGTTATGAAACAGGATCAGATTGTAATCTATCAGACGGAGGATGGGCAGACACAGATTGATGTCCGTCTAGAGAATGAGACAGTATGGTTGACGCAGACTCAGATGGCTCAATTATTCAAGTCATCTCGTACGAACGTATTAGAGCACATCCTGCATATCTACGAAGACGAGGAACTGGAGAAAGAGGCAACATGTCGGAATTTCCGACAGGTTCGTCAGGAGGGCAAGCGTATGGTTAATCGTACGATAACAATGTACAATCTTGACATGATTATCTCCGTTGGTTATCGAGTCAATTCTAAACGAGGTGTGAAATTCCGTCAGTGGGCAAATAAGGTGCTCAAAGACTATCTGATAAAAGGCTACGTCGTAAACGAGCGCATCCGCAAGGAGCAGCTTGGTGAGTTGCGACAGTTGGTGCAGGTGGCCAGTCGTGCCATTAGCAATCAGAAGGTGGAGAAGACGGTTGAGAATCAGGACCTGCTGAATGTGGTGGTAGATTATACTTACGCCCTTGATACACTCGACAACTATGACTATGAACGTCTGACTATCGATAAGACTACAAGTCAGGAGAAGTTTCATGCCACTTATGATAATGCGATGGAGGAGATAGCTCGCCTGCGTGAGAAGTTTGGCGGCTCTTCACTCTTTGGCAATGAGAAGGATGAGTCGTTCAAGAGTAGCATCGGACAGATTTATCAGACGTTTGGTGGTGAGGAACTCTATCCCAGTGTGGAGGAGAAGGCTGCTATGCTGCTGTATCTGGTGACGAAGAACCACTCGTTTAGCGACGGCAACAAACGCATTGCTGCCACGCTGTTCCTTTGGTTCCTGAATAACAACGGCATTCTGTATCGTGAGGACGGCTCAAAGCGACTGGCTGATAATACCCTTGTGGCTCTGACGCTGATGATTGCAGAGAGTAAGACAGAAGAGAAGGACGTGATGGTGAAGGTGGTGGTGAACCTGATTAACCAGCGGAACGAGTGATATAAAAATAAGAATGGTGTAACCTGCAGGGCTACACCATTCTTATTATTGTGAGGCAGTTTATAACTGCATGTTTGGTTTCATGACATCATGACATTTTACGGTGTGTGGCATTGAAAGAGAGTAGGGGGAAAAAGAATTGCTCCGTTTGTCTGGTTTCCAGGATTAATTCGTATCTTTGCGCCGTCATATGAAAAAGATTATTATAGCCATCGACTCCCTGAAGGGTTGTCTGACATCTAATGAAGCCAACAGGGCTGCAGCGGATGGCTTTGCCTTGTCTATGCCTGAGGCAGAGGTCGTCAGTATTCCCGTAAGTGATGGCGGCGAGGGCTGGCTGGAGGCATTCAAGGATGTCCTTGGCGGAGAGGTAGTAGACGTGAACGTGAAGGATCCAATGATGCGAACCATCATGGCGCAGTATCTGGTGAAAGACGATACAGCGGTGATAGAAATAGCGAAGGCCAGCGGACTGACACTGCTCACGGCAGAGGAACGTAATCCTATGGTGGCAACGAGCTATGGCACAGGCCAGCTGGTGGTGGATGCTGTAAGGCGCGGATGCAGGCATATTATCGTGGGGCTCGGTGGCAGCGCTACCAGCGATTGTGGTATCGGGATGCTACGGGCTATTATCGATGCCTTCGCCCGTCATGGCAGTTGGGATGATGTCAGGGAACTGAGTCATGTACATTTCACGATTGCTACTGACGTGACCAATCCGCTTTGCGGTGAGAAGGGCGCTGCACATGTGTTCGCGCCTCAAAAGGGAGCAACACAGGAACAGGTGCTTGCCCTCGATGCACGAGCCCGTCGTTTTGCGGAAGTCTCATCCAGACACATGGGCTACGACCGCCAGGATATGCCAGGAGCCGGTGCGGCGGGCGGCTTGGGCTATGCTTTCCTGCAATATATGAATGCTGAATGCCGTTCGGGTATTGACCTGTTGCTTGACAGCGTCCACTTCGATACTTTATTACAAGATGCCTCGCTGGTCATTACGGGCGAGGGCTCTGCTGATTGTCAGACGCTGATGGGTAAACTGCCCTTCGGCATCTTGCAGCGAGCAAAGAAATACCATGTACCCACCTGGCTGATAGCTGGTCGCATTAGTGATCGTGAGGCGTTGCTCGATGCAGGTTTTGAACGTGTAGAATGCATCAATCCGCCTGACGTACCGCTTGACGAGGCCGTGAAGCCCGAAACCGCCAAGCGACATATTTATGAACTCTTTTTAGGTGGGATTATATCTGACTGAATAGGAACTGCTGGCTTTGGTACTCCCAGCGAACGATGCCAAAGCGGATAAGACGGGCCAGCAGAGCGATGACTTTTGGACGGGGCAATCGCGAGGAGCGTACTATCTGGTTCAGTGTGCGCTGTCCCTCAATGGCATTGAGCAATTGTCTCACTGTGTCGTTGTAGGTCATGATGGCCCCCTGAGGCTTTTGCTGTTCGCGCCAAAGAGCCAGATGAACAGGCGAGGCAACGATGTTCTCGTCGGCAATGCGGATATAGGCACGCTTGCTACCTTCTTCATCCAAAGCACAGATAGGACGGTTGGGGGAGGGCGGAACGGTGGCAATGACAATGGTCCTGCCCTCTACATGATAGGTATCAAACTTGATGCTCGCCTCGGGCTTGCAGTATTTGTAAGCCGCCTGATGCATCATGTAGATCTCCTCCTCGCTTCGTACCCCCGAGAGATGTCCGTCGTCGCGCACGCCAATCAGCAGGCGGCCGCCATCGGTATTGGCAAAAGCCGATACCGTTTTTGCCAGTTTGCAGGCATCGGCAACGCGATATTTGAAGTCTTGCTGCTGGTGTTCGCCTTCACGAATAAGGCTGAGAAGATAGTGCTTGTCGTCCATACGGGGTGCAAAGTTATGCAAATTATCTGAAGAATCACGCTCTTTGAGGCAAAAAAAAGCGTGCAACCTTTCGGATGCACGCCTTCATCATTGTCATATGTGGTATTTACTTCACTTCCTCGAAGTCAGCGTCCTGAACGTCATCGTTAGGATTTGACTGAGTCTGCTGACCACCCTGGTACTGCTGCTGACCTGCATCGGCACCGGGCTGACCTGCGCCTGCCTGCTGGTACATCTTCTGAGAAGCAGCCTGCATCACCTGGTTCAGGTTGTTCATGGCTGTGTCGATAGCAGCAACATCACCTGCCTTGTGAGCTTCCTTCAGCTGGTTGACAGCAGCCTCTACGTTAGCCTTGTCGGCACCCAGCTTGTCACCATTCTCGTTGAGGAAGGTCTCAGTTTGGAAAATCATAGAGTCGGCCTGGTTCATCTTGTCGATGCGCTCGCGCTCCTTCTTATCGTTCTCAGCATTAGCCTCGGCCTCAGCCTTCATGCGGTTGATCTCGTCCTGTGACAGACCAGATGAAGCCTCGATGCGGATGGCCTGCTCCTTACCGGTAGCCTTATCCTTAGCACTTACCTTCACGATACCGTTGGCGTCGATGTCGAAGGTTACCTCAATCTGAGGCACACCGCGACGGGCGGGAGCGATTCCGGTGAGGTTAAACTGACCCAGGCTCTTGTTCTGAGAAGCCATAGGACGCTCACCCTGCAGTACGTGGATGGTTACCTCTGTCTGATTGTCAGCTGCAGTAGAGAATACCTGGCTCTGCTTGCAAGGAATAGTTGTGTTGGCATCAATCAGCTTGGTCATTACGCCACCCAGGGTCTCAATACCCAGAGTCAGAGGAGTAACGTCGAGCAATACGATGTCCTGACCAGTCTCCTGGTTAAGGATAGCACCCTGGATAGCTGCACCTACAGCTACTACCTCGTCGGGGTTCACACCCTTTGAAGGCTCCTTGCCGAAATAGTTCTTTACCAGTGTCTGCACAGCAGGAATACGGCTTGAACCACCTACGAGAATCACTTCGTCGATATCTGATGTTGAGATACCTGCATCGCGAACGGCGTTCTGGCAAGGTACCAGGCAAGCCTGAATCAGGTTGTGGGCCAGCTGCTCGAACTTAGCACGTGTCAGGGTCTTCACCAAGTGCTTGGGAACACCACCTACGGGCATGATGTAGGGCAGGTTAATCTCTGTAGAAGTAGTGCTTGACAACTCAATCTTAGCCTTCTCAGCAGCCTCCTTCAGACGCTGCATAGCCATAGGATCACTCTTCAGGTCTGCACCCTCGTCGTTCTTGAATTCCTGTACCAGCCAGTCGATGATTACCTGGTCGAAGTCGTCACCACCCAGGTGTGTGTCACCATTGGTAGAGAGCACCTCGAACACACCACCACCGAAGTCGAGGATAGAGATATCGAAAGTACCACCACCGAGGTCGAACACGGCAATCTTCATATCCTTGTTGGTCTTGTCGATACCGTAAGCCAGAGCAGCTGCTGTAGGCTCGTTCACGATACGACGTACGTTCAAGCCAGCAATCTGACCGGCTTCCTTAGTAGCCTGACGCTGAGAGTCTGAGAAGTATGCGGGCACGGTGATAACGGCTTCAGTCACCTCCTGACCCAGATAGTCCTCTGCGGTCTTCTTCATCTTTTGAAGCACCATAGCAGAGATTTCCTGAGGCGTATACTTACGGCCATCGATGTCAACACGGGGATAGCCACCCTCGTTTACTACATTAAATGGTACGCGTGAGATCTCCTTCTCGGTCTGCTGCCATGTCTCACCCATGAAACGCTTAATAGAATAAACGGTGTTCTTGGGGTTGGTGATAGCCTGACGCTTGGCGGGATCGCCAATCTTACGTTCGCCACCCTCAACGAAACCTACTACAGAAGGCGTTGTGCGCTTACCCTCGCTATTAGCGATAACAACAGGCTCGTTGCCTTCGAATACAGATACACAAGAGTTTGTTGTACCTAAGTCAATTCCAATAATCTTTCCCATAATTGTATTTATTTTTTTTGTTATTATTCAAAATATGTCACTGACAATCTAGCAAAGTGCGTGCCAAAAGTGAAAAAAATCCCCATAATCGATTTTTTGTCACGTCATTTTGTCATAAGTCAGAAAAAAATTATATCTTTGCACTCGTTATCAATCAACATAACGTTATGAAAAGACTATTTGTGATGGTTGTCATGGCCGTGGCTGTCATTGGTGCCTCGGCTCAGGAGAATAAGTATATCGTGAAAACGAAGGGCGCTAAGAAGACTGTTGTCGCAACTTCTGCAGAGGATCCTCAGGCCGCTAAGGAAACGGAGGAACCTCAGGATACGCTGAGCCGCTTCTTCCGTCATGTCAGCATGTGCGACTGGGGAGAAGGTATGCGCTTCATGGTGATTCCCGACAAGAAGGATATGGTCATCAAGACTTTTGCCGATGCAGAGACAGGTCAGATGGTGAGCAGTCTGAAACTCCGTCATAAGATTATGGTCTATCAGGGACATGAGAATACCGGTGGACTGCACGAGCGTGTGAACTTCAAGTGCGAGGATGATGGCAAGGCTTACTATTTCGAGGTGCCCACAGCATCATTCGATGACTACTGCTTTGGCAAACTGGGTGTGCCCACCCTGGCATATCTGGGTGATGTGGATGCTGCTATCGAGTTTTTCAAGGATAAGACGCTGTTTACCCTGGCCAGTGAGTATTATGTGGATACAGAACTGGATGGTGATGGCTACAAGACCATCACGGATGTGAAACCTGGTACGGAGGTGAAGGTTGTGGCTGTAGGCGTAGGCACGCGTAACTTCCCCGTAAAGATTATCGTGGCTGATGAGTCAGGACGTGAGTTCTATCAGAATGTGGCTATCAGTAAGACCAACAGTGGTATGCGTGACGAGGAGTTTGAAATCAGCAATATGAAGTTCCATACCTTCCGTGGTGCCTTTGAACTGCCTGCTGACAATATGGCAGCAAGTTCTGCTTATAAGAAATATATAGGTAAGGAGGTCTATACATTGTATGCATCTGTCTTTACTGACCAGAATGGCAAACCTACGAAGGCTGCACGCCTGTCAACATTCAGAATCAAGGATGTGCGTGCCCAGCGTGGTACCCATTATGTCAAGATGACACTGCGCGGACTCGGTTCAGGCAAGACCTATACGAAGGAGGTCACCTTTGTGAGTCAGGATGTGTCCGGTGATATCGCAGGTACGCATGAGGACCTTTACAACAACCTGTTTGCTGAGGGTAATCCTCTGGATATCCCAGGTGTTAAGAAGGAACATATGGTAGATATCCAGAAAGGTGTGGCCCGTCCTGGTTTCACTGAGGCCGAGGTGCTGCTGGCCCTTGGCGAACCAAGCAGCAGGAGGGAAGTGGACGACAAGACCTATACGATGGAGTATAAGAGCGTGAACCAGCGATATGCTTGTGTCTTCATGGATAAGAAAACCAAGAAAGTGAAGAGCGTGAAGCATTAAAATAAAAAGGGCAATCGAAATTGCCCTTTTTATTTTGATTTCTACTCTTGCTTACTGCTCGTGTAGTTTCTCCATAATCTTTGCCTCCAGTTCCTCACAAAGCTCGGGGTTGTCCTTCAGCAGATTCTTCACGGCATCACGTCCCTGAGCCAGTTTTGATTCTCCGTAAGAGAACCATGAGCCACTCTTCTTGATGATACCCAGTTCTACACCCAGGTCTACAATCTCGCCAATCTTTGAGATACCCTCGCCGAAGGTGATCTCAAACTCTGCCTTGCGGAAAGGAGGAGCCACCTTGTTCTTTACCACCTTCACGCGGACCTGGTTACCAATGATGTTGTCGCCATCCTTGATAGAGGTCACCTTACGGATATCCAGACGTACGGAAGCGTAGAACTTCAGGGCGTTACCACCAGTGGTTGTCTCAGGATTGCCAAACATGACACCAATCTTCTCACGCAACTGGTTGATGAAGATACAGGTGGTGTTGGTCTTGGCGATGGTAGAGGTGACTTTGCGCAGGGCCTGGCTCATCAGACGTGCGTGCAGACCTACTGCTGAATCACCCATATCGCCCTCAATCTCCTTCTTAGGCGTCAGGGCGGCTACAGAGTCAATCACAATGATGTCGATAGCAGCCGAGCGAATCAGCTGGTCGGCAATCTCAAGAGCCTGTTCACCATTGTCGGGCTGTGAGATATACAGGTTGTCAATATCGACACCCAGCTTCTGTGCATAGAAACGGTCGAAGGCATGCTCTGCGTCGATAAAGGCTGCAATACCGCCATTCTTCTGGCATTCTGCGATGGCATGGATAGCCAGAGTGGTCTTACCTGATGACTCAGGACCATAGATTTCGATGATACGTCCCTTTGGATAGCCACCTACGCCAAGGGCAGCATTCAGTGCGATAGAACCGGTGGGGATGACCTCCACGTTTTCCACGCTTTCCTCGCCCATGCGCATGATACTACCCTTACCGAAGTCTTTCTCGATCTTCGCCATGGCAGCCTGCAAGGCCTTCATTTTCTCCTGTTGAGGAGTCAACTGTTCTGTTTCTTCTTTCTTTGCCATATGGTCTTTTTTCTTTTTTTTCGTTATTACGTTATATCGTTATCACAACATTAGAGCTCCAGGTCTCCGTCGTGAATCTCGTGCCAGGGCAGACCCTGCTTGTTGAGCTGTTCCATGAATGGATCGGGATCAAACTCCTCTACGTTGTGAACGCCGGGCGTATTCCAAAGACCCTTGCAGAACATCATGGCACCAATCATAGCGGGTACACCTGTGGTATAGCTGACACCCTGCATGCCAGTCTCCTCGTAGGCGGCACGGTGGCTGCAGTTGTTGTATACATAATAGGTATGCTCCTTGCCATCGTTGCCGATACCACGGATGCGACAGCCGATAGAAGTCTGACCCTCGTAGTTCTCGCCCAGATCCTGTGGGTTGGGCAGCACGGCCTTGAGGAACTGCAGAGGCACAATCTTCACCTTTGCAGTGCCGGTACCGTCGGCCAATGGAGCCTCGTACTCCACCTCGTCGATACGGCTCATGCCAATGTTCTGAATCACCTCCAGGTGCTTCAGGTACTGCTGACCAAAGGTCATCCAGAAGCGGGCACGCTTGATGGTGGGGTAGTTGATAACCAGTGACTCAATCTCCTCGTGGTGCAGCAGGTAGCTGTCGCGAGGACCAATTTCGGGGTAGGTCAGGTCCTTATGGATTTCCAGAGGTTCGGTCTCAACCCACTTGCCATTTTCCCAGTAGAGTCCCTTCTGGGTAATCTCGCGGATATTAATCTCCGGGTTGAAGTTGGTGGCGAAAGCCTTGTGGTGGTCGCCAGCGTTACAGTCAACGATATCCAGATACTGAATCTCCTTGAAGTGGTGCTTGGCAGCATAGGCGGTGTAGACAGATGTTACACCCGGGTCGAAGCCACAACCAAGGATGGCTGTCAGACCGGCCTTCTCGAAACGCTCGCGATAAGCCCACTGCCATGAGTACTCAAAGTGAGCCTCGTCCTTGGGTTCGTAGTTGGCGGTATCCAGATAGTTGCATCCGCATGCCAGACAGGCATCCATGATGGTCAGGTCCTGATAGGGCAGGGCCAGGTTGATTACCAACTCAGGCTTGAAGTCGTTGAAGAGCGCCTTCAACTGCTCTACATCGTCGGCATCCACCTGGGCGGTCTTGATGTCCAGTTTGTATCCAGCCTTGTGAATATCCTCTACTATCTTGTCGCACTTAGCCTTTCTGCGACTGGCAATCATGAATTCTGTAAATACGTCAGCATTCTGTGCAATCTTGAATGCTGCTACTGTAGCGACGCCACCGGCGCCAATCATTAATACTCTTGACATATTTTATTTATTTGTTGTTCAGTATGTTAACATCTACACGGTTGAATGGGAACATGAAGCCACGTTCCTTCAACATCTGGTAGACAGTCTCATTCAGGTTGAAATAGACAGCCCAGTAGTCGGCACCCTTACACCAAGAGCGGGTGACAACCGTTACGCCGCTCTCGCCCAGGTTCAGCAGACCAATCCAGGGCTCTGCCACGATGGGAGAATCCTCTACGGGACCCTGAATGACCTGTGGGTGACTCTTCAGGATATCCATGATGGCTGCCTTTACCTCATTGTAGTCGGCACCATATTCAAACTGAAACTCCAGGTCCACACGACGATAGAGCTCCTTGGAGGAATTCTTCATGGTGCCACTGCTCAGCGTACCGTTTGGAATCAGGATGATCTGGGCATCACCAGTACGGATGATGGTATTGAAAATCTGAATCTCCTTCACGATGCCGGCATAGCCCTGCGCCTCGATGAAGTCGCCCACCTTAAACGGACGGAACAGCAGAATCATCACGCCACCGGCGAAATTCTGCAGCGTGCCGCTCAGTGCCATACCGATGGCCACACCTGCTGATGCAAACAGGGCAATGAATGAAGAGGTCTCGATGCCCAGGATGCCTACGATGATGATGATAAGCACAAACCAGCATACCACGTTGATGATACTGTTGAGGAAGGTATAGAGCGTAGCGTCCACCTTGCTCTTCTCCAGCATCTTGGTAAACAGCTTGATAATCAGTTTAATCAGATAGCGACCAATGAAATACACAATGGCTGCTACTACCAGATTCTTACAAAAGGTGAGTCCCCACTGCCAAAGTTGCTCATAGGGCACGGCAGCGAATAGCTTGTCTAATATACTGCTCATAGTTTTTTATAGTTTATTTCTTAGCTCTTAACTCTTAATTCTTAACTCTTAACTCCTGCCTCCAACTCTTCCCCTCTGATACCCAGCGCGGCCATCAGCGAGTAGCCCAGTATCTCCTGACAGAACCCGCCGCCCGTCATGGGCTGCATGGCAAACACGGTGACACGCTTCAGGTCATCTTCTGCCTTGCGCACGATATCGCGTACATTATTATATAGCGATTCCTCAGGTATCACCATCACGCGTTTCACCTCTTTCTGCTGCATCACGGTCTGGAGCGTGTCCAGGAATAGCGAGTCCTTGTCAACGAATCCTTCGCCATTGGGTGTGCTGAAGCAAAACTCGCCCAGGTTACCCTTGAAGGCCTTTCCGTCCAGTTCCTCTGAGAACTGCCCTGGCACGAAGTTTTTCATCGCCGTCATTTCCTTGTCGTGCGTCAGTATGACGGTCGTCTGATGCTCACCGTTCCTGAGTCCGCCGTCCAGTGCGATACACTCCACCCATTTGGCCATGTCAGCCTGCGGAATCCGCCTTTCCAGCATTCGTTCAAAATTCACTATCAAGTCGAATGCCACTCTGTCTACAAGGGCTGCATCCGCTATGATAACATTCTCGCTCCATTGTATATTATTCATAAGTGCAAAGGTACAAAATGACGGGTAATTTACCAAATCTTTCGCCATATTTTAATTTAATTTCATGTGATTGACATAAATCAAACCGTAAATCATAATTCAGGGGTTAAAAATCAAATTATTGTGCTGGGTACTTAAAAATAGGTATACCTTTGCAAATGCAAAGAAAACTATAGATTATGAAGAGTATCTTAGACGGACGTCCTGCCTTGAAGGCGGAGATTGAGAAAATCGCTGAGGTGGCCGGCTATCTGTGGCAAAACGGATGGGCTGAGCGCAACGGCGGAAATATCACAGTGAATATTACAGAGTATGTTGACGACGAGATTCGCAGCATGGCTCCTATCAGTGACGTGAAGCAGATTGGTGTGACATTGCCTGCACTGAAGGGCTGTTACTTCTATTGCAAGGGTACAGGCAAGCGTATGCGCGACCTGGCTCGCTGGCCTATGGACAACGGATCTGTGATTCGTATCCTTGACGACTGCGCTTCGTATGTGATTATTGCTGACAACGCTGTGATGCCTACCAGCGAACTGCCCAGTCACCTCACCGTTCATGCCCGTCAGATTGAGACCAATTCCGGCTATAAGGCAACGGTTCATACACACCCCATCGAACTGGTGGCTATGAGTCATAACCGTGCATTCCTGGGTAAGGATGTGCTGACGAAGATTCTGTGGAGTATGATTCCAGAGACCAAGGCTTTCTGTCCGCTGGGTCTGGGTATCGTGCCTTACACCCTGCCTGGTTCCAACGCACTGGCTGATGCTACACTGAAAGAACTGGAGAACTATGATGTGGTGATGTGGGAGAAGCATGGCGTCTTTGCCAAGGGTACTGACGTGATGGATGCTTTCGACCAGATTGATGTGCTCTCAAAGAGTGCCAAGATTTACATCAACTCAAAATGCATGGGTTTCGAACCCGAGGGCATGAGTGATGAGCAGATGAAGGAGATGACAAAGGCCTTCAACCTGCCCAGATAAGAAAACAACTACTGACTACATATTATATTATTACTTATTAACGGGTAATTAAAAAGCCCCAGCGTTGAGAAATGCTGGGGCTTTGATTTGTTCTATGTTGACAGGGTAGGGGTTACTCTTCGCCAAAGGCTATCACTGCACGGTTGTCGTCATTATTGGCAAATGGCTGTTCGGTATCGCCCTTCACCTCAATCTTCAGACGGTCTGCTGCAATACCTTTCTCTACGAGTGCCTTCTTCACGGCGTTGGCACGCTGCTTGGCGATACGCTTGTTGACACTGGCATTACCAGTCTCTTTGTCAGCATAGCCGGTGAGCACGATGTTAGCCTTTGGATGCTCGTTGGCCCATTCCATGATCTTGTCAATCTTGCCAGCCTGCTCATCCTTGATGTCGGCCTTTGCCAGATCAAAGAAGATATTCTCTGTAATCTTCACGGGCTTCTTCACCACAGGTGCGGGGTCTGGCTTTGGTTCGGGCTTGGGCTCAGGCTTGGGCTCAGGCTTCACCTCGGCAGGCTCCTCTACATAGACATACTCTTTTTCCTCGATAACGGCAGGCTCTTCTGCCTTTGCCTTCTTGTGGCCGAACTTGAACGTCAGACCAGCCATGGCATAAGGCCACCACTTGTTGTTATCAACGTATACCTCGTTGTTCTGACGGATATAGTTGGTACCAGCCTCGATGTTGAATCCCCAGTGCTTTGACAGGTTGAAGTCAATCATACCGCCCACCTTCCATGCGGTGTTCCAGCGGTCACTGCCATAAGCGGTGGCACGTGCGTTGTTGTCGACCCATGCGTGGGGCACAGCCAGTTCAAAGGGTACGCCTGCAATGGCAATCAGGTTCACAGTGTTCTTCTGATGGGGGAAGAATACGTTAGAGAGGTTGAACATCATATCGAGGTCGATGTTGCCAATCTTGCTCTTGTATTCAGAACCATCGGGCAGTGTTGCCTTCCAGGTGCTTCCATTAGCCTGCAGACGCATTCCAAACACGCTGGTGAAGTTGTATCCCAGGGAAACAGCGCCCATGGGATTCCATTTGCGGTCTATTCCCTGACCGTTATAGGCTCTCATCACACCACCCTGCACACCGATAAAAGCGTGGGGATAGTCTTTTGTTTCCTGCGCAGAAACATTGATAGCAAACAGCATTGCCACCATTGAAAGAAAGATTCTGTACTTCATGTGATAATATTTGTATTGTTTAAGTTTCGTTAACTAGCCGCAAAGATAATGCGTTTTTTCGAGAAAAGCAAATGTTTTGCTCGAAAAAACGCATTTCCTTGATTAAAAGACGCTTGTTACTTGCTGAGGCTATCGATGATAGTAGGCAGGAAGGTAGAGATAATCAGCACTGCGATACCTGCAATCAGTACGCTGATGGTCTTGCCGGAACATCCCTTCCACTCCTTGAGGATGATACCCCATACATTAGAGAATACCACGTTGAGTGCCATCAGGATACAGAACGACAGGACAAACATGGTGCCGCCCTTCTCGAAGAAGCTCTGACCCAGTGAGAGTCCGAAGAACTGTGAATACCACAGGGCACCGGCCAGCAGACAGAACACCACATTGTTGCCCCATACACTGCCTTTCTTATAGTCGCCCCATGTCTTGTTCTTCTGGTTCTGGTAGAAACAGTAGATGGCATTGGTGACAAATCCGCCCAGGGTCACCAGGAAGGTGGCGGGCAGGGCGGCAAACATCTCCTGCGTCTCAGCGAACTTGATGTCGGCACCGAAGGTGAGACCTACGTTGAAACAGCCACTCATGAAACCGGCAAGCAAGGCGATGGTCAGTCCCTTGGGGAAGTTGAAGTCCTTCACGGCAGCCTTCTTCTCCTCCTCAGAGAGGCCAGCCGACTTCATGGAACCTGCCACACCGATGATGGCGATGCCCACAAGCGTGACTACCACACCCAGAATCACTGAGAAGGTCAGTTTTGACAGGGGATCCTGCTCAGGGAAGAAGATGTTGAGCAGCACAGGTCCCATGATGGTTCCCAGACCGGCGCAGGTACCCAGGGCGATGCTCTGGCCAAGTGCCACACCCAGGTAGCGCATAGAGAGACCGAAGGTCAGTCCGCCCACGCCCCACAGCACACCGAAGAGGATCGTCATCCAGATATTGAATGACTGTTCGGCTGTGAAGAGCTCAAACAGCGAATGGCCTGCAGGTACTGCCAACAGTGCGCCCAACAGGGGCAGGAGCAGCCAGGCGAAGACACCCTGCACAATCCAGTAAGACTCCCAAGACCAGTCCTTGATCTTGTTGATAGGTACGTAACATGACGACTGGCAGAAAGCGCCAATCGCGATAATGATTAGTCCGATAACAATTTCCATGTTGTTTAGTAATGAATTAGTATTGTTTGTTTGTTAAATGAATTATTTCCTGATTATCTTGCGGTTGTTGCTCACCACGATGCCGTGAGCCTGTGCGCCCTTCACCTCGCGTCCCTGCAAGTCGAACAGACGTTGAGGCTTGTTTGCCTCGTCTTTTATCATGCCAACGGAAGTAGGTATAGCAGGCGTCACGTCGATATAGTCCATATCGGGCAGCCAGCCACTGGTATTCACTAAGCGGATGGTGTTCTCACCTTTCTCCAGAGTGATGTCGAGCGTTTTCTTGCCAACCTTTTCCCAGCCACCAGAATTGCAACTGAGTCCTTTTGCTTTCTTGCCGTTCACATAGACATTGATAGTGCGATTCTCACCACAGATATAGCCGATGGTGAGTTTGTAGTCACCACCTTCCTTGCTGTACACATTGCTCCACTCCAGGTAGTTGTTGCTGTTGCTGCCACCGATGTAGCCCACTTTGTAGCCACCAGAGCAGTAGGAGGCCTCTGAGTACTGGCAGATGTTCCAGTCAATCTCAGAATAGGCCTTGCTGTAGCCCGTCTCTGCCTCATAGCGGGTGCGCTCCAGTCGGGTGTCGGCCTCGGCCACATAGATTTTTGTGCCATGCTTGGGAACGGTGACCTCGTAGGTCCCGTAGAACTTGCCGATATCCTTCTTTGTGAAGCAGTCGTGCAGTGCCACACTGTCGGCCAGGTCTATATCCTTGAAGTTCAGTGTCACCTTCTTGGCCGCATCGTTGGGATTGTAAATGGCGAAAGCACGTTTGTTGCCATAGTGCTTCTCAATATCCTTCACCATGATGTAGCAGTCGTTGACCTTGGCTGCCAGATAGGCCTGCTGGTAGAGTGTGTCCTGATTCAGGGCGATGAGTTCCTTGTTCTTCAGCAGGTTGAGGTTGGTGGTGCTGAGGCTATTTATATTACAGCCGATAAGCAGAGGCGAGTTCATGATACACCACATGCCAAAGTGGGTCTTGGCTTCTTCGGCGGTGAGTTCATTACCCCATTTGTTGACACCCACTTCGAGCATATCCATGTCGTTGTAGTGCCCCTTGCTGCTGTAGGCACTCATATAAAGGTTCTGCTTCAGGATGTCCTTTATGGAGTCCCAGTTGGAGAAGATGTCCTGCGTGGTGCGCCATGAGAAACCTGCATTGTTAGCCCATGTGCCAGGGTAAGCCCAACGGCAGATGTTCATGCGTACATCGGTACGACCGGTATTTTTGATAGCTTGGGCGATAGCGGTATAGCGGGCCTTCTCGTCAAGATCCAAACCGTCCTTATTATGAACGGGGTCGCCACCACAGAAATCCACCTTAATAAAGTCGAAACCCAGTTCCTTGAAAAAGAAGTCACAATCCTGCTGGTCGTGCTGATACAGCCCCACGCCTTCACCGTCTTTGTCGCCGCCATGGTAGCTGCCGCAAGTGTTGTAGCCACCATCACTGTAGATGCCGGCCTTCAGGCCTTTTGAGTGAATAAAGTCAACCACGGGTTGAAGTCCGTTGGGAAAGCGTGTGGGGTGAATCTTCAGTTTGCCCGTTGCTGCATCGCGTCCGCCAAAATAGCCGTCATCAATATTGATATGGTCGTAGCCCGCGTCAAACAGCCCCTTCGAGACCATTGCAGCTGCCTGTCCCTTGATAATCGATTCACTGATGTTGAGTTCAAACGTGTTCCACGAACTCCATCCCATTGTTGGTCCATCCTGTGCTGTTGCTGTTGTGACAGACATTGCTGCAAACAACACCAAAGATTTTATTTTTTTTCTCATCGTTTATAGTTTAGGTAATAATACTCGGTTTTAAACGGATGCAAAATTACAATTTTTTCAACAATAAACGACCTTTTTCCCTACATTATTTATTTAAAAGGATGAAAAAAGGGCCCCCGGAATAAGTCGGGAGCCCACCAAAATTACCTAAAACAGTGATTAGCGCTTGCTCGTCACATTCTTCTCGTACTCCTGGATGGCAGCGATATACTCCTCGCCCACGGGTACGTTGTTCTTCAGGTTGAAGTAATCGAACACAGCACCGAAAGGCATTGACTTAGCCTCTTCCATCAGTGCCAGACGCTCGAAGTACTGACCGTTGTCCTCATATTCGCGGAGCTTAGCCTTGGGCTCGAGCAGAGCCTGGAGGATACACTTCTGAGTGGCACGGCTACCGATGATGTAAGCACCGATACGGTTGATGGAAGCATCGAAGTAGTCGAGACCTACGTGAGCGCGGTCCAGGGCATCGCAGCGTACCAGTTCCTTGAACAGATCCAGTGTCTGGTCGTTCATGATGGTTACGTGGTCTGAGTCCCAACGTACAGGGCGGCTCACGTGGAGCATCAGCTCGGGCACGTACATCAGCAGGGTAGAAACGAAGTCAGATACGTTCTCTGTCTGCTCGTAGTGACCAGTATCGATGGTGTACATCTGCTTGCGGGTAGCGCAGTAAGCGGTGTAGAAGTCGTGTGAGCCTACAGTGTAGCTCTCCAGACCGATACCAAACAACTTAGCCTCAAAGCAGTTCTTCACGCCGTCGAGCTTCTCCTCCATAATCTCGTCGAGAGAAGCAGCCAGCAGCTCACGATACTTCTTGCGCTGTACGGGCATATCCTTGCTTCCGTCGTGTACCCAGATATTCATGATACAGGGGTCGTTCTGTGCCTTACCCATGGCGTCGGCGATACGACGGCAACGTTTGGTGTGCTCAATCCAGAAATCACGGATGCCCTTGTCGGGGTTGCTCAGTGTGAGGTCTCCACTCTTGGGGTGAGAGAACGAAGTAGAGTTGAAGTCGAGCTTCATGTTGTTCTCCTTAGCCCAGTCAATCCAGCTCTGGAAGTGCTCTACGCCCACCTGGTCGCGGTCTACGAACTTACCTCCGAAGTCACCATATATCTCGTGCAGGTTCAGGCGGTGGTTACCACCCAGCAAAGTCTTTACGAACTCAATATCCTGACGCACCTCGTCGATGTTACGGGCACGGCCGGGGTAGTTACCTGTGGTCTGGATACCACCAGAGAGAGCCTCGTTGCGCTCGAAACCTACCACGTCGTCGGTCTGCCAGCAATGCAGAGAAATCTGCTGTTTCTGGAGCTGGTCAAGTACGGCATCGGTATCGACGCCAATAGCAGCATAGCGGTCTTTCGCTACGGCATAAGCTTTTTCAATCAGTTCTGCTTTCATTTGTTTTGTTTTTTATTTGTTGATGATATTTAGATATTTCTGATAAGCCTCTTCCCAAGCCGCCTTGTCCTGTGGCTCGTATTTCACCATCTCGATGGAGTTGGCGATGATCTGGCGCATCTCCCAGATGTCCTTCACCATATTGGCCGCCTTGGCCTGCAACATGATATTGCCGATGGCCGTGCACTCCTGGGGTCCTGCCAGTACGGTGGCGCCTGTAGAGTTGGCAGTAAACTGGTTCAGGTATTTGTTCAGCGAACCGCCACCGATGATATGGAGCACATCCAGGCGGAAGGGGGCAAACTCCTGCAGCCAGGTGAACACCTGACGATAGCGCAGGGCCAGCGAGTCGAAGATACAACGGCATATCTCTGCTGGTGTCTCAGGAACGGGCTGGTTCGTGTCGCGACAGTATTTCTGAATGGCAGCAATCATACTTGTGGGAGCCGCAAAAGCCGCATCATCAGGGTTGATGATAGAGCGGAAGGGCTCTACCGTCATGGCCTGACCCTGCAGTTCGGGGTGTGACAACTTGCGTACCTCCTCCGGCCACTCCAGGCGGCAGCGCTCATAGAGCCACATGCCACAGATATTCTTCAGAAAGCGTGTGGTACCCTCGATGCCACCCTCGTTGGTGAAGTTGCGCTCGTACGAGAGATCGCTGATCACGGCATCCTTAGTCTCGATACCCATCAGACTCCAGGTGCCACTGCTAAGATAAGCAAATTTCTCGTCCTTGGCAGGTACGGCAGCCACAGCGCTGCCAGTGTCGTGACCGGCTACGGCGATGACAGGTACCGGACCCAGACCAGTGAGGCGCTGCACCTCGTCCGTCAGTACCCCAATCATGGTGCCTGGGTTCACCATCTTGCCGAATTTGGCACGTGTCAGTCCCAGTGAGTTCAGCAGACGCTCGTCCAGTTGCTTTGTGCGTGGGTCGAGGAGCTGTGATGTTGAGGCGATGGTATATTCGCAAACCTCGTTGCCCGTGAGCATCCAGCTCAGTGCATCGGGCACAAAGAGAATCTTCTGCGCGTTGCGGAAAGCCGAGTTGCCCTCGCGCTTCATGGCGTAAAGCTGGAAGATAGAGTTGAAGTTCATGAACTGGATACCAGTGACGTCGTATACCTCACGTTGCGAAACAACGTGGCGCAGGTAGTCGTCCATGGCGTCGAAGGTGATGGGATCGCGATAGGCACGTGGGTTTCTCAGGATGGCACCATCGTCGCCTATGCACACAAAGTCCACCCCCCAAGTGTCGATACCTATAGAGGTGATCTCCAGTCCACGTTGAGCTACCTCTTTCAGACCCTTGATAATCTCGAAGTAGAGGGCGTAGATATCCCAGTAGTAGTGACCGCCCTGCTCAATGAGGTTGTTGGGGAAGCGGGTCACCTCTTCCAGTTCAAATTTCCCGTCTGCGATATTGCCGATGATGGTGCGTCCGCTGGTGGCGCCCAGGTCCACGGCAAAGAAATATTTCTTATTTTCCATTTGATGTTTTAGTGTTTTAGCCTAATTGCCCACAAAAGTACAGAGATTTGCCCATTCTTGACCTCATAATTTGATTTTTGGGCATAGTTTTTTGTTTGAATCACTTTTTTTCGTACTTTTGCAGCCAATTTGTGAAGACGACATTATTAATATTATAAAAAGTATAGCATAAGACATGACATTTACAGTTTTGATTATCACACTTTTCGTCGTGGGCTACCTGTGTATTGCCCTCGAGAGTGTGTTCGAGATCAACAAAGCAGCTATCGCCTTGTTGATGTGTGTGGGGTGCTGGACATTGCTGATGGTTGGTGTGCAAGGATTCTTTCCTGACATGCCCGATGGTGTGAGCTATGTCACAGAGCGCATTCAGCATCATCTGGGCGATGCTAGCGAGACCCTCTTCTTCCTGATGGGCGCCATGACCATCGTAGAGATTGTGGACTCCAATGGCGGTTTCAACTTCGTGCGCGATGCCATCAAGACGCGCTCAAAAAGAAAGCTGATGTGGCGCGTGGCCTTCATGACCTTCTTCCTGTCGGCCATCCTCGACAACCTCACCACCTCTATCGTGATGATTATGGTGCTGCGCAAACTGGTGCAGAGTCGCGAGGAGCGCCTGATCTATGCCGGCCTGATTATCATCTCGGCCAACTCGGGTGGTGCTTTCTCGCCGATTGGCGACGTGACCACCATCATGCTGTGGATCAAGGGCGTGATAACGACCCAGGGCGTGCTGACAGAAATCTTCATTCCTTCGCTGGTGTCGATGGTGATTCCTGCTGCCGTTCTGAGTCTCCAGTTGAAAGGCAAGTTTGACAAGGAGCAGAACCTGAAGTGCACGGAGATAACGGCCTTTACTAAGAATCAGCGCAAGGTTATCTTCTGGTTGGGCGTAGGCGGACTGGTCTTCGTGCCTGTCTTCAAGACCATCACCCACCTGCCTCCGTTTATGGGTATCCTCCTGGTGCTCGGCCTGCTGTGGACGGTGACGGAAATCTTCCACCGTATGCAGGAGACGGGTGAGGACGACACCATGGCAAAACGCGTCAGCGACCTGCTGTCAAAGATAGACCTCTCTACTATCATGTTCTTCCTGGGCATCCTGATGGCTGTGGCCGTGCTCCAGGAAATCGGTGTGCTGAAGACGATGGGTGAGGGACTGAACGAAGCCTTTGCAGGCAATTACTATCTGATTAACGGTATCATCGGTGTGCTGTCGTCTATCGTAGATAATGTACCGCTGGTAGCCGGTTGTATGGGTATGTATCCTGTATCAGATGTTGCAGGCGATGCGATGGCTGTTGACGGCGTGTTCTGGCAGCTGTTGGCCTACTGTGCCGGCGTAGGTGGCTCCATGCTGATTATCGGCAGTGCTGCTGGTGTTGTCGTGATGGGCCTCGAGAAGATTTCCTTTGGCTGGTACCTGAAGAAAATAACCTGGGTAGCTTTTGCCGGTTATTTGGCTGGTATAGGATGCTACTGGGTAGAGAAACTGTTCTTTTAGGAGTTAAGGAGTTAAGACGTCAGTTTTGTCTTAACTCCTTAACTCCTTTAACTCCATCATTGATTACGTAGTTCACTGGGCTTCCTACCAGTCTTGAGCTTAAACTTGGCAGAGAAATAGTCGGGCGACTCGAAATTGAGTTGGTAGGCTATTTCCTTGATGCTCATATCCGTCGTGGAAAGCAGCTCCTTGGCACGCTGCAGGCGCAGGTCCTGCTGATAGGTGGCAGGCGACAATCCCGTATGTTCCTTGAACAACTTGCGGAAATTAGAGTAGCTGACACCCAGTTCCTCGGCCACCTCTTGAATGGTGAGCGAACTCTCCAGTGATTCGCGGATGCGCAGACGCGCCTTGTTGATCATGTCCACATGCGTCTGGTTGCGGCTCTTCAGTTCTATGTTGCGCTCCAGCGAATACATCATGCCAATCAGGTGGTTCACGATGCCGGCCATCAGCTGCTGCGAGTAGGCCGCCTCTTCCTGCGCCGTCTTGTAAGCCTGTTTGTAGAGGCTCACCACCGCATCCGAGAAGCCCACGTGATAGACAGGCTTGGTGGGTGACAGGAAACCAGCCCTGACGCGTGCGTCCATGTTTTCGCCCTTGAAACCAATCCAGTATTTCTTCCAGCCCTTCGGACCTACGGGGTGATAGCTGTGCCACTCGCCAGGGAAAAGCAGGAAGAAGTCGCCCTCCTTCAGGTGCACCTCAGGTACGGTGCGACTGTGGAAGATACCTTCACCTTCGATGATATAAAGCAACTGATATTCAGACAGGACTCGTCCTTTCTCCAGTTCAAAATAGTAGCCGTCAGCATGACCTCTAGTAGGATAAGGGTCGTTGGGCCCTATCTCTTCATAGCCAATTGTCGTTGCTGTGAGTCCCCACAGGGCATCACGGTCGCTGGCCAGCATATATTTACTTATCTGCATTGTTTTGTAGAAGATTATATTTAGTCTTTATTGAGTTCACAGGGAATCCACAGCCAGAAGGTAGAGCCTTTGCCCTCGCCCTCGCTGAACACGCCAATCTTTCCGTTGCACCGTTCGGCAATGGTCTTGCAGATACTCAGTCCCAGACCCGTGCCCTGTACGAAGTCGTTCAGTTTGACGAAACGCTCAAAGACGCTGGCCTGCTTGTCCTTCGGGATGCCTGCACCAGTATCTTCGCAGTAGATATAGAGTCCTTCGTCCTGCTTGCGGTACCCCACCTTGATATGTCCCTCGCGGGTATATTTCACCGCATTGGTCACGAAGTTGGTAATCACCTGTTGCACGCGTCCCTTGTCCAGTGTGGTGTTGAGCGTGGGGTAGGGGTTCTCCTTGAGGAACTCCACGCCGGGCTCCTGCACACGCTGTGCCAGTGTCTGACAGATATCGTCGAACACCTGCGAGAAGTCCACGTCAGTAGGCGCGATAGCCAGTGTCTGTCCTGTGCCAGATGCTTCCAGAATATCGTTGATAAGTCGGAGCAGCATGTCGCAGTTGTTGCGTATGATGCGGATAAACTCCTGACGGTCTGCCGGCTCGTCGATAATCTGGAGCAGGTCACTGAAACCTACGATGGCATTTAGCGGCGTACGTATCTCGTGGGTCATATTGGCCAGGAACGCACTCTTCATGGTGCCCGATGCCTCTGCCCTGGTACGCTCCTTCTTCAGTTGCTCCTGCACCGTCATCAGGTCGTTCACATTCTTCAGCACACCGAAATAGCCCGTGCACTCGCCGTCGTCCTCAATAATGGGCATACCACTGATGGCATACCACTGTGGTCCGTTGTCGATGGGTGTCGACAGGAAATGGTGGGTGTTGTTAAACGGCTGCCTCGACTCCATCAGTGCCTTGAGGTTGCTTGCGGCAGCAGCCCGCTCGTCCTCAAACATTGAGTTCAGGTAGTCCTCAAACGACTCCTTGAATTCATACGACGACAGCGACCTTGAGAAGATAATCTCCATCGTCTTGAAACTGATGGACCATACAAACATGTTACCATTCTTCAGCAGGTAGTTCAGCTCGTGCTCATAGCGGCTCACCCGCTTGCTGATCTGTTTCAGCTTCTTCTCGTGCTTGCGCTGCTCCAGGTCCATCTCACGCTCTGCGGTGACGTCGCGCGAGGTGACGATATAATACAGCAGGTGGTCCTGGTCATCGAAGGTAGGACGTATTCTGAAGTCCAGGTATTTGTCGATGCCAATCTCAGGGTAGTACATGCGCTGGCACACGTGGAACGAGTGCTTGCTAGTGCGGTCGAAGTCGGTCTGCAGCAGGGGCGCGTCAAACATGCAGGTCTTCCTGAAGTATGCCTCACTCTCCTCGGTGAATACACAGAGCTCGCGCATGCTGTCGTTGAAGTCGATGAGCTTGCCGCTGGCATCATAGAACGACATCGCGATAGCATTCGAGTGGAATATCCTGCTGTATCTGTTGGCCAGCTCCTTATTGGCGCTGTCCTGCTCCACCTCGAGCGTGATATCCTTCACGATATTGATGATATGCGTCAGTTGGTCGCCCTCCATCTCAGCAATAGAGTTGCCATGCAACTGACGTCCGTTCCATTTGAAGTCCAGGTCGAACGGCTGTTTGGCATTCTTCAGCAGGTGACCATAGACCGAACGGGCATGTTCTACGTCGGATGGGGCTATCTGGTCGAAGAACTCCTCCACGTCCATGCCTTCCTCAGGCACCAGGTTGCCATAGACATTACTAATCTGTCCGGTAGCCTGGTTATGCTCAATGACGTAGAAACGGCCCATGCTCAGAGCCTGCGCCATGATATTTCCAAGGTCTCGTGTTTTCTCCGCCTTTTTCCTGATCTGACGTCTGAGCAAGTGACTGAGAATCATGAAGACGATAATCAGCATCACCACCAGGCCGATGATGAAGAACACGTATCTGGGCGTGTTGTGGTGGATGCGCTCCGGGTGGAACCACTTGTCAGTGATCACCTCCAGCTCGCCTTCCTGCATCATGCGGGCAAACTCCTCGTCGATGTCGTTGATCAGTTCCTCGTCCGTACTCGTGAAGTGCAGTTCACCGGTGGGGATGTCCACGTCGCAGGTCCTCACATTGTCGAGCGCCATCTCCTGAATCTCCTGCCGCAGGGGCATGCTGCCCCATAGGTAGTACTTGATCTCGCCGTTCGACAGTGCCACCAGGGCATCGTGGGGATTCTCGTATCTGACATGATACGGACGGAACTCCTGCTGGTTCAGGTATACGGCCGCATAGTCGTTGTTCTTGACCACGATGGTGTCCCCGCTGGTCAACTGCTTCAGCGAGCGCAGTGGCGGGGTGTCATCGCGATAGGCCACCTCAATCTTATAGAACGTCATGAAGTTCTGCGTCTGTACATACGGTGGCTTGTCATAGACCACGTCCAGGGCGTGAATCATGTCGGCCTGTCCGTTTTCAAAAGCCTCGATCGCCTTGGTCCAGTCGCGCATCTCGAAGCGGTGGGGTATCTCCAGCTTGTTGAGGATGGCATCCATCACCTCCACGCAGTAGCCCGTGGGCGTGCCATTCTTGTTGAGCTCGTAGGGCGGGAAACTCCAGTCGCACACCATCACCAGCGGGTCGGCCTCCGTATACGGACGTCCGTGCCTGCCTTGCGGTGCTGCTGTCATGGCGGTGAGCGCTGACAGTGCCAGGATCAGTGTGATGATGTGTCTCTTGATCATATCAGATATTCTTCCGTTCTATTTCCTTGGCCTTACAGGGAATGGCAAACCATACGGTGGTGCCCTTGCCCTCGGCCGACTTGATTTTGATGCTGCCGTTCATGAGCCTGGTCAGCTCGTGACAGATGCTGAGGCCCAGTCCGGTGCCATTGTTGGCCCCTGTAGAGAAACGCTCAAAGATATGGTCGGTCAGCTCGGGCTCGATGCCGCCGCCCGTATCCTCCACAGCCACGATCAGCTGGTCGCCCGTGTAGTCATAGTGCACGCGGATGGAGCCCTTCTCCGTAAACTGCTTCGCGTTCTTGATCAGTTGCTCCAGGATAACCCCGATGTTCTGCACGTCGATGTCGAGCACCATGTGACTGTAGTGGTTCTCCACTATGAAATTAACGCCCTCCTTCGTGTGATTATTGCCCCAGAAGGTGTTGCACATGCTGTCAAACGCCAAGGCGAAGTCCGTGGGCTTTGTCTTTATCTCGATCATGCCCGCGTCAATTCTCGACAGGAACAGGATATTGTTGATCAGTGCCAGCAGCGTGGCGGCGTTGTTCTTGATCTCTTCTACGAAGAGAACCTCGTCCTCGGGCGAGTGGGGCATCTGGAAGAACTCCGCGAAACCCACGATAGAGTTGAGCGGCGTGCGTATCTCGTAGTTCATATTGTGCAGGAACGCGTTCTTGATGGTCTCCACCTCCTGCGCCTTCACCGTTTCCTTCTCCAGCAGCACCTCCGTGTTCTTCTGTTCGCTCACGTCACGACAGATACCGAAGTATTCCTTGCCCTGGCTGAATGTCGATGGTATCAGCAGCAGTTGGATATAGAGCGGCTGACCGTCAGGATTCTTCAGCGTGGTCTTCAGCGTGACGTCGATATGCGTGGCCTTGTGGCTGTCCATATCCATCAGCATCTGCATGGCCTGCATCCTGTATTCCTCTTCCAGCAGGTGGATGGCATGTGTCTGGGTCAGTTGCTGCTGCACGTCGCTGATGGTGCTGTAGATAGACATGATATGCGTGTCGGGCTGGTAGATGACGAAGCGCATGCCGCCCACCTTCAGTGCATAGTTGATGTTGTCGATATAGCGGCTCACCTCCTTGTTGGCCTGGGTCAACTGCTGCAGGCCCTCCAGCCTCTGGTGGTGGTAGTTGGATATATCGGTCACGTCGCGTCCTGTGCCGTATCCGCCTTGCAGCACCTTGCCGCTATCGTCGTAGAGGGGCTGCAACTTCAGTTCATAGGAGATGGCCTTCTGCACACCTCTGCCAAAGGGTACCTTCAGTCTGATGTTGGCGTAGAAAGGCTCCTGCTTGTCCTGCGGCAGGTCCTCTTCCTTCAGTCCGTAGAGGTCGCATATATGGATGTCCTTGCTCAGGATGTCCTCACGCCTGCAGCCGAAAGTATGGCAGGCCTTGTCGTTCAGGTCCACGATAAAGCCGTTCTTGTCGAAATACACCATGTCGATCATCACCGAGTCAAAGATGGCCTGATAGCGTATCAGCGTGTCCTTCACCCTGTTCTGTCGCTGGCGGTCCTCACTGATGTCATTGCGTGTGCCGATGATGACGGTAGGCTTGCCGTTGCGGTCGCGATGCAGCACAGAGAGCGAGATGGCATAGTCGTGTATGTCGCTGCTGTTCACGTCTGATGGCGCCTGCATCGTCAGTTCGGCGTTCTCCACCTCCTGACTGGTGATGCGGTTCAGTGCCTGCATCATCTGCTCCAGGTCCTGCGACGTGTAGTTGCTGAAGAACTGCAGCAGGGTGTATTCGTGCTTGTTGTTGCCGTTCTTGTCGAGCCAGGTCACGGTCTGCCGCCTGATGTCGTAGATCCATATCCTCACGTTACTGGCTTTCAGCGTCAGTGCCAGTCGGGTGTTCTCCCTGCGGATGTCGCGTGTGGCGCGTCTGGCTCGTATGGTGTAGAACAGGTAGATGCCCAGTATGCCTGCGAGGAAGAGTACCAGGAGGTTGGCCACCATCCATATCCACGAGGGGATGCCGGTGTCCTTCCGCTCAGGATAGAACCATTTGTTCTGCAACTCCTGCAGCCTGTCCTGCGCGCGCAGCACGGCATAGGTGCTGTCCATCAGCGCCAGCAGTTGCGGGTTGTTGGCCATGAACCTGTATTCGCTGTGGGGCATGTCTATGGGCTTTATCTCCAGGTTGTCGGAATGGAATTGGTTGAGCTGCCATTTCAGCGACATCGTGTTCCATACGATGATGCCCTCGCCCTCGGTGCTCACCTGCAGCATGGCCTCTTTCATGTCGTTATAGGGGATGGCGTTCTTTTCCCAGCCCTTTTCCTGCATCAGGTGGTGACTGTAACTGCCTTTGTGCACGATGACGCGGTTTCTTGCCAGGTCGTTGAGCGTCTTGATGGGCTGCTGTTCACCTTTTGCATAGACCACGCTGTGGGTGGCCAGGTTCAGCGCGATGCCGCCGTACTGGCCGTATTTGTCATGGTAGGGTGCCTTCAGGCCTATCATCACGTCGGCCTTGCCGCTTTTCAGGTCATTCAGTACTTTGCGGAAGTCTTTGAGCTTGATTTCATAGGGCATGCCCAGCTCCTCGAAAATCATCCTCATCAGGTCCACACGGTAGCCGGTGGGCTTGCCGTCTTCCAGGAAGGAGTAGGGCCATACGTCCCAGGTGTCTTCATAGACCACCGGGTCGTCAGCAGTGAAGTGGAGGGCATCTTCTGTCTGGTCCTGCGCATAACCTTGCGTCAGTCCACACAACAAAACAACCAGCAAGGCGATAAGACCTCGCTTCCATACGCAACAGTCGCTCCCCCTATGGGGATTATGCAGTGGATTGATCATCTTAGGTTGTTTTGACTGTGCAAATTTAAATAAAATCTGCGAAATAACAAAACTTTATCTTGTTTTTCCTGATTATTTCTTACCTTTGCACGCAAAAATGTTCTAAAACGTAATAAAATGAAACAGAAAATGAAGCAATCGACCCTTTGCGTGCAGGCTGGATGGGAACCTAAGAACGGTGAGTCGCGCGTACTACCTATTTATCAGAGTACTACGTTCAAGTATGACAACACGGAAGAGATGGCCGACCTCTTCGACCTGAAGAAAGAGGGCTATTTCTATACCCGTCTGCAGAATCCTACCAATGATGCGGTGGCTCGCAAGATTGCTGCCCTCGAGGGTGGAGTAGGGGCTATGCTTACCAGTAGCGGTCAGGCTGCTAATTTCTATGCCATCTTCAATATCTGTGAGGCTGGCGATCATTTTGTGACTTCCAACGAGATCTATGGCGGCACCTACAACCTCTTTGGCGTGACGCTCAAGAAACTGGGTATCGAGTGCACGTTCGTGAATCCCGAGGCTTCTGAGGAGGAGATCAGTGCTGCCTTCCGTCCCAATACCAAGGCGCTGTTTGGCGAGACCATCTCTAACCCTGGCTGTAAGGTTCTGGATATCGAGAAGTTCGCTCGCATTGCCCACCAGCATGGTGTGCCCCTGATTGTCGATAATACCTTCCCCACGCCTATCAACTGCCGTCCCTTTGAGTGGGGCGCCGACATCGTGACCCATTCTACCACCAAATATATGGACGGCCATGCCACGCAGGTAGGCGGCTGCATCGTGGACAGCGGTAACTTCGACTGGGATGCCCATGCCGAGAAATTCCCTGGTCTCTGCACCCCCGACGAGTCTTATCATGGACTTACCTATACCAAGAAATTCGGTAAGATGGCTTATATGACCAAGCTTACGGCTCAGCTGATGCGCGACCTGGGCAGTATTCCGTCGCCTCATAATGCCTTCCTGCTCAACCTCGGACTGGAGACGCTGCATCTGCGCATGCCCCGTCATTGTGAGAATGCCCAGAAGATTGCCGAGTTCTTGCAGGCCGACGAGCGCGTGGCTTGGGTGCACTATAGCGGACTGCCCTCTGACGAGAGTCATGCCCTGGCACAGAAGTATCTGCCCAACGGCTCTTGCGGTGTGATTGCCTTTGGCCTGAAGGGAACACGCGAAACGGCCGTGAAGTTCATGGATTCTCTGGAGCTGATCTGTATCGTGACCCATGTGGCCGATGCCCGTACCTGTGTGCTGCATCCTGCCAGCCACACCCACCGTCAGCTCTCTGATGAGCAGTTGCGCGAGGCAGGCGTAGCTCCCGACCTGATTCGTCTTTCCGTAGGTATCGAGGATGTCGATGACCTCCTGGCTGATATCCGTCAGGCACTCGACAAGATTTAATCTGAATAAAGTAAATAAATCCTGTTGTTTGAGCGTTACGTCGTTTCTCCGCGGGCGATACGTCGTTTCTCTCATCGCAACTCGTCGTTTCTCTTAACGACAATGCCAAGTGAAGTGCAAGGTGAATGCAGAGCCGGGCTCGCTCGAGCTTTGCTGAGCCGCAGCCTTCACTCGCGATGCATCTCAAATGTATTGCAAAGGTACGAAGAATAACTACGCAAAACAATAGTTCTCCCCGGTTATTTTTAGGAGAATGCAAAATATTTTTAGTGAATTATTCTGGCCTGAACGGCTGTCCCTAACACACTAACGCCCTAACGCCCTCACATTAGGGTTTGTTAGTGTTAGGGTGTTGTTATGATTTATATTATATATTATATATATTATAATATATATAATATATAATATAAATATAATGTTGGTTGGGATTCCATTGTTATATTCCAAGAATTCAAATGTGAGTGTGTTAGGGTGTTAGGACGTTAGGGTGCTGTTTTTAATGGGCCATGGCGAGAGGGTAGGATATAACAAAAAAATGGATGTGCTTTTGCACATCCATCTTTTGGTTGGGGTACCCGGACTCGAACCAGGAAAGGCAGGACCAGAATCTGCAGTGTTACCATTACACCATACCCCAATTCCTTTGCATCAAGTTGTCGTTTTCTCGATTGCGGGTGCAAAGGTACGACTTTTTCTTGAATCTCCAAAACTTTTTGCAACTTTTTTTCAAAAAATCCGTAAAAATATAGAGAAATCGTTGTGACTTCAGATAAATTTCGTATCTTTGCAATCAAAATACACATTATTATATAAATGGAACAAACAAAGAAATTAGTAAACGTAATTATAGAGGGAATACAAGAAAAAAAAGGTTCACAGATTGTAGTGGCCGACTTGAGTGAGATAGAAGGCACTATCTGTAAGAATTTCATTATTTGTCAGGGTAACTCGCCTGCACAGGTGGAGGCTATTACTGAGAGTATTGCTGAGATGGCACGTAAGAAGTTGGGCGAGAAGCCTGCTCACGTGGTGGGTCTGGAGAACGCCCAGTGGGTGGCTATGGACTATACCGACGTGATGGCGCACGTGTTTCTGCCCGATGTACGCGAGTACTACGACCTGGAGCATCTGTGGGAGGATGCACCAGTGGAATATGTCCCAGATTTAGACTAAATGCACATAACTATATTGTATGGATCAGAATCAAAACCCGAACAATAATCAGCCGAAGATGCCCAGGTTTAATATGAACTGGGTGTATCTGCTCGTGATTGCTGCCCTGGCATTCTTCTATTTTTCAAACGGAACCGGTGGCCTACAGGAGCAGGGCAATACGCAGGGTCAGGCTTCGTATAGCGAGTTCAAGAACTTCGTGAAGAATGGCTACGCCAACCGTATCGTGGCCAACAAGAGTACGGAGACGCTGAAGATGTATGTGAAGCCCGACAGTATTCAGGCTGTGTTTCATAAGACTACGGCGACAACAGGCACGGAGCCTTACCTGAGCGTGGAGTATGGCAGCAATGCCAAGGTGGAGGAATTTGTAGACTCTGCCCGCGCACGTGGCTACTTCACGGGTAAGTTTGACTACGAGCACGAGGCCAGCAATGGCATCCTGAGCTTTATCATCACCAGTCTGCTGCCTATCTTCTTTCTGGTATTCCTGTGGATGTTCTTCATGCGCAGGATGGGCGGCGGTGGCGGCATGGGTGCCGGCATCTTCAACGTGGGCAAGAGCAAGGCCAAGATGTACGAGAAGGGTGGTGAACTGGGTATCACCTTCAAGGATGTGGCTGGTCAGGCTGGTGCCAAGCAGGAGATTCAGGAGATTGTGGATTTTCTGAAGAACCCGCAGAAATATACGGACCTGGGTGGTAAGATACCCAAGGGTGCCCTGCTGGTAGGTCCTCCGGGAACAGGTAAGACACTGTTGGCCAAGGCCGTGGCAGGCGAGGCCGGCGTACCGTTCTTCTCGATGAGTGGTTCTGACTTTGTAGAAATGTTCGTGGGTGTGGGCGCGTCGCGTGTGCGAGACCTGTTCCAGCAGGCTAAGGCCAAGAGCCCTTGTATCATCTTCATCGACGAGATTGATGCCGTGGGCCGTGCCCGTTCGAAGAACCCTGCCATGGGTGGTAATGATGAGCGCGAGAACACGCTGAACGCCCTGCTGACGGAGATGGACGGTTTCGGCACGAACAGCGGTGTGATTATCCTGGCAGCTACCAACCGTGTGGATATGCTCGACTCGGCCCTGCTGCGTGCCGGTCGTTTTGACCGACAGATTCACGTGGACCTGCCCGACCTCAACGAGCGTAAGGAGGTGTTCATGGTGCATCTGCAGCCCCTGAAGCTCGACGAGACGGTGGATGTGGACTTCCTGGCACGTCAGACGCCTGGTTTCTCGGGTGCCGATATCGCGAATGTATGTAATGAGGCAGCGCTGATTGCTGCTCGTCATGATAGTCAGAAGGTGGGCAAGCAGGACTTCCTGGATGCTGTGGATCGTATCATCGGTGGTTTGGAGAAGAAGACGAAGGTGATGACGGAGGCCGAGAAGCGTTCTATCGCTATCCATGAAGCTGGTCACGCTACCATTTCATGGTTTACACAGTATGCTAACCCCTTGGTGAAGGTGAGCATCGTGCCACGTGGACAGGCGCTGGGTGCTGCCTGGTATCTGCCTGAGGAGCGTGTGCTGCAGACCAAGGAGGCGATGCTCGACGAGATGTGCTCGCTGCTGGGCGGACGTGCTGCCGAGGAACTCTTCGTGGGTACTATCTCTACAGGCGCAATGAACGATCTGGAGCGCACCACCAAACAGGCTTATGGCATGATTGCTTATGCCGGTATGGGTGAGCAGTTGCCTAACATCTGTTATTATAATAATGCGGAGTATCAGTTCCAGCGTCCTTATTCGGAGACAACGGCCAAACTCATTGATGATGAGGTGCTGAAGATGATCAACGAACAGTATGCGCGTGCCAAGCAGATACTGACAGAGCATGCCGAGGGTCACGCCCAGTTGGCTCAGCTCCTGGTGGAGCGTGAGGTGATCTTTGCCGAGGATGTGGAGCGCATCTTTGGCAAGCGTCCCTGGACCAGTCGTGCTGATGAGCTCCTGGAGGCTCAGATGCGTGCCGAGGCCGAGAAGATGGCTGAGGAGCGCACCAAGCAGCTGGAAGCGCAGCAGCAGGAAGCCAAGGCGCTGGATGCCAAGGATACTGAAGAGTCGAAAGATACAGAAGGGAATGAGGCTTAGGATTCAGCCTCATTCCTTTACCAATAACTAACTAAAATTTTCAAACCTAAAACCTATGAAGTTAAAACTAATCGCACTGTTTTTGTTGATTGGTGCAAGTCAGGTGCTGCATGCACAAACCACAGACCAAGTTCCTGTTGGCGATACCGTCTATTTGTATAACCCTGCAAACGAGAAGTTCTTTGTTGGTGAGAACCAGTATAAGACGCAGGCCAGTCTGTCTGCGAATCATGCCTATAAGGTTGTGGTGAACAAATATCTTGACCAGAACAACCAATGGGATGGTAAGACCTACGTGATGACGGACTCCGTAGAGGCTGGTAACTATGGTTTCAGCTATCGCAACATTTTCATTGATGCAATAGACTGTGTTGTCTGGGTGGATCAATCAGAGAGGTCGGAATTTAGTGACTATCTGTGGGAAATCGTTCCTTCCAAGACGATGAAGGGTGCTTTCAATATCTATCCTGCAGAAGCGAACAATGCCTATAAACATAGCAATATGCCTGACAGATGGCTGGGATGCTGTGATACCACGGCTCTGGAATATCCGTTGGTATCGTTGGTGAAGACAACTGATCCCAAGGCATCTATCGATTGGACCTTCGTGCCTATGGCTCAAGGTGACAAGATGTTGGCTGAGCGTCATAAGGCATTGGCACAGAAGCGTCTGGCACTCCTCACGGGTGGAAAGCCGGTGACGAGTGAACTGAGCATCACGCCACTGCTGGTCAATCCCCAGTTCTCTGATTCCAAGGCAAGTGGCTGGCATACCACGTTTGACGTGAAGCGGGGTACCGTGACATGGTGTGGTGGTGACCAGTCGAATCCATGTGCAGAAGCATGGCAGTGTAACTTCGATTTCTGTCAGAAGTTGGAGGGAATGCCAACGGGTTTGTATAAGGTAGACATGCAGGCGTTCGCCAGAACCAATGAGCCCAGGTTTGCATGGTATGAGCGCGACTCGGCCTTTATCAGCACCGTGATCTATGCGAATGAGGCAGAATTGCCCGTGCACAACCTGATGCGCAACACGTTCCCCAACAGGAATGACTATGACTTCCTGCGACCAGCCATCGACGGCACCAACAAGGCTGCATGGGAGACCGTAGAGGGCTCTTATGTCCTCAATAATCTGCGTGCTACGTCGTTGGCCTTTGCCAAGGGACTCTTCGACCAGAGCATCTATTGCTATGTGGGTGATGGCACGCTGCAAGTGGGCATCAAGGAACCTATCGTGCGCAATGGTGCGTGGTCGGCATGGGATAATCTGAGAATTACTTATTTGCCAGAGACCAAGGAGAATTACGCGAAGGCCATCAGATATCATGTGGAGAAGGCTAAAGAGATAGAGAAAATAGCCAAGACGATGAAGGGTGTAGATGTAAAGTCTCTCACGAAGGCACTCTCTGGTATAGAGAAACTGTTGAAACAGGGCTCTGTCAGTCAGTTGCGCGACAGGCTGGCGCTGATCAATAAGGCGATGAAGCGTACCAGGGAGGCCATGCTTGCCAGTCTGCATTTTGCAGCCCCCATGCAGGTGACATCCATGAATCCCACAGTGGACAAAAGGCGCCAGGAACTGAATCGTATCCATACGTTGGGCCTGTCGTACCTTACCCTGGGGGCAATGGCGGAGAAGGATCAGAATATGGAACTCTCGTTGAAATACTTTCAGTCTGCAAGTGACTTGTATGCTGCTTATCCAGATGCTTTCTATCGTCAGCTCATTGCTGTGGCAAGAGTCATATACTACCAGCAGCTTGCTGCAGAACATGGGGATGAGGCTGCAAATACCGTGGTGACGTTGATAGAGCGTTTGGAGCCTTATAACACCAATGCTATTCTAAAAGAACTGGATAATATCTATCCGAAGGCTGGCGAATTGCTGTCTGTCCAAAAGAATTATTCAAAGGCAGAGGAGATATATATAAAGGCTGCCAACCTCAGTTTGAGACTTGGTAATATAGAGGAACTTGCCAATCGTTTTAATATGTTGGCCTACTGCTTAGCCTATCAGGAAAAATATGACGAAGCCTTGGAGATCATCGATTCGGCCATAAAGAAGCAGCCTCAGGATGCAAACCTCTATGACAGTAAGGGTGAGTTCTACTTGATGAAGGGTGATAAGAAAAATGCGCGCAAGATGTGGAAGCAGGTCATCACCCTTGATCCCGATTTCCCACAGAAACATGAAACGGTACTCTATCAGAAACTGATAAAGAAATAAATTCGTTTTTTTGCAATTTAGGGGTGTTTGCAAGCGCCCGTCCTTGTTCGGCAGACAAGCGTCTGGCTTTGTCGGTGCCTTGGACGACGAGAAAAACAATATGCTGACGCCGCAAATAGGTTGGCTGGTGCGTGCCCGTGAGTGAATTTTCTTGGTGTAATTGTGCAACTTTCAAAAAAATGTTGTATTTTTGCACCAAGAAAACGTGAATAATATGAAAAACTTTATTGTTAGAACCATCACAGGCGTATTTTTCGTCGCCGCTATCGTGGTCAGTTTTCTGAATCCGATGGCTATGGTCTTCCTGTTTGCGCTGGTCACTGGCCTGACTATCTGGGAGTTCTGCGGACTGGTGAACGAGCGTCCCTATGTGCAGGTGAACCAGTTTATCTCGACGGTGGCAGGCGTGTATCTGTTTCTGGCGATGGCAGGCCACTGCAGCGGATACGTGAATACGGACACTGTGTTTATACCTTATCTGATAACCATCGTCTATCTGCTGATAGCAGAGCTATACCTGAAGGCAAAGGATCCTATCAACAACTGGGCCTACACGATGTTGCCACAGATGTATATCGCCCTGCCATTCTCTATGCTTAATGTGCTGGCATTCCCCCAGGCAGGCAGCTACTCGTTTGTGTTGCCCTTGAGTGTGTTCGTGTTCCTTTGGATGAACGATACGGGTGCTTATCTCTGTGGCTCACTTCTGGGACGTCATAAGCTCTTCCCAAGGGTTTCGCCAGGCAAGAGTTGGGAAGGTAGCATCGGTGGTGGCCTACTGGTTGTAGGCGTGGCAATACTGATTTGGTGGCTGCTTGAACAGACTCAACAGCACAGCGACTTGGATATGTGGCAATGGGCTGGACTGGGCCTTACTGTCGTGGTGTTTGGCACGTGGGGCGACTTGGTGGAGAGTCTGCTGAAACGCACGCTGGGTATCAAGGATAGTGGTAACATCCTGCCTGGTCATGGAGGTATGCTGGACCGCTTCGATTCTTCGCTTCTGGCTATCCCTGCGGCAGTGGTTTACCTGTTTACTATCTCGCTGATGTAAAAAAGTCTTTAGAAAACTTGCATAATTCAAAAAAAACTTGTTATTTTGCACTTAGTTTTAAACATTAACCTAAATAGTTAAAGAAATGATGAAGAAATTTTTAGTGGCTATTGTAGCCGTGCTGTTTGCAGCACCTTCGTTCGCTCAGTACAGCAGCGGTGGTTTTTCTTTGAGTGAGAGTACTGTATATTATGGTGCACGCGTTGGTTTGAACGTAGGTTGGATCAGCGGTGATGTTGATGGCTACGGTGCAAAGGCAGGCATGAACATCGGTGGTGTGCTGGGTCTGCGTGTTAGCGACGCTACACCTGTATTCCTGGAGTCTGGTCTTTATTTTGCTATGCAGGGTGCCAAGGATGGTAAGGATGAGATAAACCTGAACTATCTGGAAATTCCTCTGCTGATTAAGTACGGCGTGCAGGTTACTGATGATATCGCCCTGTTGCCTTATCTGGGTCCTACCTTCGGACTGGGTATCAGTGGTAAGATTAAGCCCGGTAGCACTGGTTCATTCTCAAGCGATGGTGGTTTCAACCGTCCTGATGTAGGTATCAAATTCGGTTGCGGTGCTGAGTACAACAAGCTGTATCTGGAGACAGGTCTGAAGTTTGGTGTGACCAACATCCTGGATGATGACAACGATGCTGCACACAATGGTGCATGGTATCTCAACTTCGGTGTGAACTTCTAATATCACTCCATATACAAAAAAAGAAAGCCTGCTCAGTCGAGCAGGCTTTTCTTATATTTTCTGACTGCTTATTCACATAGGATGTCGCAAATCTTATCTTGATAGTTGCGGGCAGCCTTGCCACTGAGTGCGCCCTGATTAATTATGGAAAAGCAGAGACGATGGCCGTTGGAGGCGGTGCAGTAGCCTGCCAGGGAGATGATACCGGTGAGTGTGCCGGTCTTAGCCTGCACATTACCTTCGGCATGGGTATCAATCATACGCTTCTTGAGGGTGCCGTCCTCGCCGGCAACAGGCAGTGAGGGCAACAGGTGTTGATAGATGGGCTTATGCTGATAGGCATAACGCAGGAGGCGCAGCAAGCACTCGGCAGAGAGGTAGTTGTAGAGCGACAGTCCACTGCCGTCGGCCAACTTATAGCGACTGCTGTTCAGACCTGCACGTTCCATCAGGGCTTTCTCCTGACGCTGGGCGTAGAGTGCCTTTCCTGGATGGTTGCTGTGGGCGGCAATCTGATAGTACATCGACTCGGCATAGAGGTTGTCACTATCTTTCATCATGCGCAGCAGTATCTGGTCTATAGAGGTTTTGTGCTGACTCAGCAGGGTGGCGTCCTCGTCAACCTTACCTTCCCTGATGGTGATATCCTGCAGCACGATATCATAGCGTGACAGGGCGTTGATAAACTGCAGGAGGAAGTTGTCCTTACGATCTACGAGAAGTGGCGACAGGGTGGGGTTGTCGTCGTCCCAGCACCAGCCTTCGCCCCATTTCAGGGTGTCTTTCAGCGTGTTGTCGGCGATGATACTGCCACAGATGGTGTCTATACCCTGCTGCTTGACGCTCTGAGCAAAGGCGTCAAGGTCGCCATAGGAGAACGAGGGGTCGAGGCCACCTACGCAATAGAGGTTACCCTGAAGGGTGTGGTCGGTTATGTCTCCTTTATAATATAAAGATGTGGTATAGTGATAATTGGTGCCCAGATAGTCGAGAGCTGTGATGGCCGTGACCAGTTTCATGGTAGAGGCAGGACGCAGGAGCTGTCGCTGGTTCATGCCAAACAGCTGACAGTCGTCTGTGAGGTCCCATACCATCAGCCCCAGTTGGGTATAGTCCAGCAATGGGTCGCGCATCATGGAGTCCAGCTGGCTCTGCATCTGCTGAGGCCAGGGCAGTTGTAGTTCGGTAGTGTCGGATGTGGCGGCTGGTTCGCTGACTATCTGTTCCGTTTGGGCATAGAGCGAAACTGACAGTAACCAGAATAAGCCTAAAATAGTTCTTTTCTTCATAATTGATGCAAAGATATAAAATTATTGTGAATTATGGGCTCCCCTTTATCGCTTTTTTAGAAAAAAGAATTATGAATTATGAATTATTTTGTACCTTTGCACCATTAATTTGATTTGTATGGTTTACAAATATGATTTCCTGATTATAGGCGCTGGCGTGGCTGGCATGAGTTATGCCCTGAAGGTGGCCCGCGCCAAGAAAGGTAAGGTGTGCATTATCTGTAAGACCTCGCTCGATGAGGCCAACACTTCATTTGCACAGGGTGGCGTGGCTTCGGTTACCAATCTGGCTGTTGATGATTTCGACAAGCATATCGAAGACACGATGATAGCAGGCGACTATATCAGTGATCGCGCTGCAGTAGAGCAGGTGGTGAGAAACGCTCCTGAACAGATTAAGGAACTGGTGGAGTGGGGCGTCAACTTCGACCGCAAGGAAGACGGTACGTTTGACCTGCATCGTGAGGGCGGACACTCTGAGTTTCGCATCCTGCACCATGCTGATGATACTGGTGCTGAGATTCAGCGCGGACTGATGGCTGCCGTGAGAAGCAATCCTGATATCGTGGTGAGAGAGAACCACTTCGCAGTGGAGATTATCACTCAGCATCATCTGGGTGCCAAGGTGACACGTCGCACACCCTATATCAACTGTTATGGTGCTTATGTGCTGAACCCTGAGACGGAGAAGGTGGACACGTATCTGTCGAAGGTCACGCTGATGTGTACTGGTGGATGTGGGGCTGTGTATCAGACCACCACAAACCCCATCATTGCAACGGGTGATGGTGAGGCTATGGTCTATCGTGCCAAGGGTACGGTGGCCGACATGGAGTTTGTGCAGTTTCACCCCACAGCCCTCTATTCTCCAGGCGAGACACATCCTGCCTTCCTGATTACGGAGGCCATGCGTGGCTATGGCGGCATCCTGCGCCTGCCTAACGGCGAGAGCTTCATGGAGAAATATGACGAGCGTCTGTCGCTGGCTCCACGTGATATCGTGGCACGTGCCATCGATAAGGAGATGAAGATTCACGGATTGGACCATGTGTGTCTGGATGTCACGCATAAGGATCCTGCCGAGACTCGTCGTCACTTCCCGAATATCTACCAGAAATGCTTGTCTATGGGTATCGACATCACCACGGACTATATCCCCGTGCGTCCTGCTGCCCACTATATGTGCGGTGGTATCAAGGTCGACCTGAACGGTTGTTCAAGTATTGAGCGCCTGTATGCTATCGGCGAATGCTCATGCACTGGTTTGCATGGTGGTAACCGCTTGGCTTCCAACTCACTGATTGAGGCCGTGGTCTATGCGGATGCTGCTGCCAAGCACTCACTGGAGCATGTGGACCTGTACGACTTCAACGAGAAGGTGCCTGAATGGAATGATGAGGGTACGCTGACGAATGAGGAGAAGGTGCTGATTACCCAGAGTGTGAAGGAGGTGGGCGAGATCATGTCCAACTATGTGGGCATCGTTCGTTCCGACCTGCGTCTGCATCGTGCCTGGGTGCGCCTGGATACGCTCTATGAGGAGACGGAGAACCTCTTTAAGCGCGTGAAGGCCACAAGGGATATCTGCGAACTGCGCAATATGATTAATGTGGGCTATCTGATTACTCGCTTTGCCCTGGAACGTAAGGAGAGTAGGGGACTGCATTACACCATTGACTATCCGGCTCACGCATACGATAAGTAAGGGTAAAAGGAAAAGAGAAAAGTGAAAAATTTGCTACCGCTTTATGTTTGAGGTAAATCCCCAATATGCGGTAGCAAATTTTTCACTTTTCACTCTTCACTATACCTTTTATAGTTTTGCTAATTCAATCACCTTGTCAACAGCAGCGCTGAGGCCATCAACACTCTTACCGCCAGCCTGTGCAAAGTGGGGCTGACCACCACCGCCGCCTTGGATGAGCTTGGCTGCTTCGCGAACCATCTGACCAGCATTCAACTTATGATCGGCCACCATGTCGTCGCTCATCATGATAGAGATCTGAGGCTTGTTGTCTGCATGTGTGCCTAGTACGCAGAGTAGAGAACTATCCACGGCTGCACGAATCTTGAAGGCCAAATCCTTGGCTGCTGCAGGAGCCATGGGCAGCACAGCGGTGATCACCTTCACACCGTTGACCTCGCGGGCTTTCTCTACCAACTGCTTGGCAGTACGCTCTACAGCCTGTGCCTGGAAGGCTTCGATTTCCTTCTTCATAGCGTCATGCTCGTCGATATATTTCTTGATAACGCCCTGCAAATCCTTGGCATTATTGAAGAAAGCCTTCACGGCACGCAGCATATCCTCGGTCTGGTACAGGAGCTCTTCGCACTCCTTGCCAGTCTTAGCCTCAATACGACGGATACCGGCAGCAACACTGCTCTCAGAGATAATCTTAAAGAAGCCGATACGGCCGGTACTGCTGGCGTGGACACCACCGCAGAACTCGCATGAGGGACCGAAACGGACTACGCGCACCTTGTCGCCGTACTTCTCACCGAAGAGGGCGATAGCGCCGAGTTTCTTGGCTTCGTCGAAGGGCATGTCACGATGCTCGTCGATGTGGATGTCCTGACGAATCATGTCGTTGACCATACGCTCTACCTCGCGCAACTGCTCGTCGGTGACCTTCTCGAAGTGTGAGAAGTCGAAACGCAGGGTGTCGGGGCTCACGAATGAACCTTTCTGCTCCACGTGGTCGCCCAATACCTGCTTCAAAGCATAGTCGAGCAGGTGGGTAGCGGTATGGTTGGCAGCAGAAGCATCGCGCTTGTCGGTATCAACGCAAGCCATAAACTGGGCTGCGGTATCCTTTGGCAACTGCTTCACGATATGTACGCTCTGGCCGTTCTCGCGCTTGGTATCGATAATCTCGATGGTCTCGTTCTCAGAAACCAGAACACCCTGGTCGCCTACCTGACCACCCATCTCGCCATAGAAAGGCGTATTATCGAGTACCAGCTCGTAGAACTCGTTCTTCTTCTGGGTCACCTTGCGATAGCGCAGGATGCGGCACTCGTATTCTGTATAGTCGTAGCCCACGAACTGTTGTTCGCCTGGCTGCAGCTCTACCCAGTCTGAGTTCTCTACGGCAGCGGCATTGCGGGCACGGTCTTTCTGTTTCTGCATCTCGGTGTTGAACTGCTCCTCGTTGACGGTGAAGCCGTTCTCACGGCAAATCAGCTCGGTCAGGTCCAAGGGGAATCCGTAGGTGTCGAACAGACGGAAAGCCTGTACGCCGTCGAGCTCCTTCTTACCTTCGGCCTTGAGCTGCTCCATGGCGTCGTTGAGCATGCCGATACCCTTCTCCAGTGTGCGGAGGAATGAGTCTTCCTCTTCCTTCATCACCTTGGCAATGAGGGTCTGCTGAGCCTTCAGCTCTGGGAAGGCGTCGCCCATCTCCTCAACGAGGGTAGGCAGGAGCTTGTAAAGGAAGGCTTCCTTCTGACCCAGGAAGGTGTAGGCATAGCGTACGGCACGACGCAGGATACGACGGATCACGTAGCCAGCCTTGGCGTTTGAGGGCAACTGACCATCGGCTATAGAGAAGGCAACGGCACGCAGGTGGTCAGCGCAAACACGCATAGCCACGTTGATATCGTCCTGCTCCTTACTGATGGGGTTCTCGGTCTCCTCCTCGAAGGTGGTATATTTCAGACCTGTGATCTGCTGCTCGGCCTTGATGATAGGCTGGAACACGTCGGTATCGTAGTTGGAGTGCTTGCCCTGCATCATGCGGACCAGGCGCTCAAAGCCCATACCAGTATCAATCACGTTCATTGACAGGGGCTCCAGTGAGCCGTCAGCCTTGCGGTTGAACTGCATGAACACGATGTTCCAAATCTCGATAACCTGAGGATCGTCCTGGTTTACCAGTTCACGGCCGCTCTTGCCACTGGCCTTGCGCTGCTCGGGTGTACGTGAGTCAACATGAATCTCTGAGCAGGGACCACAGGGACCTGTATCGCCCATCTCCCAGAAGTTGTCGTGCTTGTTACCATTGATGATGTGGTCGGCAGGCACGTGCTTAGACCAGTATTTGGCTGCCTCGTCATCGCGAGGGATGTTCTCTTCGGGTGAACCCTCGAATACGGTTACGTACAGGTCCTCGGGGTTCAGCTTCAGTACGTCGACAAGGTATTCCCATGCCATATCAATGGCACCCTCCTTGAAGTAGTCGCCAAAACTCCAGTTACCCAGCATCTCGAACATGGTGTGGTGGTAGGTGTCGTGACCTACTTCCTCCAAGTCATTATGCTTACCTGAAACGCGCAGACACTTCTGTGTATCGGCACGGCGACGTGGCTCTGGGGCACGTGTTCCCAGGATAATATCTTTCCACTGGTTCATACCCGCGTTGGTGAACATCAGCGTGGGGTCGTCCTTGATAACCATCGGTGCAGAGGGCACGATGGCGTGCTGTTTTGACTCGAAAAACTGTTTGAACGAGTCGCGAATTTCTTTTGCAGTCATTATCAATCTTTGGTTATTTTCAATTTTGTGTGCAAAATTACAAAATAATTGCGAAAAATCGATGAGGAATTAGAATAATTTCGTATCTTTGCAACCAAATGATGATGTTTTTATGGCACTGAATCTGAATAAGAACTTGAAACTCTACTATTCCATCAAGGAAGTAGCTGAGATGTTTGACCTTAACGAGAGCACTTTGCGCTTTTGGGAGACGGAATTTCCGTATCTCAAACCAAAGACGTCTGGCCCCAGTAAGGTTCGTCAGTATACCGAGAAGGATATTGAGCAGATTAAGCTGATCCACAACCTGGTGAAGGTGCGTGGATTCAAGTTGGCTGCTGCCAAGAAAATCATCAACTCCAATCGTGATGGTGCCAACAAGAAGGCCGAGGTGCTGACACGCCTGATGAGCGTGCGTGACGACCTGCAGGCGCTGAAAAAGCAACTTGACGGGTTGCAATAAAAAATGGCATCCTTATGGGTGCCATTCTTCGTTTCTCTGAAACACTTTCTCCAGTGTGATAGCTTTTGCTTCTTTCTTGGTGAGTTGTCGGCTCCAGGCTACGCGCTTGTCTGTTGCAGCGCCCTCACCTGTGTTCTCGAACTCCAGATAGCGGGCTGTCTGTTCGCGCTCTTTCTGCCAGTGGTGCCATCCCTCAGGACGGATCTGCCTGGGCAGGTTGCAATGCATGAAGAGGGTGTAGCCGTAATCACGCCATGGACGACCCAGATAGACCTTCTGCACATCGTTTGCAGCCGTGACGGTGCACTGGTTGAAGATATAGCCGAAGGGGATATGCTTGGGCGTTGATGCTGCCGTGATGTAACTGTTGGCCTTGCAATGAATGGTGCACTGCTCAAACCATGCTGTCGACGGACCAAAGATGAAGTCGGTGGTGCCCTCGATATAGCAGTGGTCAAAGAACAGGCGCGTTCCCTCCATACCCGTATAGATGGTGTCCTGATGACCCAGGAAACGACAGTTGATGAATTTCAGGCAGTCGCCTTGTGTATGCAGGGCCACAGCCTGTCCCAGACGGGCGGCATTATTCTCTATCGTCAGGTTCTTGAAAGTGATGTGGTTGGCATCCACCCTGACGGTATAGGTGCGGAAGGTACCCATCCCCAGGCCTGTAGGCGGATAGAGGATGTTGGCATGGTCGTCGTAGGTGATGATGGTCTCCTCACGACTCTCGCCACAGAGTTCTATGTTCTGCACCCACTGTGGGATAATCACTTTCTCCTTGTAGGTACCTTTCTTGATGTAGATAACTTTGTGATAGTCCATGAAGGCGCGGCACACCTCGATGGCATCTGCAATGTTACGGAACTGGCCAGTGCCGTCGCGTGCCACGACAATCGTATCGGGATTGTCGTAGGGTGAGGCGGCATACGTGATGCCTGCCAGCAGTGAAAAGATGATAGTTTGTAGTAGTCTGTTCATCATATGTATTACATGATTTGTGAAATCTCTTTCAGGTCGTCCACCTCTTTCAGACGGTCGATAATCTCTGCCACATCATCACGGTCGTGAACACGCAGGTCGATGACACCGTCGAAGATACCATCCTCCGTGGTGAAGGTCAGCTTGCGGATGTCCACGCTCATCTGGTTGGAGATAATCGTCGTCACCTCGTTGACCAGTCCGCGGCGGTCGATACCTCCCAGGCGGATGGTGGCATCAAAGAACATGGTTTTGTGCATATCCCATTTTACGTCCAGGATACGGTTGCCGAAGCTGGCTTTCAACTTGTTGGCAATCGGACAGGTACGTTTATGGAGTTCTATGCGGTTACGATTGTCTATATAACCCAGCGTGTCGTCACCGGGGATGGGGTGACAGCAGTCGGGGAAGATATATTGACGGATATTCTTCTCGTTGATGTAGATAGGCTTCTTACGATTGAACTTCTCGGGCACGATAAACAGTTCGGGCTCCTCTTCCTTCTTCTCCTCCTCTTTCTTGGCTTTGACGAAAGGCACGAATTTGCGCCAGCCGCCACCGTTGTTGTTACTGTGTTTCTTCTTCTTACCCTTTATCTCGTCGATATCTTTCTCGCCAATCAGGAAGGTGTTCTCGCCGATGCCCTGATAGAGGGCTTCGCGACGCGTCACGTCGAACATCTTGCACAGGCGGTCCAGGACAGCAGGCGACTGTTCGATATTGTACTTCGCCAGCCAGTTCTCCAGTTTCTCCTCACCCTTCTTCTGTATCTCACGATTGGCACGGCGCAGCATGGCCTCAATCTTGGCCTTGGCCTTGGCCGTGGTCACGAAGTTCACCCATGAGGGTTGTACGTGGTGCGACTTGGATGTGAGAATCTCCACCTGGTCGCCGCTGGCCAGTCTGTGACTCAGGGGCACCAGCTTGTGGTTGACCTTCGCACCGATGCAGTGTGATCCCAGGAAGGTGTGGATAGAGAAGGCGAAGTCGAGCACGGTACTGTCTGCCGGCATCGTCTTGATCTCACCCTTGGGCGTGAAGACAAATATCTCGCTGGAGAAGAGATTCAGTTTGATGGCATCCAGAAAGTCCATCGCGTCGGGCTGTGGGTCGTCCAGGATCTCCTTGATGGTACGGAGCCACTCGTTCAGCTCAGTCTCATCCTCTGTGATACCATCTTCCTCAGCCCCCTCCTTGTATTTCCAGTGGGCAGCAAGTCCCTGTTCCGCTATCTCGTTCATACGGTCAGAACGGATCTGCACCTCAATCCAGAGACCCTGTTTCGACATCAGCGTCACGTGCAGGGCCTGATAGCCATTGGCCTTGGGATTGTTCAACCAGTCGCGAATGCGGTCGGGGTGATATTTGTATATCTTCGTCAGGGCCACGTATATCTTCCAGCACTCATCCACTTCCTCCTCACGGTTCTTGGGAGTGAAGATGATACGTACGGCCAGGATGTCATAGATCTCGTCAAAGGACACATGCTTCTTCTGCATCTTGCTCCAGATGGAGTAGGGCGTTTTTACACGTTCCTTGATCTCATACTGGAAGCCCATCTTCTGGAGGGCAGCCTCGATAGGCTGGGTAAACTCGTCGAACGACTGATGACGCAGGACGCGGGTCTCTTCCAGCTTACGTTCGATAATGGCATATTCCTCCGGGTGCTCGAACTTGAAACTCAGGTTCTCCAGTTCCGACTTGATCTTATAGAGTCCCAGACGGTGGGCCAGAGGGGCATACAGGTAGAGCGTCTCGCCCGCAATCTTGTATTGCTTGTTGGCAGGCTGGGAGTCCAGCGTGCGCATGTTGTGCAGACGGTCGGCTATCTTAATCAGAATCACACGGATATCCTCGCTCATGGTGAGCAGCAGCTTCTTGAAGTTCTCTGCCTGAGCCGAGGCCTGTTCGCCAAAGATGCCTCCGCTGATCTTTGTCAGTCCGTCGACGATCTGTGCAATCTTCGGACCGAACATGTTCTCGATATCCTCAACGGTGAAGTCGGTATCCTCCACAACATCGTGGAGCAGGGCTGCACAGATACTGGTAGAACCCAGTCCTATCTCCGAGCACACAATCTGTGCCACGGCGATGGGGTGCATGATATAGGGCTCGCCCGACAGTCGTCTCACGCCCTTGTGAGCCTGACGTGCGAAATTGAATGCTTTTCCAATCAAGTCCACCTTCTTGCGATGGCGCGAGTTCAGGTAGTCATTGATGAGTTTCTCGTACGCATCATTAATCAGTTTTTCATCGGCTGCTTCCTGTTCCTTTAATTTCTGCTCATCATCAGTCATAGACATCCTCCTCTTGTAAAAAAATAACTACTAACTATCTTCTCTTTTCTATCTTCCTCTTTAACGTACTCTCAGACGCTGTCCGGGACGTAGGTTGCTATTGCGCAGTCCGTTTAATTTCTTTATCTTGCTGACTGTCGTTCTATTTCTTTTTGCGATGGCACTCAGGGTATCGCCAGAGCGTACCTTATGCCATTGTGCGTTTCTGCTGCTCTTTCTGTCTTTGGTCGTGCTGGTTTTCACCGTCACCTCTTCTACTGCCACTTCCAGACGCTTCTCGGTGCTCGACTCTGCTGCATAGATGGAGTCCTGTCTGTCAATGAATGTCGAGATATCGCTGATTGGCAGACGGATGGGCGATGGCGTCGTAGCACCAGGCACGATGTCACGTCTGTAGGCAGGGTTCAGCGCTCTGATCATGGAGATGTCAAGTCCGCAGACACTGGCTATCTGACTGAAGTTCACGTTGCGGTCTACCATGACGGTGTCTGTCTTGACGGGCAACTGACTCTTCATCGGACAGATATTATGCTCGCAGTAGTAGTTCATCACGTAGTTGGCCGCAATGAAAGCAGGCACATAGCCTCTCGTCTCCTTGGGCAGATAGGGGTAGATCTTCCAGTAGTCCTTCTCACCGCCAGAGCGACGGATAGCCTTGTTGATATTCTCAGGACCACAGTTGTAGGCGGCAATCACCAGGTTCCAGTCGCCGAAGATATTATACAGGTCGCGCAGATAGCGGGCAGCAGCGTATGATGCTTTTACAGGGTCGCGACGCTCGTCCACCAGTGTGTTCACGTTCAGTCCGTAGGCCTTACCCGTGGTCAGCATAAACTGCCACAGGCCGGTAGCACCAACACGTGATACGGCTGTGGGGTTCAGGGCCGACTCAATGACAGGCAGGTATTTCAGTTCCAAGGGCAACTGGTACAGGTCGAGTGCTTCCTCGAAGATAGGCATGTAGAAATTTGACGCACCCAGGAAGTAGCTCACCGACTGTCTCATGCGTGAGGTATATCTGTCGATGCACGACTGCACCACCTCGTTGTATGGCATCTCCATGATGGTGGGCATGCGATGCAGACGGTCGATATACACCTGCTTGTCGTAGGTGACATTCTCGTTCTTCATCTGACAGTCGTTGTCCGTTGCCAGGTAAGTCTTCGACATATATTGGCTCATCAGACTATCCATATCGTAGGTCATGGCCTCAGGGAAGTCAATCTCCTCCTTGTTGCCCATCTCGTCGACAACCTCAATCTCGTCGTCGTCATCATCATCGTCGACCACAATCTGTGCACTGCCGTTCAGGGGCAGCACAGCCATACATAGTGGCAGTGACCATCTTACTGTTTTGTCCAATAGCTTTGTAATATATGTCTTTATCATCATTCGTTAATGTTATCGTGTTTAAAAATTAATACTACAGTTGACACCCAGCGATGTGGCATAGAGCGGGTTGACAGACGACTTGTTGCTGATCACCGTAGGACGTACCTTCAGACTCAGGTCCTTGGAGATGTCGAACGACGACAGTTCTGCATCCACGTAGGCGTCAATCACGGATACCGCATAGACACCCAGCATGCAGAAGAAGCTCAGGTCGCGCCATCGGCGGTATTTATCCTTCCTGCTCTTGAAGATCTGCTTGTAGCGCTCTTCGTTGGCAGGCGTAATCTGTTTGCCCAGGTGCAGGAACTTATTATAGCTGGCCGTTCCCGGGTCGTCGTCCATGATGTCCAGATAGGCCTGTGAGTAGTCCTTGTACATCATGTTGTTCCACATCATGGCATAGATACAGCCTACGAATCCGCCATATACGATGGGCAGTTTCCAGTATTTCCTGTTGTATATCTGACCACCGCCAGGTATGACCAGTGCCAGCCAGAGAGCCCTCTGCGGGTCGGGTCGCCATGTGTTCCAGTCGCGCGCCACCTTCATCTCTGCCTCGTCCTTCACGAAGGTCAGCTTCTGGTATTCCAGCGAGTCCTCGATGAAGGCCGTGTCGAGAGGCAGTGCCTCGTACATGGAGTCCATCGCCATCACGATGGAGTCGGGTAGGGCGTTCTGGGCCGATGCCGTAAAAGGTAAAAAGGCAAATAGGTAAAAAAGTAAAAGCTTTGTTACCCGTTCGTTCCTTCTGTATACCTTTTTTATATTCATATCAACCACTTCCTTATCTCTCCAGCAGACTCATGATACGGTTCAGGTCCTCCTCATTGGCAAAGGTGATGCTGATCTTTCCGTTACCCTTGGGTGAACAGGTCAGCTGTACCTTTGTGTTGAGCATGCTTGTCAGGCGGTTCTTGCTCTCGTTCAGACTGCTTGACAGGGGCACCCTTGTCGTGATGCGCTTGCGTACGGTCTGCACGTCCTCGCCATTCTTCAGTGCCTGTACCATCTCCTCAACCTTGCGCACAGAGTACTGGTTCTTCTGTACCTCCTTGAAGAGTTTCAGCTGAAGCGAGGGAGAGTCCAGTGCCAGCAGTGCACGCGCATGTCCCATGTCAATCTCACGGTTCTTCAGGGCCATCTGAATCTGTGCGGGCAACTTCAGCAGACGCATATAGTTGGTCACCGCCGTACGGCTCTTGCCCACGCGCTCAGAGATTTTCTCCTGCGTCATGCCACTGGTCTCTGCCAGGTGCTCGTAGGCCAGTGCTATTTCGATGGCGTTCAGGTCCTCACGCTGGATATTCTCCACCAGTGCCAGCTCCATCACGCTCTCATCGTTGGCCGTGCGGATATAGGCAGGGATAGCCGTGAGACCGGCAATCTGCGATGCGCGCCAACGACGTTCACCGGCGATGATCTGGTAGTGGTTCTCGCTGACCTGACGCAGGGTGATAGGTGCAATAATACCCATTGTCTGGATACTTGCTGCCAGTTCCTGCATAGCCGTCTCGTCAAACTCACGACGAGGCTGGTCGGGGTTGGGCTCAATCTGTTCGATGGGAATCTCGTTCAGGTTTGACGAGCCTTGCGTCTTAACGTCACTTGTATCTATGAGGGCATCCAGTCCGCGACCAGTGCTGATATCGTCCAGACCTCTGCCCAGTACGCTCTTATCAAATTTCTTTCTAACAGCCATGATTTATTTGTTTTTGCTGATAATTTCCTTTGCCAATGCCAAATGGTTCTTGCTACCTGTAGAGTCTGCGTCATAGAGGATGACGGGCAGACCGTGTGAGGGACTCTCAGACAGTTTCACGTTACGCTGAATCACGGTCTTGAACACCAGTTCCTGGAAGTGGCGCTTCACCTCGTCGTAAATCTGGTTGGCCAGACGGAGACGTGAGTCGTACATCGTCAGGAGGAAGCCTTCAATCTCGAGCTTCGTGTTCAGTTTCGACTTGATGATCTTGATGGTGTTCAGCAGTTTTGAGATACCCTCCAGTGCGAAGTACTCACACTGCACGGGGATGATGACTGAGTCGGCTGCTGTCAGGGCATTCACCGTGATGAGGCCCAGTGATGGTGAACAGTCAATCAGGATATAGTCGTATTCATTGCGGATGGGGTCGAGCATATTCTTGATGACACGCTCGCGGTTGTCCAGGTTCAGCATTTCTATCTCAGCACCTACCAGGTCAATATGGCTGGGGATGATGTCCAGTCCCTCGATGTCGGTTGTATAGATAGCCTCGCGTACATCTGTATGGTTAATGATACATTCGTAGAGCGAGCAGTCCACCTCTTTCAGGTCTACTCCCAGTCCGCTGGATGCGTTAGCCTGAGGGTCGGCATCAACCACCAGTACGCTTTTCTCCAGCGTAGCCAGCGATGCTGCCAGATTAATGGTTGTCGTGGTCTTTCCCACGCCTCCTTTTTGGTTAGCAAGTGCAATAATCTTTCCCATTTTTAATTTTTCTCCTATGGATTTGAACTGCAAAGATACATAATTTCCGTGAAACAGTTGTTGTTTCACTCATTTATTTTGAAAATTTTAGAAAATGGAGTGTAGTCTGTACAATTTCCAAAACGAATGAAACATTTTCGTATAATTATTAGAGGAATTATTTGTACTTTTGCAGCATAGATTTAAAAACCTAAGAATTATGATTAGAAAAATTTACTCATTTCTTTTAGTGATGATGCTGAGCGTCTGTGCCTTTCATGGCATCCAGGCCCAACAGCGTCGTCCTATTGACAATCAGCATCCGTTATGGTTGGTCCACGTTGATGTGTGGAACAGTGCTGACCCACAAAAAATTATTGATTTGATACCAGCAGATATCAAACCTTATGTTTGTCTGAACCTGTCGCTCTCTTGTCAGTTTGACACGAAGACCGGCATGTATCGTATGCCTCGTAATGCAGTGCGAACCTATAAGTCGTGGGCCACTGTCTGTCAGCAGAACAATATGTGGTTCTCTTGTCAGCCTGCCTCTGGTGGTCACACCCATATTCAGGATAACGACCTGCAGACTTTCGAGTATTTCTTCAAGACCTTCCCCAACTTCCTTGGATGGAACTATGCCGAGCAGTTCTGGGCCTTTGGCGATGCAGGCGACCTGAGTTCCATGACCAAGTCCAGTCGTTGGAATCTCTTTGCCAACCTTGTTGAGATGTCTCATAAGTATGGCGGCTTTCTCACGGTGAGCTGGTGTGGTGGTATCTACCATTTCGATACCGACCCTCTGGCAGAGTTGAAGACCGAGCCCAAGTTCTTGGCTGCCTGTCAGAAATATCCCGAGTCCATCCTGTTTCTCTACAAGTACACCCATTGCAGCAGTTTCTATAACAACGAGAGTGTGTGCTTCGGTCCGTTTATCGCCGGTCTGACCAAGAACTATGGTGTGCGCTATGACAACTGCGGCTACAACGACATGCTGACTAAGGTGCTGGGCGAGAAGCACGGCAAGAAATATCCAGGCAGTGCTGGTATAGGCACCGTGATGGAGCAGACCTGTGTGAACGGCGGTGCCGTGTGGGACGGACCAGAACTTATCTGGACCGAGGACTTCCAGAACCTCAGTGACAGTAACGTGGATGGCTATACCCGCCGCAACTGGGGACTGTTTCCTAACTTCAAGGGTATCTGGATTGATATGTGGCGTGAGATTATCAAGGGCAAGATGTATATCCCCACCCGTCAGGAGGTTGTAGCCAAGACCAAGGCCGTGCTGATTCATGATGCCGACAATGATTTCAAGGTGCCCGATGCCCTCTATGCCGGCCTGTATGAGGTGAAAGACCCGGGCAACAAAGGCGACGGACGTTGGGAGAACAACGGTTGGTATCTGAAGTCCTCGGGCCGTTATGGCGCTATCCCCATGGTGCCAGGCCTCTATGACGATATTGCCAAAAGTATCCCTGTGCAAGTAAAGAAGAGTGGGTTCAGTTCGCGTTGGGGCACCCAGTCAAAGAAGGTTAAGGAGTTCAACGAACTCTATCCAGAGGTGTCAAAGGGCGACCTCTTCGTGAACCGCTATCGCAATCAGTTGGTGACCTATGCTCCTTATACCTATTTAAATAAGAATAAGCACGCCACGGGTGCCATTTCTCTGCAGTATAATACCTGCGACTCATTGAAACTCGACTATTACAATCTCTCCAGCGGTGTGATTCGTGAGTATGCCGACCGTATCGAACTCTATCTGAACAACTACCGCAGTGATACCCTGACGGTACGTACCGATACCATCTATATCGTTGGTGCCACCGCCCAGCCTGTCACAACGGTGGAGAAACACAAGACGGGTACCACCACCTATAGCGCCTCTTTGGTTAGCGAGAACTATGATGCCGACACGAAGACCTATCGTGTGGGTGTGAAACACATGGGTCCTGCCACCATCACTATTGCCTGTGCCGGCGAGGGTACCAACCGTCTTACCGACTATCTCCCCGATACACCCTTAGGCCAGCCCCAGCAGCCAGCAGCCTATCATGGTCCAGTTATCATTGAGGCCGAGAATATGGACTACAAGAGCGTGAACGTCAGTCTGACACACTCCGGCTGGTGGGCACAGGACTATAAGGACTTTGCCGGTATGGGCTACGTAGAGACACAAGCCAGTACAGCCGCCGCCCTGCGTCATCAGTTGGCGCTGACCGAAGGTGGTGCCTATAATATCCTGGTGCGCTATTGTAACAGCAGTAAGGCTGGTAATATGAAAGCCACCGTTAATGGTACTGCTCAGACTGTAGCTTTTGAGAAAGTTGATAAAAACGACTGGCGTGAGGCTGTTATCCCTGTCACGCTGAAAGAAGGTACCAATAATTTCGTGCTCCAAAACTCAGGCGCTATCAAGATGACCATCGACCAGATTACGTATATGCCTGCAGAGATGCCCAAGGAGAAATTTGATGTTGCTGTGCGACAGGCCGACTTTGGAACTGTGGTTGCAGATGTCGATTCAGCCCAGGCAGGTCAGGAGGTCCACCTCACCATCAGCGCTGACGAAGGCTATGGCATCAAGTCGCTCCGTGTGGTCAACTCCGTCTATTTCACCCAGGGCAAGACCATTCCTGTGGAAGTGGGTGCCAAGGAGGTATCGTTCATCATGCCCGATGAGAACGTGACCATTCAGCCTCAGTTCTACGATATGTGCGCCGTCTATGACCTCGACTTCACGGATGTGCAGGCCGGTGAACTGCCTGTTGGCTGGCGTACCACCGATGGTGACAATGTGCGCAACTATCCCACCTCGAATGGCAGTGGCCCCCGTACCTTCAGTGGCCTGCAGGGCTATCAGGGCAAGGCACTCTACTGGCGTACCACCAGTGCGGAGTATGGTCGCCTAGCCAACTATAAGCTCTCGCTCGAACCTGGCTCTTACGTGCTCTCTTTCGCTACGGCCGCATGGAAGGGCACACCCACCTATTTGGCACGTATCCTGAAGAGCACAGGCGGTGTCGTTGCTTCTTCGTCCAACTATACCGCTACGCCCAACCTGAATGGTAATGCCGCAGGCGATATCTCGTCGGCCACGCGCAACACGCTGTCGTTCGACATCACCACCAAGGGCGACTACGTGATTCAGTTCAAGGAAGTGGGCAGTGGCATGCAGGAGTTCCTCCTGGCCGAGTGCCGTCTGCGCGACTTGTCCATCCTCACCGGCATCACCACCCGTCCTGTCAGTCGTATGCCAGAGGGTATCTACAGTCCTTCGGGCGTACGTCGTGAGTCGCTGCAGCGCGGACTGAATATCGTGGTGAAACCCAACGGACAGACCATGAAGGTGCTGATCAGATAAGCATCCGCTCAGATACATAAGAAAAGGCTGCTCCATTCGTGGGGCAGCCTTTTTATTATGTTTGTTTATCCTTGTCTCTGTTGTCTTCTCCTCTTCATGTCGATATATCGCCAGAAGGCATCGTGACGCGCCAGGTAAATCTGGTAGCCGTAGACCACGCATGCCAGCCAGAAATACAGGAACACGTGGAGCCAGAGAATCCATATCTCCGTTGACACGTCGCTGATGGTGGCACCCATCGAGTTCAGGCGTACGTAGGCCCTGATGCCGAAGGTAGAGGGGAATACCCACGATGCACCCTGCCAGAAGCCGGGGATGTTGCTCTGGGGCCAACTTACACCCGAGAGGAACAGCAGGGGTACGGATACAAAGACCATCAGCAGCATCACGTTCTCGCGGTATCTCACAATACATGATACCACGATGCCAAAGAAGATACATGCCAGCGTGTAGGGCAACATCAGCGTCAGCAGTGGTTGCCATGCTGCCAGTTGGGGGAAGTGGAACAGGCGTGGCACGGCGATGACCAGCCAGGCACCCATGATGGCGTATATCATGAAGTAGCACAGCGACTTGCCCAGCACGATGCGGAACACGTTCTGATAAGGGCGCGTCACCGGTATCAGCTGGTGGTAACGGTTGCGCTCGCGTGCCGTACCTGCCGACATGCCGATACCCAGTACCAGCGTCTGCTGCAGAATCAGCATCAGCACACCGGGAAGGATGAAAGAGCCATAGCCCCCCTGCGGATTAAAGATAGCCACGTCGGCATAGTCCAGCGGACGGGCAGCGATAGCCTCTTCCCTGCTGGTGAAATGGCCTCCCAGTTTTGTCTGTATCTCGGCCCCCATCTGCATGGAAACCAGTTGGGCGGTCTGGAAGATAGCCTTGTAGGTGAGCATCAGGCTCATGTCACAGTATACGCTGATGACGCCCTGCTGCATCCTGTTGATGTTTGTCTCAAACTCACTGGGAATCAGGTAGATACCCTTAACTAACTGACGACTGACCAGCGACTTGGCCTCGTCGAGGTCCTGTGCGTAGTAGGCCACCTTCACATCTGCCGACGCGTCGCACATACGGATAAACTGTCGTGAGAGCGCCGTGTGCGACTGGTCCACCACGACCACCGGCACCTCGTGCACCGTCTCGTTGTTGTAGATCCACGAATAGAGTAGGGGATATATCAAGGGCACGATGATAAAGAAGATGAGCATACCTTCATCCTTCAACACCTGTCGCATCTCGTCGCGCCATATCAACATGGTGTCGTCGATCCTTCTTCTGAAACTATTACGGTATGTAGACATAGGTCAGCATTGCATTCTTAATTTTCCTCACCACCAACCAGGGCAGCAGTATGAATGCTGCCATAGCGGCCATGTGGAACCACGACTCCAACAGTGGGTAACCGTTGAACACGTTAATCTGATAAATCATGTAGTAATGACGCAGGGGAAACAGCCACGTGAGCGTCTGCAGCGCACCGTCCATGCCCATCATGGGGAAGGCAGAGCCCACCATCGAAAAACTGAGCACCGCCCAGAGTGAGCACACACTCATCGACATACGCAGCGACGGCATCAGGCCAAAGGCAAAGATGCCAAAGCCCTGCGAGGCTATCACCTGTACCAATCCCAGCAGTACCAGCATCCAGGGACTGCCCTGATGGGGGAACTGCAACACGTGGAACACGTAGTATTCATAACTGTAGACCACCGCCAGCCATATCATGGTCTGAGGCAGGAACTTGCCCATCAGCGCTATCGATATGCGGTTGTCGGCCATCTCCAGCCATTCCTTCGACGTGCCGAACTTCAGTTCCGTGCCCAGCGAGTAGGCCGATATCAGGAAGATAAACAGCATAATCATGCCAGGTACCAGCATCGTTGACAGGTAGGAGTTGTAACTGGTCCACGGGTTGGCTATCTGATGCAGGTCTATGCGGATAGGCTGCAGGAATGTCTGTATCTGTGCATCCGTGAATCCCTTGGCACGCATCGTGGCCTGACCTACGGCTGCCGAGCCCAGTGTAGAGATTGTCTTCAGGTCCTTCATCAGCAGGGCACCCGACGCCAGTGTGGTATATGAGTAATAGAACGATATCTTTGGCTGTCGGCCTGCCAGCAGGTTCTCCGTGGTACCCTTGGGGATATACAGGAACGCGTATATCTCGTTCTCCTGGATATCACGACGGGCCTCGTTCACGCTGGGGTAGTGGGCCACCACCTTCGACATCTGGAAGGCATCCAGACGCTGCACCAGTGAGCGCGACGTCGATGTGTTGTCCAGGTCCACCACGCCCACGGGCATCTCCGTTGGCAGTCCATCGTCCATCAGCGATGTGAAGAACACCATGACCATCAGCGGGAAAGCCACCATGCAAAACAGGTACACCCTGTTCCTGCACAGTATCTGCAACTCGCGCAGTCCTACCTTATATAATAATTGTAGCGTTTTCAACTCTAACGTCTTAACTCTTCATTCATTACTTCACCACCAGGCTCATGCCGGGACGCAGGCCCTCAATCTTCTCCACCGGACGCGCCTTCACCTCAAAGGTCTTCAGGTCATACTGTCCGTTGGCCTTCGTAGCCTTCCATACCGCATACGAGCCCTGATCCTTCATGTGATACACCTTCAACTTGATTTCCTTGTTGAATGCGGGTACGAAAGCCGTAAACTCAGTACCAATCTTCATGCCGTTCAACTGATCCTCGCGTACGTTGAATGTGCCCCACATATCGTTCATCATTGAGATGGTCATGATAGGACTGCCCGTACCAACGAGCTCGCCCACCTTCGGGTAGATGCTGCTCACCTCACCGTCCATCTGGGCTATCTGCACGGTCTCGCCGATATAGGCGTTGACCTCCTGCACGGCACCCTTGGCGCGGTTCAACTGTGCCTGAGCGGCCAGTTTCTCCTCCTGACGGGCACCGTTCACAGCCATGTCATACTGACTCTTGGCAGCCTTCATCTGAGCCTCAGAAGCCTTGTACATAGCCAGCGCCTCGTCGCGCTTCTGTGCACTCACCACGCCCTCGTCAAACAGACGCTGCACGCGGTTGTATGATTTCTCGGCAATCTCCAGGGCTGCCGTTGCCTGCTGGTACACCTGATAGGCACCCTGCACCTGTTCCTTGCGGGCACCATTCTTGGCCATCATCTCCAGCGCGGCGGCACCGTCCTCAGCCCCCTGTGCCTGTTGCATCTTGGCACGTACCTCGGGTGCATCCAGAATGGCCAGCGTGTCGCCGGCATGTACGTAGTCGCCCTCCTTCACACGGATTTCCAGAATACGTCCGGGCACCTTGCTCGACACGCGATACTCTGATACTTCCACCTGTCCCTGAATAATCTCGGGATCGCGACCCAGTGCAAAGAAACCTATGAGAGCCACGATAATAACAACTGCAGCAAAACCAATGATCGCATACAGAATGTTATGATGCTGTTTTTTTGATTGATTACTCATATCTTGATACTTCTTAACTCTTAATTCTTAACTAATACAGCGTTCCCAGTGCTTTCTGCAGATCCACCTGCGAGAGCTTCACGGCAATCTGTGCGTCGATGAGCTGTGACTGTGCCTGCAGCCAGGCCGTCTGTGCCTCCATCACCACGGTAGGTGCTATCACACCCTCCTTGAATCCCAGGTTGGCCGTGCGCAGGTTCTCGTTGGCACGCTCGATACCCGTCTGCGCCATCACCAGACGCTTGTTGGCCTCGTCCACCTTAAACGTGTTCTGGTTCACCTGCAGCTCTATCTTCTCGCGAGCCTCGTCGCGCTCCAGAGCAGCAATGGCTGTGGCACCCTTGGCAGCACGCACCTTGTAGGCCACGTCGCCCCAGTTCCAGATAGGCACGCGCACCAGCACACCCACGTTCCAGAATCCGCCGAATTTCTTCTCGAATCCGTTGAGCACGTTGGGATTGCTCACCGCATAGCCACCCATCAGGGCCACCTGTGGCAGGTTGGCAGCCTTCAGGATATTGGTAGCCTGCTTCGACATATCCACCACATTATCCAGCATCTTCAGTTCGGCACGGTTCTCCACTGCCTGTTCCACGTTCAGCTGGGGGTGCAGCGTCACCACGGCCAGGTCCTCCACGTCCTCGTCGGCCAGTGTGATCTCCTCGTTCATCGGCATGCCAATCATCTGACAGAGCAGCATCTTCGACAGCACCAGTCCGTCGTCCACCTTCTGCAGGGTCATCTCGGCCTCGTTCACCTTCACGCTGACGCTCAGTCCCTCGCTCCGTGTGGCCACGCCCTCTTCAATCATGCGCTGCACGTCGGTATCAAATTTCTTAATCAGTTCCAGGTAACTCTCAGCCAGCTTCTTCTTGTGCTTCAGCGACACCACCTGCCAGTAGGCCTGGTCGGTAGAGTAGAGGATACCCTGACGACGTGCTGCCACTGAGTTGTTGGCAAACTCCTCGTTGATGTCGGCCAACTTATTGAGCGCCATGATGCCACCACCCATGAAGATGGGTTGGGTGACCAGTACCGAACCGGCAAAGATATGACGCGTATCCGTGCGGAAGGCATCCACTATCTTCTGTCCCTCACTGTCCAGCAGACCAGCCATGTTGGTCGATGTCTGCTGCATGTTCTGCTGCAACTGTCCAGCCATCTGCTGGAAGGCCTCGGCAGGCACACCCAGTTGTCCCAGCATCGTACCCATCTGTCCCAGTGTCGTCTGCAGCGTGTTGCCCAGTCCCGACAGGGATCCTGTGAGGTTGGTACCCAGATTTGATAACTTACCCTTCTGCTCGTTGTTCAGGATAGAAATCTCCTCGCTGGTGAATTGGTAACTGCCTATCGCACTGACGTGGGGCAGGTACTTGGTGCGTGCCGACTTCCTGAGGTTGGCTGCGATGTCCTGTTTCAGTTGCTGCACGCCCATCTGCTTATTGTTGCGCAGGGCCATGGCACGGCAACTGTCAAGACTCAGCAACTGCTGTGCCTCGGCTGCTCCCTGACCCAGAGCCAGGAGCAAGAAGCCGAAAGTAAAGATTCTCTTCATATTGTTATTCAAAGGTAAATGTTCTTGTTCCAATCATGTTGCCGTCGGCAAAGATGCTGACGCGATACTGTCCGGCCTCCAGGAATTCGCTGACCTGCCAGTAGGTCTGTACGTTCACTTCCTCGCCGGTATATTCCACCACTTTCTTCATCGAGTACTCCAGCTGACGGTTCTCGTAGGGGAATGTGCCTGCTGTCAGCACCTGACCCGCAGGTGTCTGTATGCGTACGTAGAGGGTGCGGTTGCCCGTCTGTGCCGTCACGTTGCGTGCAATGTTGAAGCCCACCTGGATGGTCTTGCAGTCCTTCATCTTCTTGGCCGTCTTCTGACGCTTGTTCAGCGTGGTCATGGTGATGCCCGTAGCGTCCAGCTGTGCGGCGATGGCCACCTTCTCTGTCAGGTTCTGCTTCTCCATGCGCAGACCCTCGTTGGCCTGGTTCGACTGTGCCAGCTGGTCCTTCACGCGGTCGTTCTCAGCCATCAGACTCTGGTTCACCTGGTTCAGCGAGTCCACCTGTCGGATATACGAGCGCAGCACTTTGCGTACCGTGGCCAGCTCTTTCTTCAGTCGCGTAATCTCGCGTGTATCGGCTGCCTTCACGTTTTTCAGTTCCTCCAGCAGCTGCTGCGTGCGCATCTGCTCCTGGGTCAGTTGGGCTATGATAGAGTCATTGTTGATAGAGTTCATCATCTCTGTGTACTGCAGGGTCAGTCGCTCGTAGTCGTTCTCCATCTCCTGCTTGTCCAGTTCGGCCAACTCCAACATCTCCATTTTTTCCTGTTCCAAATTTCGGTTGTTCAGCAGCAGGTAAACCATGATGCCTGCCATTGCCAGGATCACCACCACGACTGCTGCTATGAGTGCTTTTTTCATGTCTGTACCTTACTATTTAAATAAAAACGCTGCAAATGTACAAGTTTTTCACTAAATTGCCAAAGAAAATTTGGTACTTTTATATTATTTTACTATCTTTGCCGCAATATTTACCAATTCTATTCCTATAAAGACCTATGATGACTAACTTCCTATATCGAACAATTCATTTTTACTATGATGGCTTCCGTCACATGACGGTGGGTCGCACCCTGTGGGCTGTCATCATTGTGAAGCTTATCATCATTTTCCTTGTCCTGAAGGTTTTCTTCTTCCCCAACTATATCTCCGAGCACTCCGATGCCGGTTCCGAGCCCGACTTCGTAGCCTCCGAGCTCATAGACCGCGCAGAGTCTAATGTCTTAACTCCTTAACTCCTATAACTCCTTTAACTCCTATAACAATGACAAACCTACTACTATCCATTGATGCCGGTACCATTGACTGGTCCAGAGCGCAGTTCGCTCTCACGGCAATCTATCACTGGCTCTTCGTGCCCCTGACCCTTGGCCTGGCCGTTATCATGGGCATAGCCGAGACCATTTACTACAAGAAGCGTACGGACTTCTGGAAACACACGGCCCAGTTCTGGCAGCGCCTCTTCGGCGTGAATTTCGCCATGGGTGTGGCCACGGGTATCATCCTGGAGTTCGAGTTTGGTACCAACTGGAGCAACTACTCCTGGTTCGTGGGCGATATCTTCGGTGCCCCACTGGCTGTCGAGGGTATCGTGGCTTTCTTCATGGAGAGCACCTTCGTGGCCGTGATGTTCTTTGGCTGGAAAAAGGTGTCGGCTGGCTTCCATCTGGCCTCCACCTGGCTCACCGGACTGGGTGCCACCATCTCTGCCTGGTGGATTCTCGTGGCCAACGCGTGGATGCAGTATCCCGTGGGCTGTGCGTTCAATCCCGACACCATGCGCAATGAGATGACCTCGTTCCTCGAGGTGGCACTGTCGCCCTTCGCCGTCGAGAAATTCTGCCATACGGTCATCTCCTCGTGGATCATCGGTGCCGTGTTTGTCGTTGCCGTCAGCTGTTGGTATCTGGTCAGGAAACGCCACATCCAACTGGCTGTCCAGAGCATCCGCATTGCTGCTATCGTCGGCTTTGTGGCTGCCCTTGGCGCAGGTGCTACCGGTCATAAGAGCGGTCAGACCGTGGCGCAGGTACAACCCATGAAACTGGCTGCTATGGAGGCCCTCTATGATGGTGGTCACGAGATTGGCCTGAAGGTGGTTGAGGGTATCGAGGTGCCCTATGGTCTGTCGATGATGGCCACCAACACCCTCGATGGCTATGTGCCTGGCATCAACGACCTGCTCGATGGCTATGTGAAGGACGATGGTACGGTGGAGCCCTCTGTCGATGAGAAGATAGAGCGAGGCCGAAAGGCGATACAAGCCTTGGCTGATTACCGCAAAGCGAAGGCCGAGGGCGCCGACGAAGAAATTCTCAATTCTCAATTGTCAATTATCAATTCTAATATGCCTTATTTCGGCTATGGCTACGTGAAGGACAAGGCCGACGTGGTGCCGCCCGTATGGATCAATTTCTGGGCGTTCCGTGCCATGGTGGGACTGGGCTGTCTCTTCATCGCCTTCTTCGGACTGGTGCTCGTCCTGATATTCGATATCCCCATGGTGTCGCTCCTGGTGCGCCGACTGCTCTCTGCCGTCGGACTGCTCGATGAGCGTGCGGCCGACCGTAGCGCTCCTGCCGATGCGATGCCCGCATGGCTCTGCTGGACTGCCGTACTCATGGTGCCCCTGGCCTATATCGCCTCCGAGAGTGGCTGGCTGGTGGCTGAGTTTGGTCGTCAGCCCTGGACCATCCAGGATATGCTGCCTACGTGGGCTGCTGTCAGCGACCTTAGTGCCGGCAGTGTGGCACTCACCTTCTTCCTCTTCCTCATCCTCTTCACCACGATGCTGGCTGTGGAGATAAACATCCTGTTGAAACAAATTAAGAAAGGACCGCAACTATGACTTACGAATTCTTGCAACATTACTGGTGCTTCATCGTATCACTGTTGGGAGCACTACTCGTCTTCCTGCTCTTCGTACAGGGAGCCAACTCCATGATATTCCAGTTGGGAAAGACACCCGACGAGCGTCGCCTGCTCATCAATTCCACCGGTCGTAAGTGGGAGTTCACGTTCACCACGCTGGTCACCTTCGGCGGTGCTTTCTTCGCCTCTTTCCCCCTGTTCTATTCCACCAGCTTCGGCGGTGCCTACTGGCTGTGGATGCTCATCCTCTTCACCTTCGTGCTGCAGGCCGTGAGCTATGAGTTCCAGAATAAGCTGGGCAATTTCCTCGGTCCCAAGACCTTCCAGTGCTTCCTGGTGCTCAATGGCATCCTGGGTCCCCTGCTCCTGGGCGGCGCCGTGGCCACCTTCTTCGAGGGCTCCAATTTCATCGTGGAGAAAGGGAATATGATTGATGCCGATGCCCTGTCGCCTGTTATTAGTCACTGGGCCAACGCCTCTCATGGCCTTGATGCCCTGCTCAATCCGTGGATACTCGTCTTCGCCGTGGCCGTGCTCTTCCTGGCCCGTACGCTGGGCATCCTGTACACCATGAACAATATCGCCGACGAGACCATCCGCACCCGCAGTCGCTATCAGCTGGCTGGTGCCGCCTTCGTCTTCGTGGTGCTCTTCGTGGTCTATCTGGTCCATCTGCTTCTGAAGGACGGCTATGCCTACGACGACAGCGGCCTGATTTTCATGGAGCCCAACAAATACCTGAACAACATGCTGGATATGTGGTATCTCACCGCCGTGATGCTCCTCGGCGTCGTCCTGGTGCTCTGGGGAATAGGAAGTGAGTTGATAAACCTCAAATCTCCAACCTTAAATCTCAAATCAAACGGCATTTGGCCTGCCGGCATCGGCACCGTGCTCACCGTGACGCCCCTGCTCCTGATGTCAGCCTGGAACCACACCGCCTATTATCCCTCCACGGCCGACCTCCAGTCGTCGCTGACGCTCGAGAACTCATGCAGCAGTTATTTCACCCTCAACACCATGTTCTGGGTGTCGCTCCTCGTTCCCTTCGTCCTTGCCTACATCGTCTATGCCTGGCGCCAGATAGACAGCAAGAAGATAGACCGTGACGAGATTGCGTCCGACGACCACGCCTATTAATACCTCTTTTAATATAACAACGGCTCCCGAAGCATTCCGCCTCAGGAGCCGTTTTTTTAAATGTTTCATGTTTCGCTCGGCTTTGCCGCTTTTACAAAGGCCGCAGGCCGACTAAAAGAATGTATCACATGCACGAGGTCACTCCCAGTGCCGTTGCGATGGCCGACAGCACACTAATGGCTGTTTGAATCGCGAATTTCCAAAATGTCTTGTTCTTCATGGTTCAGAATTTTAATGTTTAATCTTTAATGTTTAATCCTTAAGGATTGACGGGACCGCCGCCGTTGCCAGACTCGGAGCTAGAACTGCCGCCGCCGTTCTCCGTGCCTCCGTTGTTCCCTGACTCCGTGTTTCCGCCTCCGGTCTCTTCGCCCGTCAGCTCGCTGTACACGCTGGTACTCAGGTTCACGGCCTCACGCATAGAGCGTGCCTTGTACATGGACTTGCGGCTCTGGTCGGCCAGGAAGGCGATGCCGATGCGGGTGACGTTCTCCGTGGCGCTGAAGTCCTTGGCGTTGTCTACACCTGCGCTGGTCAGGGTGGGGTACAGCGTGCCGATGCCGTCGAGCTTCACCTTATGACCGTCGGCCAGCATCTCCTGCATGCAGTTCTTCAGCTTGGTGATCACACCGATGACGACGTCTTCGGTATACACAGAACCGTGCTTCATGATGTGCTCGGCCATGTCGTCCAGCGTCAGGGTTTTACGATAGATAATCTTGCCGTAGGTCTTCTGTACTTTCTTGCGAGTGTTGTCAGCATCCTTTACCTGTACGGTACGCTGAACTTTCTGAATTTGAATTTCTCCCATTGTTGTAATGTTTTTTTTGGTTGTTAAATATTAAGGTTCTATTGTCTAAAGTTCCACTTCTCGTTGTCTTAAAGAGCAACTCGACCTTTCTCTATAGGCGAAACGTCGTTTCTCTCATCGCAACTCGTCGTTTCTCTTATTGACACTACAAAGGTACAAAAAAATCCCGAGATACGCAAGTCTTTCCGTAATTATTTTTCAGATATTTTTTGCTTCAGAAAATAGTCGGAGAAGTCCTTGCAGTCGGGCGGCAACTGATGGTGCACCAGCGACGGCAGCACCTCCTTCAGCTGCAGGAACAGACGCTCGCCAGGGGCGTCGCGATCGGGGTACATGTGAAACAAAGACCCACCCCCTTCCCCATTCCCGCTGACGCGCCTACCCGTAGCCTTTCCCTGTGATGGAGGGGAGTATATAGAGTTTAGCAATTCTATATCTTTCTTGGAGAGCAGCGTTGCTGATGGTATCGCGATGGCCTTGTGACCGGCAGAGAGCATGGCCCAGCAGTCGGAGGCGCCCTCCGTGATGAAGAGCTGTTCGCCCGGACGAAGGAGGTTCAGAACAGGCAGGTTGTAGATGCCACATTGCGAGCCTTGCGGGAAGCGGAAGCGGGGCAGGGCGCCACGCACCAGGTTGCGGTTCTGCACGCCCACCAACCGTCCCTCACGGTCATAATAGGGTATCTGCAGCCAGGGCACCCCCTGCTTGTCTTTCCAGGAAGTGAGGCGGCACCAGCGGATTACCCTCGGGTCCAGGCGTCGCTCCTCAAAGAGAAACTTCTGGGCCTCTGGCAAAAGCCAAGGATGCTCAAAGAAACGTTCATACCTACTCCCGTCGAAGGATGTCTGAGGGCTGATGTCTGATGTCTGCGGTTTCCATTCTTCAAGGATTATGTTATGTTCGTCGGCCAACCATCGGCAGGCAGCCCTGAAGTCCAGATTCAGGTGCTTCATCACCAAGTCGATTGGTCCGCCGCTGGCCCCGCACACAAAGCATCGGTATGTGTTCTTGCTTACCTTAAACGATAGGCTGGGGTGGTTGTCGGCATGAAACGGGCACAGAGCCTTATGATGCACAACCCGCAGTCCAAGTCGCTCAGCGACTCCCTCTATGGGGAGTTCGCGGAGCTTTTGAAGATCTTGTCTATCCATGATTATGAATTCTTCAGATAATTTTCTGTTTTAGAATAGAGCCCAGTCTGCGCAGAGTACTCGATGAACTTGCGATGCACCCATTGACGTAGTTGGGCTTTTGTGCCCTCTTTGTTCTTACCTGATTCCAGGCGAAGCGCCTCTAATTGTGCTTCGTTGAAGTTGTTGGGCAGCGAGTCGAGCATGTTCTTTGGGCCTGCCTTACTGGTCTCTTGGATGTTGACGTCGCCATCCTTCAGCATGTCGGCAAATATCTGCATTTTTGACCAAAGGTCGTGATACACCAACCACTCTACCAACTCACCCATGGCCTTTGTCCACGTCTGAGTATTGAGCACCCAGAGTATGCAGCCCGCCTTCCACGCCGAAACGAGTGATCGCTTTGATACGTCCCAGAGCACATCGTCGTCTACCAGGTCGGCTAGTGTGGCCATATCCTGCGCAAGTCGGTCTATGAGCTTGTTCAGCGGGCGGATGATGAATCGCCCCTTTGTCATGTCGAGACGTGCCATATAGGTGTCCAGTTGTTGGTAGAAATTGTCGGCAAACTCTCCCCTGCGCGGTATGTGCCCACTTCGGGTGGCTTCGCGAGGTTTGTAGGAAAAGACCATGCGGCCGAAGGTGCCGTTGTGGAGCTCATTTTTGTAGAACTTGCGAACCGTGACAGGCACGCCTGAGAGGGTGATGCAGGCACGGAGCACGGGGTTGCCACTCACACCATTGGCCGTTGCACGCAGGGCTCCAGCTTGAGCCATATCATAGATATTTCTCAGCAGGTGACTCATGTACTTGTGGCTGCCACAGAGTTGGTCGGCCATTTCTACCTCAGGAAAGTTGAACAGCTGCGTACGTCCGCCCGCTGCCTCGAGGGCTATAGCGTTTTCTAGGAAGCCTGCGCTGGTGGTGTTGGCCGGCGGGAGGAAGATGGGGGTATCTGGTTTTACAGGACCATCTTTGCTCTTCGACTTCGAATTGCTGATCTTCGCCCACTCGCGCAATTTTTTCATCTCCGTCTCATCGTGCAGACTAAAGTCTCGACAGATAGCCTTCGTTAACTCAGTCAATTGACCCTTGTTACACCCTGATCCGCCTACCAGATTGGCCATTTGGCCGCACATTTCCTTCCAGGAGCGGTCTGGGTACTGAAATTCCGCGCCGCTTATATGTGCGCCAAGTGAGGGGAAAAGCATCGGAACAAGGGGTTCGTGCATGTCTTTTGAGGCTTGTGTGAGCAGTAATTTGATACATTCTGTACCCTTTCCGAGGTTAGGCATCTCGGGAGCCTTGTTTGTTGTGATATCGTATTTCATTGATTATAAGCTTTTTAGATGAATTTGATGTTGACTGAGCGTGACAGTGACAGTTGTGACAGTTGTTTTTTGAGGGGTACCCCTTTTCTTAATATTCTATTTATAATATATATAACTAATTATATATCAATAAGTTATATATACTTATAAGGGGTATAGTGAGATGTGTACTCTCAATTTTTTAATTGTCACAACTGTCACTGTCACGCACTCCGTCATTTCTCTTTTTTACCTTTTTACCTTTCCTCTACCAGGCCCTCCAACGCCCACATCAGTTCGTTGCCCACGCTGCTGGCATAGCTGTCCACGCAGAAGCCTGGTCCTATGTGTATCGGGCGGAGGTTGGGACGGTAGGAGCCGTCGCTGTGCCGGGTGATGGTGATATACTCACCCTCGAAGATGCGCGGGTTGCGCTTGGTGCATGTTTTGTTAGAGGTCTCCACAAACGTCATGTATTCGTTGTACTTGAAGTCCTCGCACCTCACGTGCCGTTTCAGCACGCCCTGGTAGCACTTGCCCGCCTTCATCCTGGCATCGCTCCTCAGGAAAGTCTTCACGTCCATACACAGTTCTGTATTCTTTTTCCAGCCCTGCTTCTCAGGGCACTCCGTAATTATTATTGTCTGTTTCATAAATAATTCGTTTAATTCGTCTTAATTCGTTGTTTTAAATCACATTGAGAAGGGATATCTTCCTGCGGTTGTTCTTGGGACGCACGGCAAAGTGCAGCCAGTAGCCGCGGGCATTGCGCTCCATGAGCAGCTCATCGAAGTCCTGATGCATCTCGTCGCTGATGTCGAGCAACAGCACCACATACCTCAGCAGCTGCTCCTTGCCCATGACCCGCAGGTCGGCAGCACACCCCGTGAGATGGTTCGACGTGGTGCATCCACCCACCAGCCTGTTCAGCTCCTTGCAGCGGAAGGCGCTGTTGATGATCACAGGGTCGTTGCCCTCGCCATACTGCTCGTTCCAGCGCTGGCGCAGCATCTCCAGCCACTGGCACACCCTCGTCAGGTTCTCTGTCACCTGCTCATCCGGCTGCGTCTGCCGCTGGCGGTCCACATATCCCAGCTCCACGTCTGTGCGCGTCATCTCCTCAAGTGTAAAGTGAGGCGTTAACTTTGTCGTTTTATTATTTTCTTTTGCCATAACAGTAAAATTTTAAAATTAATAATGTTTGTTGGATTGAGCTGGCCAGCTTTGATTTCCGGCGGCAAAGTTAGGGGTATTCTCCGATTCCTACTCCCCTTAGGGGTACCACGCGTGGGTACTACGGTCTGAATAGTTAAAAATATGGTAGTATAACAAAAAAGTTACCAAATAATTTGTTTGTTTATAACTTTTTTGTTACTTTTGCACCGTCTATGAGGAAAGTATTAGTGATAGTATCGCAGGCATCCGACGGCACATTCTGGTGCCACACAGAAAAGGATGTCTATGGCGCGGGACTGAATGCAGCAGGCCAGACTGTGAAGGAGGCCAAGGACGACTTACTGGCTTGTCTGGAAGAGGCTAAGGCAGACTACGAAGAAAGCGGGAAGACGGCTGAGCAAGTAGAGTTCCGCTATCAGTATGATTTGCAGTCGTTCTTCGACTACTTTTCTTTTTTGAATGTCACAGAGGTTGCCAAGCGCGCTGGAATCAATCCTTCGCTGATGCGCCAGTACACACGGGGTATCAAAACGGCAGGTGAAAAGACTTATGAGCGTCTGACTGCCTGCATGGCAAGTATTACTAAGGATCTGCAAGCCGCGTCTTTCCGTTAGGATGGCACGGATGTATTTCATAAAACAAGAACAAGAACAGTAAAAGTCCTGATGCGTGAGCACCGGGACTTTTCGCTTCTTAATCAAACAACACCTTCAGTTCGTCTAGAAAGTCGAGCGTTTTCTTTCTGGTAAGGGCCAAGTTATAATCACTTCGCATGTAATTCCGATTCCAGAAGCCCTCGAACACCTTCCACTTCTCTTTGATGCCCAGTCGCTCCGCCATCGCATCGGCCAACAGTGCCGCCTGCGTCCGCGATATCAAGGGCTGGTAGTGCTCATCCACGTAGCCCGCCTGCTGCGCCTTCCGCCATAAAGCCATAGCTTTATCTGTAGCGAGAACTTCAGGCAACTCTTTATATTCTGCCTCCTGAATCTCGGCTTCTTCCACCGTATGCCACAGCCCGTTCTTGTCTTGCACCAGCGTCAATTTGCCGCCAGCGTTCACCTCGATGTTGGGTCCGTAGTTGTTCTTGATATGAAATCCCATCGTTTACTCTATGTTTTTATTGGGCAGCGACAACGTGCCGCCGTTATGCTCAATATTCGGCCCGAAGTTCTTGTCGATGTTTGTATCCTTATTGCTGAAAAGTTCTACGTGTACGTTCACGTTCTGAGGCGTTTTCTCGTTCTCGGCCGCCGATGTACTCTCAGACTTCTGGCGCGCAGAGACGGCCTCATAGAAGGCTATGCCCGAGATGAATCGCCACAACACCTCGCGAGGGATGTGCATATACAGCAACTTAGCCACAAAGTTCTCCTTATTCTCTATCCACTCCTCAAACATCGACTCTGGGAAACATTCCAACTGCCTCTTTATCTCGTCAATATTGTGCTCGTGACGACATACCAGCAGGGGCTTGATGGTCTTCGGTTCTGCAATCAGGCGCATCCAGTAGTTGAGCACCTTTCCGCCATGCGACTCACGTCCTGCGCGGCCACACGCCATCTTCAGTTCCTCCGTCAGTTCCTGAAAGCCGTAGTCGTCAATCTCCATCAGGCGCAGACAGAGCCTGCGGCGGAAGTCGCTCATCTCGCCACTCAGGTCGTAGCATGACAACTCGCAGAATCGCATGGTCAGCGTCAGAAAATCGCGATGCTCCTCATCGCTCCACAGCTCATGCTCATCCAGTCGCTCGCAGATCTCGTCCATCATATAGTCCAGCGTCACCATCTCATGCGTGGATTTCAGGCGTGGCCCCGTGTAGTTCCAGGCCGTATACGCTGCCGTGGGGTATAACTCGCACGACTCGCCCAGCGTCTCCACCTTGCACTCAAACACCAGGCACTTGTGCTCGCCGTTCACCTCCACAATACGTCCGCGCAACGACTTCCTGCCGCTGCCGCGCAACGTCTGCCAGGCTTCCCTCAGGTCGTAGGCTGCCACATAGCCCGCATGCCGTCCCTCCCAATCGTAGGCACAGATGGCTTTTGCATCAACGTCGTTGGCTGGATCGGGGCGCAACGTCATAGCACGTCCCATCGCCTCGGCAAGAAACTCGCCCAAGCAGTCTTTCACATTATAATAAGGTAACGCAACAATATGTGTCCTGAACATCGGTGTTTAATTATTCTCAAAACAATCGAGGTGCAAAGGTACAAAAAATCCGGCAAAAAATCGAACAAATCGCCAGGTATTATCTACATATTTTTTTATGTATCATCCTAAATCTCCTTTTTATTGTCCTTTATTGGTTTAATGGATCCATATTTTTCCCCACCAACCCTTCTTTTTCTTTGAAAAACGACAAGATTGTATTCTTTTTTTTAAGAACTTCATGATGAAGTACAAACAAAAATAAAGAGCAATCGTTGAACGACGGCTCTCTATAAATTGGGCAGTATCGATAAAGCCTTACCCCACGCGGGATTCTACCCGGATAGTCAAAAACAAATGTTCTGACGTTGCAAAGATAGAAAGTATTTTCGTTAATTCCAGATTTTTGAGCAGCGAATGCAATAAATGCTTGCATTTGTATTGCTGAGTCGTGAAAAAATTCGCCCGTCGGGTCAAATTTTTGAGAGGAAATCTTTCTAAATCTCATTTTTTTTCTTGTACTATTTGATAAGATTACTTTTTTTTACTACCTTTGTAGGCAATTACCGGCAATTGTCGTTGTTCGGCCTCTGGTCGCTTGTTCCCGTAAGGGTCTCAAGAAAACAGCGCATGCTGCAAAGCATCAGTCTCTGAGAGCAGAGAGCCGGTATGATTTTTGAGGGTAAAAACATAGCGTTTGCTGTTTATTCAATAACGTTCGGGAAACTTGGCGGTGGAAAGAACAAGGATACAGAGTAACAGTAGATGTTCACGTATGTGGGCACTACTACATCTGTATTCTTAGGTTTCCGCCAAGTACCTCCGAACGGGATGTGGTTAAGGTGTCCACTTCTCGTTTCTTTGATGAAGGTACTTGGTGGAAACTGTTGTTATCTGAATCTTATTCAGCTTACTTGGCTTTGATGATGCCCCACATCATTAAACTATGTAGTATTTATGGCTGTTATCAATGATCTGATAGATAGAATCAGTGACCCAGAACTGCGTCGTCGTATTAATGACGAGGTGGTACGTTTACAACAACAGAAGAAGTTTGGGCTGGTGTTTGAGGAACATTTGCCTGAAGCAACTCCCTTATATGATGTCCCCATCAAGGTGAAGTCGTTAGTGGCTCGTAAGGATGGATACTTCAAAGAGTTCTTCCGTGTAAAGCGTATAGAGGGGAATGTTCTGTTTTGCGAACGGGAGGATGACAGTCATGAACAGGTCGAGTTACAAAAGAATGAAGCTGTAGCTGTTGCGCTTTTTGGAGAGCCCATCTATCCATACTTAAAGCCAATGGATGCCGTGAAGAATGCGCCTGATAGCGACTTGTGGCATACATTGATAGAGGCCGATAACTATCACGCTCTGCAACTTTTGGTTTATCTTTATGGTGGTATGGTGGATTGTATCTATGTTGATCCGCCTTATAATACAGGAGCTAAAGACTGGAAATATAACAATGACTATGTTGATAGCTCAGACAGTTACCGTCATAGTAAATGGTTGAGCATGATGAAAAAAAGATTGGTTCTTGCCAAGAAGTTGCTCAATCCCCAAAACTCTGTTCTGATAGTCACAATAGATGAAAAAGAATATCTTAGATTGGGATGCCTGTTGGAGGAATTGTTTCCTGAGGCAAGGATACAGATGGTTAGTAGTGTCATTAATCCAGCAGGTGTAAGTCGTGGTGGAGAATTTGCTAGAACAGATGAATATTTGTACATAGTAATGCTTGGAGATGCATCTCCACAGGCGTTACCATTATCAAATGACTGGAGAGGAAATATAAAAGGAGGATATAAAGACAAACTGCGTTGGAATGGCCTTCAACGTTCAGGTACGGCAGTCTTAAGGACGGACCGCCCCAAGATGTTTTATCCAATATATTTAAATTCTTCAGGTGATAAGATAATTGAAGTGGGTAGCGATATACCATTGGATGTGGATAGAAAGTCCGTTTCATGCCCAAAAGGATTAATTCAAATATGGCCAATATTTCCGGATGGGAAAGAAGGTAGATGGCGACTCGGAAGAGAAACATTAATTGACCTAATCGATAAGCACTATGTAAAAATAGGAAAACTCAGAGGTGAGAAAACATCCTTAACCTATCTGGCAAAAGGAGAACAACAGAAAGTAGAAAGAGGCGATTTCCCGATTATCGGCTATGCTGCAGATGGATCTATTATTGTGGACGAGAGTAACTATGAGGCAAAGTTTATTCCAGGAACACAATGGTGGATTAGTTCTCACGATGCGACCCAACAGGGGACAAAGCAACTTAATGCAATTATTGGAAAACGTTTTGATTTTCCGAAATCAGTGTATGCAGTTCATGATGTTTTACATTTCTTCGTTGTTAATAAACCCAATGCTCTTATCGTAGATTTCTTCGCGGGCTCGGGTACAACATTACAAGCCGTTAACCTGCTGAATGCAGAGGATGGTGGACATCGTCGCTGCATTATGGTGACAAACAATGAGGTATCGGAGTTTGAAGCTAAGGCGCTGAGAAAGAAAGGTTACCAACCTGGCGATGAGGAGTGGGAGAAATATGGCATTGCCCGCTATGTAAACTGGCCTCGAACGGTTTGTAGTATTGAAGGCCACGATATTAACGGACAGCCATTAAAAGGTAATTACTTAGGTAGTGATATACCTATGCAGGATGGATTCAAGGCCAATGCAAAATACTTTAAGTTAGGTTTCCTTGATAAAAACTCTGTGGCAGCTTATCGTCAATTCCATGAATTGCTGTCACTACTTTGGATGAAAGCTGGTGCTATTGGCGAATGTCCTACATTAAAAGGCAAGGAAATTCCAGAATTTTTGATTCTGACAGAGAATAAGATGGCTATTCTGACAGAAGAATGGGCCTATGCTAAGTTTATGGATGAGATGAAGGACCGCCAAGACATTAAAACGGTGTTCTTGGTTGTTGACTCTGAGATTGGCTTCCGTGAGATGGCTGCACCATTGAAGTGGGCCAAGACCTATCAATTGTATAAAGACTATTTGGAGAACTTCACTATTAACTACGAGAAATAATATGGCTATTGCATCAGAACTTTTCCCCTTTCAGATAGAAGCTTTAGATAAACTTCGTTCGTTCTGCAAGAAAGCAAAACGCGACTATGAAGATGATGGTGAGAACACCATTATTACGCTCGCGGCTCCTACAGGAGCTGGTAAGACTATCATTATGTCGGCTCTGATAGAAAAAATTCTTTGTGGTGATGAAAACAACAAGAGCGAACGTAATTCTATCTTCATATGGTTGTCGGACGACCCAGAGTTGAATGAACAATCTATGCACAAGGTGGAGCGTGAGACAAGATTCAAACTGCCGATAAATAGTCTTGAGATTATTAGTGATGAGTCTTTTGATAAGGCGGAATTGGAGGATGGCAAGATATACTTTCTGAACATTCAGAAGTTGAGCAAGTCGAGCAACCTAACCAAGAAAGGAGATGGCAGAGAGCATACCATCTGGCAGACTCTTCAACGAACCATTGAGAACAAAGGTCATCGTTTATATTTTATAATTGATGAAGCGCATCGTGGCACTTCAAAGGTCAGCGAAACTAAACAGGCCAATAGCATTATGCAAAAGTTTATCTTTGGCAGTTCTGATGATGGACTAAGCAAGATGCCCATTGTGATTGGAATGAGTGCTACCGTTGACCGTTTCACAGAACTGATTAAGGATTCTGGATCCACCACGCGTTCTTGGTCTATTGATGCTGAAAAGGTCAAGGATTCTGGACTGCTGAAAGACGAAATAGAGATAAGCTATCCTGGTGATAATCAAATGCAACGTGGTATGGCTATTCTGAAATATGCTACCCGTGAATGGATGGAGAAATGCCAGCACTGGGAAGACTATTGTAAGAAGGAGCATGAACCAACGGTATATCCTGTAATGGTGATACAGGTAGAGAATGGTACTGGAGGAAAGATTTCTGAAACTAATCTTGATGAATGTCTGAAGACGGTTGAAGAAGAACTTGGAAGAAGCTTGTATGAGGGCGAAGTGGCTCATTCGTTTGGCGAACCTAAGACAGAACTGAATATCAATGGTTTGAAGGTGCCCTATGTGGAACCATCAAGAATCGACGAGAGTCAGAAAGTAAGAATTGTATTCTTCAAGGAGAGTCTTTCTACAGGTTGGGATTGTCCAAGGGCAGAGACGATGATGTCGTTCAGAACTGCCAACGATTATACATATATCGCTCAGTTGATGGGTCGTATGGTGCGTACACCATTGCATCGCAGAATTGAAGGTGACGAATCGTTGAATAATGTACATCTGTTTTTGCCAAACTATAATAGTGAGAATGTTCAACGCGTCATTGATGCATTAAGCAGTAAGGAGGGAGAAGGAATTCCTTCAAATATCAAAAAGAAACCGGTGGGCAATCCTGATGAGCAAGAACTTCATGTGGCAGAGGATAAGAAAGATGTGTATGAGTGGTTGAATAATCTGCAGTTGAAGACATATGTATTCAACAGATTTAAGGTGAACAACTACCTAACTTCGTTGTTTAATCTGGCATATCTTGCTGCTAATACACAAGGCTGCGATCCTGATGCAGCAGTCAGAGTGTCAAAACAGGTATGCAAGATGATTTCTGACTATATTGAGGGTCTGAAAACTGAAGGCATATACATTGATAAGGTGCGCGATGTCAAACAGTTTATACTGACAGAAAGCAAAATGGAGTATCTAACTGAGAATAAGTTGAAAGATGCTTCGAACCTTGTATTGGAATTGACAGACTATGATATTGAACGTGAATTTGCGAGAGCTGATTCAAGACTAAAGAATGCAGGTCTTCGTTATGTCCGTGATAACTATGATGAAGAAGACCCCATGAAACCCAAAGTGGAGGTGATTCTATTTGCGCAGTCAGAGGAATGCATGGCTGAACTTGATAAATATGCAAAGAATACGTTCTATCAGTATAAGCATGACTATAGAAAGTATCTGTCGAAATATAGCGAAAGTGTTAAGAGTAAATACGATAAATACACTCGTGAAGGAGAATGTGTGAGTGACCACTCTTGGATGTTACCATGTACTATTTATTTGCCTAAGGGTGAAGAGCAATGGGAAGAGCGTAATCATCTATTTGTAGATAGTGAAGGAAAGGCATTCTTTTCATTGAATGGTTGGGAAAGGGATGTTATCATTGAGGCAAAAAAGGATCCCAACTTTGTATGCTGGTTACGAAACCAACATATGAAACACTGGGCATTATGTCTTACTTATTCAATGAGTGAAAAGAATCATCCTTTCTATCCAGATTTCATCATTGTTAGGAGAGATGGTCAAGGTGGCTATCTACTTGATATTGTCGAACCTCATAAGAAGGATGAGGACAATGTTCCCAAGGCAAAAGCTATGGCTAAATATGCAGAAGAAGCAGATGGTGACGTTGAGCGATTTGAAATGACTAGAATGTATGGAGACAAGATGCTTAGGCTTGACTTTGCTAACCCTGCTATTAGCCATCACTTAAGCGATGCTACAAAATATGATGACGACTATCTGGATGAATTGTTCAGAAAAATAAATCAATAGAAAAAAGAGGACATCAGAAGAATGTCGCAGGGGCTGGTTCCTGCCATCCATTTTTATGAAGATAGTCTTAGGAGGACATCAGGGACAGACGAGTGTCTTGCTTCTGAATCATTACCTTATGGGTAAGGAAGAGTCGAGATGCCAGTCCCCTGGCATCTTGCTAAAGAATTATTTGGTTATGTTAGTTTTTATGGTTATCTTTGCATTACATATATATCACCCGGTGAGGCGTTATTCCGGAGGCAATATGTAATTATCTTAAATCCAACACATTATAACAAAATAGACAAATGAAATCAATCAGACAATTATTCGAGAATGTAAGGCAATGGTTGCGGTCGCTCTCCTTCAGGACTGGAGTTATCGTATTGATGAGTTGCATACCGTTTTATATTTTATCCTTCGCCCAGATGGTGCTACCTATAAGCGCTGCAGCAAAAGGTATTCTTTGGACGGTACTCTTCGGACTGGCAAAGACCTGTCAGTATGGAGGCCTGACAATACTCGGCGTGGAAGGATACAAGCGATTCAAGAACATGCTTAAACGTAATTGACCCCGTAGCTCAGGTTCCCTATACATCTATTTATAAACTCATAAAAAATGGGAACCTCGGGGGCTACTCCCGAGATTCCCATTTTATGATATAAGAGAGAGGGTTTATTTCTTCGTGCGAACAGCATCGAGGAAGTTGGTCATCTTCTTCAGGTTCTCGGCAGAGTACATGCCCATGCCGTGACCGCCTTCAGGTTCCAGGGTGATGTCGGTCTTGACGCCCAGAGCCTTCAGGGCATCGTAGAGCTTCTTGCCCTGACAGCAAGGCACCACATTGTCCTTCATGCCATGGAATACGATGAGGGGAACATCGTTCTTGTCGATATATGGCAGGAAGCTGACAGAGAGGTATTTGTCGGGATCTACGTCCTTCTTGCTGTTTACAAGGGCATCCTCGGGACTGGAGGGGCCGAACGACATGTGTTCACCGCACTCCATATCGGTCACGTCGACAGGGCCGGACCAGTCGCAGGCGGCATTCACCAGGCTGCTCTGCTCGGTATACTGACCAACGGTACCCTCGATATTCAGTTGCTCCTTGCCCACCTTGGTCTGTCCTACGCCATTGGTGACGGCACAGAGGGTGGCCAGGTGACCACCTGAGGAGAAGCCTGAGGTGGCGATGAACGAGGTGTCGAACTTATAGGTCTTGGCCTCGCCGCGGATGAAGCGCACCACGGCCTTGATATCATTGATCTGGGCAGGCCACTTGGCATCGGCGCTGGAACGGTGGTTAGGACAAACCACGGCATAGCCGGCATCGAGGAGCGACTTCACGATGGTGCCAATATCGGCAGCACCCTTACTGTTGTTTGAGAACCACGCACTGCCGTAGATATGTACTACGACGGGATAGGCTGCCTTCTCCTGCTTGGGCAGGTAGATGTCGCAGGTGTGGAATGCCTGGCCGTCGCCGGCATAGTTCACATCCTTCCACTGCTGTGAGGTTTCAATACTTGCCTGCTGCTGGAAGCCGCCGAAACCGCCGGCTGGCTGGGCCATCAATGATGATGTGCCGAGCAATGCTACGCAGCACACCATCGTCTTCAGATAATTTTTCTTCATCATTTTTTTTTGTTAGACTTTTAATGTATTTGGTTGGGTAAATTGATAACTTTGCTCACAGGGCTACTTCAGGTACAACATGATGATGTCCACGATCTCGTCCTCGGTCTTGCCGTCGGCCTTGATCACGATGTCGTAGTTGCGGGTGTCGTAGCGTGAGGTGCCGGTATGTTTCCTGACATAGTTCTCGCGCATCAGGTCCACCTCCTTGATGACCTTGAGTGCCTCTTTCTCGCTGATGCCCTGCTTGCGCATCACACGCTCCAGACGGAAGGGCTGGGAAGCCTGGATGAGGATACTGACGTGGTTGGGGTGGTTGCGGAAGATATGGAAACCACTACGACCGGCAATGACGCACGACTCCTCGTGGCTGATGCCCTTGAGTATCTCGGTCTCAGCCTCGAAAATCTGGTCGGTATCCAGCAGTTCGGGTTCGCTGCCTTTCTCGGGGATATAGTAGTTGGAGTGCATGCTGGGACTCACAAACATGATGCGCTTGATGTCGGCCCACCAACCTTGTTTCTGACCCTTCAGCTTTTCAATCTCTTCTACAGTAAGGTGGTATTGCTCCATCAACCCTTTGATGACCGCCTTATCATAGAATTCCACACCCAGTCGCTCGGCAAGTTTACGACCTACGGTACGACCTCCGCTTCCTAGTTCACGGTTGATCGTGATGACAAATTTCACGTTTTTATTCATAATGGTTTTATTTTGATTAAAGATTATTTTCTTGTAATGGTCTCCTAATTCCTTCATGGGGTGTTAGTATTATTTTTTTCACTGACAAAGGTAAGAATATTTTCCGTAGCGTCCAAATTATTCGGGAGAAAAGCGCAAAATATTTTTTTTTTGATTACCTTTGCATGCAAATTAAGAGAAACATGATTGTTTGTATAGCAGAGAAACCCAGCGTGGCGAAAGATATAGCACGTATCATCGGTGCTAACAGTAGTCACGACGGATATATGGAAGGCAACGGCTATCAGGTGACGTGGACATTCGGTCATCTGTGTGAGCTGAAGATGCCCGAGGACTATACGCCCGTGTGGAAGGCGTGGAGTCTGTCGGCACTACCCATGATTCCGCCTAAGTTCGGCATCCGCCTGAAGGACGATGCAGGCATCAAGAAGCAGTTTGCCATCATCGAGAGCCTGATGCAGAAGGCCGACGGCATCATCAACTGCGGTGACGCCGGACAGGAGGGTGAACTGATTCAGCGATGGGTGATGCAGAAAGCGCAGGCCAAGTGTCCGGTGCAGCGCCTGTGGATATCGTCGATGACCGACGAAGCCATCCGCGAGGGTTTCGCCACGCTGAAAGACCAGAACGAATATCAGTCGCTCTACCTGGCTGGACTGTCGAGGGCTGTGGGCGACTGGCTCCTTGGTATAAACTGTACGCGCCTGTATACCATTAAATATGGACAGAATAGGCAGGTGCTCTCCATCGGTCGTGTGCAGACGCCCACGCTGGCGCTGATCGTGAACCGTCAGAAGGAGATAGACAACTTCAAGCCGGAGCCCTACTGGGTGCTGGCCACCGTATATCGTGACACAACGTTCACGGCCACATCGGGTAAGTTCACGTCGAAGGAGGAGGGTGAGAAGGCCTTTGCCACCATCGAGGGAAAGCCATTCACGGTGACGAAGGTGGAGAAGAAAAACGGTAAGGAGACGCCGCCAAGCCTGTATGACCTGACCTCGCTGCAGGTGGACTGCAACAAGAAATTCGGGTTCTCGGCTGAGATGACGCTGAACATTATCCAGCAGCTCTACGAACAGAAACTGACCACCTATCCGCGTGTGGATACCACCTTCCTGCCGGATGATGTGTATGCTAAATGTCCGCAGACAATGAACGGACTGTTCCAAGTGAAGTTTGCCGGACAATCAGTTTATGCTGATTTGGTTAAAGCGTTGGGTGGTAAGCCGTTACAGAAGTCAAAGAAGGTGTTTGACTCGTCGAAAGTGACCGACCACCACGCCATTATCCCCACGGGAATCGTGCCCCAGAACCTGACGGATGTACAGCGTAAGGTGTACGACCTGATAGCCCGCCGTTTCATCTCGGTGTTCTATCCCGACTGTAAGTTTGCACAGACCACGGTACTGGGAGATGTGGACGGTGTGGAGTTCAAGGTGACCGGTCGTACCATCATTGATCCGGGATGGCGTGCCGTGTATGCAAAGGACGCTCAGACGGATGATGACGAGAAGAAGCCGGAGGAGGAAGAGCGCACGTTGCCTGCCTTCGTGAAAGGCGAGAGTGGGGAACATACGCCTACGCTGACGGAGAAGATGACCACGCCGCCAAAGTACTATACGGAGGCCACGCTGTTGCGTGCGATGGAGACGGCCGGTAAGCTGGTGGAGGATGAGGAACTGCGCAGGGCGATGAAGGAGAACGGTATCGGCCGTCCGTCAACGCGTGCTGCCATCATCGAGACGCTGTTCAAGCGCCATTATATCCGCAAGGAACGCAAGAACCTGTTGGCCACGCCTACGGGTATAGAACTGATAGACTTGATTCGTGAGGAGCTCCTGAAGAGTGCCGAACTGACGGGTATCTGGGAGAAGAAACTTCGCGACATAGAGGCGAAGAAATACGATCCGATGCAGTTTATCGATGAACTGAAGCAGCAGGTCACGGAAATTGTCCGCGAGGTGATTGGCGACACCACCAACCGTCGTGTCACCGTGACCACCGAAGAAGACCTGAAGGTCAAGAAGAAGCGCGCAACAAAATCCACTGCTCCCAAGTCTAACAACTCCCCTCTCTCACAGAGAGGGGCTGGGGGTGAGTCTGCAGGGGGTGAGTCTGCTGGGGGTGAGTCCGGTGATTCTTTGGCTGGCCAACCTTGCCCTGTTTGCGGCCAAGGCACCATTATCAAGGGCAAAACGGCCTATGGCTGTTCGCGCTGGAAGGAAGGATGCACTTTCCGCAAACCTTTTGAGCAATAAAACGGAGAAGTTTGCGTTATAATAGGGTATGCGCAAACTTATCGCAATCATATATACAGCATTAATCGGTCTCCTCGTCACAGGATGTGGAGCCGATTCTGCTATGCGTAAGGGTGACAAGTTCTATGCCCTGGGTGAATACAATGATGCTGCCGACCAGTACAAGAAGGCCTACTCGCAGACGAAGTCGAAGGACAAGCCCTTGCGCGGGCAGCGAGCCTTGAAACTGGCCGACTGCTACCGACGTATCAACTACACGCAGAAGGCTATCGGAGCCTACCAGAATGCGGTGCGATTTAAGCAGGCCGACTCTACGGCGATGCTCCATCTTGGGCGCTTGCAACTGAAAAACGGGTCGTATAAGGAGGCTGAGAAGATATTTAAAACGTTAGAGGATTCTATGCCGCGTAACATTCTGGTTAAGAATGGATTACAAAGTGCGCAGATGGCGCCGAAATGGAAGGCGGAAGCCCAGTATTCAGGCTATACGGTGAAGAAGCAGGACCTGTTTAACTCGCGCCGGTCGGAGTACTCACCGATGTTGGCTGGCGATGATTACAACCAATTGTATTTCTCGAGTACTCGCAGTCAGGCAAAGGGCGACGAACTGAGTGGCATCACGGGTACGAAGAATGCGGATATCTTCTTCTCACAGAAAGATGACAAGGGAAAATGGTCGAAGCCGGAGGTGATAGAGACCGACCTGAACACGGAGTTTGATGAGGGTGCCTGTGTCTTTACGCCCGACTTCAAGACGATGTATCTCACGGTGTGTAAGACCGACCCGGAATATCCGCGCTTTGCACAGATAGCCACCGCCCAGCGTAGTGATGCATCGTGGGGTAAGGCTACCGAACTGGAGATTACGAAGGACACGCTATCTACGTTTGCGCATCCTGCCATATCGCCCGATGGCATGTGGCTCTATTTCGTCAGCGACATGCCCGGCGGACTGGGCGGCTATGATATCTGGCGTGTGGAGATTACGGCCCACGGACTGAACAGTCTGGAGAATCTGGGGGCGCCTATCAACACGCCCGGCAACGAGATGTTTCCCACGTTCCGCCCGAATGGAGACTTGTATTTCTCGAGCGACGGGCATCCGGGATTCGGAGGCTTGGATATCTTTATAGCTTCGCCTAATAAGGATGGGGTGTATGTGATAGAGCACCCTGGCGCACCGCTCAACTCGCAGGGTGATGACTTCGGCATGACTTTCGAGGGACTGCACAACAGGGGCTATTTCTCGTCGAACCGTGGCGACGCACGCGGATGGGACCATATCTACTCGTTTGAGAAGCAGGAGGTGGTACAGACGGTGAAGGGCTGGGTGTACGAGAAAGACGGATACGAACTGCCTGAGGCACTGGTCTATATGGTGGGTAATGACGGTACGAACAAGAAACTGAGCGTGAAGGGTGACGGTTCGTTTACGGAACTGATAGACCCCAACGTGGACTATGTGTTCCTGGGTACGTGTAAGGGCTACCTGAACCATACGGAGGAGTTGCGCGTAGAACCGGTACTGGAGTCGGAGGAATACGTGCTGCAGTTCCCCCTGGCATCGCTCACGGCGCCTGTGCTCATCAGGAATATCTTCTATGATTTCGACAAGGCTACGCTGCGCCCGGAGTCAACCATGGCGCTGGATAGCTTAATAGAACTGCTCAACGAGAATGCGAATATCACCATCGAACTGAGTGCGCATACCGACTATCGTGGTTCGGCGGCCTACAACGAGCGACTCTCACAGCGTCGTGCGGAGAGTGTGGTGAATTATCTGATAGAACATGGTATAGCGGCGGATCGCCTGAAGCCCGTGGGCTACGGTAAGATGAAGCCTAAGACGGTGAAGCGCAAGCTCACGGAGACCTACCCCTGGCTGAAGGAGGGCGATGTGCTGACGGAGGAATTCATCAAGGCCCTAGACGAGGAGAAACAGGAGATATGCAACCAGTTGAACCGCCGCACGGAATTCACCGTGCTGCGTACAACCTACGGCATGGATGCTAAATCTGCAGACGCTCCATCTTCTGAACCAGTTCAACCACAGCCAGGGAGATAAGTACACCGGCTGTCATGAAGATGGGTACGGGGTGCAAATCGCCGATATTGGTATTCAGGAGTGTGAGGATACCGCGGAAGATGGGTTGCCAGCCTACGAATACCACGAAGGCCACGATGCCCAGCAGCACGCAGAAGAGTGTCCACAGATGCGACAGGCACACGGCGTTATAAGGCACCTTGCGCATCACACGTTCCGTAAATCCGTTGTCTTCCACCTTCACCGCCTTTGCGGGTTGGAAGAACTGTTCCAGTAATTGATCATTTATTTCCGTCATAGCCATTATTCTTTAAGTAGGTCGTCAGTTTCTCTTTACCGCGTCGCAGGTGCGACTTCACCGTATTCACCGGCATTTCTGTCATCTTGGCTATCTCGTCGAGCGAATAGCCGTCGATGAGCTGTAGGGTCACGCACACTCGCTCTTCCTCCTTGAGGATGGCGAGGGCTGAGTGGATATCAAGACCCACCCCCGTCCCCTCCCTGTAAGTGAGGGGCGTAGATTGACTTTGCTCCAGAGGGCGACCACTCCCCTCTCTCTCAGAGAGGGGCTGGGGGTGAGTCCTCCTCTTGTCGTCATAGTACACATTATACGCAATACGGAAGAGCCAGGTCTGAAACGAGGCGATACCCTGGAATTGCGTGATGTGGGTATAGGCACGGATAAAGGTGTCCTGTGCCAGGTCGTCGCTCAGCGCCTCGTTGCCCAGCGTGAGGTTGAGCAGGAACCGGCGCACGGGCGACTGGTATTTCCTTACCAACTGGTCGAAGGCCCGTCGGTTGTGGAATACCGCCACCTGTGCTACGAGGGATATATCGCTTAGCGACTGCATGGTCTTTATCTGGGTTTATTCGTGTTCTGGTTCCTGGGTGGATGTTCTGCTCTCGCTGCCTTTGTTGAACATGCGGTCGTGCAGCTCCTGCTCCTTCTGCTTCTGCTTGGCACCATAACCGATAGCCATGTTACCAATGCCAATCAGGGTGATGAGGACACCGATAGCCATTCCGAGTTTGCCGATAATCACCCACAGCAGTAAGCCAACGCCAGCGCCGAGGAATATCTGCTTGACACCTTTGTTCCACACGTCCTCTCCTTTCTGGCTGGGCATGCCCACGGCCTCTACGGGTATCTGCTTGCCACTCTTCATGGCCATCTCCATCATGCGCATCTTCTGCTTGCGGCTCTTATAGACGAAGAACAGGATGATGCCTATCAGGCCAACCGGGGCCAGGATAAAGATAATAATCAGGACGATAATCACAAATAACATACCTAACAGACCGTCGTCAATGCCTATTTCACTCATCAGGGAATTGGTGTCAGAGGCACTCATTCTGTCCCATACTTCATCTTCATCCCAGAAGTCCTCATCCATTGCAGCTGAGTCCAATGATGTGGTGTCAGAGTATGCCTCTATCTGAGGCACGGTGTCATTCTTAGGCGTAGCAGCCTTCTTCTGTGCTTCCATGGGCACTGCCATGGTCATGATGGCAAGTACCAGTGTAAATAGAATCTTTTTCATATTCTTTCTCCTTTTCTTTTGTTGTTTCTGTACGTTAGACGTAGGGAGAAATAAAAAAGTTGCAACGGGTGCAACTTTTTTTAAAAATAAATCAGATTTTATTTTGTCTGGAACGCAAAATTCTCGAGTTTGCAGAGGGATTTGCCCTTCGTATCCGACTTGAACACGAAGAAGATGGCGTGCTTGTCTGAATAGGTGGACAGGGGATCCAGGGGTACTGCAACCTCTGTGGGTACCTTCTTCATTTCTTTTGTCAGCTCCATAGAACCCAGTTTCACGCCACCGCGCGACTCCCAGGGACTGTCGATCATGATGTCAATCTGGCCCTTGATGCCTTCGGGGATGAAGTTGAGCAGCAGCGAGGTCTTCTTGCCTTCCGTCTCGGTGAAGTTGAAGTATTTATAACCTACGATAGACCCGTCGGTATTGTTGACCACCGAGTTGGTGTTGTTCTTCAGGTCGTAGGGCTTCTCAAACTTATCGTCGGTGCCATAGGAAGAGGCTACATAAGAACCAAAGAACGTGTTGTTAGGCCACTCGTGGATGGCGGTCTTTGGACCTGTGTACCAGCAGGCAATACCGGCAGAATGGCGCTCCAGCGGGTTCAGGCCATCGGTGCAGAAACCCTCGGAGGTATATTCGCCCTCGCTGATGAAGACCTTGCCGCCAGGACCTTCCTCTACTTCTACCTCGATAGGAGCCACCATAGCCTGACGGGCATACTCGTCGGTGCCTGTCTGACGATGATAGAACACCCACCATTGTCCGTTGATCTCGCAGATGCTGCCGTGGGTATTACCATCTACTGTGGCCGTAGCGATTGTGTCGCCCTGCTCGTTGACGTCACGTCCGCGTCCGTCGATGATGGTGCCGCCATAGGTCCAGGGACCCAGGGGGTTGTCGCTATAGGCATAGGCCAGCGTGTAGTTGGATATGGGCAGTCCGAACTCGCCATCCTTGGTGAAACGGCTATAGATGAAGACGTACTTGTCCTTAATCTTACGGATAGAAGAGGCCTCGAAGAAACTGAAGATGCCCTTCTGGTTGCGACCGGATATCATATCCTCCACAATCTTGGTGCCTGGTTTCACGGTAGCCATCGTGGCAGGGTCGAACTCGGCGGCATACGAGCGCTCAAAGCCCCAGTAGCCATACACGCGTCCGTCGTCATCTACGAAGACGGCGGGGTCGAACTGCAGCACGCCATCGGTGGCGTTGGGGTTCTCCTTACTCCAGTTGCACACCTCGAAAGGTCCGTCGGGGCGGCTGCTCTTACATACCATGCCGTTGCGTCCCCACGACTGGTTGTTGGGGAAGAGGTAATAGACCTTGTTGCCTGCCGAGTCGGTGGTCATCGTCACATCGGGTGCGAAGAGCACGTCGGCCAGTCCGGCACTGTCCAGCAGTTCACCATTGGCATTCTTGTTGACGCTGAATATCTCACCATCATAACGCCAGTCGGTGAGGTTGTCGACGGGTGCCGACCATACCACCTGGTCGCGTCCGCAGTAGGCTGTCACCAGGTCGTCGTGCGAGCCATACAGATAGACACGGTACTGGCCGGGATTGTCGGGATCCTCAAACACATAGGGTTCGCCATCGGGGATATGTTCCCAGAGTGGAAGGAAGGGGTTGCCCGGTGTGGTGAGTTTGGTTTCTGCCATCTCCTTGGGTTGTGTGTTACACGAAAGGACCATAGCCCCTAAGGCCATGTATCCTAGCAGATTCTTGTAGTTCATAGCGCTTATCTTTGTTTTTTTTTTCTTTTAGTCGCTACGCTTTGTAAAAGCGCTAAAGCGAGTCCCTTTTTACTTTTTCACCTTTTTACCTTTATTAATATAGATACCGCTGGGCAGTGACTGGAATTCGCCGGTATAGTGGCGTCCCTGCAGGTCGTAATAGCCGGTGTTGTTGGCCAGGGGCTTGTCTGTCACGGTGTTGATGCCTGTGATGTCTGCCTCGGCCTCGATACCTATCTCTGCTGCTGATGTCCAGGCTTTGCCATTGATTTCCGACTTGGCCACGAACTTCAGGTAGCGTCCTGCGGTGGATGTGGTGAGCTTGGCTGTCTGTTGGGCGGTGGTGTTCTTGAACTCGCCGCTGGCCACCTTGGTCCAGGTGGTCTTGTCCAGACTCAGGTATACCTCGTAGGCTTTCACCATACCGTTGCTGTTGCCATCCTGGCGAGCCAGGTAGGTGAAGGCCGTCACCTTGTAGATTTTCTTCATATCCACAACGATGGTGTGTGGGCACTGGGGTTCGTTGCTGCCCCAGGCCGTATGCCAGAACGTGCCGGTATTGTTGTCGAAGGCCAGTTTGGGCTCGTTGCCACCCTGGTAACTGTCGGCACTGACCAGTGCCCAGCTGGACTTGTTGATATAGAAGGGGAAGGTGTAGTCCATCTTCGGACTGTCCATCAAGCCCTCAGCCGTACAGTAGGCTGTCACCTTGCAGGCATCGTTGTGGAGCAGGGTAGTGGTGTATTTCTGATATTCCCCACCGTCGATACTGTAATAGATTGTGGCGTTCTTGGTAGGTGTTGTCATCTTGATGCGGCCAGTGCTCAGGCGTTCGCAACTCACGGGCTGACAAACGGGCATGTCGACGCGGGCTGCCTCGGCTGCCTTGACACCGGCTGTCAGGGGGATGATGAAGAAACGGAAGGCGGTATTGGCGGCTTTCAACTCGTATTTCGCCATCACATCAGGACCGCATGAGTTGTTGCCCAGGCCACGGGTGGCAGCGTCGAGGTTGACCACGGTAGTGGCGCACTTCACAAATTCGTAGGTGTGCTTCTTGCGGGTGTTGCTGTTGGTGTAGTTGTCTTCTGGACGGAAATGGACAGCCGAGGCGGCCATCTGGTCGGGGGCAGCAAAGAGCAGACCCTTGCCGTCTTCGTTGGTCACAGACAGCCAGCGCACCTCTTGTTTAGTGCCGTGCTCCTGGGGCAGAATATACTCTTCATACTGATCGGAGACGGTACTCTGGTAGATAGCAGGCAAACAGGCTTCTTTTCTGTCGCGATAGCTATCCCAAGGGCCGCGTCCGAACCATGAGATCTGTTCCATCTCCTTGGGCATCTCCAACTTAAAGCCGAGCTTAGGCAGGATGGCGCCTGTGTTGGCAGGACGGATAAACGAGTTGGTCATGATGGTACCGTCGGCACAGACGATGAAGTCGAGACTCACGTTGAAGGTGTTGGCACCACTGCCATAGGTGCTCTTCATGCTCACGGTGATGGTCTTGCCGTCTTCTGCCTTCGTCACGGTGGTAGAGGTGCCCTTAGCCGTACTGCTGAGCTTGGGCAGGTTCATGCCGTCCCAGGTACCTTTCTTGCTGCCATCATTATCCGTGGGCAGGCGGAAAGCGCTGAGATACAGTGGTTTGCTGAGCATCGTGACACCGTCAAGGGTGTAACCGGTCAGCGTACCCTTGCTCTTGGTGAAAGTGGCCTTGAAATGGGCACCGGTGATGGTGACGGCGGTACTGGTCTCGTCAAGGGTGAGGGCCTCCTCATTGGCAAAGGTGAGGTCCTTCATGGGTTTCGTGGCTGTCTTCACGGGCAGCTTCTCCTCTGCCACTACATAACCGGCATCGGCCCAGGCGGTCTGCGTGCGCTGTTTGGCACAGAAATAGATGAATGCCTCTTTGTCTGAAGAGAGTTCGCTGAGGGCGCTGAGGTCGATGGTGATATCCTTTGTCTTACCAGCCACAACCTCATCGCTGATGGAGCCAGAACCCAGGATATTTCCTTCCTCGTCCATCACGCTATAGCTCACGTCGTAGGTGGTACTGGGCAGGAAAGCCAACTTGTTCTTCATGCGGAACACGTTGGTCTTGCCACTCACGGCCGCCCATTCCAGGGGCTGGTATATCTTCTTCGTGTTATAGGTCTTGGCGGTATAGCTCAGGTCGGGGTGCACCAGTCCGTTGATACAGAAATTGCCGTCGTTGGGGTTGTCACCAAAGTCGCCGCCATAGGCCCAGTATTCCTTGCCCGTACTGCTCTTGGTGAGCAGGCCCTGGTCTTTGAAATCCCAGATGAATTCACCAGTCAGGCAGGGATATTTTTCGTATAGGTCGAACATCTCGCGTACATTACCCATTGAGTTGCCCATAGAGTGTGAGTTCTCGCATTGGATGTGTGGTTTGGGGTTGGTTTCTCTCTGGCGTGAGGAACCAATCCATTCGATAGTTTCGTAACTGCCATACATCGTTGATGATACATCGGCATAGTCGCTTCCGCCCTCGTAGTGGGTTGGACGCGTCTTGTCGAGCGCCTTGATGGCTGTCTGCACAGAGGCGAAGTTGTTGCCATTACCACTCTCATTACCAAACGACCACATGAAGATGCAGACGTGGTTGCGCATCCAGCGTACGTGGTTCTGTGAGCGCTCCACCATGGCATTCTTGAACTTAGTGTTGGATGACAGGCTCTGGTTGGCGTGGCACTCTACGTCGGCCTCGGCCAGTACATACATGCCGTATTTGTCGCACAGGTCATAGAACACAGGGTCGTTGGGATAGTGGGATGTACGTATGGCGTTGATATTCAGTCGTTTCATGCACAGAATATCCTGCTCAATCTCCTCGGGAGTGATGGCACGTCCGTTGACTGGAGAGAAGTCGTGACGGTTTACGCCGTGGAACACCATACGCTTACCGTTGATCAACAGCGAACCATTGCTGGCGATGGTCACCTCGCGGAAGCCAACCTTGCCACCACGGATATCAACCACCTTGCCCCCGGCATCCTTCAGTGTCAGCACCAGGTCGTAGAGGTTGGGCTCTTCGGCGCTCCATTTTCTGGGATTCGTCACGTCCATATCCAGACTGACGTCGGTGGCTTGGGATTTGAGGTTTGAGGTCTGAGAGGCAACGACGCTACTGCCGTCCATGATTTTCGCCTCTACCGTCATGCCTGCGTTCTCACCGCTGAGGGTCAGTTTTACGTTGGCCTTCGCATTGGCGTAGTTATTGTCCAGGTCGGTGGTGAAGAAGTAGTCGCGTATCTGACTCTTGGGTGCTGCCCACAGGAAACAGCTGCGGTGGATACCCGTGAGGCGCCAATAGTCCTGACACTCCAGGAACGAGCCACTGGTGAAGCGGTATACCTGCAGGGCAATGCTGTTCTCGCCCTCTGTGAGGTATGGTGTGATGTTGAATTCCGAGGGCAGGTAAGAGTCTTCCGAGTAACCTATGCGCTGTCCGTTGATCCACAGGTAGTAGCCGTGGCCCACGCTGTTGAAGCGTACGTAGATATCACGTCCCTGCCATTCCGCTGGCACGGTAAAGGTACGGCGATAGGTGCCCACGGGGTTGGGCATGTTGCTATTGTAGGTGAACCAACTGGGACGCTCCTTCATGATGCTGAAGGTGGTCTCGTCAAATGAGAACGGGTAGGCCACGTTACAATACAGGGGCTTGTCCCATGACTTGCCGTGATTCAGCCCCCATACCTGCCAACTGCTGGGCACGTCAATATCGGTCCAGGAGGCGTCGTTGAAGTCCTTGGCGCACCATTCCTCCTTGGCGCTGGTGGGCTTGGCCACCCATTGGAACTTCCACGTACCGTTGAGCGACTGGTAGTAAGGCGACTTACTGATGTCGTTTTGGTTGATGTCGGCTTCCGATGCCACCGGGATACTGATGGTATGTGCCGTTTCTCTGTTAACACTGGTTTTCAGAGGGTCGTCCCATTCCTTACCTGTCTGCGCATTCGCTGTCAGAACGGTAAGAATCAGACCACACAAATAGACAATCTTTCTCATTATGATTTAGGTTTTATTCTGATGTCTTGGTTTTTTAATCGTGCAAATTTACGAAAAAAATCATAATTCATAATTCATAATTCATAATTATTTTCTACTTTTGCAGAATGATGATACAACTGCCAAAAGAATTTATACATACAACGAAAGCGTTGATGGGTGAAGAGCGCTTCGAACGCTATCTTCATTCGTTTGAGGAAGAGACGCCTGTGAGCATCCGACTGAATCCGATGAAGCTGTCAGAGGGTAAATATCAGATGGAAGATGCGGTGCCCTGGTGTCGTAATGCCTATTATCTGGCCAAGCGTCCCAACTTTACTTTCGACCCTCTCTTTCATGCCGGCTGCTACTACGTGCAGGAGGCCGCCTCGATGTTTTTGGATGAAGTATTGAAGACCCTCCTCCGAGCCCTCCCTGAAATGAAGGGGAGTAATTACGCTCAAGAACAAATTCTTTCTACTCCTCTCCCTAGCAGGGAGGGGCTGGGGGTGAGTCTTGACCTCTGTGCTGCCCCTGGTGGCAAGTCCACGTTGCTCCGTTCTGCCCTGCCTGCGGATTGTGTGCTCTATAGCAACGAACCTATGCAGAAGCGTGCCAGTATTCTTCTGGAGAATGTGACGAAGTGGGGCTACAAGAATCATCATGTCACCAATCTCTATCCTCGAGACTATCGGAAGTCGAAGATGAAGTTCGACCTGATTCTCTGTGATGTGCCCTGCTCTGGTGAGGGTATGTTCCGCAAGGATGAGGCCACCATCAAGGAGTGGAGTCCGCAGAACGTGGAGAAATGCTGGCAGTTGCAGCGTGAGATAGTCAGCGATGCGTGGGCCTGTCTCAACAATGGCGGCATCCTGATTTACAGTACGTGTACCTTTAATACCAAGGAGAACGAGGAGAATGTCCGTTGGATACTGTCTGAGTTTGATGCTGAGGTGGTGCCCATTGAGACCAAGCCCGAGTGGAATATTACCGGTTCGCTCCTGCAGGACTTCGATGAGCCCGTCTATCGCTTCATTCCCGGCATCACGCGCAGTGAGGGCTTGTTTATGTGTGTGCTGCGTAAGGGTGGTGAAAGAAGTAAGAGGGATGATGTAAGAGGTAAGATGGACAGATTAAGGACTATGACATCAGACTTCAACCTTCAGCCGTCAGCTGTAAAAGTAGAACTGTCTTATTCTCAGGCCCTGGCTTATCTGCGTCGTGAGGCACTGGCGCTGCCTTCCGACACGCCTCTGGGTATTGTGGAAGTCTGTTTTATGGGGCATCCCTTAGGTCTGATGAAGAATATTGGCAATCGTGCCAATAACCTTTACCCCAAGGAGTGGCGCATCAAGACCACACACGTGCCGCAGGAGTACGAGCCTGTGTTGTGGTGAGGTTATTCATATGAATGTCGTAGGTGTCTGGCCTGCGGCTTTTTTTTTCTTAGTGGGTAATTGGGATGATGAAAAAAAATCCTGAAACCCATTTTGAGGTTTCAGGACTTTTCTCTGAGGTGCCTGGCGGATTCGAACCGCCGTAGACGGTTTTGCAGACCGTTGACTAAGCCACTCATCCAAGGCACCAACTATATTTCCTTGTTTGCGGGTGCAAAGGTAGTCATTTTTTTTTATTTGGCAAAATTTTTTTGTGGTTTTTTGCAGTCGCAGCATGGATTTCCTCCTTTTTTCTGCATTTGCTCTTTCAGCGCACAGCCAGGACAATCGTCGCATGCGCAACTCTTGTTTCTTATCGTGCGGGTAATCCTGTTCACGACATAGGCTACAGAGGCGATGATGATGGCAATGACGATGATGATTTCCATAGGGGTGTACAAATTATAATTATGTTCGCGCGTACATTATTAATATAATTATATGATGATTTTGTCTATTGTCTTGCTGATATTGTCGATTACCTTGCCTGGTTTGGCATCATCTTGCGTGCGATCTGGGTTGATGATGGCTTTCAGTCCTAAGGGTTCTATGCGTACGTCGATGTCTGTGCCCATCTTTGTGGGGTCACCATCGAAATGTACGGCACCGGATTCGTTGCGATGGATATGGATGCTGCGTGCCTGGAACGTCTTGATGTGCTTGTTGCTCTTCAGTGTCTTGGCAAAGAGATCGAATCCTACCTTTGCAGCCTCGATGATATTGAAGGGCTCCATGATAATCACGTCGAGAAGTCCGTCCTGCATGGATGCCTCAGGAGCTATATAGGCATTGTTGCCATATTGGGAGGCATTGGCGCAGGCCACGAGGAAGGCGTTGTACTGATGATTGCCTGACTCATCGGTGATGATGTAGGTGTCCGGTTTGTAGGTGAGTCCCTCCTTGAGTACGTTTTCCACGTAGGTGGCAAGACCGCGCTTGCCAGACTCGGCAAATTTCAGTGAGACATAGGCATCGAAGCCCATGCCACAGGTGCAGAAGAAGGGCTGGTCGTTGATGACGCCATAGTCGAAATAGTCTGTCTTTCCTGCATTGATAACCTGCAGGGCCTGCTTCATATCCATCGGAAGACAGAGATGACGGGCTAGTCCGTTGCCAGATCCGCTGGGGATAATTCCCAGAGCCGTCTCACTGTGGGCGAGTGAGCGTGCCACTTCGTTGACGGTACCGTCGCCACCTACAGCCACGCAGATGTCTATATGGTCATTCACGCACTGGCTGGCAAGCTCGGCTGCATGTCCGGCATATTCTGTTTTGATGATTTCACACTCGTAGAGACTGTCATCAATCAACTGCTTGACGAGTAGGGGTAGGGTGTCTTTTGATTTAGTACCCGATATAGGATTAACGATAAAGGTAATGTTCTTTTTCTTCTTTTGCATAGTGCAAAATTACATATTTTGGATGAAAAAAGAGGTGTAAATGATGAATAAAAAGAAAAAAACAAACTTTTATTAAGAAAAATGTGCACGATTTGCGGAATTTTGTGTAACTTTGCACCCCAAATAAAAGTGAAACCTAACAAAAGATATGGGACAACTACAAGAAAGATATAAGTCGTATCGCATTCCTCAGGAGGCAATGGCTAAGGGAATCTACCCCTATTTCCGTGCTATTGAGGGCAAACAGGGTACGGAAGTTGAGATGGGCGGACACAAGGTTTTGATGTTTGGCTCAAATGCATATACTGGTCTGACAGGCGATCAGCGCATCATTGACAAAGCTAAGGCTGCGCTCGATAAATATGGCTCTGGTTGTGCTGGAAGCCGTTTCCTGAATGGTACGTTGGACTTGCATATCCAGCTGGAGAAGGAAATCGCTGAATTTATTGGTAAGGATGACTGTCTCTGCTTTAGCACTGGATTCTCAGTAAACCAGGGTGTTATTCCTGCATTGCTGGGTAAGGATGACTTCGTGATTTGCGATGATCGTGACCACGCATCTATCGTAGATGGCCGTCGTCTGGCTTTCGCTAAGCAGCTCCACTATAAGCACAACGATATGGAAGATTTGGAGCGTGTGCTTCAGAAACTTCCTGCTGAAGCTATCAAGCTCATTGTGGTAGATGGTGTGTTCTCAATGGAGGGCGACCTGGCTAAGCTGCCCGAAATTGTGAAGCTGAAGCATAAGTACAACTGCTCAATCATGGTTGACGAGGCTCACGGTGTTGGCGTATTCGGTCGTCAGGGACGTGGTGTTTGTGACCATTTCGGACTGACTGATGAGGTTGACCTGATTATGGGTACTTTCTCAAAGTCACTGGCTTCTATCGGTGGTTTTATCACTGCTGATGCTGATACCATCAACTGGTTGCGCCATACATGTCGTACTTATATCTTCTCTGCTTCTAACACCCCTGCAGCTACTGCAGCTGCTATGGAGGCTCTGCATATCCTGCAGCAGGAGCCCGAGCGTATTGAGAAGTTGTGGAAGGTGACCCGCTATGCTTTGAAGCGCTTCCGTGAGGAGGGCTTCGAGATTGGCGATACAGAGAGCCCCATCATTCCTCTTTATGTAAGAGATACCGATAAGACATTCCTGGTAACTGCCCTGGCTTTCAATGCTGGTGTATTTATCAACCCTGTAATTCCTCCTGCATGTGCTCCTCAGGACACGCTGGTGCGCTATGCCTTGATGGCTACACACACCGAGGAACAGGTAGAACGTTCGGTAATTGCACTGAAAAAGATCTTTGTTGAACAAGGAATTATAAAATAATTGCGGAAAAATTTGCAAAGGTCACAAAAATTGTGTACCTTTGCACCCGCAAAAACGAGGTGTAGCGCAGTTGGTAGCGTTCCTGGTTTGGGACCAGGCTGTCGCAGGTTCGAGTCCTGTCACCTCGACTAGCAGATAAATTAGGAAAGCATTTAGTCAAAATGGCTAAATGTTTTCTTTTTTTATTCATTTTTCTGTCAAAAAGTTTGCAAAGAAAGATTTTTTCACTATCTTTGTAGCCAGATTAATCGGCTATAGCGATATGAAATCTATACTAAGGGTCTTTACTATAATACTACTACTGCTAGGAAATCAGCACGCCGAGGCTTTTGAGGGACGAACCTTCAAAACCATTAATGCATCCAATGAGTTGGCAGATAATAGTGCGCAGATTGTTGTCTGCACAAAGACCGGTCGTATGATTATCGCTACACTTGGAAGCCTGAACTTCTATAATGGTTCGGGATTCTCACATATCACTCCTCATCACGACTGTCAGTATCAGTTGCCACGCTATACTGGTAACTATCGCCTGGGGTTTGACCGTAAGCATCATATATGGTTGAAGAATTCGCATACGTTGACATGTGTAGACCTGTTGATGGAGCAGTTTATTGTGAATGTCGACAGTGTCATCAATGATTTAGGGTGTCACGAGCCTATAGAAGATTTGTTCGTGGATTCGGAGGGAGGCGTGTGGCTTCTCACGGAAAAAGGTCTCTTTGGAGTAAACGACCAGCAGACGTATACCGTGCTGCGTGATCAGAACCTGCAGGATGTGGATGTGTATGAAAACCTGCTGCTTACTTTCTATGGCAATGGTGAGGAGGTTGGTCAGGACCTTAAAACGGGTAAGACCGTGCATCGTACACGTGCTTATGACTGGGATACAGGACAGCGCTACAATCAGACATCGGCTATCATTCGTTATGAAGACGGCTATTTCATGGTGAGAAATGGTGAGAAAGAGTCTGCGTTCTTGTATTTTGATGTGAAACAGTTGCAGTGGACGGTTATTCAGACTTTCACCTTCCATGTCAATCATCTTGCCCTTCATGACGAAATGATTTATTTGCCATCACAACGTGGATTCGGCATATTTGACATCAAGCAGAATAACATGGCCTGGGTGGATGAGTTCCCGCTTGTTGACGGACGTAAGGTTCAGACAGATTGTAATATGATTGCCTTTGATCGTCAGGATGGTATGTGGATCGGCACAGAAGACCGTGGCGTACTTTATTCCCGTCCGGCAAAATTACAGTTTATGTCGTACGCCGTTTCAACACCGGAAGCTGAGCACTATTCCAGGATGATGGATGAGTTGAATCAGAATATCACGGAATTTCATGGTCTGCGTGCCAACTGTATGTTTATGGACAGTAGGGGCTGGTCGTGGATAGGTACGACAACAGGACTCTATCTGTATAAGACGCCTCAGTCGGAACCACTGGTATTCTCCAAGAGAAACGGATTCTATAATAATGTGGTCCATACGGTGGTGGAAGATAGGAATCATAATATCTGGGCTGCTACGTCAAATGGTGTCTCCTATGTACGTTTCAAGGGTGAGAAGGTGGAGTTTGTCAATAGCTTCAATGATATTGACGGCGTGCCAAGCGAGTCCTTTGTAAATTGTAAGGGCAGGATGCTTGATGACGGTACGATTATTATGCAGGCTATAGATCATGTCGTGCGATTCAATCCTGACGATTTGGAGGAGGTCAATACACCTCATCCCTATAAACTGTTTCCCAAGCTGATTCGCCTGATGGTGAATGGAAATAATATTGAACCCGATATGATGATGGATAATCATATCGTTATTGACAGAGCATTGTCACGTACATGGGAAATCGTGTTGAGCAGTGAACATTCGTCGGTATCTCTGACTTTCTCGCCTCTAAACTACTATCGTCCTCTGCAGACGTACTACAGACTCAGGATAAAAGGTGTTAAGGAATATGAGGAATGGACACTGCTATCCGTCTTTAATAGTGGTGGAAAGGTTGATTCCAAAGGTATGTTGCATGTTCCACTGATGGGATTGGCTCCAGGTTCATATCAATTGGAACTGCAGGCTTCGATGTATCCTGACCAGTGGGATGGGGAACCGTTTATTTGGAATATCATCGTCAACGAACCTTGGTGGCAGACTACCGGTATCTTGTGGCTTCTCGGCATCATCGTATTTATGATTGGTATTACCAATTTCGTCTTCTATATGCGAAACGAGCGCATGCGTATGCGCAGGAGTCATGGTGAAGGTGATATGATACGAAAGATACGTCAGTTTGTGACACGCTGTAATACCGATACAAGTGAATCCCTGTCACCGATGCATGAAGAGTATGGCCATAATTCCGAGAATGCAGACGTCAAACTGAGTCCGGAGTTTATGGAGGTGATGATGCGTATCCTGCCTTATGTAAAGGCTCACATGAGGGGTGACTTGAGTATGGCACAGTTGAGCCATGTGGCAGAAATGGATGTGGTGCCTTTCTATGAGTTGATGATGGATAATATCTATAAGAGTCCTCGCGACCTGGCACGTTTCTATCGTCTGGAGAATGCCACAAAACTATTGCTGACAACGGATCATACGATAGAACAAATTGCAGAGGAATGTGGATTCTTTACTGCCAATTATATGATTGGCACCTTCTTCCATCAGTATAAGCAGACGCCTCAGGAATATCGTGAGAGTCATTAATAAGGTTATCCGAATAGGGCACGGAGGGCTTCTTCCACTTTCCTGACGGGATGAATCTCAATCTTGTATTTCTTTGTGTTGAGACCTTGCATGTTATAGCGAGGGATGATGATGTGCTGGAATCCTAATTTCTCAGCCTCGGCAATACGTTGGTCAATACGATTGACAGGTCGCACCTCACCACTTAATCCTACCTCGCCGGCCATGCACCAGCCTGGTTCGATGGGTGTGTCAACATTTGACGAGAGTACGGCAGCAATGACGGATAGGTCCATAGCCAAGTCTGTAACCCTCAGTCCGCCAGCGATATTCACAAAGACATCCTTCTGCATCAGTTTGAATCCTACGCGTTTTTCCAGGACAGCCAGCAGCATATTCAATCGGCGCTGATCAAAACCTGTGGCCGAACGTTGTGGGGTGCCATAGGCTGCTGATGATACAAGGGCCTGGGTCTCAAGCAGGAACGGACGTACACCTTCAATGGCACTGGAGATGGCAATGCCGGACAGACCTTCATGGTCTTGTGTGAGCAGAAGTTCTGATGGGTTGTTCACCTGTCTGAGGCCGTTTTGCAGCATCTCGTAGATACCTAGTTCTGATGTGCTTCCAAAACGATTCTTGATACTTCTCAGGATACGATACATATAATGCTGGTCGCCCTCAAACTGAATGACGGTGTCAACGATATGTTCCAACACCTTTGGACCTGCCAGTGTACCTTCCTTTGTGATATGTCCAATCAGGATGACAGGTACGCCACTTGTCTTGGCAAATCGCAATAATGCAGCAGCACACTCACGTACCTGAGCCACGGAGCCGGCACTTGACTCAACATCCTCAGTGGCAATGGTCTGTATGGAGTCAACAACAACCAGGTCTGGTTGTTCTTCCTTGATATGTTCAAAGATATGTTCCAGTGCGTTCTCGCACAGAATCATAAAGTTCTCTGGATTGGGCTGTCCGTTTAAGATGCGCTCTGCACGCATCTTCAACTGGTGGGCACTTTCCTCACCACTGACGTAGAGAATGCGCTTGTCGGTAAGACGGAGCATGGTCTGTAATGACAGCGTGGATTTTCCGATTCCAGGTTCGCCGCCAAGCAGTACGATACTGCCTGGTACCAGACCACCTCCAAGAACGCGGTTCAGCTCTTCGTCATGCATATCGATACGTTTCTCGTCATGGCTGCTTATCTCGCTGAGTCTCATGATGCGGTTGGTGCGTAGGGCATGACCTGTCTTGGCTGCGGCGGAGGTGGCACTCTGTCTGACGTTGTCAGTACTGAGCTTGATTTCCTTGAATGTGTTCCACCGTCCGCAAGACGGACACTTTCCAATCCATTTTGCTGATTCTTGTCCGCAGTTCTCGCAGACGTATGCTGTCTTGTCCTTTGCCATTCTGAGTTTTCTTATATCAAGTTTGATGCAAAGGTACTAAATTCAAAGGCTCTATACAAGGCTTTTTACTTTATTAACTCTTGTATTTGGTGAATGATTTCGCAGTTACAAAAGAATTTAGTACTTTTGCACCACGATGAACGGAATAAGACTATTTTTTACTATCGCCACTGGTTTGTTGTGTTTTGTTGCATGTGCAGGCAGGGGTGATAATACGCAAACGGATAATGAAAAAGATACGCGGGAGTCAGACTCTGCCTCACTGCGTATTGCGGTGATGCCTACCATAGACTGTCTGCCCTTGTTTGTGGCAGAGGAGGAGGGTATGTTTGAACGTCATGGTGTCAGCGTAAGCCTCTATCCCTATCAGGCTCAGATGGATTGTGACACGGCCATTCGGAATGGATGGGTGGATGCAATGGTGACGGATCTGGTGAGAGCAGAGCGTCTGAAGAGTCAGGGCGTGCAGTTGCGTTACCTTACTGCTACAGACTTGCAATGGCAACTGTTGGCCGGAAAACATGCTCGCCTGAAGAAACTGGGACAACTCGAGAACAAAATGATTGCGATGACGCGTTATTCCGCTACAGCTATGTTGGCTGACGTGCTTGTGGATAGTGCTTCTGTCATCAATGAGCATGTGTTCAGGATTCAGGTTAACGACCTTGGTGTACGTCTTCAGATGTTGGAGACTGAAACCATGGATGCTATGTTCCTGCCTCAGCCTCAAGCTACTGCTGCAAAACTGTTAGGTGCCGAAGTTCTCTATGATACGCAGTGGAATGATGTCTGCATGGGGGCGATGGTCGCCAGTGAGGCTTCTCAGTGTGATACGTTGCGCCAGCGTCTGACAAAAGGTATGCTGAAAGCCTATGGTGAAGCTTGCGATACCATCAATAAACGTGGTGTGAGATTTTACAGTAAACTGTTGGCACAGCGATGTGGACTGAAGGGTGGAGTGGCGGACTCCATATCTTCGGATATTCATTTTAACGGGGTGCGTCAGCCACGTCAGCAAGATATTACGAGAGCTACTTCATGGCTTAATAAATAATTGGCATAAGGAGAGATACATGCAGAACGTGAATCCACTAGACGGAGTTATATCGTATATAACAGCCAAAAAACTCTTTGCGGGCATACAGAGCCTGGAGAATTATCTCCTGTCGTATCCGCAAATGCCTGGCTTGGACAAATTGTCGGCTATCAAGGTCGACTATGAGTTGATGGCCGACTATTGGAAGCGTGGGGCAAATGATCCTGAGCGTGAACAGGTCTATGAGCAATTGCTGAGACGTCTGTATGTGTTGGCCATGAATATCCGTGCTCATCATCTCTACCGCACTAATTCCTACTGGATAACTACTTATCAGCGTCCACGTAAGAACAGAACTGAATGGGGACTGACGGGCATAAGGGAGGAGTTGGAAAACTATGTCACTGAGACGGCGATGCTGGATTTTGAACCTGCACATATCAGGGCAAACAAAAGTCTGCAATTGAATCAGCGTCATCAGACCTTCATGAGTAATCTCTTTGAATATGTGTTGACTTCGCGCCAATGGAAAGATTCTTTGTCAGAGCAGTTCGTGGATATCCTACTGTCGCCTACGATTGATACCGTAGATCAGCAGTTGCTTGTAAGTGCCATCACGCTGGCTGCCCAGAATGCGTTTGACGTGAATAAGGTGCTGACGCTGATAAAGGTGTATAAGCAGTCAACTGATATCTGTGTCCGTCAGCGTGCGCTGGTAGGGTGGACGTTGACTGTTAATGCTGAAAAATCTACCCTTTATCCTGAAATAAAACAGACTATTGCTGAGATAGGTGCTGATGAGACAATGTGCCAGGAGTTGACGGAACTGCAGATGCAACTGTTCTTCTGTAAGAGCACGGAGAGTGATCAGAAGAAGATTCAGGATGAGATAATGCCTGATATTATGAATGGCGGTCATTTTAAGATGACTTCAAAGGGACTGGAGGAAATGGATGAGGACGCGCTGGAGGATATCCTGCATCCTGATGCAGCTGAACGTGATATGGAGAAGATGGAACAGAGCGTGACGCGTATGACGGATATGCAGAAAGAAGGCTCTGACATCTATTTCGCCGGCTTTGCGCAGATGAAGCGTTTCTCCTTCTTCTACGACTTATCCAACTGGTTCGTTCCTTTCTTTGCGAATCATCCAGCTGTTAATAATATCTGGGAGAACTCAAAAGGTCAGAAATTCCTGCATTCAATTATATCAAGGGGCGCTTTCTGCGATAGTGACAAATACTCGTTTGTTCTGAGTTTTGACCAAGTGCTTAATCGTTTGCCTGCCCATATATTGAATATGATGGAAGAAGGTGAAGCGATGGCGATGCCTCTGGGCGGGATAGTAACGAACGAAGAAAGGAAAACGCCTGCTTACATCAGACGTATGTATCTGCAGGATTTATACCGCTTCTTCCGACTGTACCCTGCTCGTCAGGAGTTCCGGAATCCTTTTGATGAGGAAAAGATATATCTTTTCTTTGCAAGTGAATTGTTGTGTAAGACGTCACTGGTCAATCGTATGAGTGAAGTGGTAAACTTCCTTGTGAAGCGCAAATACTATCATGAGGCAGAGGAGATTCTTTGTCTTTATCCCAAGGATAAGCGCGACTATCAATATTGCTTCTTACGCGGACATCTATGTCAGGTACAGCCGGAAGGCTTGGGTGGAGAGGACAAATTCTGGTATAAAGCGGCCTTGAAACTGAAACCTGATGATAAGAAGGCGCTAGCGGGATTGGCACGCGCGCATTTTTATGATAATGAATATCGTCAGGCTCTGGATGTCTACAAGCAGCTACTGGACATAAATGCAGAGTCCAGGTCGTATATGCTTAATGCGTCTATTTGCATGGCTAACCTTCGTCAGTGTGAGGATGCCCTCAAATTGCTGTATAAGTTGAACTATCTCGATGAAGAGAATATGGAGGTGGTGCTTGTATTGGCTTGGGTGCTGACAATTGATGGACGTTTTGATGAGGCAAAGAAATACTTTGCCCAACTCATGACTCAGGAGCATCCTCAGGCAGATTGTTTCCTTTATCAAGGTTACTGCCTGTGGTTTTCCGGCGACATTGGAGGAGCCATCCAGTCATTTCGCCGTTATCAGGATCTTCTCATTGCTTCGGATCCTTCGTTGGAAAATGCTTTCTATTTGACGGAAAATGACGTTATTCGCAAATACCATATAGGTAAAGGCGAGATTCAGATGATGCTGGATGCGATAAAAGGTTAGAGGAAAGGACGCAACAGGTGGGCAAACCAGCCACGGAAACGTTGCCAGGGCGTGCGGAATTCTTTCCATGTCTGTGGTGTCAGGTAGATGCTTTCCTTCTTATCACGCTCAAACATATCATCCAGTTCTCGTGTGGTGCAACTGTCAATAATCACGGCGTTCTCTTCGTAGTCGAATCGTGTGCTGCGGGCATCCAGGTTGGTACTGCCAACAGTACAGAATTTCCCGTCGACCATCATAATCTTAGAATGATGGAAACCTGGTTGGTAAAGCCATACATTTGCACCGCGCTTCATTAATTTATGAGCATTATAGAATGCACAGTCCGGTGTCAGGGGAATATCGCTCTTGGCAGATAGCATGATGTCCACTTTGATACCTCGCTTCAGAGCCTGCTTGATTGCTTTCTTGATGCAGGGAATCAGGGTGAAGTAGGGGTTGATGATGTGGATAGAGTCTTTGGCATCGTTGATGGCATTGACATAGAAGTAGCGCATGGCATCATTCGTGATATGGGGCTCACGATTAATGATACCCACCAGTTTCTTCCCTGCTGTTGCTGTCGTGTCTGGCTTGAGACCTTTCATGGCTGTAGGTTCATAGGCCCTGAAGTACTGAGGCTGTGAGAGTAGATCCTCGCCAGTGGCTTTCTTCCATATCCTACAGAAAATCTGTTGCAGCACATTGACGGCGCCACCCTCAATACGACAGTGCATGTCGCGCCAAGCACCTACCTGCTCCGTACCTTTTATATAATAGTCGGCAACGTTCATACCTCCTGTATAGGCAATACTTCCGTCGATGACTACAATCTTACGATGGTCGCGTGGCCATATATGGTTGACCCAGGGAAAACGGATCGGATCGAATTCTACGATGTCAATACTGTCTTTTCGAAGGGCTTCCAGATGATGTTTGCGCAGAGGCTGGTTATTGGAATCGTTACCAAAACCATCAAACATGGCGCGGATCTCTACGCCTTCCTTGCGCTTCTCCTTCAGAATGTCGAAAAGAAGCATGGCGATAGAGTCGTTGCGGAAATTGAAATACTCCAAGTGGACGCTATGCCTGGCCTGCTTGATAGCTGCAAACATATCGTCGAATTTTTCCTGTCCCGACATAAGGAGCGTCACGCTGTTATTATCTGAGAACGTGACATCATAGTCCTTCAACTGCCGATATATCAGGGAATCGGAGGTGAGGTTATCCTGTGCTTTTAATGTGCTTGTTGAAAGAATAGCAAGTGCCACGAGAGTAACACTTGCCATCTTATATCCTAATGTATTCATTTGCGGTGTTTAAGCCTGTATTCAGAGGGCGTCATTCCGAAGCGCTCCTTAAAGAGGTTGATAAAGTGCTCGCCAGTTGCAAATCCAACGTGTGAAGCCAACTCACTCATGTTGATATTCGTACGCTGGAGCAGGATGCAGGCGTGGCGCAGACGTAGGTCGCGCACAATCTCGGCAGGTGTCTTTCCTGTGATGTCATGAACCTTCTGGAAGAAGGGCTTCATGCTCATGCCCATCGCTTCTGCCATATCCTCCAGATTGATGGTGCCACGATTCATATTCTGTTGGACATACTGCTCAATGCTGTTGATGAGTTGCTGGTCCATGCTCTCAGTCATACTGAATTTCTCGTGCATCTCATCCTGGTCGTCTGTGAAGTTGTAGTTCTGTTCCATGGCCGATGCAGTATGGTCTCTGACAATCTGTATGGCCAGTGACTTCATCTGTTCATCTTCCTCAATATCATTGGCGCTTGGGTTGTAGGTTGCCAAATCCATGCTCTCAGTGGCGGTAGTCATGCTGGAGTTACGACCTTCCAGTTCACGTGTCTCTGCACCTTCAATCAAATCTGTCTTAATCTCAATTGGTCCTACGCCAAGCAGTTTGTTGAAACGCATCACAGCTTCTTGCAGGTTGAATGGTTTAGCCAGATAGTCGTCAGCGCCCATCGTGATATTCTGACTCGTCATCTCCTGTGGGGAGAGCTTGTTGTCTGTCATCAGTACGAACTTGATGCGGTTAAGCGTGGGGTGCATCTTGATGTTATTGCACAGTTCGCTACCTGTCATCTTGGGCATGTCCTGTTTACAGATAACCAGATCTGGCATCATGGATTCGATATCGGTGGCAGCTTTATGGATATCGTTATAAGTATGGAACTCATAAACAAACTTCAGGTGCGACTTGATGAACTTGATAAACTCTACATTGCTGTCAATGAAGACAACACGGAATTTTGCTGTTGGGAGTTCTGCCTGATAGGGGCGAATCTCAGATGTGAGTTCTTCACTCAGCAGGTCTGGCAGACTCATCTCACCCTTGGCGTTAATCTCGAAGTGCTTTTGTACAGCCTTCTTGGCTCTCTCCTCCGGATTCTCAAGTATGGTCTGCATATCGCTGACGCGCGTGATGAGTTGCAGCATCTGGGCGTGAAGTGCATTGAGCTGTTCGCGCTCTTCCAGCGTGCTCTCTTTCTCTGAGAGATTCATGATGATAGTCGTCATGCGCGACATTGGCTGACGTAAGTCATCACTGGCCGACTTGATTTCCTCACGCTGCTGAACCAGTTCGCCGAGAATTGCTTTCTTCTTCTTCCACAACAGACGGATGCGGTCCATGCCTTGTTTCCACATGTAGATGACAATGATAAGGATGAGGGCATAGATACCAATCATCCACCACTGCAGGAACCAGGGACGAGCCACAACAATCTCTATGACACGCTCCTGATTGCTGACAGCTCCTTCCGCACTGACGGCTTTGACATGGAGCTTATAGGTTCCCGGTGAAAGGTCTGTGAATGTGACACCATGTTTCAGTGCATCACCATCATGCCAGTTGTTGTCCAGGCCCTCCATCTCATACATGAACTGCAGGCGCTCACTCTGGTTATAGTTGCCGGCGGCAAATTTGATGGTAATGGTATTCTGGTCGCTCTTCAATTGGATGCGACTACTTTCGTTGAGTGCCTGGGTCAGAGGGATGTTGCCATTGTAAGAATGACCTACCAGGATTTCCTCTTCACCAATAAATAACTGGGTAAGCATCACACGTGGCAGACTGACAGTCTCGTCAATGGTCTTTGGACGTATCCAGTTGATACCATTCAGACCACCCATTACTACGTTGCCATCGCGACGAATGAGGATTGAGCCAATATTAAACTCGTCGCCCTGCAGTCCGTCGTTGCGTGTGTAATTATAAAGACCATAGTTGTACGTGTCGTTCTCGTGATTCCTTTGGATGACAACTCGACTGACACCATTGCTGGTTGACAGCCATACATTGTGACTGGCATCCTCTGCTATACCACAAATGTTATTGTTGCACAGTCCGTTCTTTTCAGTCAGGTAATCCAGATGGTCGTTGTTTGGATTCCAGATATTCACACCTTCACGTGTTCCTACCCATATCAAGCCACGGGAGTCCTCAAAGACCTGAGTAACATAGTTATTTGTATACTTTGACAGATTCGTAGAGTTACCAGTGTACTGGCGCATCTCTGTTGTAGAGATGTTCATGATGATAAGTCCCTCGGAGGTTCCTATCAGCATGTTGTTGTTTGAAGTGTAGAATAGCGACGTGATGTTGTTAACCCTAATCTTACCATTCTTTTTGGTGTAGTTTGAGAACTGGTTGACGCGTGGGTTGTAAACCTGCAGACCACCATCAGTAGCGATCCAAAGGTTGCCGGCCTTATCAGATGTCAGTGCATTGATATGGTCGTCAATCATCATTCGTTGTGTGCTGTCGTTGGCCACAGAGTATATCTGTGATACACCATTCTTGATGCGGGTAATACCATTCTGAGGAGAGCCCACCCAAAGGCTTCCGTCCTTGGTATATGCCATAGCCGAAATCTTATTGCTGGCGAGTTTGCCATCAAAATCTATGATACCTTTATCACTGGTGCCATACCACACTTTGCCTGCGCTATCTTCCACAATCGCTGTGATGTCACCCAGTTTCTGAGACTCAAATTTATAGATGTTCTGTCCCATATAGGCAACACCAGATTTTGCCGTACCTATCCATAGGAGGTCTGTATCATCAACATAGATACTGCGTATACCCATGTTGTTTTCAACCAGACGTGTTGAGTTAAGACTCTTGGTCTGAACATTTTCAATGACATGGGTGTTGACATTCATCTTAAGCAGATAGGGCAGGTTGGTACCCAGCCAGATGTTGCCACTGCGATCGCCACCCATGGAATAGACTGCATTATCAACATTAATGCCTGTCAGGTCCAGTTGGTCTCCAATGCTGGTATCCCAACTCTTTACTTTCTTATTATAAAGGAATAGTGTTCCTTGTCCGTAAAGCCAGATATTGTCTTTCTGATCGGTGAATACACGTAAAGAACTGGTCTTGCGGAGTCCCTTGTTGGCAATGTCGTAGTTACGCCATACCACATTTTGCTGGTGGATGATGTCAAGACATACGATACGTCCATCGTCATAGACATAGATGACGCCATCCTTGCATTCGCCTATAGAACAGACATTTCCTTGTGGAATGCCATATGAATCGTCTGATTCCGGAAACTCATAGAACAGTTGCTGTTGGGTGTTATAACTGATGGCACCTCTTCCCGAGATATAGCCCCAGAGGTTTTTGTGACGATCGATATAGATAAGTTCTGGCACATCTTTGATTCCAAGACGGGCAAAGGCCTGACGCATATCGCGCTCGAAACTCTCTGATTGTGGGTGGTAGATACAGTAGCCGGCTATAGTCTTTACCCACAAGTTACCATCATAGGCTTCCTGAATGGATTCTATATAACTGTCTGGAAGTGATGAACCATCCTGGGAGTCTGTCTGGAAATGTTTGAATATATATCCGTCATAACGATAGAGACCTGCAGGGGTGCCCAACCAGATGAATCCGCGCGAATCCTTCGTGATGCAGTTAATCTGGCTGGATGTCAGTCCGTTGCGGGCGTCCAACGTCTTGAAAAGATAATCGGCCGACGTAGCCAACGGCAACATCAGCGCTATGATAATCAGAACTTTCTTAAGTGCGTTCATACGTCTTATATCTCTTAAATCATACACGAGTAATGGTCTACGACGCCCAATAGCTGGTTGTCTTTGCTGATGACCAGTACGGAATGAATCTTGTATTGTTGCATGATGCGTTGAATCTCTGTAATCTTTGTATCCAGCTCTACTGTCTTCGGTGTGCGAGTCATGATGTCGCTGACGGTGTGGTTGAAGAAGTCGGCTTGCCAGCGTTCGATGGCTCTACGGATATCACCGTCGGTAATCAAACCGGCAATGGTGCCGTCAACCTCAGCAACACCCAGTCCCAGTTTGCCTTCGCTGACTATCATGATGGCCTCGCCAAGACGTGTCTCTGGTGAGAGAATAGGCATGTCGTCGCTGCGCATCACGTCTTGAGCTGTCGTCAACAAGCGTCTGCCGAGTTCTCCGCCAGGGTGGAAATGCGCAAAATCCTGCGGACGGAAATTTCTTTTCTGCATTAAGGCGATAGCCAAAGCATCGCCCATAGCCAGTGCAGCGGTGGTACTGCTGGTAGGCGCAAGGTTCAGCGGACAAGCCTCTTTCTTAACGCCTACATTCAGATGGAAAGTGGAATACTTCGCCAATAATGACGCAGGGTTACCACTCATGCCGATAATGGGTATCTCCATGTGGAGTACCATGGGGATGAAACGCAGTAGTTCGTCTGTCAGACCAGAATTGGATATGGCAAGTACCACGTCGTCATGTGTCATCACACCCAGGTCACCGTGATAAACGTCCAGGGGGTTGATGAAAAACGAGGGTGTTCCTGTGGAAGCCAGTGTTGCTGCTATCTTTGCACCGATATGTCCGCTCTTGCCTACCCCCGTAACGATAACCTTACCTTTACAGTTCAGCATCAAGTCGACGGCCTTGTCAAACTGGTCGTCCATTTTTGGAATCATATCGAGCAGGGCCTCTGCTTCGTCTTTTATTGCCTGTATACCGTATTCTCTTGTCGTCATGAAATCAGTTTCTTTACTAAGTCTTCCAGTTTATCCAGCTCTAACATGTTTGCAGCATCGCTTAATCCTTGATCAGGGGTAGGGTGTACCTCGAAAAAGTAGCCCGTAGCCCCAAAGGCCTTTGCTGCTAAGGCCATAGATGGTACAAAACGGCGATCGCCTCCCGTCTTGCCTCCTTTGGCGTCAGGGCGTTGCACGCTATGGGTGCAGTCCATGACGACGGTGGGTACAATCTCCAGCATATCGCTGATATTGCGGAAGTCTACCACTAGGTTGCCATAGCCCATCATATTGCCGCGTTCGGTGAGCCATACCTCTTTTGCGCCGGCATCCTTTGCTTTTTCTACAGGATATTTCATGTCGCGGCCACCCAGGAACTGGGCTTTCTTGATGTTCACCGTCTTACCAGTCTTTGCTGCAGCAACCAGTAAGTCGGTCTGCCGGCAAAGGAATGCAGGAATCTGAATGACGTCTGCCACCTGACCTGTAGGTTCTGCCTGCCATGCTTCGTGGATATCGGTGAGTATCTGCAATCCGTATTTCGATTTGATGTCGCCCAGCATCTGCAGTCCCTTGTCAATGCCAGGACCGCGGAAAGAGTTGATGGAGGTGCGGTTGGCCTTATCGAATGAGGCCTTGAATATGATATTGGTGCCAAGACGACGATTGATGTCAACCAATGTTCTGGCAACGGTGTCCAATAACTCGGCAGACTCAATGACGCAAGGCCCTGCAATAAACTTCAGATTGTTGTTCATATTATTAATGTATTCAACCATGCAAAGGTACATAATTTATGCGAAATTAGCAAGGATTTATCATCTTTTTGAGTAAAATGTGAATTTTTTTTAGAAAAATGTTTGGTGGTATTAAAGTTTTTTGTACATTTGCACCCGAAATCATTAATAACCCGCTTTTTAAGGGCGGAAAAGTTTAACAAAATTAATTTATAAAACTATGAAGAAAATTTTGATGTCAATGGTTGCCTTGTTCGCAGCTGTAACTATGAACGCACAGGTTTATGTTGGTGGTGGTGTAGGCTTTCAAAAGAAAGGTGATGCCCAGACTTTCACAATTGCTCCCGAAGTAGGCATGTCTTTGGATGAGAAATTTGGTGTAGGTCTCCAGTTCGGATACACAAATGTTAAGGATACTTACACTCAGTGCGCTGTCAACCCCTACCTCCGTTATCAGGCTCTTGAAATTGGTAAGGCAAAGGTGTTTGTTGATGGTGGTGCCTATTTCAATACCAAGAAGTTGGAAGGTGCTGACAAGTCTTCAAATGCATTTGGTTTGAATGTTGCTCCTGGTGTTGCCTTTAACCTGACAGATCATATTAGTATTGTTGCTAAGGCTAACAACCTCTTTGTGTTGGATTTCTCTAAGGAGGCTGGTGACGATGACACAAGAACCATCGTTGGTCTGAATACCCTCAATAATTTCAGTGCTGGTGACCTGATGTTTGGTTTCTACTACAACTTCTAAGAAACGAATTTAATTCAAATAATAAGGGGGATGCGCCGCAGTTGGCGTATCCCCTTTTTGTTTGTAGTCCGTAGGCGTCGGACTGTCAGTACGTCGCCTACGGACTAGGAGTCCGACGACGTCGGACTTTTTATTGCTTCATGGATAATGAGATGCGATGACGTCGTTGGTCGATTTCAATGACGCGTACGGTGACGTGCTGATGCAGTTTTACTACATCCGTAGGATGAGCAATGCGACGATTGGCCATCTGTGAGATATGTACCAGTCCGTCCTGGTGCACGCCAATATCCACAAAAGCACCAAAGTTGGTGATGTTGGTCACGATGCCGGGCAGTAGCATTCCTTCCTCCAAGTCGTCGATTGTCTGCACGCGACTGTCAAATTCGAACACTTCCAGTTGCTCGCGAGGATCGCGTCCGGGCTTCTCCAACTCCTTCATGATGTCGGTCAGCGTGGGAAGACCAACCTCTGATGTGACGTATTTCTTGATGTCCAACTTGGCACGTAAATCCTTTTGTTCAATCAGGTCCTTCACTGTGCATCCCAAGTCCTTTGCCATCTGTTCTACGATGGGGTAACTCTCTGGATGAACAGCGCTGTTGTCGAGCGGATTCTTAGCACCGGGAATACGCAAAAATCCTGCACATTGCTGGTAGGCTGAAGGTCCTAAACGGGGTACTTTCTTGAGTTGGGCTCGCGAAGTAAAAGCACCGTTTTCTTTGCGATAGTCTATAATGTTCTTTGCAAGTGTAACTCCCAGTCCGCTAACGTATTGCAGTAAATGACTGGAGGCGGTGTTTAAGTTGACTCCAACTTGATTGACACAGCTTTCTACTGTTTGATCAAGCTGGTGTTTTAATTTTGTCTGGTCAATGTCATGTTGATATTGTCCTACTCCAATGCTCTTAGGGTCAATCTTCACTAACTCTGCCAAAGGGTCCATCAGACGACGTCCGATGGAGATGGCACCGCGAACGGTGACATCCTCGTCAGGGAACTCTTCGCGGGCTACTTTTGATGCGGAATAGACAGAAGCGCCGTCCTCGCTTACCACAAAGACATTGATTCCGTCGTGACCTTGAAGGGCGTCTTCGATGAATGCCTTCGTTTCGCGACTGGCAGTACCATTTCCAATAGCGATTGCCTCAATATGATACTGTTCCAGCATCTGTTGCACGTGAACAGTAGCCTGCATACGTTTGTTGACAGGCGGGTGGGGGAAGATGGCTTCATGGTGTAGCAGGTTGCCCTGTGCATCCAGACAAACCACTTTACATCCAGTACGGAATCCTGGATCAACGCCCATCACGCGCTTCTGACCTAAGGGGGCTCCAAGCAACAACTGTCGCAGATTCTCTGCAAACACTCGGATTGCTTCTTCGTCGGCCTGCTCCTTGCTCAGATTGGCAAATTCAGTCTCAATGCTGGGCTTCAGGAGACGCTTGTAACTATCCTCTACAGCCTCGGCTACCAAATCTCCGCAAGGTGTATGTCCGTAAACATAGTGACGTTGCAGACGCTCGATACATTCATCATCGTCGATGGGGTCGATACTCAGGCGTAAAATGCCTTCGTTCTCACCTCTGCGCATTGCCAGTAAACGATGGCTCGAACAGCGTTTCAATGGCTCGTGCCAGTCAAAGTAGTCGTGATATTTCGCGGCTTCGTCCGTGTCGGCCTTTGCTTTTACTGCTTTTGACGTGATGATAGCTGTACGACGATAGGCACCACGCAGCTGTTGACGTGAACGTTCGTCCTCACTTACCATCTCTGCTATGATGTCCTGAGCTCCTTTAATAGCTGTCTCTGCATCCTTTACGTCGCCTTTTACAAAGGCCTGTGCAGCACGTTCAGGGTCGCGTTCGCGTTGCACCATCAGAATCTGGGCTAAGGGTTCAAGTCCTTGCTCGCGAGCCACTTGCGCACGTGTGCGTCGGCGGGGCTTGAAAGGCAGGTAGATATCTTCCAATTCCGTGCTGTCCCAGCATTGCTCAATGCGCTTCTGTAGCTCAGGTGTCATTTTCTCCTGATCTGTAATCGTCTTGATGACTGTCTCCTTACGCTTCTGAATTTCCTTCAGGCGCTCGTTTTCGTCGCTGATGGCTGCAATCTGCACTTCATCGAGCGCACCTGTGCGTTCTTTCCTGTAGCGCGAGATGAAAGGAATGGTGCATCCTTCCTCTAATAAAGATAAGGTGTTGCCCACAGCCTCAACACTCAGATTCAGGCTTTGGGCTATCAGTTTGGCAAAGATAGTCTGCGTGTTCATGAATATAATGTCTTGGTGATAATCTCGCAAACGCGCTCTAGATTCTGTCTGTCGCACTCGTCAAAGGTGTTGAGCTCTGTACTGTCGATGTCAAGAACGCCAACGGGATGGTGCGCTTTGTCGAAAATGGGAACGACGATCTCTGAACGCGACAAACTGGAACAGGCAATGTGACCAGGGAACTGCTCTACATCTGGTACAACGATGCTCTGCTGCTGTTCGAAGGAGGTGCCACAGACGCCTCTTCCTATTTTAATATGCATGCAAGCTAATGTGCCCTGAAACGGACCAAGGCGCAATTCGCCTTCACGCTCCAGATAGAATCCTATCCAGAACCAGCCGAATCGTTCCTTCAACACTGCGCTGACATTTGCCAGTACGCTCATCTCTTCTTTCTCGCCCTCGATGAGTGATGCCAATTGTGGTATTAACTCGTCGTATTCTTGTTGCTTGTTTGTCATAATGGTGCAAAAGTAAGAAATAATTGTGAATAATAAAAAAATAAATATGATTTTTTCCCTCTTTTCGTTTGTTGGTTTCAGATATTCTGCTTATCTTTGCAATCTAGAACTTAAAACTTATATTAATAATACTCTAAGAAATTATGTCAAACAAAAAGGAGAAGCTCTTTACCGAGTTCACTGCGCCGACCAAACAGGAATGGCTCGACAAGATTGAGGTTGACCTGAAAGGTGCCGACTTCCAGAAACGCTTGGTATGGAGAACCAACGAAGGTTTTAATGTACAACCTTTCTACCGCCGTGAAGATTTGGCGAACCTGAAGACACCAGATGCTCTCCCTGGAGAGTTTCCGTTTGTACGTGGAAACAAGAAGGACTCAAATGAGTGGTATGTCCGTCAGAATATTGATGCCAGCGATCCAAAGGCTGCAAACGCTAAGGCACTCGACATCCTGAATAAGGGTATCGACTCGTTAGGTTTCAAGATTCCTGGTAATATGGTATCTATGGATACAGTCGAGACTTTGCTCGAGGGTATCTATTGTGAGTATGTTGAGGTGAACTTCTCTACCTGTCAGCGTCATTCGCTCGAACTGGCAGAAATCCTCAAAACCTATTGGCAGAAGAAAGGATACGACAAGGATAAGATTGTGGGCTCTATCGAATGGGACCCCATGAAGAAAATGGTACTCAAGGGTAAGGATGTGTCGCCTATCCTGGCATTCGGGCCTAAGCTGGCCGAGTCGCTCAAGGAGTATCCCAACTTCCGTGGTATTGTAGTTCATAGTGATGCCTTTAATAATGCTGGTGCTTATATCGTACAGGAGTTGGGCTATGCGTTGGCTTGGGGTAACGAATATCTGCAGCAGTTGACTGATGCTGGTGTTGATGTTGATACTGCTGCGAAGAGCATCAAGTTCAATATGGGCGTTAGCGAGAACTATTTCATGGAGATTGCCAAGTTCCGTGCCGCCCGTTTGCTCTGGGCTCAGATTGTAAAGCAGTATGAGCCTAAGTGTGACTGCGCCTGCAAGATGATTATCAACGCTACTACCTCTACTTATAACCAGACGCTGTTCGACAGCTATGTTAACCTGTTGCGTTCGCAGACCGAGGCGATGAGTGCTGCCCTGGGTAGTGTTCACTCGATGGTGGTAACACCATTCGATGCACCTTACGAGGAGGCTACCGACTTCTCGGAGCGTATTGCCCGCAACCAGCAGTTACTGATTAAGGAGGAGAGCCATTTTGACCGTATCGTCGACCCATCAGCAGGTTCTTATTATATTGAGCATCTGACTGATGCTTTGGCTACTGAGGCCTGGAAGATATTCCTGAAGGTGGAAGAAGAGGGAGGTTTCCTCGCTGCCATCAAGGCTGGAACTATTCAGGACGATATCAATGCTACCAACGTGAAGCGCCACGGCGATGCTGCCAAGCGTAAGGAGTTCCTGTTGGGTACCAACCAGTTCCCCAACTTCACGGAGAAGAGTGAGGGTAAGCGTGCCTATAAGCATAACTGTGGTTGTGGTGGCGTGCATCATCATGGTGAGGAGAGTGTGCCATTCAAGGCTATTGAGACTACTCGTCTGGCTGCTGATTTCGAAGACCTCCGTATCCATACCGAGGAGACCAAGGTGCCTACAGCCTTTATGCTGACCATTGGTAATCTGGCCATGCGTCAGGCTCGTGCACAGTTCTCGTGCAACTTCCTGGCTTGTGCTGGCTATAAGGTGATTGATAACCTTGGATTCAAGACCGTTGAAGAGGGTGTTGATGCTGCTTTGGAAGCTAAGGCCGATATCGTGGTTATCTGCTCGAGCGATGATGAGTATGCCGAGTATGCTATCCCTGCCTTTAAGTACCTCGATGGTCGCGCCATGTTCGTAGTGGCTGGTGCGCCTGCCTGCATGGAAGACCTGAAGGCTGCCGGCATCGAGAACTTTGTTCACGTAAAGTGCAACGTACTCGAGACTTTGAAGGAATATAATCAGAAACTTGGTATTTAAAGAATAGGAGACTTGAATTATGCGTAAACAGTTTAAAGATATTGATATCTATGCAGGCATCAAGGCTCAGGATGGTGCCAAGTGGATTAAAGATAATGGTATTGAGGCCAACTGGAAGACCCCAGAGCACATCGAGGTTCGTCCAGTTTATACAAAGGAAGACCTTGAGGGTATGGAGCACCTCGACTTTACAGCTGGTATCCCTCCCTATCTGCGTGGTCCGTATTCGATGATGTACCCCTTCAAGCCTTGGACCATCCGTCAGTATGCCGGATTCTCAACGGCTGAAGAGTCGAATGCCTTCTATCGCCGTAACCTGGCTTCTGGACAGAAGGGTCTTTCTGTGGCTTTCGACCTGCCTACACACCGTGGTTACGACCCTGATAACGCTCGTGTAGTGGGCGATGTGGGTAAGGCGGGTGTGTCCATCTGTAACGAGGAGAATATGAAGGTGCTCTTCAGCGGTATCCCCTTGAATAAGATGTCTGTGTCAATGACCATGAACGGTGCTGTGCTGCCTATCCTGGCATTCTACATCGTAGCTGGTCTGGAACAGGGCGCTCAGCTCGAGGAGATGGCTGGAACTATCCAGAACGATATCCTGAAGGAGTTCATGGTGCGTAACACCTATATCTACCCACCTGCATTCTCCATGAAGATTATCGCTGATATCTTCGAATATACCTCGCAGAAAATGCCTAAGTTCAACAGCATCTCTATCTCAGGTTATCACATGCAGGAGGCTGGTGCTACAGCTGATATCGAGTTGGCTTACACCTTGGCAGATGGTATGGACTACCTGCGTACGGGTGTGAATGCGGGTATCGATGTGGATGCTTTTGCTCCTCGACTCTCGTTCTTCTGGGCTATCGGTATGAACCACTTTATGGAGATTGCCAAGATGCGTGCAGGCCGACTGCTGTGGGCTAAGATTGTAAAGAGCTTCGGTGCCAAGAATCCTAAGTCGCTGGCGCTGCGTACTCACTCGCAGACATCAGGATGGTCACTCACCGAGCAGGACCCATTCAATAACGTAGGCCGTACCTGTATCGAAGCTATGGCTGCTGTGCTGGGTCACACCCAGTCGCTGCATACCAATGCCCTTGATGAGGCTATCGCTCTGCCTACCGACTTCTCGGCTCGTATCGCTCGTAACACCCAGATTTATATCCAGAACGAGACTAAGGTGTGTAAACAGATTGACCCGTGGGCTGGTTCTTACTATGTTGAGACCCTGACCAACGAACTGGTTCACAAGGCTTGGGAGCATATCCAGGAGATTGAGAAGCTGGGTGGTATGGCTAAGGCCATCGAGACCGGTCTGCCTAAGATGCGTATCGAGGAGGCTGCTGCCCGTACGCAGGCTCGTATCGACAGTGGTGTCCAGACCATTGTTGGTACCAACAAGTATCGTTTGGAGCACGAGGATCCTATTGATATCCTTGAGGTTGATAACACCGCTGTACGCAAGCAGCAGGAGGAGAGCCTGAAGGAGGTTCGCTCTACCCGCGACGAGGCTGCTTGTCAGGCTGCGCTCAAGGCCATCACGGAGTGTGTCCGTGATTTCAATGAGGGTCGTAAGAGCGAGAACAACCTGCTCGACCTGGCAGTAAAAGCCGCTCAGTTGCGTTGTACCCTTGGTGAGATTTCAGATGCCTGCGAAGAGATCGTAGGTCGTTATAAAGCAGTAATCAGAACAATTTCAGGCGTGTACAGTTCAGAGTCTAAGAATGATAGCGAATTTGAGTTGGCTTGTAAGCTGACTGATGAGTTCGCAGAGAAAGAAGGTCGTCGTCCTCGTATTTTCATCGCTAAGATGGGGCAGGATGGTCACGATCGTGGTGCTAAGGTAGTTGCTACGGGTTATGCCGACTGTGGTTTCGACGTAGATATGGGACCACTGTTCCAGACACCTGCCGAGGCCGCACGCGAGGCTGTGGAGAATGACGTCCATGTTGTTGGTGCTTCGTCTCTGGCTGCAGGTCACAAGACACTCATTCCTCAGCTTATTGAAGAGCTGAAGAAGCTGGGTCGTGAGGATATCATGGTCATTGCAGGTGGTGTTATTCCTGCTCAGGACTATGACTTCCTGTATAAGGCCGGTGTGGCTGCTATCTTTGGTCCTGGTACCTCTGTGGCTAAGGCTGCTGTGGAAATGATGAAGATTTTGCTCGATAAAGAGTAGATAATCAGTTAAATATCAAATTACTGCCCACTAAATTTGGTGGGCAGTAATTTTTTGATTACCTTTGCACGTGTCATTTTAGATTTAAGTTACAAAACTATGATAAAGCTATTTGTGCCAGGCCGTTTGTGCCTGTTTGGAGAACACACAGACTGGGCAGGCCATTATCGTACCATGAATGCCGATATCGAGCCTGGTGCTGCCATCGTTACTGGTATTGAACAAGGTATATATGCAGAAGTGGAGAAGTCCTCAATGTTTGAGGTGAAGTGCTCTTTCCTGAATGAATCTGGCGAGAACGCAGATTTCTCGTGTAGAATGGATGAACAGGAACTGAAACGTGTGGCACGTTCCAAGAACTTCTTCTGCTACTGTGCTGGTGTGGCATCTTATATGCTGGAATGGTATAAGGTCGGTGGCGTGAGTATTAATATCACGGATATGACGCTCCCAATGAAGAGCGGCCTGTCGTCATCGGCAGCTATCTGTGTGTTGGTAGCTCGTGCGTTCAACTTGCTGTATAACTTGAATCTGAACACCATGGGCGAGATGAATATCGCTTATGTAGGTGAGTTGCGTACCTCTTCGCGTTGTGGACGTCTGGATCAGGCATGTGCCTTCGGTGTGAAGCCTAGTCTGATGAAGTTCGATGGCGATGAGATCGAGGTTCAGACCCTGAATGTCAAGAAACCTCTTTATTGGGTCTTCGCTGACCTTTGTGGTAAAAAGAATACCATTAAGATTCTGGCCGACTTGAATAAAGCCTATCCTTTTGCCTCCAATGAGCGCGAACAGAAGTTGCATGATGCATTGGGACAACATAATCAGGATATTATCAATCGTGCAATTAAGTTTATGGCTGAGGGCGAGATTGAGCGTCTTGGTATGCTGATGACAGAAACTGAAAAGGTATTTGATGAACAAGTGGCTCCCCTTTGTCCGGAGGAGTTGCGTGCTCCGAAACTCAAGGCTGTTCTTGCTGATGAACATATCAAAGCTCTGACTTATGGCGGGAAGGGTGTAGGTTCGCATGGTGACGGTTCGGTGCAGTTCCTGGCTAAGGATGCGGATTGTCAGCAGCAGTTGGTCGACTATCTGAAGGCGGAGGGTATGCCTGCATATAGTCTGACGATTAATCCTGTTCATACAGTACGTAAGGCAATCATTCCTGTGGCAGGCTTTGGTACTCGTCTCTATCCTGCGACGCGTTGTCAGAAAAAAGATTTCTTCCCTATACCTTGTCCTGATGGCATGGTGCGCCCAGTTATCCTGATTCTGCTGGAAGAACTGGTGCAGAGTGGTATTGAGGAGATTTGCCTGGTACTTGGCAGTGAGGAAGAACGTCAACTGTATACTGATTTCTTCGAACGTCCTTTGACGCAAGAGCATTTAAGTAAGTTGAATGCAGAGTGTCAGGAGTATGAGAACAGGATCTTGGATATTGGCAAACGCTTGCGCTATGTCTATCAGACAGAAAAGCGTGGCTTCGGTCATGCCGTTTATCAGGCTGCACATTTTGCAGGCAACGAACCTGTATTGCTGATGCTCGGTGATACCCTGAGCCGTTCTACATCTAATAAACCCTGTGCCCTGCAGCTTATTGAAGCATACGAACGCTATAATCGCCTGATTCTTGGCTTATATCCCGTTCCTGTGTCAACTGTGAGCCATTTCGGTATTATGTCTGGCGTATGGGAGGATAAGGACGAGCGCATCATGCACGTTCATGCTTTCGTAGAAAAGCCTAAGGCCAGTTATGCAGAGGAGTTCCTTGGTGTGAAGAATAAGCAGGGCGACAAGGAATACTGTTCGGTATTCGGACAATATATCCTGACACCTGAGGTGTTTGCCCAGTTGGAGGCAGATATAGCTGCAGCCGACGCTGAGGGTGATATGACAAAGGAAATCGGATTGACAGAGGCGTTGGAAGCTGTCAGAAAGCGCTCCGGTATGATAGGCTTCCGCCTGAAAGGTCTTCGTTACGATATGGGTAATCAGGGCGCATTGATTAACACTATTACGGAATTTTCGCAAAAGACAATAGAAGATAATGGTAAAAAAGCGTAGATGGCACTGTCTGTCAGGACAGGAACCAACGGAATTTGATAAGCAGATTATGTATTGGGAGAACAAGGGAAAGCTTGTTCCTACCCGTGAGTTGATAAAGACTCCAGAACAGATTGAGGGCATCCGTAGGGCTGGTGTGGTAAACACTGCAGTTCTAGATGCTGTGGCAGCAACTATTCATGCAGGCATGAGTACGCTGGAGATTGACCAGCTTTGCCGGAAGGTATGCGAAGAGCATCATGCCATTCCAGCCTGCTTGAATTATGAGGGATTCCCCATGAGTGTGTGTACCAGTATTAATGAGGTGGTATGTCATGGTATTCCTAAAGAAGAGGATGTGTTGGAGGAAGGCGATATCATCAATGTCGATTTCACCACCATCTTGGATGGCTATTATGCCGATGCCTCTCGCATGTTTATTATCGGTAAGACAACACCTGAAAAGGAACAGTTAGTACGTGTTGCCAGGGAATGCTTGGAGATAGGTATGGAGGCTGCCAAGCCTTGGGGTTTTGTAGGTGATATCGGTCATGCTATTGAGAAGCATTGCAAGAAATATGGCTATGGTATCGTACGCGACTTGGCCGGTCATGGTGTAGGACTTCAGTTCCATGAAGATCCGGAGGTGAACCACTACGGACATCGTGGTACGGGTATGCTACTCGTGCCAGGTATGGTATTCACTATCGAACCAATGATTAATATGGGTACGTGGCGCGTATTTATTGATGCCGATGATCCCTATGGATGGGAGGTTATCACGGAAGATGAGAAACCCAGTGCCCAATGGGAGCATACATTGGTCATGACGGACCACGGTGTTGAGATACTTACTTATTGACGTTTAGGTCTGACAAATGGCAGAGTGCTTGGCAACTTCTGCCATTTGCCGTCATTAGGCACCTTTAAGGTAGAGCCTTTGCCTTGCTTTAATACATAGATGCTATCGTTCTCGCGTGTCAATGTGGCTTCAAGATCCTCACTGCCGTAGTCATTTACCATTTGCAGGTGAGCCTTGTTTCCTTTGACTTTCGCGCTGACAATAGGCCAACAGAAACTGTTACGCTCTTTGCCCAGGTAGCCGGGTAGGGGACCAAGCAAGTCTTGGTCGGGAATAATAACATCCTGATCATAGAAGTTGATTCGCAAATACACTTTGTACTCTTTATTATATAAATAGGTGTGAAATGTTGTCTTATCGCTTTGTGCATAGGTTGCGAAACTCCATAAAGCACAGATACTTATCAAGATAGCTCTCATTTTTTTCTTGTTTAGAATACAAAGTTAGCAGATTTAAATCAATTATTTCTGAAAAACGGGAAAATAGTTTGGAGTTTTTGCTAGATTTAATATTATTTTAAGTATCTTTGCAGCCATATAAAACGTGTAAAATGAATAAAAAGCTATTAACTCCAGACTATATCTTTGAATCGAGTTGGGAGGTTTGTAATAAAGTTGGTGGCATCTACACCGTCCTTTCAACCCGGGCAAAAACCTTGCAGGAAAAATTTGAAGATAAGATCATCTTTATTGGCCCTGATTTCTGGAAAGAAAAAGAGAGCCCATATTTCCGTGAAGAACCTTCTCTCTTTGCTGAATGGCAGTGGGAGGCTAAGGAGCAGGGACTTAAAGTCAGGGTAGGACGTTGGACTGTACCAGGCGAACCTATCGCAGTCCTGGTGGATTTTACACCGTATTTCGAAAAGAAAAACGAGATTTATACTTGGTTGTGGGAGAATTATCGTGTGGACTCCCTTCATGCTTATGGTGACTATGATGAGGCTTCAATGTTCTCATATGCAGCCGGATTGGTTGTAGAAAGTTTCTATCATCACTCTCTTTCAAGTAAGCAGAAGGTGGTTTACCATGCTAATGAATGGATGTGTGGTCTTGGTGCTCTCTATATTAAGAACAAGTTGCCACAGATAGCCACCGTCTTTACAACCCACGCTACAAGTATTGGTCGTTCTATTGCCGGTAATCAGAAACCTCTCTATGATTATCTTTTTGCCTATAATGGTGATCAGATGGCTGAGGAACTGAATATGCAGTCAAAGCATTCTATTGAGAAACAGACGGCATGGCATGTCGACTGCTTCACAACAGTGAGCGATATCACAGCCAATGAGTGCAAGGAATTGCTGGATAAACCTGTTGATGTGGTACTTCCTAATGGCTTTGACAATAGTTTTGTGCCAAAGGCTGCCTCGTTTACAAAGAAACGTAAGGCTGCACGTCAGAAGATGTTGCAGGTGGCCAATGCGCTGTTGGGTGAGAATCTGGATGATGAGACGATTATTGTTTCAACCTCTGGCCGGTATGAGTTCCGCAATAAGGGTATCGATGTGTTTGTAGAAGCCATGAACCGCCTGCTGCGTGACCGTGACCTGAAGAAAAAGGTTCTTGCTTTCATTGTTGTGCCCGGTTGGGTAGGTGAGCCTCGTAAGGACTTGCAGGAGAGACTGGAAAGTGGTAAGTCCTATGATACTCCCTTGGAGGTTCCGCAGGTTACTCACTGGCTTCATAATATGGGTCACGACAGTGTGCTTAATATGATGAAGTATTACGATATGCACAATCGTCATGAAGATAATGTTAAGGTGGTTTTTCTGCCCGATTATCTGGATGGTCGTGATGGCATCATGAATCTTACCTATTATGATGTTGTCTTGGGTAATGACCTGTGTATATATCCCTCTTACTACGAGCCTTGGGGCTATACCCCGCTTGAGGCCGTAGCATTTAAAGTGCCTTGTATTACTACTGATTTGGCTGGTTTCGGACTGTGGGCCAATAAGGAATTTGGACATGAAGGTCAGTTGCAGGATGGTGTACGTGTGATACATCGTACAGACTATAACTATTCTGAGGTGGCCGACTATATCAAGGACACTGTAGCGGAATTCTCAACGATGTCTAAAACAGAGGTCGATGCTTGTCGTAAGGCTGCTGAGACACTCTCTAAAAAAGCTCTTTGGAAAGAATTTATCAAGTATTATTATGAGGCATACGACATAGCTTTGAAGAAGGTCGTTGCCAGAAGTTAGTGTTATTCAATGTAAAATCCCTTAATAAGTAAAGATATGAAAATTAAAGCTGACTACGTGAATGCTCCTCAATGGAAGGAGATGATTGTAAAATCTCGTCTGCCAGAGGAGTTGAAATGCCTTGGTGAGATTGCACACAACTTGTGGTGGGTATGGAACTATGAGGCTCGTGACCTTTTCCGTGACCTCGATCCAGAACTCTATCACGACGTGAAGCACAACCCCGTGATGTTGCTCGAGCGTCTGAGCTTTTCGCGTAAGGAAGAGATTGTCAAGGACAAGGCTCTGATGAAGCGTATCAAGGATGTATATAAGATGTTTCGTGCTTATGTTGACGTAAAGCCCGATGCAAAGCGCCCTTCTGTAGCATACTTCTCTATGGAGTATGGTATGCACTCTGCCCTGAAAATTTACTCTGGTGGTCTTGGCATGTTGGCCGGTGACTATCTGAAAGAGGCCTCTGACTCAAATGTTGATATGTGTGCCATTGGCTTCCTCTATCGTTTCGGCTACTTCACCCAGAGCCTGTCAATGGATGGACAGCAGATTGCCAACTATGAGGCTCAGAATTTTACGTCGCTGCCTATTGAGCGCCAGCTTGACGAGAACGGACAGCCAATGGTGGTTGACGTTCCTTATATGAACTATACGGTTCATGCTTATATTTGGCGTGTCAACGTGGGTCGTATCAAGCTGTATCTGCTCGATACCGATAATGATATGAACTCAGAATACGACAAGCCTATCACTCACTCACTTTATGGTGGTGACTGGGAGAACCGCTTGAAGCAGGAAATCCTGCTCGGTATCGGTGGTGTGCTCACCCTGAAGAAACTGGGTATCAAGAAGGATATTTATCATTGTAACGAGGGACATGCTGCTCTTTGTAACCTGCAGCGTCTGTGCGACTATATCGAGGAAGGACTGACCTTCAACCAGGCCATGGAACTGGTTCGTGCCAGCGGTCTCTATACCGTACACACACCTGTTCCTGCAGGACACGACTACTTTGATGAGGGCCTCTTCGGTAAGTATATGGGAGGTTATCCTCAGAAGTTGGGTATCTCTTGGGATGAGTTTATCGGTATGGGTCGTACAAATCCTGATGACCACGGTGAGAAGTTCTGTATGTCAACTTTCGCTTGCAACACTTGTCAGGAGGTTAATGGCGTATCTATGCTCCACGGCTGGGTTTCACAGAAGATGTTTGCCGGCATCTGGAACGGCTATTATCCCGAGGAGAATCACGTGGGCTATGTCACCAATGGTGTACACTTCCCCACATGGTGTGCTACCGAGTGGCGCCGTGTCTATGCAAAGTACTTTGATACCAAACATATGAGCGACCAGTCAAACGAGGAAATCTGGCACGGTATCTACAATTGTCCCGATGAGGAGATTTGGGAGACCCGTATGGCCCTGAAGAATAAGTTGTTCGACTATATCAAGGAGCAGTTCCGTGATACATGGCTCAAGAATCAGGGTGATCCCTCTCGTGTGGTTGCTCTGCTTGATAAGATGAACCCCAATGCGCTGGTCATTGGCTTCTGCCGCCGTTTTGCTACCTATAAGCGTGCACATCTGTTGTTCATGGACGAGGCTCGTCTGTCTAAGATTGTAAACGATCCCGAACATCCCGTTATTTTCCTCTTTGCAGGTAAGGCTCACCCCGCAGATGGTGCTGGTCAGGGTCTGATTAAGCGTATCTACGAGATTTCTCAGCGTCCTGAGTTCCTGGGTAAGATTATCTTCCTTGAGGACTATGACTTCCTGTTGGCTCGCCGCCTTGTATCAGGTGTTGATATCTGGATGAACACGCCTACACGTCCTCTTGAGGCTTCTGGTACCTCTGGTGAGAAGGCCGAGATGAATGGTGTTGTCAACCTCTCCGTGAAAGATGGCTGGTGGCTTGAGGGCTATCGTGAGGGTGCTGGATGGGCTCTTACCGAGAAGCGCACCTATCAGACTCAGGGCTATCAGGACCGTCTTGATGCAGCTACTATCTATGGCTTGCTCGAGAACGAGATTATACCTCTTTATTATAATAAGAACAAGAAGGGTATCAGTGAAGGCTGGGTGAAGGTTATCAAGAACTCTATCGCTCTCATTGCTCCTCACTACACCATGAAGCGTCAGCTCGATGATTACTATGATAAGTTCTATGTAAAAGAAGCAAAGCGTTTCAAGGAAATCTCTAAGAACAACAACCAGTTGGCTAAGGATATTGCTCAGTGGAAGGAAACAGTTGCTGAGCGTTGGGATAGCATCAATGTTGTTTCTGCCGAGTGGAATATTCCTTCAACGGGTCTCGAGACAGGTCAGGAGTACACACTCCGTTATGTCATAGATGAGCAGGGACTTGAAGATGCCGTTGGACTGGAGAAGGTCAATGTATTTGTCAACAAGGAAGGTGAAGAGCGTATCTACTCTATCGAACCATTGAAGATGGTGGGTCGTGAAGGCAATAACTTTGTATTCGAAGCTAAGCTGGCTCCTCATCAGGCTGGTGCGTACAAGTGTTCAGTACGTATGTATCCAAAGAACAAGAATCTGCCTCATCGTCAGGATTTCTGCTACGTTAAGTGGTTAGAGTTGCCTCAGATGTAAAAAAAGTATCGATTTATTTGCATGATTGGCTGGAAATATGTAAATTTGCAGCCGAAAAGAAGAAAAAAGTATTAAAATGATACAGCAGAGCCTACTAAACGCCATTATTATTATTCGACTGCAACTATGTGGTCGGAAGTGATGAGGCGTATATATAGAGCAGGTAAATGCTAACATACATTTGAATCATACAAGAGCCTTTCTCACTTCCGAGTGTGAAAGGCTTTTTTCGTATAACGTCATAACGATTTAACGACATAAAAAGAAACTAAGATGAGTGACAGATTGTTTATTTTCGACACGACACTGCGCGATGGTGAACAGGTGCCTGGATGCCAGTTGAACACCGTAGAGAAGATTCAGGTGGCTAAGGCCTTGGAGCAGTTGGGCGTTGACGTGATTGAAGCAGGATTCCCTATCAGTAGTCCGGGCGATTTTAATTCGGTAATTGAGATTTCAAAGGCCGTCACTTGGCCTGTTATCTGTGCGTTAAGCAGAGCTGTACAGCGCGATATTGACGTGGCAGCCGAAGCGTTGAAGTATGCCAAGCACAAACGTATCCATACCGGTATCGGCACAAGTGACGAGCATATCAAGTTCAAGTTCAATAGCACGCGTGAGGAGATTCTTGAGCGAGCTGTAGCTGCGGTGAAGTATGCGCGCCGTTTTGTGGACGATGTCGAGTTCTATGCCGAGGATGCCGGACGAACGGACAATGAGTACCTGGCTCGTGTCGTTGAGGCCGTCATCAAGGCCGGTGCCACGGTGGTCAACATCCCAGATACGACAGGCTATTGTCTGCCTGAAGAGTTTGGACAGAAAATACGTTATCTGAAGGAGCATGTTGATAATATCGATCGTGCTATCATTTCCACCCACTGTCACAATGACTTAGGTATGGCTACGGCCAACACGCTTGAAGGTGTGCTCAATGGTGCCCGTCAGGTTGAGGTCACAATCAATGGTATAGGTGAACGCGCCGGTAATACTAGTTTGGAGGAGATTGCCATGATATTGAAATGTCACAAGTCAATCGATATCGAGACCAATATCAACACACAGAAAATCTATCCTACATCTCGTTTGGTTTCCAGTCTTATGAATATGCCTGTCCAGCCCAATAAGGCTGTCGTAGGACGTAATGCTTTTGCTCATTCCAGCGGTATCCATCAGGATGGTGTGTTGAAGAACGTGCAGACCTATGAGATTATGGATCCTAAGGATGTTGGTATTGACGACAACTCTATTGTATTGACCGCACGTAGTGGTCGTGCTGCCTTGAAACATCGTCTGCATATCAATGGCGTTGACGTGAGCGATGAGGAGAAGGTCGATAAGATTTACGAGAAATTCCTGGCTCTGGCCGATTTGAAAAAAGAGGTAAGCGATGCCGATGTGCTGATGTTAGCGGGTGCCGATACGGCTGAGCAACATGCTGTGAAACTCGACTTCCTGCAGGTTACCACGGGTAAGGGCGTGAAGAGCGTGGCTTCTATCGGACTGGATATCAGTGGACAGAAGTTTGAGGCTGCATCCAGTGGCAATGGTCCGGTGGATGCCGCTATCAAGGCTCTGAAGAAGATTATTATGAAGCACATGACATTAAAGGAATTCACCATTCAGGCTATCTCCAAGGGGTCTGATGATGTAGGTAAGGTACATATGCAGGTAGAGTACCAGGGTGCTTTGTACTATGGCTTTGGTGCTAATACCGACATTGTGACCGCTTCCGTGGAAGCCTATATAGACTGTATCAATAAATTCAAGAAAGCAGAATGAACACACTTTTCGATAAGATATGGGACGCCCATGTGGTACAGACCGTGACCGATGGTCCCACACAACTTTATATTGATCGCCTCTACTGTCATGAGGTGACTTCACCACAGGCCTTCGATGGTATGCGTGCCAGGGGCTTAAAGTGTTTCCGTCCGGAACAGATTGTCTGTATGCCCGACCATAACACGCCTACTCATGATCAGGATAAGCCAATTGCCGACCCTGTCTCAAAGAAACAGGTGGATACCTTGGAACGAAATGCCCGTGAGTTTGGCTTGAAGCATTTTGGTATGATGTCAAAAGATAATGGCATCATCCATGTGGTAGGTCCGGAGAAAGGACTCTCGTTGCCCGGTATGACGATTGTATGTGGCGACTCTCATACCTCTACCCATGGTGCCATGGGTGCTGTTGCTTTCGGTATCGGTACCAGTGAGGTCGAGATGGTCATGGCTTCACAATGTATCCTGCAGCAGAAACCAAAGTCTATGCGAATCACCATCAACGGACAGTTGGGTAGGGGAGTGACGGCCAAGGATGTTGCCCTCTATCTCATGGCGAAACTGACAACCAGTGGTGCCACGGGATATTTTGTTGAGTATGCAGGTGAAGTGGTTAAGAACCTGTCGATGGAAGGTCGCCTGACGCTCTGTAACCTTTCTATTGAGATGGGGGCGCGTGGAGGTTTCATAGCTCCTGACAACGTGACCTTTGATTATATAAAAGGTAAGGAATACGCCCCCAAGGGTGAGGATTGGGATAAGGCCATGGCCTATTGGCGCACGCTGAAAAGTGGCGATGACGCTGTGTTTGATAAGGAACTGGTGTTTGATGCTGCGGATATCGAACCTCGTATCACTTATGGCACCAATCCCGGTATGGGAATCGGTATTACAGAGTCAATTCCTGCTGAGGGTGATGCCAATTTTAATAAATCTTTGCAGTACATGGGCTTCAAGGAAGGTGAGAAACTGTTGGGCAAGAAGATTGACTATGTCTTCCTGGGCGCCTGTACCAACGGCCGTATCGAGGACTTCCGTGCCTTTGCGTCTATCGTGAAAGGACGTCAAAAGGCTGCTGATGTGGTGGCATGGCTGGTACCTGGCTCATGGGCTGTTGACAAGCAGATTCGTGAGGAAGGACTTGATAAGGTTCTCGAAGCTTCAGGCTTTGAAATCCGTCAGCCTGGTTGCTCAGCCTGTTTGGCGATGAACGATGACAAGGTTCCTGCAGACAAGTATGCCGTATCAACGAGCAACCGTAATTTTGAGGGCCGTCAGGGACCTGGTGCACGCACCATCCTCTGTTCCCCCCTTGTAGCTGCCGCTGCAGCAGTCACTGGAGTAATCACTGATCCACGTACATTATTATGAAACAGAAATTTGACATCATCACATCTACCTGCGTGCCCTTACCTTTAGAGAACGTAGATACAGACCAGATCATTCCCGCCCGTTTCCTGAAAGCCACGGATAAAGAGGGCTTTGGCGATAATCTCTTCCGTGACTGGCGCTATCGTCCCGATGGCAGTATCGTTGAGGATTTTGTTCTCAATGACCCGAAGTACAAAGGATGTATCCTCGTGGCAGGTAAGAATTTTGGTTCTGGTAGCAGTCGTGAACATGCCGCCTGGGCTATCGCTGGCTATGGCTTTCGTGTGGTTATCAGCAGCTTTTTTGCTGATATCCATAAGAACAACGAACTGAATAACTTTGTTCTTCCTGTGCAGGTGAGCGAAAACTTTCTGCAGGAACTCTTCCAGACAATTCAGAATAATCCCGATACTCAGGTCGAGGTTGATCTGCCTAATCAGACCGTGACCAATAAAGCAACTGGCAATAGCGAGCATTTTGATATTAATGGCTATAAGAAGCACTGTCTGATGAATGGTCTTGATGATATCGATTTCCTCGTGGCCAATAAAGATAAGATAGAAAAATGGGAACACCAGAGAAACTGAATACGTATCAGCGCATTTTGCCCTTTGTGGAGATTATGGACTCCACGCTCCGTGATGGCGAACAGACCAATGGCGTGTCGTTCCTGCCTCACGAGAAGTTGGTGATGGCGCGCAAACTGCTCTCCGATGTCAACGTAGACCGTATCGAGGTGGCTTCTGCACGTGTCTCTGAGGGAGAACACGAGGCCGTCTCCAAAATATGTGCCTATGCCCAGAAGATGGGACTCTTGAGTCGTGTTGAGGTCTTAGGCTTTGTTGATGGTGGACAGAGCATCGACTGGATTGACAGTTGTGGCGGTCGTGTCGTAAACTTGTTGGCCAAGGGTTCACTGAAACACTGCACTCATCAGTTGCACAAGACGCCAGAAGAGCATATCAACGATATTCTTAGTGAAGTGGAATATGCTGCCAGCAAGGGCATCAGTGTGAATCTCTATCTGGAGGACTGGTCTAACGGCATGAAGGACTCCCCAGAGTATGTATATCAACTGATGGATGCAATAACCTCTTCCTCCCCCTTGGGGAAACAGGGAGGGGTCCAGCGTTTCATGCTCCCTGACACCCTTGGCGTGATGAACCCTTTGCAGGTCATCGAGTATTTCCGTAAGATGATAAAGCGTTATCCTGATGTCCATTTTGATTTCCATGCACATAATGATTACGACCTTGCGGTAAGTAATTCCTTGGCAGCCGTATTGAGTGGTGCCAAGGGGCTGCATGTCACCGTGAATGGGCTGGGTGAGCGTTGTGGTAATGCGCCGATGGCTTCTGTTCAGGCTATTCTGAAGGATCAGTTCCATGCCAAGACAAATATTGTAGAGAGTCAGCTCAATGACCTCTCACGTATGGTCGAGAGCTTTAGTGGCATCACGGTAGCCCCCAACCAGCCTATCGTTGGTGAGAATGTGTTTACGCAGGTGGCTGGTGTGCATGCCGATGGCGACTCGAAGGATAAGCTTTATTATAACGAGTTGGTTCCAGAACGTTTCGGACGTAAGCGTGAATATGCCCTGGGAAAGAATTCGGGTAAGGCTAATATCGCTAAGAATCTTGAGGAACTGGGGTTGGAACTCACGCCTGAGCAGACACGCCGTGTCACGGAACGTATCACAGAACTGGGTGACAAGAAGGAGATTGTGACACAGGAAGACCTGCCCTTTATCGTCAGTGACGTCTTGAAGCACGACGGTTCCGAGGATAAGGTCAAACTGATCAGTTACATGGTCTCTACGGCTTATGGCCTGCGCCCGGGTGCTAATGTCAAGGTAGAAATCAATGGTCAGCAGTATGATGGCAGTGCTGTGGGTGATGGTCAGTATGACGCTTTTGTCAAGGCGCTTCGTTATATTTATAAGAAGTATCTGAACCGTACGTTTCCTGTCTTGGCCAATTATCAGGTTACCATTCCGCCGGGCGGACGTACCGATGCCTTGGTACAGACAGTCATCTCTTGGCATTATAATGGGGGTATCCTGCGCACACGCGGACTGGATGCTGACCAGACGGAGGCTGCTATCAAGGCCACGTTCAAGATGCTGAACATCATCGAAAACGAGATTCCTAATTAGTAAAATAGTGTATAACTTCTAAGTAAATTGATATGAAACTAAAAATAGCTATTCTTCCGGGCGACGGTATCGGACCGGAGATTATGAAACAAGGTGTGGCTGTGCTCAATGCTGTAGCAGAGAAATGCGGTCATGAGTTTACTTACGAGGAAGCGTTGGTAGGTGCCTGTGCCATTGAGGCCTGCGGTGATCCTTATCCGGAGGCTACCCATCAGGCGTGTATGAATGCAGATGCCGTGCTCTTTGCGGCAGTGGGCGATCTGAAATATGATAATAACCCCACGCTGAAGGTACGTCCTGAGACTGGTTTGCTGGCTATGCGTAAGAAGCTTGGCCTCTTTGCCAACGTGCGTCCGGTGGCTACATTCGACTGCCTCCTGCATAAGTCACCCCTGAAGGAGGAACTGCTTCGCGGGGCAGATTTCGTGGTGCTGCGCGAACTCACTGGTGGTATGTACTTCGGGGAAAAATATCAGGACAATGATAAGGCATACGATACCGATGTATATACGCGCCCAGAGATTGAGCGTATCCTGAAGGTTGCTTTCGAGATGGCTATGCAGCGTCGTAAGCATCTTACGGTTGTGGACAAGGCCAACGTCTTGGCGTCTAGTCGTTTGTGGCGCCAGATTGCCAAGGAGATGGAACCGCAGTATCCCGAGGTGCAGACTGATTATATGTTTATTGATAATGCCTCGATGCGTGTGCTCACCGAACCGCGCTTCTTTGATGTTATCGTGACAGAGAATACCTTTGGTGATATCCTTACTGATGAGACTTCATGTATCACGGGTTCAATGGGCTTGCAGCCTTCGTCTTCTTTAGGCGAACACACACCGCTCTTCGAACCTGTCCATGGCTCATGGCCACAGGCAGCCGGTCAGAACCTGGCCAATCCCTTGGCTCAGATTCTTTCTGCTGCTATGCTGTTGGAACATTTCGGACTGAAAGAGGAGGGCGCCCTTATCCGTAAGGCTGTCGACGCATCGCTCGATGCCAATGTCCGTACGCCCGAGATTCAGGTTGAAGGCGGACAGAAATATGGCACACGCGAGGTAGGAGAGTGGATAGTTAATTATATCAAGGCGAATTAATCTATCGTCTAAACCCTTACCTCCTTTAACTCCTCTAAATTCTTAATAGTAATATCGCGCTGTGGGAATGGTATTTCGATGCCATTCTCATAGAGCGTATTATAGACGCACTTTAATACATCACTGATCACGTACGATTTCTTCACGGCATCAGCCCACACAAAGAGCTTGAAATCTACGCTTGAGTCGTTCATGCCGCTCATCACCGACTTCACCTTCTTCTCAGGATCCATCCATTCATGGTGTAGATTGTTGACGGCGTTCTCTACCAGATCCGTTACTTGTTTCAAGTTCGAACCATAGGCCACTCCAAATGGGATGACTGCCAGGATATAACCGTTGTTCTTGGTCAGGTTCTTATAGTTCTTGGCAAACAACTGACTGTTTTGGAAGGTGATAATCTCTCCATATACAGACTCAATGATCGTTGACGTGTAGTTAATCGAGGTCACCTTTCCTCTTGTGCCGTCCACCTCAATCCAGTCGCCCACACTGATACGGCCGGCCATCAGCGAGGCACCATAGTAGATATTCTCGATGATATCTTTCGATGCAAAACCGATACCGGTTGACAGTCCGCCTGAGATAGCCAGCAACCATGCCACGCTGATATTCATGATAGAGAGTGACATCAGCAGCCATACTCCCCATACCAGTACTTGAATCACGTTGCGTCCCATCACCTCTCTGCTGGCGGCAGTCGAGGGGTCGCCTGCTTTGTAGTGGTGCTTCAGCAGTGACAGGATGGTACTTGCTATATACTTGAACATGAAGAACAGGTTTACCACCATACAGAGTTTCAGGATGCTCACCTGCAGGTTCTCCAGGTCGATAAAGTGCTTCTTGAAAATCTGCCAGCACAAATCGCTTAGGTTAAACACGTCGGCAGCCCAGTATATAGAGATCATCACAGACAGAACACCCATCACGGGCAGCATTACCTTATAAAATAGCATGTAGGCCCATGTCTCTGTAATAGGTTTCTCTTCAAAGCCGCGGCGTGTGCCGTATAGTTTCAGATACTGACTCACACAGGTGATTGTCAGGATGCAGGTCAACTGCATAATCCACCATATCAGTATCTGTACGGCCATCAGTGTATAGCCCACCCATGAACATATCAATGACAGTATAAAGATTGCCTGTGATATATAGGTATAGAACATGTCCGACTGTGGAATGTTCTGATGGTGCTTCCTCATCATACGCCATTGCCATAGCGTGCAGAGCAGGAGTAGGGGAGGGAATATCAGGTTAACCAACTCTCTGGGGATAAGTATGATACGGAATGCAATGACCATGAATCCCACAAAGAGCAGGGGAGCGTAGATGTGGAACGCACTGCGTATCTGCCGGCCGTTTACTCTGAGGAGCAGTGATATCAGTATCACACTCAGCAACCAGGCGTATTCTATCAGCAGACTGCTGGCCATGAGGAAGAAATTCTGATTCAGCGTTGCTTTCAAGATACCCAGGATGGCGGCAAAGGTAACGGTGGTTGTCGCCATAATCACGCACGAGCGCTTCTTGAGGAACTCACTGGTGTGGAATCGCTTGGGCAGGAACTTAAATATAATAAGGTTTAAGATAACGGCTACCAGGATATAAAAAACAATGATGGTAAAGAGCTGGATGATTACCGAACTGTCCCAGTCAGATTCTTCTTTGTTGGGCGTGTACTTATCCAGGATAACCGACTCGGCCTCAGTGAGTTTGGTCCTGAACTCCTTGATGACCGTAAAGTAGTTCTCACCGCCATTTTTGAAGATGCTTTTCTGGATGTCATCATATCGCATGTTGGCATACTCATTCAGATTCTTCAGACGTTGCTCAGCCATCTCGTAGAAGGAGATATAATTGGCCACCTGTCCTCTGTTCTCTATCAGTGTGTTCTGGATATTGATAGCGAGGGTCAGACAGACACTGCGGTCGGTCCTTCCTTGTTCTTCCAGCATGTCAGGACGCATTGACTTCAGACTGTTTATCAGGCTGTCGTATTTTGCAATCTCTACGTCGCTTTCTTCCAGATAGGCCTTAAAGGGCAACTGTTGTTTCTGAAAAGACTGATACTGCTCCGTAGCCTCATGACAGGCGTAGGTCAGGTCAAACACATAATTCGTGTTTTGCGAATAGAGCATCAAAGCATTCTGATTGCTTTTTTTGATAGTCTCCTTCAGTTGGTCCACGATACTCTTAGCCGCTTCTTTGCGCTCGTTCGACTGTGAGTGCAGTTCGGTATGCTTTTCTGTTAGTTCCGTACGTAGCACGCTCAGAGTTTGCTCCAAATCTTTTTCTTTCAGTACGGCATACGCATCTGTCAGGGTAAACAATACGAGTAGGGTAGCTATTATTTTCTTCATGTACATATGTTTATTTTCTAAAATTTGGGCACAAAGGTACGAAAAGAAGTGAGTAATACAAAAAATATTGATTCTTTTTTTTGTGTCATTTTTACATTACTCTGCTCTCTATATAATATATAATAAGGTGAGTTTTTAAGGTTTGTCAAATAACTCGAAAACCTGCAATTTTTTTATGAAAAAAAGTAGTAAAATGTTTGGTGGTTCAGAAAAAAGTCGTACCTTTGCATCCGCTTTCGCCTAACAACGGGCAAGGCACTAAAGAAAGAGTTCTTTGAAAGATTTACATAGACAGAAGTAGTACAAGAAGCGAGAGTAATTTCGGTTACTCTTGGGTAGAAGAAACAAACCGTTTAATTCTTAACTTGATACTGGATAGTCGTTCTGAGACAGATATAAAAGATTTTGAAAGCAGCATTTCCTGCTTTAGCAAAACTTTAGAGATAAAACATTTTACAATGAAGAGTTTGATCCTGGCTCAGGATGAACGCTAGCTACAGGCTTAACACATGCAAGTCGAGGGGCAGCGAGAAGAAAGCTTGCTTTCTTTGTCGGCGACCGGCGCACGGGTGAGTAACGCGTATCCAACCTTCCCCTTAGTAGAGGATAGCCCGGCGAAAGTCGAATTAATACTCTATGTTGTTCGTTGCGAGCATTCAAGATGAACCAAAGGTTTACCGCTAAGGGATGGGGATGCGTCTGATTAGGTTGTTGGCGGGGTAACGGCCCACCAAGCCCACGATCAGTAGGGGTTCTGAGAGGAAGGTCCCCCACATTGGAACTGAGACACGGTCCAAACTCCTACGGGAGGCAGCAGTGAGGAATATTGGTCAATGGACGGAAGTCTGAACCAGCCAAGTAGCGTGCAGGATGACGGCCCTATGGGTTGTAAACTGCTTTTGTACGGGAATAAAGTGAGGGACGTGTCCCTTTTTGTATGTACCGTAAGAATAAGGACCGGCTAATTCCGTGCCAGCAGCCGCGGTAATACGGAAGGTCCGGGCGTTATCCGGATTTATTGGGTTTAAAGGGAGCGCAGGCTGGAGATTAAGCGTGACGTGAAATGCCGCGGCTCAACCGTGGAAGTGCGTCGCGAACTGGTTTCCTTGAGTGTATTCGACGTCAGCGGAATTCGTGGTGTAGCGGTGAAATGCTTAGATATCACGAAGAACTCCGATTGCGAAGGCAGCTGGCGAGGCTATAACTGACGCTAAAGCTCGAAGGTGCGGGTATCGAACAGGATTAGATACCCTGGTAGTCCGCACGGTAAACGATGGATGCCCGCTGTATGCGATATAGTGTATGCGGCCAAGCGAAAGCGTTAAGCATCCCACCTGGGGAGTACGCCGGCAACGGTGAAACTCAAAGGAATTGACGGGGGCCCGCACAAGCGGAGGAACATGTGGTTTAATTCGATGATACGCGAGGAACCTTACCCGGGCTTGAACTGCAGGAGAACGATTCAGAGATGATGAGGCCCTTCGGGGCTCCTGTGGAGGTGCTGCATGGTTGTCGTCAGCTCGTGCCGTGAGGTGTCGGCTTAAGTGCCATAACGAGCGCAACCCCTGCGACTAGTTGCCATCAGGTAAAGCTGGGCACTCTGGTTGGACTGCCACCGTAAGGTGTGAGGAAGGTGGGGATGACGTCAAATCAGCACGGCCCTTACGTCCGGGGCTACACACGTGTTACAATGGGAGGTACAGAGAGATGGTGTTCCGCAAGGCGCATCTAATCCTAAAAGCCTTCCTCAGTTCGGATTGGGGTCTGCAACCCGACCCCATGAAGCTGGATTCGCTAGTAATCGCGCATCAGCCATGGCGCGGTGAATACGTTCCCGGGCCTTGTACACACCGCCCGTCAAGCCATGAAAGCCGGGGGCGCTTGAAGTCCGTGACCGCAAGGATCGGCCTAGAGCGAAACTGGTAATTGGGGCTAAGTCGTAACAAGGTAGCCGTACCGGAAGGTGCGGCTGGAACACCTCCTTTCTGGAGAGAATGACTAGACAGAAGTTAAGATGGTTAGTTTTAACCCAAGCTTCTTTACTACACGCTGTTTATATATAGAGAATGTATGAGGCTGGGCAGAGGTACCCCCTCTGACCAAACTGACAGTCCTATAGCTCAGTTGGTTAGAGCGCCACACTGATAATGTGGAGGTCGGCAGTTCAAGTCTGCCTGGGACTACTTCGATTTCTCTATCCCATGGGGGATTAGCTCAGTTGGCTAGAGCGCTTGCATGGCATGCAAGAGGTCATCGGTTCGACCCCGATATTCTCCACAATCCTCACAACGAGGAAGAGATCTTTGACATATTGACACACAAGACTGTAAGTAAAGACTTTAAGAAGTCAAACTGAGTAGATTAAAAAATCTCAAAATTACAGCTGAAAGTATGAGCTATGCATTGAATGTTTAATGTTTAATCATTAATGTTTAATGTATATAGGCGAAAGCAAGTTAGGGCGTCTGGTGGATGCCTTGGCTCTCGGAGGCGATGAAGGACGTGATAAGCTGCGATAAGCTCTGGGTAGATGCAAATAATCTTTGATCCAGGGATTTCCGAATGGGACAACCCAGCAGTCTGAAGGACTGTTATTCCTACAAAGGTAGGAAGGCAAACGGGGGGAACTGAAACATCTTAGTACCCTCAGGAAGAGAAAATAAACAATGATTCCCCTAGTAGTGGCGAGCGAACGGGGAAGAGCCCAAACCTGTTATGTAGCAATGCATAATGGGGGTTGTAGGACCACGCCGTGGTACTCTGATCATGAGCAGAATGTTCTGGAAAGTTCAACCATAGAAGATGAAAGTTCTGTACGCGAAGTGAAATGAGGCCTAGTGGTATCCTGAGTAACGCGGAGCACGAGGAATTCTGCGCGAATCTGCCGGGACCATCCGGTAAGGCTAAATACTCCCGAGAGACCGATAGCGAACCAGTACCGTGAGGGAAAGGTGAAAAGCACCCCTATTAGGGGAGTGAAATAGTACCTGAAACCAGTCGCCTACAAGCGGTCGGAGCTAGTTATACTAGTGACGGCGTGCCTTTTGCATAATGAACCTACGAGTTACCATGTCCGGCGAGGTTAAGCCCTTCTGGGGCGCAACCGCAGTGAAAGCGAGGCTGAAGAGGCCGCCCAAGTCGGATGGGGTAGACGCGAAACCGAGTGATCTACACATGTCCAGGATGAAGTCCCGGTAACACGGGATGGAGGTCCGCACCGATAAGCGTTGAAAAGCTTCCGGATGAGGTGTGTGTAGGAGTGAAAGGCCAATCAAACTCGGAGATAGCTCGTACTCCCCGAAAGGCATTTAGGTGCCGCGTCGGATGGTCACCGTGAGAGGTAGAGCGACCGATAGGTCAAGAGGGCTTCACCGCCTATCGAGACCTGACGAACTCCGAATGCTCACGGTCTGCAGTCCGGCAGTAAGGGGGCGGGTGCTAAGGTCCGTCCCCGAGAGGAGAAGAATCCAGACCGCCGTCTAAGGTCCCGGAATCCTGTCTGAGTTAGTCTAACGAAGTGTGGCCTCGATGACAGCTAGGATGTTGGCTTGGAAGCAGCCATTCATTCAAAGAGTGCGTAACAGCTCACTAGTCGAGAGGCCGTGCATGGATAATAATCGGGTATAAGACAGGTACCGAAGGCGCGGGATAGCATTAAAAAGTATCGGTAGGGGAGCATTCCAGCGACGTCGAAGGTGAAGGATGACCTTCACTGGAGTTTCTGGAAAAGCAAATGTAGGTATAAGTAACGATAAGACGGGTGAGATTCCCGTCCGCCATAAGACTAAGGTTTCCCGGGCGATGTCAATCACCCCGGGGTGAGTCGGGTCCTAAGTTTAAGCCGAACGGCGAGAGCGATGGCTGACACGGTTAATATTCCGTGACTACCATACGGGGCGACGTGGTGACGGAGCAGTGACACTGCCGCGTGCTGACGGAATAGCACGTTGAAGCGTGTAGGTGCTGAGGAGTGCAGGCAAATCCACACTCCGAGCCGAACGTGACAGTACAGGGTCTTCTTCGGAAGAACTTGATAGCGCAGGTAAACATACTCCCGAGAAAAACCGCTAAGCTTAACCCGTGTGGTACCCGTACCGCAAACGGACACACGTAGTCGGGTAGAACATACTAAGGCGTTGAGAGATTCGTGGCTAAGGAACTAGGCAAACTGACCCTGTAACTTCGGGATAAAGGGTCCTCACTTTAAGTGAGGCGCAGAGAATAGGTCCAGGCAACTGTTTAACAAAAACACAGGGCTGTGCAAACTCGAAAGATGAGGTATACAGCCTGACACCTGCCCGGTGCTGGAAGGTTAAGAGGAGATGTCAGTGGTAACATGAAGCATTGAATTGAAGCCCCAGTAAACGGCGGCCGTAACTATAACGGTCCTAAGGTAGCGAAATTCCTTGTCGGGTAAGTTCCGACCTGCACGAATGGTGTAATGATCCGGACGCTGTCTCGGCCACGATCTCAGTGAAATTGTAGTATCGGTGAAGATGCCGATTACCCGCGATGGGACGAAAAGACCCCGTGAACCTTTACTACAGCTTAGCACTGACCTTGGTCATCGGATGTGTAGGATAGGCCGGAGGCTATGAAGTGGGCGCGCCAGCGTTCATGGAGCCGCCGTTGAAATACGGCCCTTCTGCTGCCTGAGGTCTAACACGCAGTAGCGTGGACACTGTTTGGTGGGTAGTTTGACTGGGGTGGTCGCCTCCAAAAGCGTAACGGAGGCTTCCAAAGGTGCCCTCGGGCCGATTGGTAACCGGCCTTATAGAGTGTAAAGGCAAAAGGGGCGCTTGACTGGGAGGCAGACATGCCGAGCAGGCAGGAAACTGGGGCTTAGTGATCCGGTGCAAGTGTATGGAAACTGCATCGCTCAAAGGATAAAAGGTACTCCGGGGATAACAGGCTGATCCCCCCCAAGAGCTCATATCGACGGGGTGGTTTGGCACCTCGATGTCGGCTCGTCACATCCTGGGGCTGGAGAAGGTCCCAAGGGTTGGGCTGTTCGCCCATTAAAGTGGCACGCGAGCTGGGTTCAGAACGTCGTGAGACAGTTCGGTCTCTATCTATCGTGGGCGTGGGAGTCTTGAGTGGATCGGACACTAGTACGAGAGGACCGTGTTTGACTGACCTCCGGTTTACCGGTTGTACCGCCAGGTGCACCGCCGGGTATCCGCGTCGGGATCGGATAAGCGCTGAAAGCATCTAAGTGCGAAGCCGGCCACAAGATGAGGGCTCCATTGAGGGTCGTCGTAGACTACGACGTTGATAGGGTGCAGGTGTAAAGACAGTGATGTCAAAGCCGAGCACTACTAATTGCCCGAAGGCTTTCGCTAATAAAGCGCATGCTTTCAACTGTGACAGTATTGACGCTGAAGTTTAAGCTTCAGTCTTAGTGTGATATGTCAACCTTATACGCGGTTGTATAATTGTCAATTATCAATTGTCAATTATCAATTTAGCGAAGATATTCAGGTGGCTATTGCGGCGGGGTCCCACCTCTTCCCATTCCGAACAGAGAAGTTAAGCCCGCTTGCGCCGATGGTACTGCAATGCAATGCGGGAGAGTAGGAGGCTGCCATTTTTTACAAGTAAAGACCCTGATTCAGCAATGAGTCAGGGTCTTTTTCGTGTTTGTATATCCTAACCTTATATGCATTGTTAGTTGCTTACGCTGAACATAAAAACCGGTTTGCTGAATATATTTGGCGAATCGGTTTTCTTTGTGTAGTTTTGCTTCATCAAAAATATCTAAACTTATAAGATGAACAAATTTCTGTTTTTTTTGATGCTTATGGCATCTGCTGCATCAGTGACTAGTTGTACTCAGGATGATCCGTATGAAGAGTACTTCAACAATTGGATGAATAATAACGTTACTCCCAATACCAGTAGTGGTAATTCCGCTACTACGGGTGAGTTGGCTTCATTTGATGTTGCTATAGATAAATCGACAGCGGAACCAACCGATGTCGCTACGGCATATTATCCTGACGAAGAGGATATGCTTGAGAATAATGATTTTTCGACGGAGGTGGCTATTGATTTGTCTAATCCAGTTTCGAAGACAGTTGATGGTGTGGAGATAACTGTCAACGGTAGCCATGTGACGGCCAACCACGGCTCTGAGAAGAAAGTATGCTACGTAGTGAGTGGCTCGACTACCAACGGTTCACTGACCATCCTTGGTGAGAAGAAATATGCCGTGAAGCTCAACGGTGTATCCATTACCAATCCCGACTCAGCAGCATTGAACCTGTTGAGCAATAAACGCGCGTTTGTTATCCTGGCCGATGGCACTACCAATACGTTGACCGATGGAGTGGGGGGCTCGCAGAAAGGTACGCTCTACTGTAAGGGTAAACTGCTTTTCAATGGCAGTGGCTCCCTGAGCGTCACTGGCAATACGAATAACGGTATCCATTCAGCCGACTATATTACTTTTAGTAAAGGCTGTAATATTTATGTAAAAGCTACCGAAAATCATGGAGTTAAGGCAAATGATGGTATCTTCATTAATGGTGGAGTCCTCAATGTTGAGGTATCGGCAGCTGCAGCTAAGGGCATCAACAGCGAGAGTCATATCATTATCAACGGTGGACGCACTACAGTATTGACTACTGGTAACGGTGCTTATGATACAACAGATAAGTCTGTTAAGGGTGCGGCATGCATCAAGACCGACTCAACACTGACTGTTAATGGTGGCGAGCTATGGTTGAAGAGTACTGGCTCGGGTGGTAAAGGCATCAATGTGGATATGGAAGCCAACTTCAATGGCGGTAGTGTCTATGTGGTTACCACCGGCGGACAATACAAAATCAATAACGACTCCTCATCGCCTAAGGGAATCAAGGTTGATGGTAATATCAACATCAGTGGTGGGCGTATCTGGGTACGTACCAGTGGCTACAACGGTGAAGGTATTGAGACGAAGAAGCAAATGACTATCACCGGTGGCGAGGTAGCCTCGTACGCCTATGACGATGCCATCAATTCAAAGAGTAATATGACCATCACCGGTGGTTATGTCTATGCCCAGGGACAGCATAACGACGGACTGGATGCCAACGGCAACTGCTATATCAAGGGCGGTACTATCTTCGCCATCTGTTCAGGCACACCAGAGGTGGCTATCGATGCCAATACCGAGGGCGGTTACAAACTCTATGTAACTGGTGGTACTATCGTTGCCGTAGGTGGAGTAGAAAACGGCAGCAGTTTGTCACAGTCGTGCTATCAGGCCTCATCGTGGAGCGCCAGCACATGGTATGCACTGACGGTAGGTAGTAGCACCTTCTCATTTAAGACCCCTTCAAGTGGTGGCTCAGGTCTGGTTGTTAGTGGTGCCTCACAGCCTACGCTCCTGTCGGGAGTCAGTGTCAGCGATGGTACGTCCTACTTCGGTGGCCTGGGGATCATCGATGGCACCGTCAGTGGAGGTACCAATATCAGCCTCTCTTCGTATAGCGGTGGCAACGGTATGAACAGTGGTCCAGGAGGCTGGCATTGACCCAGAAAAATAAACACTGATTTTGAGGTCCTATCTTAGTGACTTTGAGGTCCTAAACCTATGGTTTACGATGTGTAAACCTATGGTTTAGGACCTCAAAGTCTATAGTTTACGATGCCTTAACCTATGGTTTCTGTTTACACATCCTCTTCATCGTCTTCAATACCCTCTTTAACGGGTACAAAATCCATTTCTTCATCATCTGGGGTCACAACACTTTTCACGCTTTCCCCGCTGCCTGTTAACAGGCAATTATGGTGCATGACTTCAATTGCCTGTACATCAGGTTTTGTATATATCTTTTTCATCATTATTCCTTGTTATTTAGTGAATTTCTTACCATTAGAAATATATAGTCCTTTCTTCGTGGGCATTTTGTCGAGTTTACGACCGTCGATTGTGTACAAATTCTCCTCCTGTTGTTTTATATCTTCTTCTACCACTAGGATACCTGTTGTCTCATAGCCTTCATCGAAATCGAGCACGAAGTTGCGCGCCTGCTGACCATTCTCGGTAGCTACCTTGAAGTGACTACGGAAACATTTCAGCGCCTTGCCATTGTCAGTGGTGCGTGCGTTTTTCGAGTAACCTATCTTGTTACCCGATGACATCAGTATAATCTCGTTCTTATTGCCTTGATTGTCGCCTGTCGCTCCACTTGCTACAATCTCGAAGGGCGCGTACTGTCCAACGAAGCTTACCTGCTGGTCTTCGCTCACGATAGGTGTTGGCTCTGTGCTGGTGATGGTAACACCTGTGAATACAGGATCTTTAATGTCGCGTGTGTTTACATCCGCCTGGTCATAGCCATCTGCCTTGTTCCACCTGATGAGGTAGGGCACACCAGCCTCGATGTCTGTGACCGTATTAAATTTCATTGTCAGTGTGCCATCTGCCGATAGTGAGGTACCATCAGCGCTATTGTTAAATGCCTTGATGGTAGCACCTGCCAGACTGCTGGCGGCAATTTGTTCGGCTGTCAGCGAGAAGGGTAGGCACAGGGTGTTCCAGTAACCATCCTTGAGCAGTGTACGGTCAGTGAGTTGCACCTCAGCCATTTTGTGCCAGTTCTCTTCAAGAATGTCGATATTCTTTTTCACCAGTTCCGCGTCGTTGTTGGCAAGCTGCAGTGCTGCCTGTGTGGTGAATGCCTGGATAGCTATCAGGTTTGTAACACTATGTCTGCTATCCTTGAGCCCCCTTAACGTGAATTCGTATTGCGTGTCGCTATCCAGATTGTTGAGGGTTATCGATGGTGAGAAGATGTCACCGATGGCTGTCCAGTTTGTAGCGGTCTGCGGTTTGTTGATTTCGATGCAGTCTACGAAGAGGTAGTACATGTCGTCAGATGTATATTTGATGCAGACATACTTGGTTCCCTCAGGGATGTCTTCCTTGTATTGCGTCCATTGGTTGTCCTTAATACCAGTCACTTCATTACTGAAAGTAAAGGCGTCTATATCGTCTGTCGTAGAACTGTAGCCCACCATGAATGACTCGGGATATTCTGTGTGGTAGTTCTTGTAGTAGAACGACAACTGGGTGCCATCGATGGTCTTTGCCAATTGGGGCGAGATGAGATACTGTGGATGATGTACCTGGTCCGACAAGAAGGCGAAGCCCGCGTTACCATCCTTGCTCACAACAGAACCACTCTTGCCTTGTGATCCGTCGATACAGTCGTGACGCTTCCATCCTTTATATCCATTTTCAAAGTTCTGCGACAAGGAGGTACTGTGGTCTGACTTTCTGTACACAAACTGATAGGAGTCGCTGAAGCCCGTCCATGAGATGGTAGCCCCGTCCTTGCCCCTGTTGACGTTGATATCATAGGGTGTTGGGTTAGCTTCGGTGAACACTGAAACCTGTGCCCAGGACACCTCTTCATTTTGGGCAGAGAGGCCGCTTATCTTAACTAAATAAGAATGATCTACATTCAGGTTGCCGATGGTGTATGGACTTGTGGCGTCTTCTACAACAGTCCATTCCGGATTGTTGGGATAGATACCGACGTTGTCGATAAGCATATTATACTGGTCATTACTTTGATCGCGGAAGGCGATATAACCCATCTGGCCTTCGTATGCACTCAAGTCAACGGTTACCTCTGTCCATTCGCCGCTGGCATCGCCTGGCTCGGCAAGTAAATGGAATGCCGTCGTATCTTTTTCGGTGGTCGAGACGTAAATTTTATAGTGCTCAGGAAATCTGGAATCGCCGACACGCACCCAGTATTTCAGTTGACCGCCTAATTTGACCTGTGGTGTAATCAGCCAGTTGTCAACATTATAGGACGTCTTGTTACGATAGCTGTAAACAATGACGCCATAGTCTCCTTCATAAGAAGCATTATTATCATTATTTTGGATTATCTGCCAGTCAGTGTCGTTTGTTCCCTGGCCATTGCGCGCCACTGTCCAGCCATCGAGTCCATTCTCAAAATCGTCGAAGAATGATATCTCGCTATAGCGCAACCGATAGCTGTTGTTCTCGCCAGTCCAGTTGATAGTGGCCGAGGTGGGCGTCGTGTTAACGCCTGTGATGACGGGACATGGATAGTACATGAATGTGGTCGTGGGGATGAAGTTATATTGGTTGGGTGTTCTACTCTCCAGTTTACTTTTATCAGCATCAAACACCGCGATAGAAGCGCCCTCGACTTTTTTGCCATAGAACTTCTTTGATATCTTTTCTCCCTTTTCTGGGTTTTCAAAGTCTATGAGCAGGTTGCCACCCTTATAGAAATAGGGTGTCTTGAGTGCCATGAGTATCATTCTCTCGTTGCCCACTTTCGAGAGTGTCAGTTGGCCTTGGTAGTACAAATCCTGATCGACAACCGGTTCAAAACTGCTGATAGTGGTGTAGCCAACCTCCTTGATATACACGTTGACGCTACCCTCCATCATCTCGTTGTCGTTGTCGGTGGTGAGATGATATGCGAGAGCGTAAATGTTACTACCAAGCATGTCTGTCAGCTGTGCAGCAGGAATCACATACTGACTTTTGTTATAATAATTAAACATGCCACCAGCGACGGGAATCATTCCTTGAGTATCGGTTCCTTCATAGACCGTTACATTTTTCTCTGCCCTCATGCTGCCAGTGAAAAGGTATAGCATGAGCATAATCATCAGGTTAAGTTTTAATTTTGTCATCGATATTTGATTTTTAATGAGGTTTATTTGCGCCGCAAAGATACAATTATTTATTGATATATTGTTCTCTCAACAAGAAAAAAATACGTATCGATGCATGCATTTTCTTGTTTAGGTCAATCTTTCCATCGTAGGAATCAATACACATACACTTCAATACACTTGTTTTTATAAAACCCTTCGTGCGTACATGTATGTGCGTGTGTACGCAGGAGAATATTGAGTATTTCCCAATTTGTTTCCTGGTTGCAATCAACTTGGAAAATATTTTATTTAAGTTATTTCTGAACGTGAAATAAGTTGATGGCGTCTGCCATGATATCTACATGATCGAAGGCTAGTTCAGGCAAAGCTGATAAGGGGAACCATTCGGCCTTTGCAGCATCATCCTGACCAGTGACTTGCGCAGGCTTATCAATGATGGCGAGGTAAGCCACAGTGATAGTCCTTCCTCGTGGATCGCGGTCCACCTTGGAGTACGCACCTATCTGCCGAACAGTGCCCAACTTCAGGCCAGTCTCTTCCTCCAGTTCACGGATAGCACATTGCTCCGTGGTCTCGTCCATATTCATGAACCCGCCAGGAAAAGCCCAGCATCCCTTATATGGATCTGCGCTACGCTGAATAAGCAGCACCTTCGGTTCCGCCTCCTTTGTAATGACCACGCAGTCAGCTGTTACTGCAGGTCTTGGGTATTTGTATGTATATTCCATTGCTTATTTTCTTATGTGATGGCGATAGCAAAATATAAAAATAACGATGCAAAGATAGTGAAAATATAAGAAAGATGACTACTATTTAGTGCTTTTCTTTTGCGTTGTCAATGATACTTTCTATCTTTGCAACGTGAAAGGAGAAGCCAAGTAGAGCCACGATGTGCGGAACGGTGGCATCTGCGTGATGATGAGCAATTCGACCTTCTTGCGTCCCTTTGGTAGCAAGCGAACAAGTTCGAGCGGCCGCTTGATTTCTTTCACTCAGATACAGAGCTGGTCACGTGTGGCCAGCTTTTATTGTATCCCATTTTAGGATGGCAGTACCAGTCCCCTGCCAACTTCATATCATTGAGTGACTCAGATCCTCCCGTCAGCCCAATCTATAATCCATGTTTCTTTGATTCTGTCTATATAGGTACAAAAGTATTTTGGAATAAAGATCTCGGCTATCAGCCATACTCTAGCCTGCTTCGTGAGTGCTCCACGGAGCAGCCTAGGAGCAGAGTGATTGCTGCCTAGGAGCAGAGTGATAGCCGCCTAAGAGCAGGCTAAAACATTTTTTACTATCCTATAGAAGACGGATTGCAAGTCAGTAATATCGTTTTTGTTTCTAGGTTAATCAGCCCTCAGACATCAGACATCAGCCATCGGCCATCTTCCATCGGAGCGAGACACTCACCCGTCCCCTCTGTACCTATTCCATCGGAGCGAGACACTCACCCGTCCCCTCTGTACTTAAGGTAGTAAAAAAAGTAATCTTGTCAAATAGTACAAGAAAAAAAATGAGATTTAGGAAGATTTCCTCTCAAATATTTGGAATTAACGAAAATACTTTCTATCTTTGCAACGTGAAAGGAGAAATCAGGTAGAGCCACGATGTGCGGAACGGTGGCATGGCTGTGGAAACACAGAGATGATGAGCAATTCGACCTTCTTGCGTCCCTTTGGTAGCAAGCGAACAAGTTCGAGCGGCCGCTTGATTTCTTTCACTCAGATACAGAGCTGGTCACGTGTGGCCAGCTTTTATTGTATCCCATTTTAGGATGGCAGTACCAGTCCCCTGCCAACTTCATATCATTGAGTGACTCAGATCCTCCCGTCAGCCCAATCTATAATCCATGTTTCTTTGATTCTGTCTATATAGGTACAAAAGTATTTTGGAATAAAGATCTCGGCTATCAGCCATACTCTAGCCTCGCTCTTGAGTGCACCACGGAGCAGCCTAGGAGCAGAGTGATTGCTGCCTAGGAGCAGAGTGATTGCTGCCTAAGAGCAGGCAAAAGCATTTTTTACTATCCTATAGAAGACGGATTGCAAGTCAGTAATATCGTTTTTGTTTCTAGGTTAATCAGCCCTCAGACATCAGCCATCGGCCATCTTCCATCGGAGCGAGACACTCACCCGTCCCCTCTGTACTTTGAATACCTCCTGAATAGTTTTGTAATCAGTTTAAAAATAGTTAGGTAAATATTTTGCTGTTTTTAAAAAAAATTATATCTTTGCAGCAGATAATCTTTACCTAAGTATTTTTATCCGCCTAATGAAGAAATCTCGCAGAGAGTTAAATAATGCCAACGCAGTGAAAAGAATGACCGATTTCCTTGGCCATTCCAATAATTTTGCTACTCTCTCTCTCTCTCTCTCTCTCTCTCTCTCTCTCTCTCAGGTACTTAACTGCCAGTCCACCACTAATAACATACGCCCCCGCGCGTGTAAATATACGGCTTTGCCTTTGGCGAAGCTGCTCATGCTCGGCAATGTTCAAGCGAGCTTGCATTGCGCTCGCTTACTCGCAGCTTTCCATGCTTTCTGCAATGGGAAGCCTCATTGTTTTTTGTCTATATCTAATCCATTTTTTATTATGATGAAGAAAACAACTTCTATCCTCATGCTGCTGACGATGCTGGCCACAGGGGTGCAGACTGCGTTTGCCCAGAGTGACAGCCGCGACTACAAGCGGGGCTGGTATGCCGGGCTCAGCGGCGGCACCTCCTTCGGTCAGGCCACCTTCCGCAGCATCACCGAGAGCAAGACCAACGTTGGTGCTCAGTTCGGTGTCTTCGGCGGCTATCAGTTCAGCCGCTTGTTATCAGTTGAAGCCCTCGCCACGATGGGCGGACAGAAGCAGACGTCGCTCGACTGCGATCCATTCTGGCTCGCTACCGACGGTGAGTTCACCTTTGCCCCCGTCCTCGGCAAGCAGGGCAACTACTATCGTGACCTCGAAGCCAAGACCCGCTGGATGCGCTTCGGGCTGCAGGCCAACTTCGACGTACTGTCGCTGCTGACCAAGCCGACGACACGCTGGTCTGTTACGCTGTCGCCGCAACTATCAGCCGTCACCACGCGCACCAAGCATCTTGCCACGGGCTACGAACAGGAGTTCGACCGCCAGTGGCACCTCGGTCTGGGCGGTCAGGCTGCCGTGGGCTATCGCGTGGTCCGTAACGTCGGCCTCCAACTCTATGGCGGCATCACCTGCCTGACGGGCGACCGCTTCGACAACATCCCCAAGTACTGCCACAAGAGCAACCTCATCTATGAGGCAGGCCTGAAGGTGGCTTTCCATTTTGGAAAGAAGAAGCCCGCACCTGTTGTTGAGGAGCCTGCTCCTATAGTTGCTGAGCCCGCACCACAACCAGTGGTAGAGGAACACCCCGCTGTAGAGCAGCCCATAGTAGAACAGCCTGTGGTCGAGACCGCTGCCGTAGAGGAGAAGAAGCCCGAAGTGGTGGAAACCGCTCCTGCTGACCTCCCCGCCATCTACTTCGCCAACAACAGCAGCCGCCTGACACAGCAAGAGGCTGACAAGCTCGATACTGTGTCAGAAATGATGAAGGCACAACCCGATGTAACGCTGAGCATCATCGGCCACGCCTCCAACATCGGCAGCAACGCCTACAACGACCGATTGTCTAAGCGTCGCGCCAATGCGGTGAAGGCGCTGCTTGTGCGCCGTGGTATTGATGCCAGCCGTCTGAAGCCAGTTGTTGGCCGTGGCATCGACCGCGATGCTGCCGACAGCAAGCAGGCCCGCCGCGTGGAACTGATTATTAACGACAAGAAATAAGTGATGCGTATGAATAAGAAGATATTTCCATTGATGGCGGCAGCTGCCATGATGCTGCTCTCCGCCTGCTATCACGACAAGCATGAGCTTATTCCCAATGAGAATGAGGGGCAGCCTGTGGGCTATGTGGCTCCGCAGCTCCTCTGGGAAGACGAGGCCGATGAGCCTGCTATCACATCCATCGATGCACTCTCTTTCTGGATACAAGGCTCAGACGGAGGCAACCGCACCCGTGAGTTTGGCTCTGTTGAGGAGAGTGCCGACTGGCTGCAGCAGTTGCCCGCCGGCGAGTACGACATCCTCGTCACTGCCGATATGGACGATCCCTCCGGTTATGCTACCGCATCCAACCTTACTCGCTCCAGCAGCCTCCTCGCGCCCACTGTCGTTTCGCTGAAAGATGCAGCCTCGTCGCCCCGCCAGTCATGGTATGCCGTGACCCACGTCACCATCCGCGAGGACGAGATTACCGTGGCCGACTTCAAACTCCAGCGCCTGCTGCCCACGCTCACCGTCAACGTGACAGGTGTGCCTGCGGGTACCAAGGTCGCTGTTGCCGTAGAGCGTGTGGCAGAGAGCGTCCTGCTTACCGAACAGGATACCAACGGCCGCTATGGTGTGCCAATGTCTAAGCAGACCACAGCCGACTTCGGCACCCTCACGCCTACAGCTGAAGACGCCTCTACGCACTGCCTTGACGGCAAGCACCTCATGCCTACCGCCGCCGGCGAGAGCCGCGCCCTGCTGCGCATTACGACCACTGCCCCCGACGGCACCGTGCTGACCAGTACAGCCGACTGCCCCCGCATGGAACTTGGCATGTACTACACCATGGACTTCAATTATGCCACTCTGGCTCCCTACATGCGCTTCGAGGCCATGACCATCAGCGACTGGCAGGAGGGCTGGACCATCAGCGGTGAAATCCTGAATCCCACTAATAAATAATAAACAATGTATCACAATAAAAACAACAACAAGATGAAAAAACTCAGATTCATCCCTCTGGCTGCCCTCGGCCTATTGACCGCAGCGTGCAGCAGCGATGACGCGACTTCTGCCGAGCAGCAAGCCGCCAAGAACATCACCATCGAGGCGAGCATCGGGGCTATGACCCGCGCCACGACCACGGGCAATACCACGGTGTTCGACGCTGGCGATGGTGTTAGCATCTACGCCTGGACGGGCTCGGCCACAGCTGTTGCTGCCGACAAGGTGGTCAACGGCGTTGTGAACACCCTCGGTACCGATGGCAAGTGGACACCCGCCACGCCCATGCTCTGGGCCGACATGGTGACACCCCACTACTTCCTCGGTATCTATCCGGCACGTACGGTCACTGACTTCACTGCCGACCCCTACACGGTGGACAATACCGACTATGAGCAGAGCGACCTGCTCGTGGCCCGCCAAACGAGCGGACTCACTGCCACGCAGAACCCCGTCTCGCTGACCTTCGACCACGCCATGGCGAAGCTCTACGTGAACATGAACTTCCGCAGCCAGTGGGACGCTGCCCCCGAGGTGGCTTCCTGTGAGGCTACAGCTGCCAAGAGTTGTACCATCGACTATCTGGCTAAGACCTACGCTGCCGGTGAGCAGGACGCTGTCGCCCTCACTGCCAAGGACGCTGCCGAGGGCTATGCCCGCAGTTTCAGCGGCCTGATGATTCCGCAGACGGGCTTCCGCACCGTCACGCTCACCATCGGTGGCCAGGCCTACGTCTATACCCACGCTGAGGACATCCCCCTCGAGGCCGGCAAATATACCATCGTCAACCTCATCGTGGGCCGCAACAAGATTGAGCTCGGCGAGGTGAGCATCAACGACTGGACCGAAGGCTCTACCATCAGCGGCGGACAGGCATTGCAGTAACATTTTCTTTCATTATTTATAATCAACTCAAATTAAAGTATTATGAGATTCAAAAACATTTTCTTCGCAGCCGCAGCAGCCATGGCGCTGACGGCATGCTCCAGCGACGACGCTATCGAGACCGTACAGCAGAAGTCGCAGTTCCCCGAGGACGGCGTGATGCGCTTCACCACCAACCTCGTTGACCCCACGGCCGTAACCACCCGCGCCAGCATCACTGGCAGCGACGTGAACCAGAACGGTCAGCAGTTCCAGGTGAAGATTGTCAACCCCACATCGGCCACCTACAGTTACTTCAACACCGTACAGTACGACGGCAGCGAGTGGACACCCATAAACCGTATGCTCTGGCAGAACGACCAGCAGAGCATCACCGTGACTGCCGCCTACAAGCAGGGCAAGACATTCAGCGACTATGAATTCATCGTCGGTGCCAACCTCACCGTGGCTGCCGACCAGAGCACCGAGGCCAAGCTGAAGCAGCAGGACCTGCTGACCATGCCGACTAAGACCATCGCCAACCCCTCTATCGAGGAGACGCTGATGCAGAACGGCAAGTTGGTCATCAACTTCTACCACGCCCTCTCGAAGCTCGACGTGACGCTGGACCTGGCCAACGAGTTCTACAAGAATGACCCGAAGCTGAACAATGCCTCGGACATTACCGAGTTCACCATCAGCGGCACCAACGCCGGCTACCAGTTCAAGGCCATGGAGACTGTCAATGAGAACTACGGCACCGTGACCGCTGCCGCTACACCCGTTGCTGCCGACATCCTCGCTAACCAGAGCGCTTTCACTGCAGCCACCGAGACGAACCAGCACAGCACGGCCACCTACGAGAGCATCGTAGTTCCACAGCAGATTGCCGCCGGCGCCCTGACCGTATCGTTCAAGATTGGCACGCGCTCCTTCTCATGGACCAACACCGAGGCCATCACCCTTGAGCAGGGCAAGCACTACACGCTGCCCCTCACCGTAGGTTTTGACACCACGACCCTCAATGCCCGCGCCTTCACCGTCACCTCATGGGAAGACCAGCCCGGCGACAACCTCGGCACAGAGTAATTAACTACCTTTATTAACACTAAAATAGCATAAGAATATGAAAGCAACAAAATATCTTTCCATGGCAGCCCTCGCCCTCATGGGCACCCTCGCCAGCTGCCAGAGCGACGACGAGGCCACAACAGGCTTCCGTCCCGACAATGCCGTGAGTCTTAATTTCTCTGTAGGCTCGCTCCAGGGCACCACCCGTAGCAACGCCGTCGCCACCGACGACACGCAGCGCCAGTTCAACCAGGGCGACCAGATCGCCGTCAGCACCAACGATCAGGAGGCCGTCCTCTTCCAGTGCACGTCAACCGAGAACCAGACATGGACTGAGGCAGTGCCCAACAAGTTCCTCCTCTGGACACAGAAAACGCTCACCTTCTCGGCTTACTATCCTGCAACCACCGGCACGTCGATGACCACCTTCACCGTGCCCACTGACCAGAGTAGCGTGGAGAAAATTGCCCTCGCCGACTACATGACCCGCCAGCAGTTGATCTCCCGTCCCGAGGGCGGCAGCGACATCCAGATGCAGTTGGAGCGCAAGATGGCCCGCGTCATCGTACGCATCAGCGGCTTCGGCAGCCAGTACCGTGACGACCAGAAGACCGTCGACAACGTCCGCATCTACAGCGAAGCCAGCGGCATTGCCGACGGCAATCCCACGGGCAGCAGCACTGAAATCCAGCCATACGCACAGGGCAGCAACGATGGGTGGGGCTGGAGTCAGAACTCCACCTTCACCGCCCTCGTAGTGCCTGGCTATGGTGACAGCGGCGCCCGCTTCATCCAGCTGACCGACGGCGAAGGCAGCACCCTCCTCGTGAAGGGCATCCCCGAACTGGAGGCAGGCAACAGCTACACCTTCAACCTCGTAGTGGGTAAGAACAGAATTGAGGTGGCAAGCGTCACCGTACAGGACTGGACCACCGGCGAGACACTCGCAGGCGGACAGGCACAGGAGCAGGCGGCCGCCGTCCCCATCACCGTAACGTGGAACAAAGATGATATAACCGGCAGTGGAAAATCTTTCACCAAGGACGGTGTCACTATAACTGCCGGCTATATAGACTTCGGGGAAAAGAATTTCATGCAGGGCGGAACATTTACCACCACCCTCGGCAACTTCACCAAGATTGAAGTGACTACAGGGGATTGGGACGCATCAGGCACAGGCTGGTCTGGCAGTGGACAAAGCGGCACCTGGACGGGCACTCCTGCCTCCAGCGTATCGTTCAGCGGCGATATTATGGGTATGAGTAGTCTTCCGGGTCAAAATACCAAGTTTGTGTTCACCATTGAGCCGGCGAACTGAACGCTCCCCGCTCGGGGTCTGTACCCCGCGTGAGGTAAACGATATCGTTCTTTGAACCAGTGACACCAATTCTTGCTGGGCACAATACCGTCCGACGGCACAGACTGGTCAGACGGTAAGGACATAGTCACAGCGTGATGTGGGAGTAACCCTCACACCCCGTGACCATAGCAAGCACGACCAAGCCGCCCGAGAGTCCTCATGAGAAGGCTCCCGGGCGGCTTTTCCGTATCTTTACGTCATTGCTGCTTTGCCTTGACGAAGACACCTTCCATGCCCTGACGATAGTCGCCAGTGGCATAGAGCGGATTCTTGCCGATGTAGTAGCAGTTACCTTCAAAGCCGTCAACAGCATCCAGATTAACAATCTCTGACCTGTTGATACGCACGAAGTTCTTGTGCTCCTGCAACATCTCTTCAATCCGCCACAGCCGATGATTCACCATCAGGCTCTTCCCGTCGGTCAGGAACACGACACTCCCATTCTCGAAGGCTCTCACCCACATAATCTCGTCATACCTCACCTTCTCCCACTTCTCATCAGTCTTCACGAAGAAGCCGTCCCTTACTACATACGGACTTTGCAGGCTTGGGCGAAGTGGACTATACAGCCGAAGAGTTTCTAGGCGAGGGCGACGGCAAATTCTTTGGATAAAAGAAACAGGGAGCAAGAATCTTGGTAGAAAAATAGCACAAAAAGCAGGTAATCTTACTATATATAGCTGAATTCATGAATTGACTCGAGTGATTTCATGATTTCAGCTAGCTAATTCGATGAATTCACTCGAGTGAAGATTTTGGGGGTATTACGTGACAGGAAGGATTGATGTCAATCATGAATTGCCTAATAATGTCTCTTTCATAGTCTTCTATGTTGCATTCCAAATAATTGAATTAGTAAGTCATTTTGTATAGCGTCGGATCAAAGAGACGTAACCTCGTCCAAAGCGAGCCGTAATCTCGCATGGAGTAAAATTACGGCTTGCTTCTTATATGCCTTTACCTTTCAAAGAGCATGGAGTATGACGATACTTCTTCAACACCCAACCCAAGAGCATAGAAATCTCCTGAAAAGCCTTTAAATACTGGGGAATGCGCTGGGTGGAGTGTTGCCTTAACACTAACCCCAACACCCAACCCAACACTCCACCCGACACCCAACCCTAGGGATATCAGGGAAGATCAAATCTAACGGCACGTGTCAAATAAATTCCAGGTCCATTAATCTTGGCTATTTACTCCTTAACCAAGAAAAAATTGCGCTCTGCCTAAGAAAATATTTTTTCCTAGTGAGGGCGCAATTACTACATTTAATGGTAGCAAAATTGCTTCCGTATAGTGTAAAGAAAATTCTGCACTATCAATTAAAGCCAAGAGTCTCAAGGGGGAGTGTAGGGGGTACTGTTGGGGTTAGTGTCAGGGGGAGTGTTGACACAACACTAACCCCTGCTGAATATATTGTATTTAAAGGCTTTTCAGACTATATTTCTATTCTTGGGGTGGGTGTTGCACACAAAAACAATTGTGCGTTAAAAACAGTATCGAGAAAGGTTGTTTCTCGATAAGCAACTCGTCGTTTCTCTACAAGCGAAACTTAAATAAGATAAGAATTAAACTCCACCCTTGCCAAGAGCAGACGGCAAGGGTGGAGTACTTTTATGGAGAGGGGGCTTCAGTCAATGAAGGTCAGTCGGTTGGCGATTAAATCATATCTGACAGGATGGGCAAATGAAATCGACTTGCCATCGCTAATCAGGGAGATGTCAATGCCTCGACGTTGGAACTCGTCGATGAGGGCCAGGTCGTGATAGGCACGCATACTGGTCCAGCCTCGATTGCCGACCTGGCGATTGAATACTGTTATTAATTCGGGAATTTGCATGTCTGCGAATTGCAGGGCATAGCGAATGTAATAAATGTGTTGTTGCATAATTTGGAATGTTTTTGAAGTTAATACTACCACATCGTACTGACCACCGTGGCTTCCAATGCTCGGTTGGCGAGTCCATCCGAAGATGACTGCTCTTGATGTTTCGGGTGCAAAGGTACAAATTAGTGAGCAGAAAACCAAAAGAAAATTCGATTTTCCTTGAATTGGCAAGAATTGTAATAACGAAAAAACGAGGCGTTATAACTTATAACGCCTCGTGATTATGACAATTTTATCTTTTATTTCTTTACCAGTCGTAGGTAGTAAAGACCTGGGTTGGGGGTGGTGCCGGTTGCAGAGAGGCGCACCTTATAGCTGGTCTTTATCTTGCCTTTGCTGTCCTTCATCAGTTCGGCAGGGATGGGGAATTCTATGTTATAGAAACCATTCTCGCTGTTTCTTACCCTGCCGGGGATGGTGATATCGGCCAGTTTGGTGCCATCGAGGGTGAGCGTGGCTGTACGTCCGCGGTCGTCTGTGGTGAAGCGGCACATGACAGACAGGCTGTCGGTGACGGCATCCTTGTTGAACAGTGCAAACTCTACGTAACCGCCTGCTTTGGCATCACGATAGCTCTCGCCATTGTAACTGCCCTTGCCAGAGTCGCTGCTGTAGTTGTACTCATGGCCGGCCTCGCTCTGCTGCTCACCGGGAGCCACGAAGTCGATGGTGCGGTTCTTCAGTGCCTCGATGGCTGCCTCGCTCTGAGCCATATCACTCTTGGCGAAGTTCTCTGGTGTCTGCTGATACCAGTAGCACATATAGCGGTCGTGATGAATCTGATAGAAGGGCTGCAGGGTGAGGGTAGTCCACTTATAGGTATCTACGCCAGGACGTGACACGTCAATAGTGAATTTGAGTTTTGACGAATCCTGTGTCTTGATGCGACCCAATACGTCAGAGCGGGTGCCCAGGATAAGAGGTGCCGACATCAGGTTCTTCTGACTTCCCATAACGCCGGGTGAGTGGTCCATACGGCCCTCGCCGCCATAGACATTGCGCAGTTGCTCGCTGCCATTGGTGGTGTTGGCACCCAAGAGGATAGGTCCATACTTGAAGGCGATATAGTCAGAGTAGTTGGGACACTCCTCAAAGCGCAGTTCCATGGGCAGGGTGATGGTGACCTTGTCGCCCTTCTTCCACTTGCGGTCGATGTTGACATAAGAGGCTTCGCCCGTTTGGGCGGTAGCGTCGATGGGAGCACCATTGACTGCAACGGCGAAGCCTTTGGCTGCCCATGCGGGATGACGGAGGGCAAGGGTATAGCGGCCACTCTTGCCAATGGTGAGGGTGGTGGTGTTGCTGAAGGGGAACTGCGTCTCCTGAGTGACGACGAAGTTCTTGCTGACCAGCTTGGATGGGGTGAAGAGGTTCACGAAGAGTGTCTTCTTACCATCGTGGGTATAGATGAAGTGACCATATTTTGAATGGTTCTCCATACCTGTGCCCACGCAGCACCACATGCCCTTGTTGGGCTCAGAGTAGATGCGATAGCCCTGTGGACGCAGGGTGGTGAAATAGACATAGCCACCCGTCTTGGGATCCTGTGTAGAGAGGATATGGTTCCACATAGCCTGCTCGAAGAAGTCCACATACTTGGCATCGCTGGTGCGGTCGAAGAGCATCTCGGAGAACTTCATCATGTTGTTGGTGTTACATGACTCGGGACCGTCGGGCTGGTCGATGTAGCGGTTGCCGTTGGCAGCGGCAAGGAAGTGCTCGTTCACCGAGTTACCGCCAATGCACACCGTGCGGTTGGTGGCCACATCCTTCCAGAAATTCTCTGCTGCAGTGATGTAGTTGGCAGCAGCGCCATCCATCTCGCCAATACGCTCCATACCGATGAACTTAGGCACCTGGGTGTTGGCATGCTTGCCATCCAGGAACGCGGGGTTGAGTGTCTGCATGCCGTTGAGCATACCTTTATGAGTGTATTTCTTGGCAGCAGCCAGATACTTGGCATCGCCAAAGAGCTGATAGGCATCGAGCAGAGACTCGTTCATGCCGCCATGCTCGCAGTTGAGGAAACCCTCGAAAGCCTGATCGTCGACCTTGGCAATGAGGTTGGCACTCCAATCGCTGAGCTTGCGGAACATCTCCTTTGCCTCTTTGCTGTTGCCATAGAGATAGGCATCGCGCAGACCAGCCAGGATCTTATGCTGACAATAGAAAGGCACCCAGCCCCAGTTCTTCTGAATCTTAGAGAGGTCGCCCTGATAGAGCGCCTTCCAAGAGTCGTTGATAGGCTGTCCGCCGATGAAGCCATAGAGACCATCCTTGTTGTTGTCGTACTGGTCCTGACAGTCCTTCATGACTTTGAGCATATAGTCCATACGCTCCTTCAGCACCTTCTGCATCTGGGCATCATGGCAGGCAGCATAGGCCAACGCCAGTGCCGACAGATAGTGACCGCCAACATGACCGCTGAGGTCGAAGCCGGCATCGCCACCCCAGTTCTTGAAGTTGGGGTGCTTGGTGAGCCACTGGTAGTAAGGGCTGGTGGCATCCTGCGTGTCGGCCAGTCCTGACTGACGGACATAAGGTGTGAGCAAACGGTCGACGTCATACTGCAACAGCATCTGGATATTCAAATCCATGGCTGTCTTCATAGGTCCGTCGAGAAGTGTTACTTCTTCCAAGTCGAAATGCTTGGGATAAAGTTCTGACTGTGCGTTGGCCTGTTGCATGGTTGCCAGCGTCATCAGTCCACAAAAGAATAGTTTGGTTTTCATTATGATAAGGGTTAGTTGAAAATGCCAATTGAGAGTCCAACCATCTTCTGATCCAGATGATTGTTGGTGCGGAGGTAGTCGCCATAGGCCTTGACATACCACTGCGATGGTGTATGTTTGATGGTCAGAGGGAAATTGTATTTCACCTCTGCATGACCCTGCCAGTAATTAGCGTGGTAGTAGTCCATGTCTGCCAGCCATACATTCTGCGCATAGGACGTCGTGGCATCGGCCAGGTTCAGTTCTACGTTCTTGGCGAAATGATAGGTACCTGAGAGGTCAATCCACAGTTGCTTGTTGAAGAATGCCTTACCGGCCTCAACCTGTACGTTGAAGTGGTCGTACTGGAAATCAGAGAGGGGCAGCAGGTGCTTGTTGCTGGTATGCTGCATAGAGAAGCGAAGACCGGCGTAGCTATTGATGGCGGTGCCATCGGTTACGGAAAAGCGATAATGGAATGAAGCATTGGCTGTCTTCACTTGATAACGCTTCCTATATTCTATCTGCGTCTCGTAGCGATAGCTGGTATAGCCTTTTTCGGCATCGCGCTCCTGAATGAGCTGCTGACGGTATTCATCGGCATAGCCCTGGGTGAAGTCCATATCGAGGTCGAGGTGATGGAGTAGGTCACCGCTCTTGATGCGGTTATGGGATGCCACCTTATATATATAAGAGGTGTACTGGCCCGGTTCGTATTTGTACTGTCCCCAGGCATCCTCTGTGCCACGACTGATGCTGACGGAGGTAAGGCTATTGAGACCGTCGTGCTGATAACCATAGTTGAGCTCGGCACCAAACTGATGATTCACCCACTCACGTGTGAAGCCGCTATAGCCTCCCACGATTCCGTTGGCATTCTCCATGCCACTCATGGTGTAATACATGAGGTTGGGATCGGTCTGCACCGTGGTGATATTGGGTATTTTCTCCTTGCGGCGGTTGTAATAGCCACTGACGCCAAGGGTGTGATAGCCGAAGGTGAAGGTGGCGGCAGGGGTGAGCTTATAGTCGAGCAGCTCAGAGCGTGAACGCGGGTCGCGCAGACGACTGAGGTCGCCCACTTTATAGTCTAACTTGATACCGAAAGCCATCTCGCGATCCATCGATTCGCCCGACAGGGGGATGGGGATGGTGCTGATAGCGGCCGTGCAATCGAAGTTCTGCGTGTCGTAACTGCCACTGATACTGCTGCCAGAGAAAAACGGGTTACTGTTGTAGGGGCGCATCACGTCGCACCAGGCGCGGTGCTTGGCGTGGTCCATGTCAAACTGGAACTTGCCATAGCCTACGAACAGCATGCTGATTTGCTGAAAGCGTTCGGTGGTGAACTTCAGTTGGTTGTGCTGGTCACCTTCCTGCACCCTGCTATAGTCGCCGCTGCGGTGCTCCAGATTGAATTCTGCATAACCACGGTCACGACTATTATCAAGTCCCAGACCGGCAGCATTATCGGTTTGGTGCCACAGCTGCATGGCATCATCATAGCGATACTCGCTCTCCTGAGCAGAGGCTTCTATCGAAACTAGTGAGACTAGTGATGCAAGTGAAACTATAGAAAATATCTTATTCATCGTATTCGCGGGGCTTGATAGTGGTAGATACTTTGAAGTCGTTGCTGGAGTTGTTGGTGTCCATCAGGACGGCATGACCATCAGTGGCATGCTTGCTGGTCTTGCGATAGACCACCTCGCCATTACGACCAGAGGTAGAATTGATATAGGTGTAGCCGGCATCCAAGTCGTCATAGAGACGCTTGGTGGCGACGTCAACACCGGTGTTTTTATTGGAAAGCACTTCCACTGCATCGAGAATCATACGTTTCGGTAGCAGTTTCCATTGGTTGCCGCTGGTCTTGCCGTAAGGATAGGTCGTAGGCAAAGAAGCCGGATCCTCGTCGGTACGGAAAATGACGACACCACAGGGGCCGCTCTGTACCAAATTCATGTTGGAGATAGAGGGATACATCGTATAGATAAGTTCCAATGCCGGTGTGGCAGGATTATTCTGTACGGGATTGCTGCTATAGTCCTTAGCCTCGAAGTCAGCACCGGAAAGGTCGTATTCCATTGATGTGTTGTTGGCGGTATGGTCTATGGCACTGTTTACAATCAGTACACTGCCGCCAGCGGCAACCTTATGGCTGGTTGTGGCAGGGATGCGGAAGATCTGCTTCAGCAGTACCACGGAGTCGGCATAGGCATCATGCAGGTTCTGCAAGGTGTAAGCCTGCGTGCTCTCGGCCTCTACCAGACCGATGTAAAAGCCTGCCACATCAATCTCCTTGTTACTTTGATTATAAATCTCAATGAATCTGCCAGCCATGTAGTTGCGATTGTTGTTGTCTTTAGAGCCAGCATAGTAAATCTTGCCAATGATGATGTCCTGATTGATGCTCAACTGCGTAGAGAGGGTGATGGTCTGCTCTTCCTTGATGAGGAGGGAGTTTTGCGAGCCAGAGACAGTACAACCACTCACGGATTGATTGCTGCCTGTAGCCTGATGATACTCAGCCTCTGTAATTTCCCATGAGCACGAGATGTCATAGACATCAGGGATAATGCCATTGAACGTAGCCACGCCATTGGCATCGGTTGTGGCAGAGAGACGCGTGCTGCCTTGCTGCAGTATAACCTCATGGCCTGCAAGGGTAGAGGTGCCAATGAATTCCTTTGGCATCAGGATTTGGACGCGTGCGGATGTTTCGCTGGTAGCATCGCTATAGTCTACACACGAAGTGAGAGCAAACAGTCCGCAAGCGACTAATATCGTATGAAGTCTTTTTGTCATAGTCATTCTCCAGTTCTGAATAATTAGAATTTCAGTGAGAGTTCAGCACCGAAAGCAAACTTTCCTGTGTTGCGTTGTGAGAGTGTAGATGTCTTATTGCCTTTCAGATAGGGCTCGTAGAACAGGCAGTTGTCCACATAGAGTGAGAGGGTTCCCGTCTTACTGATTTCTTTTGTCAGACGGGCCGAGAGGTTCCAGGTGGTAGGCGACTCCGTAGGTTCGTTGTCTGAGTATTTCAACTGCAGCTTCTCATCGTTGGTGGCAATCTGCCCGCCGTCGAAGGTGATATAGTCGGCAGAGTTGATGTCATGATAGACAAGGTCGCTGCTGATCCATCCGATAGGATTCTTGTCGGCAGTGTAGCTCCATGTAGAGTTGTGCCAGATAGCCTGTGCCGTGAACGAAGCCACCATATTTAGTTGTGGGATATGGGTGACGGCACGCAACGTGGTGACAAAGCGGCGCAGGCGGGTATAGTCGAGACCGGAAGGATAGACTATACGTACGGGTGAAATGTTACGGCCGGCGTACTTTGTACCCGTGAGCAGCGCAGCAGGCACGGACATAGTGTTCATGCGTGTGCTCCAGTCGGTCTTGGTCTCGTTCCATGCACCACTGAAATAGAGGTTTGTCTTCAGCGGTTTGATCTCTCCAAGGTCGAAGTCGTACTCCACACCGCGGTTGATGGTCTTATCGGTATTAGCCAACTGACCGGTCGTGGCGAAGCAGGTGAACTGATAGGCATAGCCAGTAGAGAAATCAGGCTGACCATCGCTTCCGATTGTTGGCATATGGGTATCGTCGAAGAGATTGTAGGTATAGGTGAAATAGTCGGCGGCTGCCTCAAAACCATTAGGCGTACGATCCTCGTAAGCCAGGATGCTCAGCTTGCGGTTGCCGGGCAGTTTGATGTCGGCACCCACTTCTACCTTTGTCGTCGTGGCGTTCTTCAGTCCCTTGGAGCGCTGTACGTCATAGACTTCGGTATGCGTGTAGTAAGCCGGTGTGGCTGCCATGGTGAAATTGCCAACGAGGTCATCGATATATTTCTTGTCGGGATAGAGGTGCATCAGTCCGGGCGTCTTGGAGTTGAGGCCGATACCACCGCGGATGTCGAGCCATTTTGTCACGGTGAACGCAGCATTCAGACGGGGCGAGAGGGCGGTGGTAGCCACATCGCTGAAGGGCTGCATTGACGTGAAGCGCAGACCGAAGTTGATGCGCAGGCGGTTTACCTTATTTATATTATAGGTGAACTGGTCTTCAACAAAGGCTGACAACTGATGCAGGCCGGGGATGTCATCGAAGGCTCGGGGACGACCATTGCTGTTGGGACGGTAGGGCAGACTCTCGTCGGCATTGTAATAGCCGCGGCCTGTGTTCCAGTCGTAGTGATAGTCAACGCCCACCTTGAAACTCTGAACGGTCTTTCCACTGCGCCAGAAGAAATCATCGGTCATCTTAAAGAAGATATTTCCCGGACGACTCTCAGTGATACCCGTTGCCAGATAGGATGAAGTAACCCATGGAACTGAGTAGTAACCAGTCTCGCGAGCCGTGAGTATGGGTAGCAAACCACTGCTGACGGATACAAAACTGGTGTTGCGGGTGTCGGTCTGCGTCATGGTGACACCAAGCGTATATTTCAAAGAGCGCATCAACGGCAGGTCCATACGGATACGTCCGTTATGGTTAAGTCCAATGGTGGTAGTCTTTGACTTGTTCTCAGTACCGTCCTGAATGGCATCGGGGTCCTGACCAGTCCAGTCCTTGGCCTGCATGAAACGCAGTTTGGTGTCAGCATGCCAGCGGGGAGTGATGTCATAGCCCCATCCGATATTAGCGGTGTAACGGTCGAAAGAGCGTGTCTTCTGACGTGGGTCGCCCCATGCCTTGGCATAGTCGAAACTGGCATTGATGATGCCTGCCTTGTCAAGAGAGAAACCCTTGCCTACGCTATAGTTCTGAAGGCCCGGATTAATCTTGGCTTTTACCTGCCATGGCGTGGCACCAACCTTGGAATGAACCACCACGAGTCCGCTGGTCAGGTCGCCGTATTCGGCTGAGGGAATACCACGGATTACCTCTACCTCCTCAATGTTATCGGCTGAAATCTGACGCATATCAGAACCGGCAAAGGCGGTGCCAGAGAAGGCACCCTGGCCTATCTCACCATTATTGGACATCGGTACACCATCCACAACGATGCTGGTACCGAAGGCCATGGTGGAGTTATTCTGAAGTGTGCGCAGTTGCAGTCCCTGTTTGGCAGTGAGGTCAGGACGGTCCATCAGCTGTCCTGGAATCAGTTGCATCACATCAGCCAGTGACGTGGCCTGCAGGTGATCGATAGCCTGACGACCGATGACATTGGCCGTTGAGGCTCCACTCTCACGTTGACGCGCCACTACCTGCACCTCACGCAGCGACAGGGAGGAGGGTGTCATCTGGAACTGCATCTGCAGGTCCTTGCTGATTTTTACACGTGTGTTGACTGGTTCGAAACCTACATAACTGATTTGCAGGGTGTACTCACCTGACGGGATGTTGTTGATGGTAGCCTTACCATTAACATCGGTCACGGCCATTGCCCCGATGGGCTGCAGTTGCATGGTGGCCATGATGATGGCATCGCGGGTGCCTTTCTCAGTGACCGTGACATTCAGCGTGTGTCCGCCTTTCTGAGCAAATGATATAGCAGAGAAAAGGAGGGCAATTGCCAGGACTAGGGACTGTTTGTGACTTCTGTGCATAATCTTATTTTACTGTGGTGCGGCGCTCGCGGATAAGTTTTATCTCGCGGAGCAGATCTTCGAAATGCAGGGCATTGATACCCTCAGATGCCTTCATCTGCTGCTGACAGTAGGTCTCTACCTTCTGCAGGTTCTGCAGCACATAGAGCATGGCGTCTGAGTTGTAGTTGCGTGACATAGCTCCCTTGAGGTCGGCTTCTGAAGGATTGAGCAGACTGTTCAAGTTCTGCACATACGAACGTTGCAACTGGCGACGGGCCTTCTGCTGGAAAGAACTGCTGCTCTTTGGTGCTGTCCATACCTGTGCAAAGAGGTCGTCCAGATACTGATTGACGGCATAGTCGCTGGTGCTGATATTGCTCAGCATCAGGGGTGTCATCAGACGGGTGAGCAGATTCGTCTGCTGTTGCTGTTGGGTGGTACCGGCATCGGCACCGCTCTTAGACAGAATATTTGCGGGATAGAGCCACTCGGGAGCCTCGAAGATATTTCTGCCCAGATACTGCAGAGCCTCGCGCTGACGGGCTGCAGGCACTGGGGAATAAGGCTCCATGCCTGGCATGTTGTTGATATAACGGCCACCGATATTCTTGGCTACATGGTTCATGTAACGGTTGAACTGATCGGTAACGGCCTTATACATCTCTACGAGATCATCATACTGGTCGTTTTCCTCCTTGGTCCATTGAGGCAGGTGCTGCATGACGCGCTTCAGGTTCTTGATACCATATTCAGAGGCCTTGACATTGTTGTCGCTCAGGTCCTCGGTCTGGGCGCGCGGATCCTCATTACGTCCCTCACCACCAAACCAAAGACGTGGGTTACCTTTCAGGATATTCGTTGTCTCGGTCATGAGTTTTTCCTTCTCCTCGTATTCATCCTTGAACTCAGGGCGCCACTGATAACCCCACTTGATAGCCCATTTGTCGTAGTCGTTGATACGAGGAAACAGACCTTTGGAAGAGATGTTGTCCTCGGGCTGTGCCACATAGTTGAAACGGGCATAGTCCATGATGCTGGCTGTATGGCCATTTTTCTCAACCCATGCCTTGTCGCGCAACTTCTCAACGGGTGTAGCAAACGAAGCACCCATGTTGTGACGCAGTCCCAGTGAGTGACCTACCTCATGACTTGAAACGAAACGGATGAGTTCGCCCATCAGCTTGTCGTCGAAATGCATGGTCTGTGCACGCTTGTCTATTGCACCGCACTGCACCATATACCATTTTGTGAGCAGGTTCATGACGTTATGGAACCAGCAGATATGAGCCTCGATAATCTCACCAGAGCGTGGGTCAACAATGCGGGGACCATAGGCGTTCTCTGTCTCTGAGGGCAGATAGCGCAGTACAGAATAACGGGCATCCTCCAGACTCACGTTGGGGTCATCCTCGGGCAGCACCTTGGCTGTGATGGCGTTCTTGAAACCGGCAGCCTCGAATGCTACGTTCCAGTCGTTGATACCCTGAATCAGATAGGGAATCCACTTCTTGGGAGTGGCTGGGTCGATATAATACACAATCTGCTTCTCGGGCTCGGTCAGTTCGCCACGCAGGTATTTCTTCTTGTTCTTGGGCACCAGACGGTAGCGTGAGATAATCGATTCGTGTTCGGTCTTGTGCTGGTCATCACTGAAACGCACGAAGTTATTCACGAAATAACCTACACGGTCGTCCCACAGACGCTTGCGCATAGGCTCCTTGGGCAGAAGCACCATTGACGTGTTGAAAGCCATGGTGATAGTACCTGTCCTTGATGCCTCTGAACGGGCAGGCGAAGAACCGTAGGTGCGGGTGGTGGCTACCTCGATATTGGTTGGGAACACCTTGATGGTATCGATGAAGGTGCGGTCCTTCATCAGGCCACCGACCTTCAAAGTGGTCTTGTCGGTGTTGGAGAAACTCATCAGGTTGTTGTCGCTATTGAAGAGCGATGTAACCTCGATGAGGCTGGCATTTTTCTCTTCATTCTGACCAATAACCTTAAATGACTGCACGATGGGGTCGATGGTGGACTGCTCCAGGGTGCGAGAGATATTATCGCCATTGTCGGCCAGATGTGATAAGACATACTGTCTGATCATTATCTGACTGGTGTCGCGTTTCTCGAAATAGATGGTGGAATGGGTGATTTCCTCTCCGGCAAACTGGCCGAAGTTCTGAGGCACGGCAGTGAAGCGGGTGACACAGAGAATATAGCGTCCCAACATGGAGTCGGGTACCTCGAAATAGTATTTGTCTTCGATATGACGTACGCGGAAAAGACCGTCGGTTACGGTGCCTCCTTTCTTGATAATCTTTTGATACTCAGTCTCTTTTGGTTCTTTCTTTACCTTAGACTTTACGTCTTCCTTTTCGACTTTTGTCGTGTCGGTAACGGTGGTATCCTTCTTAAGTGTGTCAGCCTTTACAGCATAAAACGGCTTGGCTTGAACGGTTGCTGTCAGCATCAATCCTGCTGCAACAGTCAGAAAATGTTTGTAAATCATAGTTATCTGGTTGATTCTTGGTTTTGATGATAAGCCAGGGCTGCACCGATAGCTGTGCAGAACTCGGCGAACTTTGGAATGTGGAAATGTACCTGGTAGAGTTTCTCAAGCATGGGATATACCTCCTTGCACTGAGGCAGCAGCGTGAGGTTACCGATGAGAACAAAGTCCTTGATGCCTGAGTTGAGTGCCGACAGGATGGCAGCAGAGCCAATACTCTGCAGCACCATGACGATGATGCCCAGTGCGATATCTTCCTTCGGTGCGTCGTACTGTGCCTTGGAGAACAGACTGGCTGTGGCATTCATGGGCAGACCGGGCAGCGGGTGGGTGGAGATATCACCGATAAGCAGGTTGATATTATGGATGTCGCCCTGCATGGCCAGACTCTGAATCTGCTTCTGGTCGCGTGTGTTCAGCATCACTCGGCTCAGTCCCTGCAGCGTACCGCCACCGATACCGAGTCCACCGATATGGCGGATATCATCACCGTCGCACTGTACAAAACTGGTTCCTGTGCCCATTGACACAACGATTGCCTTGGAGAGGCCGCTCTCGAAGCGTGCTCCCAGACCATCGGCAATAAACTCGTCAACCTTTTGCGTGGGGATACCGTATACCGGTTCGTCAATATAGGCAGCACCGACACCTGTCAGCATCACCTGTTCTACATCCTTCAATTCTACTTTGTTGTCATGCAGGTATCTTCCGAATGCACCATAGAGCGATGTTACCTGGTCGGCAGCCGTGATGCGAATGGGTGAAACCACACGGCCATTCTTCAATCCTACAATCTTCGTGGTGCTGATGCCCACGTCTATACCTATTATAATACCCATAGTTATAAGAATTTTGCGCAAAGGTACATAATTTAATTAAGAATTAAGAATTAAGAATTAAGAATTTTGTTGTTTCGTAATATTTTAGTACCTTTGCGCTCAGAAACCTTAGAAAATGCATATAGCAGTAGCAGGAAATATTGGAAGCGGAAAGTCAACACTTACTCGTATGCTGGCCCGTCATTACGGATGGGAAGCACGTTTCGAGGCTGTTGACCATAATCCGTATTTGGAAGACTATTATCGTGATATCCATCGTTGGTCGTTCAATCTGGAAGTGTACTTCCTGAAAGAGCGTTTCCGTGATCTCATAGAGATTGAAAAATCAGAGCATACCATTGTTCAGGACCGTTCTATCTTTGAGGGTGTCTATGTGTTCATGCAGAACAACAAGGCCATGGGTAATCTCTCTGATCGCGACTATGAGACTTATATGGAGCTCTTTGAACAGATGATGAGTGTAGTACATTATCCTGATTTGATGATCTATCTCCGGGCGTCTGTCCCTCATCTGGTAGGTAATATCCAGAAGCGCGGACGTGAGTATGAGCAGACCATGAAGCTGGAATATCTGGAGAACCTGAACCGTCGTTACGATGAGTTTATCTATAAGATGTATAAGGGTAAGGTGATGGTCATCGAGAAAGATGAACTGGACTATCAGAATAACCCGAAGGATTTTGCACGTATTGTCGACCGTATCGACAGTACACTGTTTGGACTTTTCCCTGAATAAAAATATTATAACAATATGCATATCGCAATAGCCGGAAACATAGGAAGTGGTAAGACCACTCTGACAAAGATGTTGGCCCACCGTTATGGCTGGACGCCAAGATTTGAACCTGTAGATAATAATCCGTATCTGGAGGATTTCTATGCTGACATGAAACGTTGGTCGTTTAACCTGCAGATATACTTCCTGAATAAGCGTTTTAAGGAGGTGGTGGAGATTGCCAATTCAAAGGAGACCATCATTCAGGACCGCACGATTTTCGAGGATGCATGCATCTTCGCACCCAACCTGCATGGACAGGGTATGATGAGTGACCGCGACTTCCAGAACTATAAGGACTTGTTTGACCTGATGATGTCGCTGGTGAAGTTGCCGGAACTGATGATCTATATCCGTAGCAGTATCCCGACGCTGGTGGCACAGATTCAGAAGCGCGGTCGTGAGTATGAGCAGACCATGCGACTGGATTATCTGGAAGGACTGAGCCGCAGGTATGAGGAATGGATAGCCGACTATAAAGGTCCGCTGATTGTGGTCGACGGTGATCACTGCAAGTTTGGTGATAACCCGGAGGACTTCAAGCAGGTCACGGATATGATAGACGCAAAATTGTTTGGACTTTTCCCAATGGAGTAACGCACAGTTACTCCATTTTTTTGTAATAGGAGGGGGAAGGACTCTTGTCGTTTACTGATTGGAAAAAGGGGAAAAGAAAAATCCCGTTTCAGTCTTTCGACTTACACGGGATTCATAATGAAAGGAGGAGTGGTACCTCCAGGAATCGAACCGGGGACACACGGATTTTCAGTCCGATGCTCTACCAACTGAGCTAAGGCACCATCATGTGTTCACTGCAATCCTTTCGTTTGCGGGTGCAAAGGTACAAATAAAAAAATAATTGACCAAACGTTTGGTCAATTATTTTGCAGTTTTTAAGAATTTTCTCCTCTGTAGAAGCGTTATTGTTGAAAAATTCGCTTCAATTCTTTACTTTTGGTCGTTTAATGGGTTCCAACCTTGGGCCTTGAGTTCGAATTCCTGGTTGTCGCGTGTGACGAGAATATGGCCATATTTCTGGTCGGTGATATGACCAATCATACGCACACCTTCCATGTCCTTTACCTTGTCCAGGTCGCCAATGGGCACAGTGAAGAGCAGTTCGTAGTCCTCACCGCCATTGAGGGCGCAGGTGGTAACATTCATGTTCATCTCCTCAGCCATCACAGCTGTCTGGTAGTCGATGGGGATTTCTTTCTCGAAGATACGGCAGCCCACACCGCTCTGTTTGCATATATGCATCAGTTCTGATGACAGACCATCGCTGATATCCATCATGGCAGTGGGATGAACGCCTGCCTCGCGCAGTTTGTTGATGATATCACCGCGGGCCTCAGTCTGAAGTTGGCGCTGAAGGAGATATTCCTTGCCGGCAAAGTCGGGGTTGAAATGAGCCAGTTCCTCAAGGGCTTTGTTGTCGCCTTTCTTCTTGGCCTCGTTTACCTGCTGATAGTACACGCTCTTCTCGCGCTCCAACAGTTGCAGACCCATATAGGCTGCACCAAGGTCGCCAGAGACACAGATAAGGTCGGTATTCTTTGCACCGTTGCGATAGACGATATCTTCCTTGCGGGCTTCACCGATGCAGGTGATGCTGATGGCTAGTCCGGTATAAGAAGAGGTGGTGTCACCACCCACGATATCGACGTTCCATTTCTCGCAAGCCAATCGGAGACCAGCGTAGAATTCTTCCATATCCTCTACGGTGAAGCGTTTGCTGAGGGCCAGCGATACGGTGATTTGTCGTGGGGTGCCGTTCATGGCAAACACATCACTGATATTCACCATGGCCGACTTATAGCCCAGATGCTTCAGGTCGATATAGGTGAGATCGAAGTGTACGCCCTCCATCAGCAGGTCGGTGGTGACGAGAACCTCGCTATCAGGGTAGTGAAGTACGGCGCAGTCATCGCCCACGCCGTACTTTGTTGATTCATTTTTGTTTTCTAAGTCTTTTGTCAGACGGTCAATAAGACCAAATTCTCCTAATTTTGCTATTTCCATTTCTTTACTTTTTCCAATCCTCTGTTGGGTGATCGGTATTGAACTGTTCCTCCTTGGTGTGCTCCAGTTTCTCAGAACGTACAATCATCTCACGCATAATCTCTGTCATGATAGGCTGGGCCTTGTCGGCAGCCTCCTGAACCTCCTCATGGGAAACCTCAACGGGGATGTCGAAGCCACCCAGGTCGGTGACAACAGAAATACCAAAGGTGCGGATGCCGCAGTGGTGAGCCACGATAACCTCAGGAACGGTGCTCATACCTACGGTGTCGCCACCCAGGATGCGGTACATCTTATACTCTGCTGGAGTTTCGAAGGTAGGACCCTGGACGCCCATGTAGACACCATACTGCAGACGAATCTTCTTCTCGCGTGCAATCTGGCTGGCCAGTTTGATAAGCGACTGGTCGTAGGTCTCGTGCATATCCGGGAAACGGGGACCGGTAGGGAAGTTCTTTCCGCGCAGAGGATGCTCGGGGAAGAAATTGATATGGTCGGTAATCACCATCAGGTCGCCAATCTTGAAACCGGGGTTCATGCCACCAGCAGCATTAGAGACAAAGAGCGTCTTGATGCCCAGTTCGTACATCACACGGACAGGGAATGTTACCTCTTTCATCGAGTATCCCTCGTAGAAATGGAAACGCCCTTTCATCGCCATGATATCCACGCCGCCAAGCTTGCCAAAAATCAGTTTGCCGCTATGGCCTTCTACCGTAGAAATGGGAAAGTTGGGTATTTCACTATAGGGTATCTCAAGTGCGTCAGTTATTTCTGAAGCTAATTGTCCGAGGCCTGTCCCCAGAATGATTGCCGTCTTTGGGCTTGTTGTCATCCTTTCTTTTAACCAGGATGCTGTTTCTAGAATTTTTTCGTACATAGCCTATAATATTATCGTTAAACTTCTCTTCCTGATTGAGCATGAACTTGATGCGTACAGGAAGTATGTATATATTTTCTTTGATTTCTTCGCAGAGTCCCTTTAACCCAATGATGCGGGCCGCGTCTTTCTCGGTTGTGATGATGCATTTGGGTGAGAGGAGTTTGGCAAACTCACTGCTGATCTGTTCGATATCCTTCTGACTGAAGGCGTGATGGTCAGGGAAACTGAGCATCGATAACTTTGATACTACCGGTGTGAGGTCTTCCTTCATCTGACGGGGAGAGGCGATACCTGTAAGAAGAAGTGCGTTGTGGTCTTTGAGCTTGTCAAGATTCACCGTCGGTGCTTCTTTCTTGAATAGCGGTGTCAGTTCTCCATATTCCAGTGTGGTGAAGAATATCTGCTGGTAGGGATAGAGATCCATGGCTTTGGTAATCACACGATACTCCATAGGTTTTAAGTCCTTCGGACATTTCGTGATAATCACCATGTCGGCACGGTTCTTTCCTGTGAGCGGCTCGCGCAGACGACCGGCAGGCAACAGTGTGTCATAGATAATCAGTCGGTGATAGTCCACCAGCAGGATGTTGATGCCCGGTTTCACGTAACGATGCTGGAATGCATCATCGAGCAGGATGACATCGATATCCTGATACTTCTGGTTCAGGGCCTCGATGCCGTGGACACGGTTTTTGTCGACGGCAACGATGACCTTCGGGAATTTCTGCTTCATCTGGAAGGGCTCATCACCAATGGTACGGGCAGTGCTCGACTCGTTGGCAATCTGGAAACCATGCGACTTCCGCTTGTAGCCTCTGCTTAATACCGCCACGCGGGAATGGTCTTGGAGTAACCTGATCAAATATTCCACGTGTGGTGTCTTGCCTGTACCTCCCACGGTGATATTACCTACGGAGATGACAGGTATGGAGAATGACCTGCTCTTCAGAAAACCTGTCTCAAACAAGGTGTTCCTGAATCGCACGCCCAGACCGTAGAACCAACTCAGTGGCTGCAGCCAGCGGTTTATTTTGATGAAGTCGCCTTCCAAATCCTTTCTTATTTAATAGTTGTAGCAAAGGGGAATCTTGCCTGCAGACGATTACGCTGACAATCCTTGCGCAGTTCGATGACAGGCTCGTAGAGCTCGCCCAGCGTCTCTTTCAACTGCTGATCCAGGTAGGTGCCTTTTGAATCGTCGGTAGCTGCCAGCAACTGATCGAACCAGTTGGCCTTTCCGGGGTAGGGAGCCGTGTAGTATTCACTGCAATCTGCCAGTTCGGCAGCCTTCTTTACTGCATCGTTCAGTGAACCAATCTTGTCTACCAACTTGATAGGCAGGGCGTCGGTGGCCAACCATACGCGACCCTGTGCAATCTCGTGTACCTGATCTTTGGTCATTCCACGGCCCTCTGCTACGATGCTGAGGAAGGTGTCGTAACCACGGTCCACGTAGGTCTGGAGGAATCTGAGTTCCTCTTCGTTGTCCTTTCCGAAGACGAGATTGGTTTCGTAGTCGGTGTGCTTGTTGGTCTGCACACCATCCCATGTCACACCCAATTTCTCCGTAACAAGTTCGCTGGCATTGGGAATCAGACCGAAGATACCAATAGAACCGGTAACGGTGGTGGGTTCAGCTATGATATAATTAGCGGGAGCACTGATCATATAACCACCAGATGCTGCATAGCCGCCCATGGAAACAACAATAGGCTTCTTCTCCTTCAGCAACTTGATGGCGTGCCAAATCTGTTCAGAGGCAATGGCACTGCCGCCAGGAGAATTGACGCGCATCACCACGGCTTTGATGTCGTCATCATCAGCCAGCTTCTTCAGGTCTTCTACTACCTCGCTGCCCACGATGGCATGTTCAGAAGCAAAACCGCTCAGTGGCTGGTCCACAATCTCGCCATAAGCATAATAGATGGCAATCTTGCCACCGTCTTCCTTCTCATCCTCAGGCACATTGAGCATTTCGCTCATCGTCACCTGGTTGATATCGTCGTCCTCGTCGAGTCCTAACTTATCCTTGATGATATTCTTGATGGCATCAGGATACATGGCACCGTCAATCAGTTTCGCGGTCTTGTAATCATTGATATTAGCGAATACCATGATGCTGTCGTCGGCCACCTTGTTCAACTGCTCTGCCGTAACCTTACGACTTGCAGCCATCTGCTTCAGCCAATGCTGCCAGATGCCCTGATACATGGCCAAGCGCTGTTCGCGGTCATTGTCACTCATGTCCTTGCGGGTAACGCTCTCAACGGCGCTCTTGTATTTACCCACACGGGTGCACTGGTATTTCACGCCTACTTTCTCATAGAGTCCGGTCATGTAGTAGCCTTTGCCACCCATACCCTTGAAATCAATCATGCCGGTCTTGTTAATAAACAGACTGTCGGCAACAGAGGCTACGTAGTAGCTGGCCTGAAGATACTGGTCGGCATAGGCGATTATCCATTTGCCACTCTTCTTGAAATCCTCCAGGGCATCGCGCACCTGCTGGGCTGTGGCGGGAGAGTCGAAAACGGTGGCGCCGCCCTCAATATATATACCCTTGATGTCTTCGTTATTCTTGGCCTTCTTGATGGCAGCGACAATGTCGTCCAACCCCATGTCTGACATGTCGGCAGTACCAAGCAGTGCATCAAAGGGCGTACCTTCTTCCGTACGCTCATTGACCGTTCCGTTCAGTTTGAATACCAATACGGAATTTTCTTTAATCTCTGTGGTGGCGTTTCCGCTGGCCACGATGCCGGCAAATGAAATCATCATGATGATTCCAGCCACGATACCAAGTGCGATGATGCCGCAGACGGTAGCCAATGCATACTTGAAGAACTCTTTCATTTTCTTTTTCTTTGGTCTTTTGGTTTAAGTATATTCCGTGCAAAGTTACGATATTTTTTTTAATCTTCAACAAAAAATCCATAAAATGTATGATTTTATATTTTTTATGCGTAACTTTGCAGCACGAAACTAATCATAAAACTAAATTAAAAGGATGAAACAAAGATTGATAATTGGCCTGGTGTTACTGTTGCTTTGCACGATGGCGATGGGTAAGAAGAAAGTGGTGAAGCAGGATTTGTGGCCTGATGGAACACCTATTTCTGCGTGGTTTAGTGATACTTCGAGGGTAGATGTTAACAAGTTGGGCAAGCGCTATGTGGTGACCGACTATGGCGTGAAGAATTGCTCTGAACAGGTACAGACAGAAAAGATACAGGCCGTCATTGACCGTTGTGCCAACGAGGGTGGTGGCGTTATTGTCATTCCTCGTGGCTTCGTGGTGAGTGGTTCGCTGTTTTTCAAGCAAGGCACACACCTGTTGATAGAAGAGCATGGCGAACTGCGAGGCAGTGACCGTATTCGTGACTATAAGATTCTGAAGACCCGTCTGGAGGGACAGACACTCGACTATTTCGCTGCATTGGTGAATGCCGATGGCGTGGATGGATTTACCATTACCGGACCTGGTACCATCAATGGCAACGGACAGGCTTTCTGGGAGGAGTTCTGGATTCGCCGCAAGATCAACAGGAACTGCACGAACCTGGAGGCTATGCGTCCCCGTAATGTGTATATTTCTAACAGTAAGAATGTTACGGTGCAGGATGCGCGTATCATTAACTCGGCTTTCTGGACCAATCACCTCTATAAGTGTGAGAATGTGCGCTACCTAGGCTGCTATATCTATGCACCTACTGATAATGTGACACCCGTAGATCCTAAGCGTGGTGCCCCCTCGAGTGATGCCATCGACCTGGATGTCTGCAAGAATGTGCTTGTCAGTGGCTGCTATATGAGCGTCTGTGATGATGCTGTTGTACTGAAAGGTGGTAAGGGTACCTGGGCTGACACCATGCCGGATAATGGTCCCTGCTCAAATATCATGGTGACCGACTGTACTTACGGAAAGGTGCATGGCTGTATGACACTGGGGTCTGAGAGCTTGCATGACAGGAATGTCATCCTGCGTCGTTGTAAGGTGCATGAGGCCAATCGCGTGATTTGGTTAAAAATGCGTCCTGACACACCACAGCATTATGAGTATGTCACAGTGGAAGATATGACAGGCGATTGTACTTCTTTCTTGGTGGTACGTCCCTGGACACAGTTCTTCAAACCTGAGGAGCGTAAGGATATGCCTCTGTCACAGTGTAATAATATTACTATCCGCAATATCCAGATGGACTGTAAGAACTTCTTCGATGTAGGCAAGAGTGAGAAATACCGCTTGTTGGACTTCACTTTTGAGAATGTCAATGTGAAGGATCAGAAGAAAGCTTTCAATGCTTCTCTGATAGAGAACTGCAAGGTGAAGAATGTGGTGATTAACGGTGAGAAAAAAGACTAATACCTTATATTATATATAAAGGTGACTTTGAGGGCGTGCCAAATTGTCAGTAAGGACAGTTTGGCACGCTTTTCGCAATGCCAAAGGCAGACGAATTTATTTACAACTTAAAAATACTTAGAATTATGAACATCAAACCATTAGCAGACCGCGTGTTGGTAGTTCCTGCACCGGCTGAAGAGAAAATCGGTGGAATCATTATTCCAGATACAGCAAAAGAGAAACCCCTTCGTGGTGTTATCAAGGCCGTTGGTAAGGGTACCAAGGATGAGGAGATGATCCTCAAGGCTGGTGATGAAGTGCTTTATGGCAAATACAGCGGCACTGAGATTGAACTCGAGGGTGAGAAGTTCCTGATGATGCGTCAGAGCGACGTACTTGCTATCATCGAGAAATAATGTGGCGTTATAACGATATAACGTTTTCACGTAATAATAAATAATTAAGAAAAGAATCATGGCAAAAGAGATTAAATTCAATATTGACGCCCGTGACGCAATGAAGAAGGGTGTTGACCAGTTGGCAAACGCAGTTAAGGTGACTCTTGGTCCTAAGGGTCGTAACGTAGTTATCGAGAAGAAGTTCGGTGCTCCCCAGATTACCAAGGACGGTGTGTCTGTTGCTAAGGAGATTGAACTCGAGGACCACTTCGAGAACACAGGTGCACAGCTCGTAAAGAGTGTTGCTTCTAAGACAGGTGATGATGCTGGTGATGGTACAACAACAGCTACTATCCTGGCTCAGGCTATCGTGTCAGAGGGTCTGAAGAATGTTACTGCCGGTGCTAACCCCATGGACCTGAAGCGTGGTATCGATAAGGCTGTGAAGGCTGTTACCGAGTTCATCGCTAAGAATGCTGAGCAGGTTGGTGACAACTACGATAAGATTGAGCAGGTAGCTACCGTATCTGCTAACAATGATAAGGAGATTGGTGAACTGCTGGCTGAGGCTATGCGTAAGGTTTCAAAGGACGGTGTTATCACCATCGAGGAGAGCAAGAGCCGCGATACACATATCGGTGTTGTTGAGGGTATGCAGTTCGACCGTGGTTATCTGTCAGCTTACTTCGTTACAGATAGTGAGAAGATGGAGTGTGCTATGGAGAACCCCTACATCCTTATCTATGATAAGAAGATTTCTAATATCAAGGAGTTCCTGCCCATCCTGCAGCCTGCTGCCGAGAGCGGTCGTCCTTTGCTGATTATCGCTGAGGATGTTGACTCTGAAGCTCTGACCACACTGGTTGTAAACCGTCTGCGTGGTGGTCTGAAGATTTGTGCAGTGAAGGCGCCTGGCTTCGGTGACCGTCGTAAGGCCATGCTCGAGGATATCGCTGTACTGACAGGTGGTACCGTTATCAGCGAGGAGAAGGGTCTGAAGCTGGAGCAGGCTACCCTCGAGATGCTGGGTACTTGTGAGAAACTTACCGTTACAAAGGATAACACGACTATCGTGAATGGTGCTGGCGACTCTCAGGCCATCAAGGACCGTGTGAACCAGATTAAGGCTGAGATTGAGAATACAACCTCTTCTTACGACAAGGAGAAACTGCAGGAACGTCTGGCTAAGTTGTCAGGTGGTGTTGCTGTGCTTTATGTTGGTGCTAACAGCGAGGTAGAGATGAAGGAGAAGAAGGATCGTGTTGACGATGCTCTCTGCGCTACCCGTGCTGCTATTGAGGAAGGTGTTGTTGCAGGTGGTGGTACTACCTACATCCGTGCACTTGATGCACTGGCTGACTTGAAGGGCGACAATGCTGATGAGCAGACTGGTATCAATATCATCAAGCGTGCTATCGAGGAGCCTCTGCGCCAGATTGTCACCAACGCCGGTGGCGAGGGTGCCGTTGTTGTACAGAAGGTGCGCGAGGGTAAGGGTGACTTCGGTTACAATGCCCGTCTTGACAAATATGAGGATATGCGTGCTGCTGGTGTGATTGATCCTGCTAAAGTGTCACGTGTGGCTTTGGAGAACGCTGCAAGTATCGCAGGTATGTTCCTCACCACCGAGTGCCTCATCTGCGACAAACCCGAGAAGGAGCCTGCAATGCCTATGGGTGGCGCATCAGGCATGGGTGGCATGATGTAAGCCAAATTGACAACTCTATATAACAAAAGAGAATGAGATGTATTCTGTACGTCTCATTTTCTTTGATTTATGTCAAGAGACTATAATTTTTGATATAAAAACGTTTGGACAGATAAAAATTAATGTATAACTTTGCAAACAGAAAAAAGATATTTTTTGATTTGTTTTAGTAGATTAGTTTTTAAGTAGTTTGTTTTTGAAGCCGGTTGTCGTGAGACAGTCGGCTTTTATTTTGTTGTTTCTTTGGTAATCTCATAAAAAAGCACTACCTTTGCCCCTGTTATGAATTGGAAGTTTATTATTAGTTGGGCTGTCAAGTTTGCACTGGCTACAGTGGTATATAACTTCGCTGCCAAATTGACCAATAGTTTATGGTGGGCCTTTGTGATGGCTCTGGGTTTTCTGATTATCATTGCGATATTGGAAAGCTATGTGATTGACTGGATTGAGAAATGGAAGGAAAAGCGCCAATGAAGCATTTCGTATTGACTTTGTCGTTAATCCTTACTGGCTTTTTATCTGCGGAAGCACAGATAGCAGGTGCATTGCAGTCGTATAATGACGGCAAGCAGGATGAGGCACGTGTTCAGCAATATTTCCCAGAGGGCGATGCTATTGTTTGTGTGAATGGTAAGAATCGATTTACACGTGCCCTCTATGGCAGTTATTCAGACTGGCGAGTGGAGACATCCGACCGGCCGGTGTTTGCTGTGGTCAAGAAAAATCACCATCGCCATATTCGTTTTGAGGTGAATGGCGTTGCGCTCGACTCTACAGACTATTGTAAGGCGAGTTATGTGAACGGCATGCGTATCTACCGCTTGCAGGATAATCGATGGGGGAAGGATGCCTATTTGAAACTGACAGTCGTGGCGATGCCTGATAGGGAAGGGGCTGTATGGCTGTTTGATGATCAGCATTTCGATAAGGAAGCCGTCTATACTGCTGAGGTATGCGATATTGCCAATCCGAAACTCAGTCGTAATGGTGACATCGGTGCTGATAAGCCAGGCTGTTTCGAGGCTTCGTCAAAAAAAAGGAATATTTCAGGATGCAAGTGGAACGGAGGGCGCGAGACTTATTTCGTGATTGACTCTATCAACCAGATAACACCAGTCAGCGACGAGCGGGGACGACAGTTGTTCATGAAAGCTGTGATGCATAACGGTGCGTTACAAAGCAGAATCGAGTTCAATACACCAGACCCTTATATTAATACACTGGGAAGTGCCCTGACCTTTGCTGCCGATGGCGATTGGGACGGACAGACCTGGTTGCATGGCTGTATAGGCTGGCGCATGCCTCTGGCCGGTTGGCGTGCTGCCTATGTGGGTGATGTTCTGGGATGGAATGAGCGTCAGTTGAGCCATTTCAATGCCTATGCCAAGAGTCAGGTGACCAATGTAGAACCCACTATTCCTCATCCCTCGCAGGATGCCAAGATGAATATGGCGCGTGCTGAGAAGAAATGGGGCACCCAGATGTATTCGAATGGCTATATCTGTCGTAATCCTGAGCGCAATAATCAGATGCACCATTACGACATGAACCTCAACTATATGGATGAGTTGCTCTGGCATTTCCAGTATGATGCCGATACGGCCTATATGCGACAGATGTGGCCTGTTATCAAAAGACATCTGGCGTGGGAGAAACGCAACTACGACCCCGATGGTGATCACCTCTATGATGCCTATTGCTGTATCTGGGCCAGTGATGCTTTATATTATAGTGGTGGTGCTGTGACTCATGCTTCGGCATATAACTATCGTGGTAATCTTCTTGCCGCACGTATCGCAGAGATCATTGGTGAGGATGGAAAACCCTATCAGCAAGAGGCTGAGGCTATCCTCAAGGCAATGAATGAAAGATTATGGCTAACGGATAAAGGTGTGTGGGCTGAGTATCAGGATGTTATGGGATTGATGCGTAAGCATGAATCGCCTGCCGTGTGGAGCGTCTATACTCCTATCGACTGTGGGGCCTGTACGCCAAGTCAGGCATACAAGGCCGTGAGGTGGGTGAAGTCGAATATACCGCATTTCAAGGTGGAGGATACCAACTATAAGACCATTGCCACGTCCAACTGGATGCCTTATTCCTGGAGTATCAATAATGTAGCTACGGCAGAGACGATGCATACGGCGCTGGCCTGTTTTGAGGCTGGCGATGCTATACAGGGCTACGACCTGCTGATGGGCAGCGTGATGGATAATATGTTTTATGGACAGTCGCCTGCCAACTTCGGACAACTTTCTCATTATGATGCTGCCCGTGGAGAGTGTTATCGTGACTTTGGCGACTGTATCGGCATCAGCAGCCGTACGCTTATTCAGGGACTCTTTGGCATCATCCCTCAAGCGCTCTATGGCCAGTGCATCATCCGTCCAGGCTTCCCCAGTTCATGGGATCGCGTTGAAGTAAAAACACCATATCTGTCGTATAAGTTTACACGCAAGGATGGGGTAGAGCGTTATGAGGTGACACAGAATTTCCGTCAGCCCCTGAAGATTGTGATTCGTCAGAATACAGGAAAGGGCAACTATCGTGAAATAGAGGGTACCTCAGAACGTTATCAGGTAATAGAGGTGAGGAAAGCTGATTATGTGATGAGTCTCTCGCATCCTATCGTGAAAGGCAAGCGCAGCTATGGACTTGAAGAGCCAGACCTTTCCAAGCCGTTTAAGATGCAGAATATCTCTGACTATTTTAATAGTGAGGTGGACGATATTTTCAAGAATCGGTATCTGTCGCCTCGACCTCAGACCACGACCCTTCAGATTCCTGTGCAGGGGGTGGGAGAGTGGTGTCACCCGCAATATACGCCTGTGATTAATGACTCCGTATTCCGCACGCTGATTCAGAAGAATACGTTCACAGTGGCTGGTGTGCCTTTCCGTACACCCAAGGAGGGACGGAATATCGTTTATACCTCGCTCTGGGATAACTATCCAGACAGCATCGTGGTACCCCTGAAAGGCAAGGCCTCCTCGGCTTATCTGTTGATGGCAGGCAGTACGAACCACATGCAGAGTCGCATCGATAATGCCCTGGTTATTGCCACTTACGAGGATAATACCTGTGATACGCTGTTTCTGCGTAATCCTGATAACTGGTGTCCTATAGAGCAGGACTATTATGTTGACGGCAAAGCTTTCTATAGTGCCAATCCTCGTCCGTATCGTGTTTGTCTGGGTACGGGTACGGTGAGTCGCGACTTAGGCAATGCACTGGATATCAAAGGCGTCTATGGACGGGAGATTCCTGGTGGAGCCGCTCAGATGTTGCGCATGCCTCTGAATAAAAAGAAACGCTTGCGTAGCCTTACCCTGCGGGTACTGTCAAACGATATTGTTGCAGGACTGATGGGTATCACGCTGCAATAAAAAATCCGTAGGCTTCGGACTCGCAGTACGTTAGGGACGTACGCACAGTCCGAAGCCTGCGGACTAAATAGAACTCTATGTATTAGCTCAAGCGGAAGGTAACGGGAAGAGTGAACTTCACACGTACGGGCTCACCTTTTTGTTTACCAGGCTTCCATTTCGGCATGGCGTTGACAACGCGGATGGCTTCTGCATCCAGATATTCGTTAACACTCTTTACAATTTCAACTTCGCTAATGCTGCCGTCTTTCTCAATGATGTACCTTACGACTACGCGACCTTGGAGACCCTTTTCTTCGGCTTCCTTAGGATATTTTACGTTTTCCGATATGAATTTCATGAGTGCTTCCTTTCCTCCGGGGAATGATGGCATCTGTTCTACCACATCAAATGGTTTGTCATCGGGCTCGGTCTGTGCTTCTGTCTTTACGACAACGTCCAGCAGTACGGGTTTCTTGGTCTTTATTTCTATGACGCCGTTTTTACCTTCAGCTCCGTAGATCTCGGTGGCAGCTTTCCCCTTCAGCACGTTGATGTGGTCGATTCTCTTTTCATCCAGAGCATCCATTTCGGCTTTGGTTGAGCGCTTTCCGTCAATCATAATGAGTGGTTCTTTTGTCTTCCCAGAAGCATTTTTTTCCGTTTTTTTCACTTGTATGGTCTTGTTGCCCATCTTTATCTGAGCGTTGGCCTTACCTTTCTTGATCACCTTCTTGGGAGGCGTCTGCGTCTTTTCCGTGTACACATAGTCGTTGACGGTTTCTGCCTGCATAGCGAGTGCAATACCAACGATGGGGACTAATGCGAGCAGCTTCAGTAAGCTGGCACGACTTGAATTCTTATGTAGCATCATATTTATGCGGTTTTTAAGGGTACTGTGACTGATACCGTTGGCTACTGAGTACCCGCAGTGGCTCACGGCTTTTTGGATAAGCAGATACTGATACTGGCGCATATTGATGCCTTGAGAGAGTACCGCTGCATCGGCTTCGTACTCATGGATGGCGCGCAGATCCTGGCGCAGCATCCACATAGCGGGATTGAACCATTGCAAGGCGGTGAGGGTATCAACGAGGAGCAGGTCGAGTGAGTGGCGTCGACGGATATGTCCCCGTTCATGGGCGAGAATAGAGGCATCTTGGGCCTCGTAGTCGCTTTGGGAGAGTACGATGTAGTGCATCCAACTGAAAGGCGATACGTCAAAGGAGGTTACGCAGATGACGGTGCCGTCGGGCTGTGGATGCTGTTGACTGTGGCTGATGAGTAACCATACGCGGAGCACGTTGGAGAGCGTGTATCCTAAGGTGGCAACCATACCGATGAAGAAGGCGATGACAGCTGCTGTCTGCCAGAATGGCTGTTGCTCAGCTTCCTCAATCATCATGGTCATTCCCTCGAAATCCACATGTGTCTCTGTCAGTTCTATAACTACCGTCTTGTGCAGCGTGATGACGCACAGAGGCAGTATGAACGATGCCACGGCGGTTGTCAGCAACACGATGCGGTTGACGCAGTGGAATGTCTCGCGGCTCAGCAGCAGGCGGTAGAACATATAGAATACCGCTAATAGTGCTGCCACCTTCAGGTCGTATGTCAGAAACTCCATCATCCTTGCTCTATTTTCTCGATTAGTTCTTTCAGTTCGTCCACAGAGATTTTCTCTTCCTTCACGAAGGCAGAGACGGCGCTCAGGTAGGAATCATTAAAGTAGTCTTTGATGATGCCTGTCAGACTGGAACGTCCGTATTCCTTCTCCGTAATGGTAGGGAAATATTGATAGGAGGTGCCATACTGCTTGTGATCCAGAAAACCTTTCTTCTCCAGGATGCGTACAGTAGTTGACAGTGTATTGAAATGAGGACGTGGCTCGTCATAGTACTCCAGCAGTTCCTTGACGAACATCGGACCATGCTGCCAGTACAGTTCCATGATTTCCCGTTCTTTTGTGGTCAGTCTTCTCATTGTTTTTGGTTTTAAAGTTCCATTTTTTCTTAGCGCTTCTGATGCGCCAGTATCTGTATCCGTTGGCAAAGTAACTAAAAAATATAGTTTGATGTAACTAAAGGCTTTAGTTTTTAATGTTTATTAAGTAGAAAGTGGCTCATTTTTTAGTTGTTCACACAAAAAAGTGTTAACTTTGCGGACGAAACGAGAAACGATAGCTTTATGAAACAGCTGATAGATTTATATAAAAAATGGTGTGGTGCAGAACCTGTCACGACAGAACAACTGCCTGGGGCTGGTAGTAACCGTGTGTATTACAGAATGACGGGTGCCGATGGCGTCAGTGTAGTTGGATGTATTGGTACGAGTCGTGACGAGAATCATGCCTTTGTCTATCTGGCTCATCATTTTGCGGAACGCCAGTTGCCTGTACCTCAGGTGTTGGCTGTCAGTGAGGATGAGTTGCGCTATCTGCAGACCGATCTTGGCTCTGTGTCGCTGTTTGATGCAATCCGTGGCGGACGTGAGGCTGGTGGCCGATATACGTTGCAGGAGCAGCAACTGCTAAAACGGACTATTCGTGAGTTGCCGAATATTCAGATACGTGGCGCCCGTGAACTGGATTTCTCCCATTGCTATCCCCAGCCGGCATTCGATACGGACTCGGTACTCTTTGACTTGAACTATTTCAAGTATTGCTTCCTGAAAGCTACCGAACTGGACTTCCATGAGTTGAAACTGGAGGCTGACTTCCGACTGATGGCTAAGGACCTGACTGCAGGCGGTGATGAACAATGTTTCCTCTATAGGGATTTCCAGGCACGTAATGTGATGCTCGATGATAAGGGTAATCCTTACTTCATCGATTTTCAGGGCGGACGTCGCGGACCTTATTATTATGACGTGGCTTCATTCCTTTGGCAGGCTTCGGCTAAGTACCCCCATAAATTGCGTCGTGAGTTGGTGTATGAGTATTATCATGCGTTGAAGCAGTTCACGGAGGTACCCACACCACATGTCTTCGTTGCCCGTCTTTCACTCTTTGTGCTGTTCCGTACCCTTCAGGTGCTGGGCGCTTATGGCTTCCGTGGCTATTTTGAGCGTAAGCAGCATTTTATTGACAGTATACCGCCGGCTATTCAGAACCTGCGCGAGTTGCTTGATGCAACCGACTTCCCTTATCCGTATCTGTCGGCTGTGCTCAGGCAGTTGACAGAGATGCCGCAGTTCCAGCAGATCACATCCACAGCCAAACGTGCTGATGGCTATAAGACAACAGAGAATAATCCCTATAAGCCCCATCCACAGGATGGTCCTGCCACCTTCTCTAAATATGATGCCCAGGGACCATTGGTGGTCAAGGTATTCAGTTTCTCGTATGGCAAGGGCATTCCCGAGGACGAGAGCGGTAATGGTGGCGGCTATGTGTTCGACTGTCGTTCTACGCATAACCCAGGCCGTTACGAACCTTACAAGAAACTCACGGGACTGGATGAACCTGTTATCCGCTTCCTAGAGGATGATGGTGAGATACTGACATTCCTGGATTCAGTCTATAAACTGGCTGATGCGCATGTGCGTCGTTACATCCAGCGTGGCTTCACCTCACTGATGTTCTGTTTTGGTTGTACGGGTGGTCAGCATCGTTCAGTCTACTCTGCCCAGCACTTGGCTGAACATATCCATGAGAAGTTTGGCGTAGAGGTGAGAATCTGTCATCGTGAACAGAAAATAACGCAAGTTCTGCAAAAGAAATAAAAAACTCAAATCTCAAAACTCAAATCTCAAAAATAATTCGTACCTTTGCACCCATGAAACAGGCGATGATATTCGCGGCAGGTTTGGGAACCCGTTTGAAACCCCTTACAGACACAATGCCGAAAGCATTAGTGCCGGTGGGAGGACGCCCCTTGCTCGACTTGATTATCAACAGACTTCGTGAACAAGGATATGATCGCTTCGTTGTTAATATCCACCATTTTGCTCAGATGATTAAGGACCATGTGGCGCAGCAGGACTATGCTCCACTGGTGCAGTTCAGCGATGAGAGCGATCAGTTGCTCGAGACGGGTGGGGGACTGAAGAAAGCAGCGCCGCTGTTTAATGACGATGAGCCCATCCTGATTCATAATGTGGATATCCTGGATAACGTAGACTTCGGTTGGTTCTCGCGTCAGCATCTGCCAGAAGAGGATGCCGTCCTCCTTGTCAGTAAGCGTAAGACGAAGCGCTATCTGCTCTTCGATAATGCCATGCGACTGATGGGCTGGAAGAATATTGAGACGGGTGAGATCCGCAGCCCCTACGAGTATGTGCGTCGTACAGGTCTTTCACAGCATGGTGAGCCTTTCAATGAGTATGCTTTCAGTGGTATTCACTCTTTCTCACCTCGTCTGTTTGCGCTGATGGAACAGTTTCCTGAGCGTTTCCCCATTATCGATTTCTATCTCAGCGTCTGCCACCGTTCCAAGATTGTGGGACTTGTGAAGGATGACCTGCGCCTGATGGATGTGGGTAAGATAGAGACCCTTGACCAAGCAGAACAATTCATTAATCAATAAATTTCAATGCAAAAGATTATTATTCTTGATTTCGGTTCGCAGACGACCCAGTTGATTGGCCGTCGTGTCCGCGAGCTGGACACCTTTTGCGAAATTCTTCCTTACAACAAATTCCCCGTTGGTGATGACTCCGTTATCGGTGTGATCCTCTCAGGTTCGCCCTATTCGGTTCATGACCCCGAGGCCTTTAAGGTTGACCTTTCGCAATTCGTAGGCAAGGTGCCTGTGCTGGGTATCTGCTATGGCGCACAGTTTATCTCAAACACTCTGGGCGGTAAAGTTGAAAAGGCCGACTCTCGCGAGTACGGTCGTGCAAATCTTGAGACCATCAATCTGGACAATCCTCTGTTCAAAGGTTTTGAGAAAGGTTCTCAGGTGTGGATGAGTCATGGTGATACCATCACGGCCATTCCTTCTGATTTCGAGGTGATCGGTTCTACAAAGGATGTGAAGAATGCAGCCTTTGCTTCTACCAGGCAGCCCGTATGGGCCGTGCAGTTCCATCCAGAGGTGTTCCACACGGTACAGGGTAAAACCTTGTTGCATAACTTTGTTGTCAATATCTGTGGCAGTAAGCAGGAGTGGAGCGCAGCTTCGTTCGTTGATACTACTATAGCAGAGCTCAAGGCTCAGGTTGGTAACGACCGCGTGATTCTGGGTCTTTCTGGTGGAGTGGACTCTTCAGTGGCTGCTGTGTTGCTGAACAAGGCCATTGGCAGTAACCTGACCTGTATCTTCGTGGACCATGGCATGTTGCGCAAGAATGAGTTCCAGCAGGTGATGGAAGACTACAAGGTGCTGGGCTTGAATGTGATTGGCGTGGATGCCAGTGAGAAGTTCTTCGGCGATCTGGCTGGAGTAACCGATCCTGAGCAGAAGAGAAAGATTATAGGTCGTGACTTCGTGGAGGTATTCAATGCCGAGGCCAAGAAGATTACGGATGCTAAATGGCTGGCACAGGGTACTATTTATCCAGACCGAATTGAGTCTTTGAATATCACTGGTAAGGTGATTAAGAGTCATCATAACGTGGGCGGTCTGCCCAAGGAGATGCATCTGCAGCTCTGTGAGCCCCTGAAGTGGCTGTTTAAGGACGAGGTGCGCCGTGTGGGTCGTCAGATGGGTATGCCTGAGCATCTCATCACACGTCATCCTTTCCCCGGTCCTGGCCTGGCTGTTCGTATCCTTGGTGATATCACCCGTGAGAAAGTACAGATTCTTCAGAATGCCGATGACATCTATATCCGCGGCCTGCGTGACTATAAGGTAAAACTCAGCGGCGAGGAAGCCCGTAAGGTTCTGGCTGCTGGTATTCCTGCTGATATGAAAGATGGTGAGATCGAGGTTTCGCTCTACGACCAGATATGGCAGGCAGGTGCCATCCTCCTCTCAACAGTTCGCAGTGTTGGTGTGATGGGTGATGAGCGTACATACGAGCATCCCGTTGCCCTGCGTGCTGTTACTTCAACCGATGCTATGACAGCCGACTGGGCTCATCTGCCTTACGAGTTCATGGCAAAAGTCTCTAATGAGATTATTAATAAGGTACGTGGCGTGAATCGCGTCTGCTATGATATCTCTTCAAAACCACCCGCAACAATCGAGTGGGAATAATAAATATTAAAAAAGTCCGAAAGTTTTGTACTTTCGGACTTTTTTGTTTACCTTTGCCGCGAATCATAGAAAATAGTAGAAAAGAATGAAATTCCAATTACATCAACCACAAGCCATTAATGAACTGGGAAATCGTAGTAACCAGGAAGATGCAATATACCCCGTGATGGGAGAGGCTTCTGCAGACCAGCGCGTGTTCGTGGTCTGTGATGGTATGGGTGGTCTTGATAAAGGCGAAGTGGCCAGTGCGGCTGTGAGTAAGGCACTGGGAGAGATGGCAAAGGCTATCTGTGACGTGGTTCCAAAGTTTTCGGATGACGACTTCAGACAATGTCTTACAAAGGCTTATAATGCCTTGGATGCTGCCGATACAAAGAAAGAGGCGACAATGGGTACGACGATGACCTTCCTCTGTTTCCATGACGGAGGATGTTTAGTGGCTCATATAGGTGATAGTCGTGTATATCATCTGCGTCCGTCATTAGGGACTGAGAATGGCGTACTGTTCAGAACGCGTGATGACTCTTTGGTACAGCAGATGTATGAAAATGGTGAGATTACCTACGAGGAGATGCGTACGTCGCCTAAGAAGAATATTATCCTGAAGGGTATGCAACCCTATCAGATGGAGCGTACAACGGCAACCCTGACGCATATCACAGACGTAAAGTCTGGTGACTACTTCTATCTTTGCACAGATGGTATGCTGGAGAAGATGGATGATAAGGAACTGGTGAGCATCCTTGCCAGTAATGAGTCTGACGAGCAGAAGCGCCAACGGCTGATTGATGCTACGGTAAATAATTCGGATAATCACTCTGCCTATCTGATACAGGTGAAGGATGTCAGTGAAGGAACTGCAGAAATACAGCAGAAGAGGAAACCTGTCACTACCGAACCTGTGGATAGTAATCAGATTTCCTCTTCTGTAATACTTGGTTTCTCCGCCCTCTCTTTATTGGCGGGTATCGCTGTTGGCTTAGCGGTCTTTATGTAAACCGCTTAGCCTACAATCTCGTTGGCGCGAGCCAGGGCGAGATCAATGTGGTTGCAGATATTCTCCTGACCCAATAATTTGTGGAAGTTGTTGCGACGAAGCACGGCTTCCACTTTTTCGTTAACGCCGGAGAGTACCACGGTGATGCCTTCCTTCTGGCTCATCAGGCACATGTTCTCAAGGTTATGCAGACCTGTGGAATCGATGAAGGGTACCTTACGCATACGGATGATGCGTACCTTCGGACGATCACCGAAACCGCCCATCAGATCCTCAAACTTATTTCCTGCACCGAAGAAGTAAGGACCGTTAATCTCGTACACCTCTACACCCTTGGGGATAGACAGGTGTTCCAGGTTGCCACGCTCCATGTCGGCATCTTCATTCAGGTCAATCTCGTCGTATACAGCCTTCACGTCGGTGGTCTCGCTCATACGCTTCATGAAGAGCAGACAAGCGCAGACGATACCTACTTCGATGGCTACTGTGAGGTCGAAGATGATGGTGAGGAAGAAGGTGAGCAGCAGAACGGTGATGTCACTCTTTGGATTGTGCATCAGTGCTGTAAACGAGCGCCATCCGCTCATGCCGTAGCTCACTACTACCAGTACACCGGCCAGACAGGCCATGGGGATGTATTGTGCCAGCGGCATCAGGAACAGGAAGATGAGCAGCAGTACCACTGCGTGTACTATACCGGCGATAGGGGTGCGTCCACCATTATTAATATTAGTCATGGTACGGGCGATTGCACCTGTAGCGGGGATACCGCCAAAGATGGGTGATACGATATTTGCCACGCCCTGACCAATAAGTTCTGTGTTTGAGTTATGATGATCGCCAATCACACCATCGGCAACGGTGGCTGACAGCAAGCTCTCGATAGCACCAAGGATGGCGATGGTCAGCGCGGGGGCAACCAGTCCCTTGATGGTTTCCCAGCTCAATTCGGGCACAACGGCATCAGGTAGCTGTGAAGAGATGTTGAAACGGTCGCCAATGGTCTCGATAGAGGTTACGCCGGCATACTGCTTCAACAGCAATACGACAACAGTCATGACGATGATGGCAATGAGTGAACCGGGGATACGCTTGCTGAATTTGGGAGCTGAGGCAATGATAGCTACGCTCACTAATCCTACACCGGCACTCCATGGATCAATATGAGTCAGGTTCTGGAAATAGGCAATCCATTTCTCAATGAAGTCGCTTGGAACGGCATCCATCCGCATGCCCAGCAAATCCTTTACCTGCGTAGTGAAGATGGTGACGGCGATACCGCTGGTGAAACCAACGATGATGGGGTAGGGAATGTACTTGATGATGGTACCCAGGCGCAACAGGCCGAAACCGATAAGGAAAACACCCGCCATGAGTGTGGCGATGGTGAGACCCTGTATGCCATATTGGTTGATGATGCCAGCCACGATGACAATAAAAGCACCCGTAGGACCGCCAATCTGTACTTTCGAACCGCCAAGGGCCGAAATGGCGAAACCTGCTACGATAGCCGTGATAATACCTTTTTCTGGAGAAACACCACTGGCAATACCGAAGGCGATAGCCAATGGAAGGGCAACGATACCCACGATAAGACCGGCCATCAGGTCGGCCATGAATGTCTGTTTGTTGTAATTCCTAATAGCCGATACCAATTTCGGCTTAAAATCTAAAGTTTTCATTACCTTTTTATTATCCTATTGAAAAACGGCTGCAAAGTTATGCAAAAAAGATTAATTTTTGTTATGTGTGCGATAACAACCACAGAAAGACTTCATTTTCTTGATTTATGTCGTGCCGATATGGTAGAAGAAAAAGGGCGAGTTTTTATCGAAACTCGCCCCATATAATAAAAAAGGTGTGTTTACTTCTTCTCCTTCAGCAAGTCGCGAATCTCTGCCAGCAGTTCTTCCTGAGTGGGACCCTTGGGTTCTTCAGGTGCAGGAGCGGGTTCTTCCTTCTTGCGGTTCAGCTTGTTGATACCCTTCAGCATCAGGAAAATACAGAAGGCCACGATGATGAAGTCTACAGTGTTTTGGATGAAGTTACCATACTTCAGCACAGCGGCATCTTCGCCCTCGCCAATCTGGAAGGCCAGATTAGTAAAGTCTACATTGCCTGTTACCATACCAACCAGCGGCATCAGGATGTCGTCAACCATGCTACTTACAATCTTACCAAAAGCGGCACCGATGATCACACCAACTGCCATGTCCATCACATTGCCCTTCATGGCAAACTCCTTGAATTCTTTAATAAATCCCATAGTTCTTAAATTGTTTAAATGGTTAATACATATTTTGTAATCTTCGTTTTGCAATCTTGTCCTTTCTTTCTTGATGAAAATCACTTTTCGCACGCGATTCTCACTTTTCACTTTAATTAAGATTGATTCTGGGTGCAAATATAGGAATTTTTTTGTAACTTTGCACGCGAAAATAAGAAAAAATGCTCCATGAGGGCAAAAAACTTAGAAATTATTTATAACCCTTTTAATAAAAAACTAAAAAAATGACAAAAGTAGCAATTAACGGTTTTGGCCGTATTGGTCGTCTCGCATTCCGTCAGATGTTCGAGGCAGAAGGTTATGAAGTAGTAGCAATCAACGACTTGACAAGTCCTAAGATGCTGGCTCACTTGCTGAAGTATGATACCGCTCAGGGTGGTTTCTGCGGCAAGATTGGTGAGAACAAGCACACTGTAGAGGCTGGTGAGGATTACATCGTTGTTGATGGTCAGAAGATCACTATCTATGCTATTCCTAACGCTGCTGAGCTGCCTTGGGGCAAGCTGGATGTAGACGTAGTTCTGGAGTGCACAGGTTTCTACACATCTAAGGAGAAGGCTTCTGCTCACCTGACTGCTGGTGCTAAGAAGGTTGTTATCTCTGCTCCTGCTGGTAACGATCTGCCCACTATCGTTTACAATGTAAACCACAAGACTCTGACTCCTGCTGACACTGTTATCTCAGCTGCTTCTTGCACAACAAACTGCTTGGCTCCTATGACCAAGGCTCTGAACGACCTCGCTCCCATCCAGAGCGGTATCATGACAACTGTTCATGCTTACACTGGTGACCAGATGATCCTCGACGGTCCTCAGCGCAAGGGTGATGTTCAGCGTGCTCGTGCTGGTGCTCAGAACATCGTTCCTAACTCAACTGGTGCTGCTAAGGCTATCGGTCTCGTTATCCCCGAGCTGAACGGTAAGCTGATCGGTGCTGCTCAGCGCGTTCCAACTCCTACAGGTTCTACCACTATCCTGCACGCTGTTGTTAAGGGTGAGGTAACTGTTGAGAGCATCAACGCTGCCATGAAGGCTGCTCAGAACGAGAGCTTCGGTTACACTGAGGAGAAGCTCGTTTCTAGCGACATCATCGGTATGAAGTTCGGTTCACTCTTCGACGCTAACCAGACCATGGTAAGCAAGATGGAGGATGGTAACTCACTCGTACAGGTTGTTTCTTGGTACGACAATGAGAACTCTTACACTTCTCAGATGGTTCGCACCATCAAGTACCTCGCTGAGCTGAAGTAATACTAGCCCATATAGGTAAAAATTAGCCACTCGATTTTGTCGGGTGGCTTTTTTTTGTTACCTTTGCAGGCATGGAATATATGTCACAAGAGGGCTACGATAAACTCGTGGCTGAATTAAAGCAATTAGAGACTGTGGAACTGCCACAGGTAAGGGATGCTATTGCAGAAGCTCGCGACAAGGGTGACTTGAGTGAGAACTTTGAATATCATGCCGCTAAGCGTGAGCAGGGACGCTTGTTGGGACGTATACGTTTTATGCAGCGTGTGCTTGAGAACGCCAGGGTGATTGACAAATCGCGACTGGCTGGCGAGAGCATAGGCCTGCTGAGTAAGGTTGAGATGACCAATCTCAACACGAACTCACGTATGACCTATACTATCACAAGTCCTCATGAGGCCAACCTACGTGAGGGTAAAATTTCCATCAAGTCACCGATTGCTGAGGCTCTTTTGGGTAAGAAGGTTGGTGATGAAGTGGAGGTGCGTGTACCAGCAGGTATGCTTAAACTTCGCATTGAAAGTGTATCTCTATAGTGTTGGAAATGAGGATGATAACAATACTTGGTCCTACGGCAAGCGGTAAGACGCCATTGGCAGCTGCATTGGCCCAACGTATCGGTGGAGAAATTATTTCTGCCGACTCACGTCAGGTGTATCGTCGTATGGATATTGGTACGGGAAAGGACCTTTGCGACTATGCCCCTGTGGTTGACGGTACCCCCGTCAACATCCCTTATCACCTCATTGATATCTGCGAGCCTGGTACGAAGTATAACCTGTTTCAGTATCAACAGGATTTCTTTGATGCGTATAATGATATTGTAGGGAGAGGAAAGGCACCTATTCTCTGCGGTGGCACCGGACTTTATATTGAGGCTGTGCTGAAGGGTTATAAACTCTCGCCTGTACCCCAGAATCAGAAATTGCGTGACAGTCTTGAAGGTAAGACGCTGGAAGAACTGACTGCCATACTTGCTGAATTGAAGCAACGGAGCGGTTCTGTGATGCATAATAAGACCGATGTAGACTCCTGTCAGCGTGCCATACGTGCCATTGAGATTGAAACCTATAACATAGAACATCCCATGCCACTTCGTGAATTGCCACCTATAGACTCCTTGATAGTAGGTGTCAATATCGACCGTGACTTACGTCGTGAAAAGATAACACGCAGATTGAAAGCCCGTTTGGATGAGGGTATGGTAGATGAGGTTCGAGGATTGCTGGCTGAAGGAATACCGACAGAAGACCTGATTTACTACGGTTTGGAATATAAATACCTGACGGAATATATCATAGGCAAACTGTCGTATGATGAGATGTTCCGCCAACTTGAGATAGCTATTCATCAGTTTGCAAAGCGTCAGATGACGTGGTTCCGTGGTATGGAACGACGTGGTTTCACTATTCATTGGATAGATGCTACATTACCGATAGATGAGAAGGTAGAACAAATACTTCAAATGATATGATGGAAGATTGTCGATGGGCTATACTGTATTGCCCCAGAAAAGGCATTTACCGTTCGCGCAGGCGTTGGGAGCGACTGCAAAAGGAACTTGCGGCACAAGGTGTGAAATATGACTTTGTGCAGAGTGAGTCGACTGAGAGCGTGGAACGTCTGATGACGATGCTAATACATAATGGGTATAAGACTATCGTTATCATGGGTGGCGATACGGCGCTGAACGATGCAGTGAATTGTCTGATGAAGGCAGATAAGGATATGCGCGAGCAAGTGGCACTGGGAGTGATACCTAATGGCACGCTGAATGATTTCGCCAGATTCTGGGGCTTTGATGAGCGTGATGACGAGAAGACGGTGATGTGGTTGAAGATGCACCGGGTCAGGAAAGTGGACCTGGGTTGTATTGACTATGAGAACAAAGCCGGTGAAAAGCTGAAGCGCTATTTTCTGAACTGTGTCAATATCGGTCTGACGGCAGATCTTCAGAATCTGCGCCGACAAGGTAGGCAAGTCCTGGGCTCAAAGACGATAGCCTTCCTGTATACTTGTTTGTCAATGGTGTTTCATCGCCACGACTATAAGATGCGCCTGAATATTGACTACGAAGTGATGGAACGTAGTGTTATGACGGTCTGCGTAGGTAATGCCCTGGGTTACGGACAGACGCCGAGTGCTGTGCCCTATAGCGGCATGCTGGATGTGTCAGTGGTCTATAATCCACGAGTAAAGCAACTGCTGGCAGGCTTGTGGCTGTTGGTGACCGGGCGCCTCTTGAATCATAAGAGTGTGCATCCGTATCGAGTCAGGAAAATGTCGGTGGAATCTGACAAGGCCTTGGTATGTGTAGACGGTCGTCAGGCTGAGCGTACGGTGGGCGAATACCATATTCATGTAGAACCGGAAGTGATTAATTTCTTGATACCCGATTGAGCGAATCATAGAGGAAAAGGAGGTGATGATACCTCCTTTTTGCTTTTTTTCGGACTAAAAACTAAAATATTTGCCTAAATGTTTTGCTGTCCAAAGAAAAATTCGTACTTTTGGAAATCAAATAAATCTAAAGCGACTATTATATCTAATAAAATAAAACCTTAAGATAGGAACTATGAGTTATTTACGATTTGAAAAAGCCGTGATGACGAACCTGGAGGAGAGTCTGCGCCGTGAATTGCTCCGCACCAACCGAGGTGGTGCGTATAGCGCGTCTACCCTTGTAGACTGCAATACGCGAAAGTACCACGGACTGCTGGTGGTCCCTGTGCCTGAGATTGACGATGAGAACCATGTGCTCTTGTCGTCGCTTGATTGTACGGTGGTGCAGCATGGAGCGGAATTCAACCTGGGTCTCCACAAGTATCAAGGCAACAACTTCAGTCCTAAGGGACACAAGTACATTCGTGAGTTTGATGCCAGTCTTATTCCTACCACTGTTTATCGTGTGGGTGGTGTGATACTGAAACGTGAGACGATTTTCCAGGCTTACGAGGACCGTATACTGATCCGCTATACGCTGGAAGATGCTCATTCTGCTACCACCCTGCGTTTCCGTCCGTTCCTGGCATTCAGAAGTGTACGTCAGTTTACCCATGAGAACTCAGTGGCAAGCCGTGATTATCAGTTGATTGACAACGGTATCAAGACATGTATGTACAAGGGCTATCCCGATTTGTTCATGCAGTTCAATAAGAAAAATGAGTTTATCTTCCAGCCCGACTGGTATCGTGGCATAGAATATCCGAAGGAGCAGGAGCGTGGCTATGCTTCTAATGAGGATCTTTATGTACCTGGTTATTTCGAGGTGCCTATCAAGAAGGGTGAGACCATTGTCTTCGCAGCTTCTACGTCGCAGGTGAAATCTAGTTCTCTGAAGAGTATGTTCCAGAAAGAACTGGATTTGCGTGTGCCGCGTGATAATTTCTATCACTGTCTGGTAACGGCTGCCCATCAGTTCCATAACCGTGAGGCTGATGATACCCGATATCTGTTGGCCGGCTATCCATGGTTCAAATGTCGTGCTCGTGACACATTTATCTCGCTTCCGGGATTGACATTGGCTATTGACGAGCAGGACTATTTCGAACTGGTGATGAACACTGCAGAGCGTGGCTTGCGTGAATTTATGGAAGGCAAGCCTTTGACGGTGAAAATTTACGAGATGGACCAGCCTGACGTCCCCTTATGGGCTGTATGGGCCATACAGCAATATGCCCGCTATGCAGGGCGCGACAAAGCCTTTGAGAAGTATGGCAAGTTATTGCAGGACATCATTATTTATATCAAGGACGACAAACATCCTAACCTTCGACTGGACGATAATGGCCTGCTCTATGCCAACGGTCGTGACAAAGCCATCACATGGATGAACTCTAAGGCCAACGGTAAGCCCGTTGTGCCTCGTTCTGGCTATATCGTAGAGTTTAATGCCCTATGGTATAATGCTGTGAAGTTCTGCGCATCGATGGCTGCAGAGAAAGGTGATGTCAAAGGTGCAGGGGTGCTAGAGGAATTGGCTGCTAAGACGAAAAAATCGTTTGTTGACACATTTGTCAATGAGTATGGCTATCTGCTGGATTATGTAGACGGAAATATGATGGACTGGAGTGTTCGTCCGAATCAGATCTTTGCGGTGGCCTTGGACTACTCACCCCTGAATCAGCAGCAGATGAAGAGCGTGGTAGATATCTGTACACGTGAATTGCTCACACCAAAGGGCTTGCGCTCACTGTCGCCTAAGAGTGGCGGTTATAACCCCATGTATGTTGGTCCGCAGACACAGCGTGACTATGCTTACCATCAGGGTACGGCATGGCCTTGGCTGGGTGGCTTCTATATGGAGGCTTGTCTGAAACTCTACAAACGTAGTCGCTTGTCGTTCATTGAGCGCCAGATGGTGGGCTATGAGGATGAGATGGATTATCATGCTATTGGGACTATTTCGGAACTGTTCGACGGTAACCCGCCATTCCATGGACGTGGTGCTATGTCGTTTGCGATGAACGTCGCCGAGATTCTGCGTACCATGAAGTTGCTTGAAAAGTATTCATATCAAAAATAAGGAGGACCGACGATGAAAGTATTAATGTTTGGATGGGAGTATCCTCCTCATGTATTTGGTGGCTTGGCTACCGCCAACTATGGTATCTCTGAAGGTTTGAAGGCTCAAGGCGATATAGAGACTGTGCTCTGTCTGCCTCGTCCCTTTGGTGATGAGAGTCAGCATGCCTGTCGTATCGTTGCCATGAACGCAGTGCCTATTGCCTGGCGCGATGTGAACTATGACTATGTGAAGCAGCGCGTGGGCAATATTATGTCTCCTGAATACTACTATAAGTGTCGTGAGCATATCTATGCTGACTTCAACTATATGCATGTGAATGACCTCGGATGTATGGAGTTTGCCGGTGGTTATCCTGGCAATCTGCACGAGGAAATCAATAACTATTCTATCATTGCAGGTGTCGTGGCACGTACGGAGGACTTTGATATTATTCATGCACACGACTGGCTGACTTTTCCTGCAGGTATTCATGCTAAACAGGTGAGTGGTAAACCGTTATGTATTCATGTGCATGCAACTGACTTCGACCGTAGCCGTGGAAAAGTGAACCCCACGGTTTACTCAATTGAGAAGAATGGTATGGATAATGCTGACTGTATCATGTGTGTGTCAGAGTTGACCCGTCAGACGGTTATCAATCAGTATCATCAGGATCCGCGTAAGTGCTTCACGGTACACAATGCAGTATATCCTCTGCCTCAGGAGTATCAGGATATTCCCCGACCTGACCATACGGGTAAGGAGAAGGTGGTTACCTTCCTTGGTCGTATCACGATGCAGAAGGGACCAGAGTATTTCGTTGAGGCTGCCAATATGGTGCTACACCGTACACGTAATGTGCGTTTCTGCATGGCAGGTTCTGGTGACATGATGGATCAGATGATTTATCTTGCTGCCGAACGTGGTATTGCAGACCGTTTCCATTTCCCTGGTTTCATGCGTGGCAAACAGGTATATGAATGCCTGAAGGATTCCGATGTATATGTGATGCCATCAGTATCAGAACCGTTTGGTATCTCACCCTTGGAAGCTATGCAGTGTGGTACGCCTTCTATTATCTCTAAACAGTCTGGTTGTGCTGAAATCCTAAACAACTGTATCAAGGTGGATTACTGGGATGTACATGCTTTGGCTGATGCTATCTATAGTATCTGTGTGAACGACTCGCTGTTCAACTACCTCAAGGAAGAAGGAAAGAAAGAGGTTGACCAGATTACATGGGAGAAGGTGGGTCGCTGGATACGCACCCTCTACAGAAGAACCTTAGGATGGGAAGAGTAACATTAAACATTAAAGATTAAACATTAAACAATTATGAAGACGATTTGTTTATATTTCGAGATACACCAGATTATCCATCTGAAGAGATACCGTTTCTTTGATATCGGTACTGATCATTATTATTATGATGACTATGAGAACGAGCGTAGTATCAGCGACATTGCAGAGCGTTCGTATATGCCTGCACTGAATACCTTGCTGCAGATGATTAAGGAGAACGGCAAGTATTTCAAGGTGGCCTTCTCACTTTCTGGTACTGGAATCGAGCAGTTGGAGTATCATGCTCCTCAGGTTATTGAAAAACTTCAGGAACTCAACGAGACCGGTTGTGTGGAGTTCCTGGCTGAACCTTATAGTCATGGTCTTTCGTCACTGGCTAATCCTGAGGCTTTTGCTCGTGATATGAAGAAACAGAGTGCCAAGATGGAGGAGTATTTCGGCAAGAAGCCTACCGTGGCACGTAACTCTTCTCTTATTTACAGTGATGACATCGGTGCACAGATTGCTGCCCTTGGCTTCAAGGGTATGCTCACCGAGGGTGCTAAGCACGTACTGGGTTGGAAGAGTCCTCACTATGTATACAACTGTAACATGGCTCCCAGTCTGAAACTATTGCTTCGTGATGTAGAGTTGTCAGACGATATCTCATTGCGTTTCAATAACGCAGAGTGGGAGGGCTATCCTCTGTTTGCCGATGCTTATATTGATCGTATTGCCCGTCTGCCGGAGGAAGAGCAGATTATCAATATCTTCATGGAACTCTCTGCATTGGGTATTGCACAGCCACTCAGTTCTAATATCCTCGACTTCCTGCATGCTTTGCCTGTATGTGCTAAGCAGAAGGGTATCACCTTCTCTACACCTACTGAGATTTGTATGAAGACAAAGAGTGTGGGGGCTATCAATGTACCTGATACGTTGTCGTGGGTTGACGAGGAGCGCGACTGCTCATGCTGGTTGGGTAATGCCATGCAGCGTGAGGCCTTTAATAAACTGTATTCTGTTGCAGATCGTCTGTTGATTGCCAACGACCCTCGTATCAATCAGGACTGGGATTACCTGCAGGCTTCAAATAACTTCCGCTTTATGACCACCAAGCCTTCTAACGTAGGACTTGACCGTGGTATCTATAGCGGTCCGTTTGATGCTTTCACTAACTACATGAATATTCTGGGCGACTTCATCAACAGAGTGAACGCTCTCTATCCCGAGGAGATTGATAATGAGCAGCTCAACTCACTGCTGACCACTATCAAGAATCAGGGTGACGAGATTGAGATGAAGGATATGGAGATTGAGCGCCTGAAAACCAAATTGGCAAAACTCCAGCCTGCTGAGGCTGAGAAGCCCAAGAAGGCAACACCAGCTAAGAAGGTAGCACCAGCTAAGAAGGCAGCTGACAAGAAAGCTGCTCCCGCTAAGAAGGCAGCCCCCAAGAAAAAGGCTGAACCAAAGAAAGAATAATCTAGTAGAGATTGAATAAAGAAAGAACCGTCCTATTGCTTCGTGCGATAGGGCGGTTCTTTATATTTAAGTTGACTTTTAATTTTTCTATGTTGATTTCTGCTGTTTCTAAGTTGAAAACAATAGGAATCTAAGTTGGAAAGACTACTTGAGTATGTATTTCTTTCCTTTTGAAATATAGATTCCCTTCTTTTGTTGGGAATCACTTACCTTTCGACCCAGCAGGTCATAACAGTTATTATCCTGATGCTCCGGAGTCATCAATTCCTGGATGCCTGTTGTCTGGTCAACATGAAGGGTGATGTAATAGCAGGCCTGTCCATTTCCCTTAGGTGTGAACGTCAGTTTATTGCTGACGGGCTGGCTCAGCGTGATGGTATGTGTGGCCTTGCTGGGATTGGCGTCTCTTGCTGGAAACACATAATCGTTTGCTCCGTATTCGGTGCCAGCCAATTCGCCTAAGTAACCTGTCTGACCATCAGAGTTGCAGTAGCCAAGAATCGTCACTTTGTTGATGGTGATACCTTCTGGCATGGTGATGGTATACTGTTTGGAACTACTCAGTTTGATTGTGCCGGAAGTTCCAAAGGCAGGCTGACTGGTGCTGCTGAAACTGCTAAGTTTAAATCCGTCAACGAAAGTACCATCACCATTAGAGGTCATCTGACAGATACTATAACTGGCGGAAATGGGTTCTTTGCCAATCTCAATGATACTTCCCATAGGTGTACCACCTGCATTCTGTTGCTCGGTGATATCAGCAACCAAGGAGTTCAGATATACCTCCACGTTGGTATAACCACTGGCGTCAAGAGCTTTGCCATCAGATGTATTCTTTGGATCCAGTCCGTGAGCAGTCTCCCAATCATCTGGCATTCCATCACTATCTGTATCTGCCGGGGCTGTTTCGCTATTCAACTCAGGCCAAGCGCTCCATGTACTACTGGCACCAGTGGGCTTGTTGTCCTCTTGTGAGTTGACAAAGCCTGCAGCATTGCCAGAACCGGTATGTGAGGCTCTTCCCAGACGCGTATCACTTACCATCATCTCATCAAACGAATCGCGGTGCAAACTGGCTCCAGCATACTGTAATACTTTCTCGTAGGCATCAGCGGCAGAGTGCGTTGTCGTGGTGATAAAATAGATGGGTTCTGACAGCTTGATACTGTCCTTAGTGGCTTGTGTCCATGTGCCATCACAATCGCTGGCGTTCACTTGGTTTATCACACCGACAGTCCAGTTGCTGCTAGTCACATCACTATACATTGAGTTGACATTCCCCGTTACATAGTAGTGGCCCCATAGATGCAGGGCAGGTGCATAGTCAGGGTAGGTGGCTATATATGAGTTGGTGCGAATACCGATGCCGGCAATACGTTTCCCTTTATTGTCTGTGGGCGAACCTGGTCCTGGCTTATAGTAGTTGTTCACAATGTTGACATTCATACCCTCACCTCCATAGCAGCCGTTGCCACCGAAATTATAGATGACGTTATTGCGCATATCCATTCGCTCGTCTAACTGGGTGGTAGGACGTGGGCCAAGACGTGGGGTACGACTGCCATGATGAGCCAACAGGTTGTGATGGAACGAAGCACCACTGCCTCCCCAGTTGCCACCATAGCCATGATTACCTTTGGAGTGACCGGCAGCTACCAGACTCTGGGCCACGAGACACCATTGTACTGTCGTGTTTTTATTGCCGAGAACAGACAGACACTCATCGATGGACCAGCTTACAGAGCAGTGGTCTATCATCCAGTTCATCTGGTCGAATCCGCCAAAGCCATCCCATCCGTCAGCACCATCCTTTTTCACGTTCTTGTTGCCCAGACGGAAGCGCATATAGCGTACAATGACATTATTGCCATGGATGCTGCAAGGATAGTCTGCAATGCAGATACCGTCGCCAGGGGCAGTCTGACCAGCAATGGTAACGTTGCTGGGAATCGACAGTTCTGACTCCAGATGAATGGTACCACTAATGTCGAAGACGATAATCTTTGGCTTTCCAGGATTTTGTGCCAATGACCAGCGTAGCGACTGATAGCCACTGTCTTTCAGGTTTTTGACGTGATAGACCGTACCACCACGTCCACCTGTGACATAGCGTCCGAATCCTTCTGCGCCAGGAAAGGCGGGTAGTTTTTCTTGAGCTGTCATTGTGGTAGCACATAAGAGCATGGCTCCAGATAGCATGAATTGTTTCAATTTCATAATGATTGTTAGTAGATATTTTTTATTTTCTCTGCAAAGATACTATTTTTCTCTGATTCAGCCGATAGAATGAATAGATTATCTGATAATCTTTCGGCATTGTTTGGTACCATCGGCATTATTTTCGGTAATTATGAAGATGCCATGTCGTGGTTGGGCGATGCGTTGTCCTTTCAGATTATGATATCTGAGATAGTTAACCGGTGCATCGGTCGTCGGGTGACAGATGCCTGTAGAATGGTTCAGGAAGGGGTAGTACTCGTCCACACCTTCTATGGCATCAGTGTTGCCAGCCTTCATAATATCTTCTACCAAGGCATTTAGATAGACCTCCAGATTGGGGTACCATTTCTTTTCAGAATCCAGGGTATAGGTCTTACCATCGGCTGCACTGTTGGGATTTAGTCCGTGGGCAGTTTCCCACTCATCAGGCATGCCATCGCCATCAGTATCGAAACCAGTAGGGCGTGAGCCTGTGGGGAAATCATTCTCGGTATAGCCCTCCACATCAGCCACTCGGTCAATGCGACCTTTCTTGCCTGTAACTGAACCGGTATAGGTAGCGGTGCCGTTTTCTGCTTCTTCCATATAACGGGCATCAACGACATCGCGGTCGAGGGATGCTCCACCATAGGCTAATACCTTCTGAAAGGCCGTCTGGGCTGTATGTGTTGTTACAAGACCTGAAGGCGCAGGAGATTCCATCCTGATTCTGACGCAGTCTGTACCATTGATTTGTTCGTAGGTTACGTCAGAGCCGTAATAGTGATTAGGATCTTTTGTATAGTATTCACCATTTTTGCTTGGTATCCCATTATCGTAGATGATGCGGCTCCAGTCGTTGCCAGTTTCATTATTCATCTGGTTACCGTCAATATAATAACGGCTGGTCATATCCCAGAAAGTCTGGTCATTGCCTGCGTTGCCACTACCGGCAAGAGACACGTTAGTAATATAGTTAGTAGAAGCTGCTGGCCCTGTTTTATAGTAATTGTTGATTACATTAATCTGGCCACCGCCAGGTCCTCCGTAACAGCCATTACCACAGTTGTAGATCACGCAGTTGCGGAAGTCAACATTCTCTGCCTGTAATGTGTTACTCCATTGGTAGGTGCTATAGAGTTTGTTGCCGGTATAGCCCGACCAGTTATAGCGGGCACCGTTAAAGCGCGGTGAACGGTTGTTGACATGGCAAATCAGATTATGATGGAATGAGGCAAGTTTGCCGCCCCAGATACCACCATAGCCATGTGCTCCTTTGTCGTGTCCTGCGTTGTTGAGGCTTTCACCGACAGTACACCACTGCATGGTGAAATTATTGTTGTCGTAGAACGATGCTACTTCATCTATTGACCATGAGAAAGAGCAGTGGTCTAGTATGATGTTGGTCTTCTGTCGTGTCCAAGTGGCGTCAGCACCATCGTTTACGTTTTTCTCTTCACCTCTGCGGAAGCGAATGAAACGGATAATGATTTCATTGCCATTTGGCGTTACAGTATAATAGCGAAGCGTGATGCCAGGGTAGGGTGCTGTCTGTCCGGCAATGGTTGTATTAGCTGGTATCTTGAGGTCGCTGGTCAGTGGGATAACACCACCTACATCAAAAACGATGGTCTTGGCATTGGAGCCACCTTTCTTCAGACAGTAGCGGAGGGAGCCGGATGTTCCACTGCCGTCTTTCTCATTGTCTGATAGTGTGGTGACATGATAGACGGTTCCTTTACGTCCACCGGTGACGTAGCGTCCATGACCTTCTGCACCGGGGAAAGCTGGTATGTTATCCTCTGCCTTTGTTGTTAGAGATGACAGGATGAGAAGAACGATTAATGATAAGTAATAGAATAGATATCTTTTCATTTGTATAGTGATAGTTGCTTGTCGCGTCTGTTTTTGATAAAAGAGACACGTCGCTCCATTTACTGAAGCACGTGTCTCTTGAGATTTGAACCTAATCAAGTTCGGTGTCTTTCTTACTTGAATATTTTCTTACCATCCTTTACGATGATACCCTTGAAGTTGCTTGTAACCTTCTGACCTGCCAGGTTGAAGATAGCACTCTTAGCAACCTCGTTCTTTACGGTAGAAATGCCAGTTTTGTCAACCTCGACAGGAGTAATCTCGATAGAAGAAATCAAGATGTTGCCAGTGCCTGAATATTTCTGGAAGGTGTAAGTACCTGCGTGTAGACCGAAAGTGATAACGTTTGCCTCAGAATGCAGTTTCAGGTCGGCTGCTACACCACCATCTGCATCCAGATGACAATAATTAGTACCACTTACGTTTACGTAGCAGCTGCGATCAGGTGTGCAACCATTTACAAGTTTGTCTGCTGCGGCATCTTCAGCTTCAAGATTCTTGCAAGAGTTCTTTGTGCAGACAACCTTCACGTCAACAGAGTCGCCCTCAGCCACCTGGAAGGTGATGTTGGTGTTGCTCATCTGGATGTAGATCTCCTGGCCTTCGGGAACCTGATACTGAGCCTTCTCATCTTTCAGTACACTGAAGGTAAGGTTCTTTACAAAGAAATCTTTCTTGTCGGCGCTGATGGCACCACCTTCAACCTTGTAAACAGGACCCGTAGTAGATGTAGCTGTAGCTTCCTCGTCAATGACGGCAGTACCTGTTGTTACGGCGATGGTCTTCTTTTCCTTGATAGGATTCAGCACGTAAACATCCTTAGTGGTGCTCTTGGTGGTGAACTCAGCATAGTCACCGTTGATAATCTTAGAGTAAGCTGTTACAGTAGCAGACTCCTCCAAAGTGATTGAACTGGTCTCCTCCTCATTGTCACCATTAATCAGCACGAAGTTCTTAGCGCCCTCGTAAGGAGAGGTGATTGTAACCTGTGCACCATTAGCCTCGATGGTAGGAGCGTCAAACAGGAAGTTTACATTTGCTTCGTTGTCGGCGTTATCGCAAATACAACCTGCATCGGGAGTTCCTGTTCCTGCGATGTCATAGAAAGCCTGGAACTTTACAGTCATATCCTTGTAGCACTTGATAGGAGACTGGTAAATTGGGCTTGCTGCAGTTGGAGCGGTGCCATCTGTGGTGTATGTCACGATGGTGGGGATACCGATTTCAGTACCCTCCATGGTGTAGTCATTAGCCTTACAGGTAACTTCACGGAACCAGAGACCTCCTTCGTAGGTCTGCTCACCAACCTTTACCGTAGGAGTGCCAGGAGCCTCGTTAGCCTCAATGATGATGTAACTAACAAACATATCGCCATTATTGTCGCCAACGTAGACAAGACCATCGTCAGTGGCAGTCCATTCCATTCTTCTGACGTTTACGGCAGGTTTGCCCTCTTCGCCAGAACATCTTTCAGATCTTACACCGTCTGCATATTTTTCAGTCAGAGCTGCATCCTTTGCAAAAACAGGATATCGGTCATCTTTGTTGTTGTCCTGATAGAAAATAATAACTTTTGATTTTGCAGTTACCTTCATGGCAATCACATCTTGAGTTTTCTTTAGTCGAAGAAAATTCAGATGCTTACCATACTCACCATACTTATTGGCAATTGCCTCTGTAACGAGTACACCATCTGCAACAGAAAGATCAACGGAACCTTTGTTAGTTGCTGTAGAACCACCTGTTACATCTAGGAAATGACCGTCACCAAAAAGGGCTCCCTTGCCAGGACGTGCACCAAGATCTTCACATACCAGCACATAACTGTGTTTCAGTACAGCCAAGTCGTCAACATTAGCGGCGTTGGCAACACCCGCAAAGCCCATGAGGGCTAAAGCTAAAGTAAAAAATTTTTTCATAATAGAAATTGTTAGTTAAATAATAATGTTAAATAGTTATTGTCTTTTTATTTCCTCCCCTGTATACCATTGATACAGGAGAGGGCGTTGTATAGAGATTACTCTTTTACGAGGTAGGTCTGGGCAGGTGAGTCACCATAGTGAACCAAGGTGATGATTTCTTTCTTACCTTTCACCACGACACCAATGAAGATGGCTTTCTTTGTCACCTTTCCGTTGCTGACGTTGCGCTGCAGAATCTGAAGATTACCAGTCTTGGAACTATAGGTGTATTCGTAATAGGGCAACTTGGCGGTGTTTGATTCATCATTCCATGTGCCTTCAGTGACACCCTGACTCATCTTTACAGCAACAGAGTCGGACGATACAAAGTCGAGGCTTTCTACAAAACCTTGAATCTCCTTACCATAGGCATTTTTCTTCAATCCTTCGCCACGTACCCATTTGGTACTTTCCAGCGACTCAGGATGAGAAATCGTTGTGGTGTCTGTATAGCCGACAATCCATGAGGGGTTGTCTGTGTTGCTATCTTCATACTCGTTAGCCTCTGAGCATGCTGTCATGCCGAAACCAGCCAGTAGGGTAGCGACTGCTATTATCGATATTCTGAATTTCTTCATAATGTCTTTTCTTTAGTGTTTGTTATTTACTTCCTCCAACGAGCAGCACCTACGTTGTTTGTGAAGATGTCGTTGTTCTTGTCTTTGAAGAACAGGTTCACGTTGTAGGCTGTTGTTGCTGTTCCGTCCAGTGCGTCTGCACGGTGCATGTGCTGATCTTCTGCTGTAGCTGCAACATGAGGAGGACATGGACTGATGAGTAAGTCTGTTGCAGATATGTTGGCAACAGATACCTGTAGCGATCCGTTCAGTGTTGCTTTATTCAGAGTTACTAAGTTACCGAAGCCATCCTTCTGGTTGTCGAAGGCACGTGAACTGAAGATAGAACCATTGGTTAGATCGTTATTCGTTGACCAGTTGTTGTGGAAATTCAGCGTGATATGTCCTGCAGAGCCGTCAGCACCTGTCTCCGTATCGGGAACGTAAGCACCATATTGCTCCAGTTTGCGCTGGTCACCTGCCTGTTTGCAGAGAATGATGAGGTTGTTCTCTACATTAAATACAGAACCATTAGGTATGCGTGTCAGTTTGAAGATGGCACCGTCACCACGTGTGTTGTAGTTCACCAGGGTGTTATTAGAGAATGTGATATTCCATTTTGGATTGTCCACATACTTATATTCTTCTGCCAGCTGCTGTTTGATGAAGGCAGGGAAAGGACAGTCATAGAAGGTGTTTTCGATAGCCTTGAAGTCTGCCAGCATATTGGTCTTGCCATTGTTGCCAGCACCGTCAATCCAGCAGTAGCCACCAGCACCATTGCTGTAGTATCCGCAGTCGAAGAACAGGTTGTTCTTGATAAGCACATGGTTCCAAAGTTTGTAGTTAGGACCTTGCTCACGCACAAAACCACGAACAATACGCTTGAAGGTACAGTTCTCCATGACAAGCGAATCGAGGGTGATAGCCATACCATCGCTAAACATGTTGAAGAAATAGTTACCCGTTGCTGTTCCTATGCCTGCTTTCTGGTCACCATAGTTGAAACACTCAGGATTGTCGAAGTCGATATCATAGAAAGCTAGTTTCTTCATGTATATCTCACCACCTTCACCAGCTTCAGGTGAACGGCCAAAGGTGAACATAGAGTATGGACAACCATCCCACTGACGACCTTCCTTGGCCTGTGTGAAGATATCAGAACTTTCACCTATGCCACAGATGACACGGGCACGTAAGCCCTTGGCAACATCTTCAGGATTGGTCCTCAATACAAAACCTTTACATGTGATGTCGTTACCATCTAAATAGTATGTCTTACCACCTTCCAGCAAGAATGTCTGACCTTCTGCATAGTTGGTGTTCGAGATAAAGTCATGGAGAGTTGGTGATATAGGAGCTGCATTATATTTATCGGCTTTCGGTCCATATACGTCAGCACGTTTAGCATCGCGATCTGGAATCGCCATGTCGGCAGCCTGTGCCATCAGTTCACTATGTGAAAGCAGGATAGGTTCACCGGGCTGACCATCAGAACGGGCGGTACAGGTGTTGTACTTAGCATCAATGTCTACAGGAACGCGTGGATCTATTACATCGATGACATATACAGAGTTGGCTGTCAGACCATCTACCACGACATATCCGCGGGCGCGGTCCTCATCAGTAATCTTGTATTTCTTCCATTTCTCGCCAACGGTAGAGTTGGGATTGTTGGGAGAAGGTGTCACGGTGAGGTATTCATAACCGAGGTTACCATTTTCATCAATGTTGAAGTTCTCGTAGTAAGCCTGCAACTTATCCTTGTCGTCATCATCGTTCAGGTTCAAGCCCAACTGACTGATGTTGGTATTGAAGTAAACGTGCATGTCGTTTTCGGTAGTCTCGGCCTGATTCACATAGATTGCCATTGGGGTGGGGTAACGGTCATCAGTAGTGATGCCCAGATACTCCTGCCACTGGCGTCCGTTGCCATGGCCGAACCAGTTGGATGCGTGAGCAAAGGTCGTCTCGTCACCCTTGATGTTGCGGTCTTTCTTTGACAATGCGCGGATAGCAAATCTATAGTTGGTAGAATATTGCAGATCTTTCAGCAGCAAGTCGAGTTGCTTTGGTCCTACAATCGTATCGAGCAGCAGGTCGCTGGTACCTTGTACCTTTTGCCATGCCTCAGCACCACCACTGACCTTGATCTGCAGTCCCATTTGAATCTGGTAGCCTGCGCAGTCGTCAACACCGTACCAATAAAGATGGATTGTGTTGCCATGTGGATAGGCTCCGTCAAGTCCGCAGTTGTAAGGATAAGAGGTTCCTTTTCCACGGGTATTGTCGGTGATGAACATGGTCATAAACTCCCTGTCGGTATTAGTCGAAGATCCGTTGTTATCGTCATCCTTACATCCCACGAAGGTGATGGAGGAAGCGGCAACGAAAAGGAGCATGATTTGATTCAATATCTTTTTCATAATCTTTTGTTCTAGGTGTTATTAATAACCATAGTAGTTTTTATAGGCACCGGCAGAGCGCTGAATAACCTGGTTAGGATAGGGGAGAATATAGCGTACGGCTGGAAGTGTGCTCATATCTGCAGGGATAGCGTCAAACTGCTCTTGAACGCCGTCGCGTATAATCCATAAAGCATTATTCTCGTCCGCACGGATATAGCCGTAGTAACTATACTTACACTGGTTGTTGGGTTGTGCTGTCGCATCGTTATACCAGTTGTAGAACTTGGCGTTGCTCCATCCTGCAGCAGAGAATCCAAATGCTGTAATCTGACCTGTTGTCGGCTGACTGAGCGGTGCGTAGGCATTATACAGACGCAGGCTGGGCAGCGACTGGTTAGGATAGCTCAGGTTGATGTCGAATGGTGTCGTTGTATCAACAGTGTATCCGTACATCTGGTTGCTGTATAGACGATGGAAGAGCATCTTCTGATTGTCGGTACCCTCGCTTGTATAATACTTATGATAGTACACTGTCAGCGGTGTTCGGTTGATATAGCTTGCATTGGCAGGCTGCTCGTCGTGCTCTGTGATAGCATCTTCAAAGCCTGAGTTGTGTGCCATACCTGCAGCATAGTAACGCAGGAAGCTATATACCAACTCCTCTGAATACTTATTTGTTCTGACGAGGTCGCGCCAACGAGAGTTTTCACCGGCAAACTCCCACTTACGCTCATCGAGCACAGCCTTCTGGAAGGCTTCCTTTGAAGTCTGAGCAGTAGCAATGAAGGTAGGATCACCGTCGTCAAATGCACGGCTGTGAACCTTTGTCAGACATTCAACAGCCTTGGTATCTGAAGGTCCACCATCCAGCTCGTTAGCAGCTTCTGCATACATCAACAGTACATCCGCATAACGCATATAAGGATAATTGATACCTGTAGAACCTGTAGAACCGTTTCCCAGTGCAGAACCTTCTGCTGTCCAAAGTTTAGACCACTTGTTGTTAAACACTGCATAGTCGTTAAAGATGACGATAGAGTCAACCTGATTGTTGTTCTCGTCCATACGGTAGGTGTAATACCACAATCCGTTTACAAACTCACGACGCTTGTCGCCAGTTCTGAACAGGAAGCGGTAGAAAGCGTGCAGACGGGCGCTTCCTTTACATTCGCCCCAGACACCAGTTGTCTGGTTCTCGTATGAGTCGTATTTCGGACCATGGATATAACCAGTATTACCGGTAGATTCTTTCGTAAAGGGAATCTCAAAGATGGGGTCGTCATCGTTGACCACCTGATAATTGCACTCGTTGACGAAAACATTCTGATATTCGGCTTTCAAATCATGTGTACCAGCGCTAATTACTGAGTCAGCATAATCGCGAGCTATCTTGTAATAGTCAGTATAGTTGTCCGGACGCTTCATCGTACCATAGCTCTTTGCATTATTCTTGTCCGGGCGCAAGGAGTAACCACCAGCTGTCAGAGCAATACGGGCAATCATTGCCTGAGCAAACTCCTTAGAGCAGTGCTCCACGGTGACGCTCTTTGTGCTTGACATGTAAGGTGCGATAGCTTTCAAATCTTTGATGAGCGTGTCTTGCACCTCCTGACGGTCGGTGACGGGGAATACGTAATTAGAACGGTCGCGTGCTGGCGTAAAGGTGAAAGGTACGTCGCCAAACATAACTACAAGGTCGTGATAAATCATGGCTCTGAGACACTTGGCCTCGCCAATCCATTGTGCAACCTGTGCATCTTGTTCCCATTCTGGATCGTTGTCTGTATTCTGATAGAACTTAGAGCCCTCTGCAGAAGCAATAAACTTATTGCAGTATTCAATCAGACTATAGGCAGCTGTCCAGAATTTCTGAATATCGCCACCCTGTTCATCACAGTCGAAACGTGCGTATGTGCTGTGTGAGTGTGCACCGCTGGAGGTGATTGTCACATCAACATCACTATTCAGATTGAACGTGAGCTGATAGGCATTGCCATACAAATCGCCAACAAGGGCCTGGGCATACACACCGTTAAGTGCACGTTCTATCTCTGACTTCTGACTGAAGACAAAGTCTGGCGTATATGCAGATGGTGCCTCCACATCTAGAAAGTCATTGCATGAACCCAATGTCAGTGCAGCAACTCCTGCTATAATGATATTCTTGATTTTCATATCTGTTTCTTAATTAGAAGGTGATGTTTGTACCAAATACGAAGCTGCGGCTACGTGGATAGCGGTTGTAATCCATTCCGCAAGTCAGACCAGTCTGGATATCCACCTCAGGATCATAACCGGAATACTTGGTGATGATAAACAGGTTGGATGTAGAGACATAGAAGCGTGCTTTCGAGATGCCCCATTTCTGGGTGATGTTCTTTGGCAACGTGTATCCAATCGTAATATCATTACAGCGCAGGAATGAACCATCCTCAATAAAGTATGAGTGTGTCAGTTTGGTGGTGACGTCAGTGGGGTTCCACAGACCACGGTTCTGATTGCCACGCTTGTAGATGCTTACAGGGTCTGTCAGATAATATGCCTTATAAAGGATATCACCCTTGGTGCCTGTGATGCTACCGTCGATATCGTTATACTGCCAACCATCGCTGAACTTGGAAAGAACATTATAGAAACTGTTCTTGTTGCCCTCTGATGATGATAGGGTATAAGCTGTTGCATTGTTTACATCGAAATCGAGCATATAGGTGAAGTTAGCGGTAAAGTCGAAGTCTTTCCACTGACCACTCAGACCGAAACCACCTTGGAATTTAGGATTGGTATTGCCAATGACGGTACGGTCGTTCTCAGTGATACGTCCGTCACCATCCAGATCCTTGAACTTAATCTTACCGGGTAGGGTAGCGATACCTGAGTTTGAATCACCTGATACGTCGTTGATAACGGTAATATAACCATCCTCGCGAGGTGCACAGTTGTTGCTTGTTCCATTGTCGGCTGCGCTAGAGCCCCAAGGAATAGCCTGATAGTTGTTCTGTGGGTCAAAATAGAACTCATCGAACTGGTAGATGCCGTCATACACGAATCCGTAGATCAGACCAACCTCATCGCCCACGCGCAAGCAGTAGTCGTTATAACTGGACTTCCAACGGTCATTCTGGTCCCATACCACCTTGTCGGTACCATTCAACTTGTCAATCTTCATCTTGTTGTGACCAAAGGTGAGGTTGGCACTCAGCACATAGTCCTTTCCTTGCAGAATGTCACCGCTGATAGAGAGTTCGATACCCTTATTGGTTACCTGACCGATGTTCTGCATCTGGTTGGTGTAGCCAATGGGAACCAAATCTGATCGGTAAAGCAAATCGCGCGTGGTGTTCCAATAGAATTCCGGTGTGATGGTCAAACGACCATTGAACAGTGAGATATCTGCAGCCAGGTTGCGGGTAATCGTTGTTTCCCACTTAATTTTGTGATTGTAGAACTGTGCACCGCTGTTGTTGCCATAATATTGTTCGCCAAGTGATGCTACTTCGCCGAAACCAGGACCACCTGATGAGTTTATGGCATAGAGTTCACGATAGAGGTCAGAATTAATGCGGTTGTTACCTGCCAGACCATAGGCAGCACGCAACTTCAATTGGCTAATCCATCTGATATCTTTCATGAAAGGCTCCTCGGAAACAACCCATGCTCCAGAGATTGAGGGGAAGTAGCCCCATTGGTAGCCAGGTGCGAACTTCGTAGAACTATCGGCACGCATCGTTGCAGAAATCAGATACTTGTGGTTGAAATTGTAGCTAATCTGTCCGAAGAAAGATGCCGTGCGGTCGGGTGTTGATAGTGATGACGAAACATCATAGGGGGTACCGAAGCCCATGTTGTCCCAAGCCTCACGAGCCGTGAATGCTACGGGGAACAAGTGGTTTGTTGTTGAGTTCGTGCGAGTCTGTGTCTCATAAATCTCCTGACCGAGTAAGAACGACAGATTGTGGACGTCCTGTAGGGTGAGGCTGTAAGAAGCTGTATTAGTCCATACATAATTCAGTCGCTTGGTATTGGCGATAGTGGCCAATGGCTGTGAGTTATGGATGGTCTTCTTTCCCTCGGATGTATATGCGCCATAGAAACGGCTCTGGTCTGTCCATTGCAAACCAATGGTTGCTTCTGAGCGCAGACTCAGATCCTTGATGGGTTTCCAGTTCAGTGCTACACTGTTTGTATAAGTATAGGCGTGTTTGATGAGCTGGTTGATAGCAATATCACTCTTTGGGTTGGTGTAGGTAAACATCTCCTCTTCTGCAGGGTCTGCATATGTGGGGTCAATGTAACCATACTCGCGGAAACCGTTTGTAGGACGATACTTCAGCACGTCGATAATACCACCTGTACCAATATTGTTACCACCAGCACCCTGGTCACGACGGAAGGTGAACTTGGGGTTGAACTGAATAGAGAAATTCTTGGTAACTTTCACGTCGGTCTTGAAATTGATGTTTGTACGACGTACGCCTGAGCCCATGATAATACCTTTGTCCTCACTCTGGGTCAGTGACAGGTTGAATTTTACACTCTCAGAACCACCACCAATCGTCACGTTGGTAGAGTAGTTGACAGGGGTCTCACCCATCACCTCGTCCTGCCAGTCATGTGATGGCAGACTTGAATACATGTCTAGGTCGTATGGGTTACCGAAGTTGGCACGGAAGAATTTTCCGTTGGTAGAGCGTGTGCCGTTACAGGAGTGCCACTGATATTGATAGTTGGCAAACTGTTGAGCATTCATCAAATCGAGCTTCTTGGATAGATGACTAATTTTCAGGTTTCCGTTGAAAGACACCTGCACCTTACCTTCTTTTGCCGACTTGGTGGTCACGATGACAACACCATTACCACCTTTGGCACCATAGATGGCTGTCAAAGAGGCATCCTTCAATACGTCGATTGAGGCAATGTCTGTGGGTGGAATATCATTGATGTTGGGCACTTGGAAACCATCGACAATATACAAGGGCTCGTTTGACTGGGTCACAGAGGTACCTCCACGAACGCGGATGTTAACATCTGCGCCAGGCTGACCATCGACTGTGGTAACCTGTACACCGGAAATCTTTCCTTGCAAGGCTACTGCTGCCGAAGTTACGGGTACTGCCTCCAGTTTCTTACCTGAGATAGAACCCACAGAACCGGTTAGGTCTTTACGAGCCTTACTGGTATATCCAACGACTACCACTTCTTCCATCAGATTGTTGTCGTCCTCGAGGACAACTTTCATGTTCAGACCAGCTGCTAATTCTGCGGGCTTGGTTCCGATGTATGAAATGATTACGGTCTTACCCTTTTTAAGGTTAAGGGTGAAATTTCCGTCAAAATCGGTCACCACGGCGTTCTGGGGATTACCTTTTTCCACTACGGTAGCACCGATGACGGTTTCGCCAGTTTGGTCGAAGACTTGTCCTTTTGCTGTTGTCTGTGCCATAAGCTCGGGGGGAGCTAGCACGTAAAACGCTGCCAAAAGACATAGTTTGCACAATAATTTCATTGCGTCCTTCATACTTTGCTTTTGTTTGTTTGTTAAATTGTTAATGTTAATAGTACTTTTTTGTTCGTTTTAGTTGGATTTGGGTTTCCTGATACCTTAATCGGTGCAAAGATAAACAAATTTTTTAATAATAAGCAAATTATTTATAAAAAAAATCGGAGACCCTTGAAAAAAGTGCCTCCGATGTATAATTGATACAATAAAAAGGACTATTTTTTCATAATCTTTTTGCCATTGATGATATACAATCCCTTTTCAGGCTTCTGTACACGCATACCTTGCATATTGTAGATTACATTATATGTGTTGGTTGCTGTCTGTACATTATTAACGCTTGACAAGGTGCCTGCAACAGGACCCTCTGGGCCAAATCCACCACGCATGTTGGCAGTGCGGATAGTGAGCGCGTCTTTTGATGGGTCAATGGTGATGTCGTTGAATACACCGTTGGCAGAGATGGCAACAAATTCGCCATTCTTGAACAAGGCGCAAGCTATCATACCATTGTCTGTCATATCGAATGTCACTGTATTGTCCTCATACTTGGCATGTGCTGGAGCATCCAACTGACGTGCATCTCTCTGTGCATTGGCAGCCCAGTCTCCTAATACATTCTCGATAGAGTATGTCTGCAGTGCGCTTGCATCCAGAATGGTGTTCAGTTTGGTGTTCTGTTTTGTGAAGGTCACCTCGTTCTTGGCCGGAGTAATATCCTGACCATTAGCATTCTTCGTTCCATACTCACCTGCAATGCTGTAGTCACAGTTCAGACCACTGAGATTCCAACGTGTGGCGGCAAGTTTAGCACCACCGTCGAGTAGGGTGGTGTTCAGATAAATACATACAGGATTGTCGCTCCATGCACGTCCGAAGTTGTAGGTGCCAGCATTATTCTCAACTATACAATTGTTGAATACGTAGAGTTCTGAATTAGCCGTGATAGTTGCACTATTGCGCACTTCATTGACCAGTTTTACTTTGTTGAAGTAGACCTTACCATTACCGCAGAGATAGTCAACTGTTCCGTGTAGTTCTCCACCTTCCCAGTAATACAATCCACCAACTTTATGAGAGTAGTAGGTATCCTGATGTGAGAGCAGGATGACGTTCTTACAGATAGTCTTGGTGCCAGTGTCATGTAGAGAGGCGGCACGTCCGTCGTTACCACCATAGCTCAGATCGTTCTTCAGTGATAAATCCTGCATATAGAGACCTTCACCGGTGTTCTTCAGCAGATCTGCCTTGTCAAGACCTTCCATGGCTACAGGAGGATGGTTGACGATAATGGTCTTCTCTGCGCTTTGTCCGATGAGTGAGATGTTCTTTCCGCTGATGATGGTCTTCATAGTTTCGCCTAAGTCATAAGTTCCGTCTGGCAAGAAGATCTTAACGTTCTCAATACCTTTTGCCATCTCGATAGCATCAAGCAGGCTGCTTGCATCACCTTGCTTTACGATAATCCATTCACCCTGTTTTGTGAAGTTGGGCTCGCTTGTGTTAAATACGGTGATGTCGTGAATATAAGCTCCACCATTGAGTGTCAGTGTCAGTGTTCCACTTTCGCCTTCATAGTCGATTGAACCGGCACCGCCATCATTATCAACCTTTGCGTTGATACTTACGCCGTTGCTGGCTTCGATTGTAGCGCTGGCAGGTGAATATTGGCAAAGAGAGAAATTAATGGTAGCCTTCGGACCTACAAGTAATTCAATCTTGTCGCCAGGTTTGAATTCCCATCCGTGTTGTTTGTCGTGCCATTTTCCCTGACCAATGCTATTGAAGCCTTCGTGGTCTTCGTCAAAGAAATTCGGGTCAGTCAGGTCATACACGTACTTACGACTGAGACTAGAGACTTCCATCTCAGTCTGAATAGCGTATAGCTTAGTATCGGCTGTAATAACATCGTCAGTGGTGAACTTCGCACCTAGATAGTTCTGCTTGAACCAACCACGAGCTTTGTAGCCATTTTTTGTTGCTTCTACATCGGCAATGCTATAGGCAAATTCTCCGATGGTGCCATCTTCTTCGACCGTCTGTGTCTTTAAAATGGTGTTACCGTCTACATCAATATAGCTCAAGGTATAGTCGGGCTTCTGGATGATATTGAGCACATAGTTCATCTGTGTCTCTCCTGCAGTCATAGGAATGGTTACTTTGCAGGTTGTCTCTGTGCCTTCGTAAGTGATAGTACCCACCTCGCCATTTGCTGCTGTAACATCAGTCAACTTGTTCTCAGCACTTACCATAGCCTCTTTCTTAGAGAGTTTTAATGTTGCTTCATACTGCTCGCCAAATACGTCTTCTACGGCATATTCTTTGTCGTTAATCTTGAATGAAGTCAAAATTGGTACGTCTTTCTCTGTGCCAGAGAGTGTTCCTTCAATAATGATTTCAGAGAAACCTACATGTTTGCCATTATCAAGACTGTAAAGATTTATCTGTAGTCCGCAAGCACCATCACCTGCCTTTGCTCCAGTGATGTCAAAACTAAACTCACTCACATTAGGAGTCTCGTTGTCTCGCGCAGGCTGTTTGTCTGTTGCCAACGATACCAAAGTGCCGTCAGAATTTTTCCAGGCGATGTCGAGCTTACCTCCGTTAGTTCCATAGCGTGTCGTCTTAAATGATACTTTCTTGGCTGTAAACATTAGTCCGGGTTTCGGCGTGGTAATGAAGTTGATGGCATTTCCATCATTAGCTTTGCTATCTTTTGCTACAGGATTGAACCACGTCTGGTTCAGATTCTTATTGTCTTTGCCTTCCAATACAAGACCATCTCCATGGGTAATTTTGCTAGAAAGAAAATAATCTGCATTCGAGTATGTTGCTGTTTGTCCCTCTGTACCATTGTTAAATGCGAAGTGTGCCGAGGCTGCCTCATTGTCTAGTGTTACCTTTTCTTTCTTGTCTTCATTTTGTGTGACACTTATGGAAATCAGGTATTGTCCTTTGTTCACAATCTCTACGTAGCCTTTTTTCACGTCGCTAATGGTTGCGTTGATGGTTGTAGTGGCATCGGTAGCGTCAATACCAGCGATGGCGTAGGCAAAATAGCCTGGGTATCCTACTACGGTTACAATATCTTTAGTACCTTGCACTGGCACCTTGAATACAACGGGACTACCTGTCTGAATAGAGTTGCCGTTGTTGCGGATGGTCTGTCCGTTGGCTTCAATCGTGAGTAGCAGGCCATTGTCTTCAATAGCCTTGATTTGTCCAGTCTCAGTACTGCCTGATAGTGCTACAGCGGCAGCCACTACGTTGGAATTCGTGAAATCCCAGGTTGCTGTTAGGGGAAACTCTGCATGGGCCACTCCACAGATGATGAGAAGTAAACTCATCAGAGAATAACGTAATAGTTTGTTCATGTTGTTTTTTAGTTAATTGATAAAATATTGATGATTTATTTGTTTTAGTTTTATTCTGCGTGCAAAAATACGAAAAAACGAGAGAACCACAAAGAATTCTCTCGTTTTTTTACTATTAATATATGTAGTTTTATTTCACTACGAACTTTCGTCCTTCTATTACGTAGATACCTGGCTTCAAGCCCTCTGTTGATGTGGCTGACTTTCGAACCAAGCGACCGCGTAAATCGTAGATGTTGCCAATCTGAGATTTAACATCGGCAAATTGAGGTTTGATGTCTGTGGCAATCGATTTCACGAAGAGTAATCCTTCGCTGATGCGGCTGTCGTCCCATTCAATGCCGTTGGTGCCCTCGATCGTGGGCGTGCCAACAAACTTCGTCACATTGCTCCACAAACGGATGCTGTCGCCTACAGCCAATGTGTTGCTTGAAACGGGTTCAATACGAATGGTGCCGTTGATAGTCAGTGTACCAATGTTCTGCAGGGCTGTACAGCCATTCGCGCTAGCTGTGGCACACTTATTTGTTCCTACGATGAGAACTGCTGACTGATTGAGTGTGACATTCTTGCCACTAAAGAAGAGTGTGCCAGAGAAAGCACCGTTATAACTGCCAGGGCGCAGTATGCCATTCACTTCAACCGAGGCATTCTCCAGTTGCTTGCTGGTAGAGTTTGCGCCAGAGAAGGTTGCACCTTGTGCTATGGTCAGTTTTCCTGTACCCAGTTTGCCTGATGTCGCAATGCATAATTCACCTTCCTTGATGGTTGTAGTACCGGTATTGGTATTGGCTCCTGACCAGGTAATCTTACCTGTTCCCAACTTAACAAGGTTTGAATTGGAGGTGACTTTCACAGAACAGCCCCAGTTGGCGTCATTTCCAACCTGCCATGTGTTGGCACCTACGCTGGTGCCATTACTGAATGTGCAACCACCGCCAAGGGCACCACTACCAGTCAGCTTACCGATACGGAAGGTCTTGCCACTGTTCTGTACCTCTACGTTGGAACCAATGTTCATTGTACCTTTTGGCATACCACTACTTGTGTTAAGTGTGAAGCGCAGTACGCTGGGATCATCGAGACTAGAGGTTGCCACCAATGTGCCTTCAAAGTTAGAGAAGTCACACTGTACTTGGGTGCGGGTAGCATAGTAGTTCGTACCTTTCTCTGTTACACAATAAGCTGTCAGCGTGCCAGTTCCTGTGATTTTGTTTGAATAGGTTGAGCGGTTTGCCATGTACCAGTATCCCTGTTTACCCTGAGGTACGTTGATGGTGTAGCTGGTGCTGGTATTCTCACGTAGTGTACCGCCTTGGAATTCAACGGTCTTGGCAGGTGTGCTGGAATTAATACACTGTACAGTACCTGCTGCGATGACAAGTGTGTTAAGTCCGGTGTTATTAACATTCAGTTTCATCCATCCGGTACCTTTCTTCGTGAGTTTTGTGCCAGTCATGGCACGGTCCACAATAAAGTCGGCTGAGTTATTGATGATACCACCTGTCTCGCTCTCAAACTTGATGGTAGAACCATTAGTCACTGCAGCTGTAGTACGCAGTTCTCCACCATTTTCGATAACAAACTTGTTTGCGCTGGTAGTTACTGCACCAAGATTACCTTTTGCTTGCGTAGAGTTTGCCAATGATGTGACGATGACTGCACCACCTGATATACGGTTGCCTCCCGTGTAAGCGTTTTCTGTTTTGATGGTCAACAAACCTTTTCCGCTCTTGTTGAGCATGGAGTTACCTGTGATGGAACCTGTACCCTGTATGGTATAAGCCTTGGTATTCTCTACGAATATCGTGTCAGTTTCCAGTTCGCTGTTGATGGTTACATTAAACTGTGTGGCATCGTCGCCGAAGAATACGTCATCACCAGTAACGAAGGTTGACTTCTCTTCACCTTTTAGGAAGTTTGTTGTATTGTCAAGATCCCAGACAGTGCTTTCTGAACCAGTCCAATTGATGGTTGTTGCACTGCGCATACCTTCTATAATAATATAGAGACTTTCGTTCTCCGTGATGAGGGTTGCCTTTTTGTTGGAAGGAACTCCTTCGATGCGGATGTTATTGATGCTTCCTTTTATTTCGGTTGCTTTGCCGATGAGGTATTTGCCTGGTTCAATGTCACCTTCACCATGATAGGCAATTTCAATCACAGGGGTCAGATAGTCTGGACCATTCTGCCAGTTCTTTGTTTCAATATAAAAATACTTTGTGTTGATTTGGTCGGCTGAGAAATCTTCGTAGAGATCATAGATGACGCGTGATCCAAAGCCCAACAGCAAGCTGTCGGTCGTGATTGTACCGCGATTGTCTGCGCGACCAGGGCGCAGGATAGAAGCATAATCCATCTTGATAGAACGGAACTGACCTCCATCGCTATTGAGTTCTGCAAAGCGGTTGAGCCAGAGAGGGGAATTCTTCATTGTGCCGTCGAAATTCAGTACACCAGCCCATATGTTCGTCTCTCCTGTATGTGACATGTCAACCTTGGGCAACTCCAAAATGCCGTCACCCTGTTTTACCAGACGTCCATTACCACTGATACCGCTTCCGCTTACAGTGCATGTATAGGTCACATAGTTAATCTTTGTGTCCTTGGTAGTACACTCGCTAGCTGCCGAACCTTGTACCCATGTAGGTACGTTGAATGTTAGGATTTCAGGTTGGGCACCCTCCTCAATGGTGACATTGCAATTTGTCGTTTCGCATACCATGACGTGCTGTCCGTTCAGACTGCTTCCGATGGTACCGTTGTTCATTACCTCCACGCGTCCTGTCGTAGTCAATGGTGGTGGCGCCATGGTGATTCCCTCCAGTTCGCCAAGGAAATAACTTGGACGTGGTGGCTGGTTATATCCGCACATCTGCCATACCATGGCGTTGCGATACTGATGGTCGTACCAAAGTGAAGGGATACGCCACTTGGTCGTTGTTGGGGTAGAGTATATGCGAATATTGTTATTGGCTGTACGCATAATAACTTCTTCGCGCCAGTCACCTAAGATGTCACCTTGAAAACATGGTGTGCCTTTGGTGTCATTGTTGGTCATAGAACCGTCCATGGTGTAGATGGGGCTCCAGGAACCATATTTTGCTATGCAACCTGCGGTGTTCTTGCCATTGACATAGTTAAAGGTTTCTTCAAGTAGGTCACCATCCCAGTAGATACGCATATTCTGATTGACTCCAGCCTCTGTAATGCCAGAAACGGTCTTGCATGTAACAAGACTGATGGGACCTATATCTGTAGGTGTACCCATAGAGCCGGGGAAAGCGTTGCTGAAATTGCCAGCCATACAGCGTCCTACATCACTGCCGGCGATGTAGCGATAGTATACCTTTGACGTGGTGGCATCACGATAGTTTGTACCTGGATTGTCTTCCATACAGGCGAATACTTCATGACCATGACGGTAGGGGTCTAGGTCTCCAACTTGTTCTGCGTCACCGTGTCCGAAGCCTGTCGTTGATAGCCCCTTACCATTATCATCGATGACCATAGAGCCATACACAATTTCATCACGACCGTCCCAGTCCACATCGGCCACACAGTAGTTATGATAACCTTGTCCTTTCCAAGGGCCACCTGCGTTACAGTCCCAACGCCAGCGTTGTGTGAGTTGGTGGGTTGTGGGATTCACATCATAGGCAATCATCTTATGACGGGTGTAGATACCTCGAGCCAAGAAAATGCTGGGTTTCTTTCCGTCAAAATAGGGCGCACCGAAGAAATGCTTCGAACTGCGATGCTGCCATCCTGAATGACCCCATTCGGTTGCAAGGTCAGCACCGGGTGTCTCACGGAGTTTCAAGGGGTAGGGCATTTCTTGGTATTTGGCACCTGTCTCACCATTAAAATATAGTAGGTATTCTCCGTCGGTGCAGATAAACCAGTTTACACCTCCTCCATTGGCTCCACGTACGTTGGCATTGGCATCACCCACGGTATAGGTGCTGCCATCTTTCATATGCATGGTCAGACCGTCAGTAGCACGCATGATGCACTCTGCTTTACCATCACCATCCCAGTCGTATGCCATGATGTTTTGTTCGTTATTCTGGAAGTCAGCCATGTTAGGTCCACAGTTGATCCACCATAAGCGGGTTCCGTCAAGCTTGAAGCACTCAAAGATGGTATATTCTTTCGTGTCAACACCGTCAATTTTGGGACCATACTTGGGGTAGGATTGTTCCATCTCACTCAGATTGTCGAACTTCATGATGATTTCCAGTTCTCCATCACCATCGACATCAGCACAGGTGGCATCGTTGGGAACAAGTGTGCTCTTGATGCCCTCGTGATTGAGCTGAATCTCAGTGTAGCTGGTAGTCCAGTTTTTAGCCACTTTGCTCACATTCTTCACAATACCATTTACCACGGCAGCAACAGTATATTTACTGTTGATGGTACCTTCTGTGTCGGTGTAGTTTGATACGGAAAGGGGCTTGTCGTTGATAGGCTGACCGTCACGATACACAATGTAGGATACATCGTAGTATTCGTCTGCCTGAATACGCCAGTTGAGATACATACCGCGTGCGGTCTTCATAGCGATAAGGCCACGATCCAACTGGTCTGTTCTACGCTGAGCTGTCATGCTTGCTGTCGCGAGCACTAGCGCTGTCATTGTAAGAAGAAATCGTCTCATTGATTATATTTTATAGTTTTCAGTTAGCTTTTTTGACGCTGCAAAGTTACGAAGAAAAAACTAAAAGTGTGTCAATTATACATTATTTAATATTTTGTCCTTGACTTTTTATACTGTATTCTTTCAAAAAGTTACTGAAAATTGTGTTATTCTTACTTTTTGAAAAGTTTTATTCGTAAATTATTTGCAATTTAATATTTAATTGTTATCTTTGCACCCAAAATTTTAATAACAACATGAGTCAAGTCATTAAACCTGTAGACTATCAGCGTCTGCTCGACATGCGTCAGACAGAGCAGGGCATTAAATTGATTAAGGAGTTTTTTCAGCAGAATCTCTCCACGGAATTGCGTCTTCGTCGTGTAACAGCCCCCTTGTTTGTGTTGCAGGGCTTAGGTATTAACGATGATCTGAATGGTGTGGAGCGTGCGGTTACTTTCCCCATCAAGGATTTGGGTGATGCTCGTGCAGAAGTGGTACACTCGTTGGCTAAGTGGAAGCGCCTGACACTTGCAGAATACGAGGTGGAGCCTGGTTATGGTATCTATACAGATATGAATGCCATCCGTGCTGATGAGGAGTTGGATAATCTCCACTCACTGTATGTTGACCAATGGGACTGGGAGGCAGTTATCCGTCGTGAGGATCGTACGCTTGCCTTCCTGAAAAATATCGTAGCACGTATCTATGCTGCCATTCGTCGTACGGAATATCTGGTGTGCGAGAGTTATCCCCAGATAAAGCCTTTCCTGCCAGAGACGATACATTTTGTTCATGCGGAAGAACTGCTGCAGATGTATCCCGATAAGACGCCCAAAGAACGTGAGGATGCTATCTGTAAGAAGTATGGTGCCGTGTTTGTAATTGGCATTGGCGGAAAACTGGCGAATGGAGAGAAACATGATGGACGTGCTCCAGACTATGATGACTGGTCGACAGTGGCAGAGGACGGACGTAAGGGACTGAATGGTGATATCCTTATCTGGTATCCTGTGCTAGGGCGTTCTTTCGAACTTTCGTCAATGGGTATCCGTGTAGACAAAGAGTCACTCTTGCGTCAGCTTGAGATTGAAGGTCAGCAGCAGCGTGAGAAACTCTATTTCCATCAGCAGCTGTTGAATGATAAACTGCCTTTGAGTATCGGTGGTGGTATTGGTCAGAGTCGTCTTTGCATGGTGTTGCTTCATAAAGCCCATATCGGTGAGATTCAGGCCTCTATCTGGCCCGATGAAATGCGGAAAGAGTGCAAGGATTTGGGTATGCCGCTGATTTAAGGATAAAGGGTAATGTGAAAAGTGAAAAATTTGCTTCCGCAAATATAATAATTTTGAAGCGGTGCAAATTTTTCACTTTTCATTTTCCACTTTTGGCTTTTTTTGTTAACTTTGCAAGCGCAAACTAACAAAAAATATGGAATATATTGTTTCGGCACGAAAATACAGACCGATGTCGTTTGATGCGGTGGTTGGGCAGTTGGCTCTGACCACTACGCTGAAAAATGCCGTGAAGAGCGGCAAACTGGCTCATGCCTACTTGTTTTGCGGACCACGAGGCGTCGGTAAAACAACATGCGCGCGAATCTTTGCGAAGGCTATCAATTGTCAGAATCCGACGGCAGATGGAGAGGCATGTAACGAGTGTGAGAGTTGTCAGTCGTTTAATGAGCAGCGCTCACTGAACATCTTTGAGCTCGATGCTGCTTCAAATAACTCGGTAGAACATATCAAGACGTTGATGGAACAGACCCGTATTCCTCCGCAGGTGGGAAAATACAAGGTCTTTATCATTGACGAGGTCCACATGTTGTCTACGGCGGCTTTTAATGCTTTCCTGAAGACATTGGAGGAACCCCCTGCACATGTCATCTTTATTCTGGCTACTACAGAGAAGCATAAGATTCTGCCCACCATCCTGAGTCGTTGTCAGATATACGACTTTGAGCGTATGACGGTGCAGAATACCATCGATCACTTGAAACACGTGGCAGAAAAAGAGGGCATCCAGTATGAGGATGCGGCGCTGGCGGTTATTGCAGAGAAGGCCGATGGTGGTATGCGAGATGCACTGAGTATCTTTGACCAGGCAGCATCGTTCTGTCAGGGTAATATCACTTATCAGAAGGTGATAGAAGATCTCAATGTGTTGGATTCGGACAACTATTTCCGTATGGTAGATTTGGCCATACAGAATAAAGTGAGCGATATCATGGTGCTACTCAATAGCATCATCAGTAATGGCTTCGATGGCGGCTTGCTCATTCAGGGCTTGGCTAAGCATGTGCGTAATGTGCTGATGGCGAAGGACCCCCAGACATTGCCTTTGCTGGAAGTGAGTGATCAGGCTAAGAAACGCTATACGGAACAGGCACAGCATGCTGATACGCGTTTCCTCTATGGTGCTCTGAAATTGATGAATCAGTGTGATATCAACTACCGTCAGTCGGGTAATAAACGCTTGCTGGTGGAATTGACACTGATAGAAATTGCCCAGTTGACACAGCCCGAGGAGGGGCCGGCAAATGGGCGTCAGCCCAGAAGATTGAAATCCCTGTTTAAGCAACTGATTCAGCAGGCACAGCCCAAACCGAAGGCGGCTCCACAGGTGGCCGTGGCTGCGCCACAGAGTCAGAGTAAAGTTGTTGAACCTGTTCAAACTGGTTCTGTAAGTAATACGCCCCAGACTCCTCCTCCATCTGCTCCCTCGACTCCCAGGCCAACTCTGAAAACCGGGAGTATCGGTATCACATGGAATAATCTGCGCGGTTCAGGAAGAAAATTGAAGATCCAGCTTCCGTCAGACGTTGCTGCTTCAAACGGACAATCAACTGAGCAGGCAAATTTCTCGTTGGATGAATTACAGTTGCAGTGGGTAGCTATGTGCAACAGAATGCCTGAACGGCTTAGTGGTATTGCGGCCAGAATGAAGAATATGAATCCTGTCATTCGTCGTATGCCAGAGGTGGAGGTGGTAGTGCCAAATGAGATTATCAAAGATGAGATGGAACAGATCAGAGGCAGTATTGTGAATACGCTGAAGATCTATCTCAGAAATAATAAGATTACGCTGTCTCTTTCTGTGGCTGACCAAACCGAACGGGAGGTGGTACTGTCCAGACGACAGCAGTTTGACCTGATGACAAGCAAGAACCCAGCTATTGAGCGACTGCGTAAGGAGTTTGGCTTGGAGTTGGTTTAAGAAAGTGATGAGTTTTAATTTGCAACTGCAATAAGATGAAGAAAATAAAGGAAACAATCAAGGCTTTTCTGGCAATACCGTTTGTGAAATATGGTGTTGTGTTGGTTATTGGTGTCGTACTGATTGGTTTCGTAGGCTCCAATAGTATCTGGGGGCACTTTCGTAACAAAATGAGAATCAGTGAACTGAAAGACGAGATTGAACACTATGAAGGAGAGTATCGTCGTGACCAGACTCAGATTCATCAGTTGCAGAGTAATACAAAAGCAATGGAAAAAGTGGCTCGTGAGCGCTTCTTTATGAAGACTGACGAAGAGGATATCTTTGTTTTGAGCGACGACCAGCGCGAGTTCCAACAAAAGAATTCAAAGGATGAAACAATTGAATAAATGGCAGAATGCCATCTTTATGGTGAGTGCTCTGTTGATGGTTGTAGGTGCCGGTGCCGGTATCTTCAGATGGTATTATTTCCCCTATGTCTATGCTGTTGGTGCAATAGGCTATGCAAGTATGCAGATGTTGCAGCGTTATGAAGGACGTGATTTCACGATTCGCCGCTTGCGTCGTGTGATGTTGTTCAGTGATGTACTGCTTTTGCTGACTGCGGTGTTCATGTTTGCGTCTCAGGATAATTCCTTGGGGCTGGATAGGATTATTTACCTGCAATATGTGAATAATAACTGGGTCGTTGTGTTGCTGGTGGCGGCTGTCTTGCAGCTTTATACCACCTATAGAATCAGTAGTGAACTGGAAAAAGAGGCAAAAAAACTATAAAAGATTGCGCAATTGTTTTAAATTGCGCAAATTTTTTTCTCTAGTTCAATAATAGGTTGTACATTTGCAAAATATAAGCAGATGGTTAAAATGAAGAACCTTACATATCTATTTTTGCTCATGGCTCTGATGGTTTCATGCTCAGAGTCTTATGTGATACAAGGTACGTCATCAGTCTCAAGGCTGGATGGCAGTAAACTCTATTTGAAGGTGGTTAAGGACAAGAAATTGTCAAATCTTGATTCCTGCGAGGTGGTGCATGGAAAGTTCCATTTCTCGGGTGTCCTTGATACTGTTCAGGTAGCTTCTTTATTTATGGATGACCAGAGTTTGATGCCCTTGGTAGTAGAGAAAGGTGATATCAGTATAACCATTGATAATGGACAGCAGAAAGTGAGTGGTTCTCCACTTAATGATTTGCTTTACGACTTCTTGGATCAGCATACCCAGTTGCAGAATCAGATGGTAGAACTTGACCATCGTTACAGTCAGATGCTGCTTGATGGTGTTGATGAGGATGAGATAGAACGCATCCTTAATGCTGAGGCTGCTGTCATCGCTCAGAAAGAGGATAGCCTGGTTTCAGGTTTTGTTGAAGAGAACTTTGATAACGTACTGGCTCCCTTTGTGTTTGTGCAAATGGCAACGTCAGTTCCTCAGGTGGAACATATCATGAGCAAGGCACCGGATGCGTTCAAGAACCATCCCTTGGTTGCTGAGTTTTATAAGAGTGTGACAGAGAGTGAGATGATTGAGAAACCTGAGCCTCGTGAGGCTACGCTCCCCTCTGAAATTGACGATGCAACGATACAAGATATCCTGAATGGTAATGAGAACGCTAATTAAAGGAGGACGTATCGTCAACGAAGGACGTACCTTCGAAGGCGCCATTGTTATTGAAAACGAACGAATCGTAGACGTCATTGACGGTAAGGATATTCCTCAGGAATCATCATTTACTTCTGTCGTCGATGCCAAAGGTTGTTATGTCCTGCCTGGTATCATTGATACACATGTTCATTTCCGTGAGCCTGGCATGACCGAGAAGGCTGATATCGAGAGTGAGAGTCGTGCAGCTGCTGCAGGTGGCGTGACCTCCTATTTTGAGATGCCTAATACTGTTCCGCAGACCACCACGATAGAAGCCCTTGAAGATAAGTTCCAGCGTGCAGCCAAGAGCAGTCACGTGAATTATACCTTCTTCTTTGGCGCTACAAACGATAATGTAGACTTATTTAGTAAGCTCGATGTACATCGTATTCCAGGTATCAAACTCTTCATGGGTAGCAGCACAGGCAATATGCTGGTGGATCGTGATGAGGCATTGAATCGTATCTTTGCTTCAGCGAAATTGCCTATCATGGCACACTGTGAAGATACCACGATTATCAATCGTAACATGGAGGAGGCTAAGAAAGCCTGGGGCGATGATCCTCAGGTGTCTTTGCATGCCCTGATTCGTAGTGAGGAAGCCTGTCTGGCATCAACTACCAAGGCAGTTGAATTAGCTAAGAAGCATCATGCCCGTTTGCATGTAGCCCATATCTCCACAGCTGATGAGTTGGAACTGATACCTCCTTTTACTAAACAGGGGAAAATGGCTTCAATCACCGCTGAGGCTACGGTGGGTCACCTTTATTTCACGATGCTTGACCATGAACGTTTGGGAGCACGTATCAAGGTGAATCCAGCTATCAAGAGTCCTGTAGATCAGTTCATGCTGCGTGAGTCATTGAATGATGGACGTATTTTTACCATTGCCACTGATCATGCACCTCATCTGTTGTCACAGAAACAGGGAGGATGTGCCAAGGCTGCCAGTGGTATGCCGATGGTACAGTTCTCATTGCCAACCATGCTAGAATTGGTTGACCAGAAAGTGCTGTCCATTGAACGGATGGTGCAACTCATGGCGCATAATCCTGCCACGTTGTTTGAAGTACGTCATCGTGGCTTTATCCGTAAAGGCTATCAGGCCGACCTCGTCATTGTACGTCCAAAGTCATCTTGGACAGTGACGCCAGAGGTGATTGAAAGCAAATGCGGCTGGAGTCCTATGGAGGGGCACACCTTCAACTGGCGCGTGGAGCAAACATTCTGTAATGGTCATTCAGTATATCATCATGGTGTCGTAGATCGAGATTATATTGGTCAGCCACTTGCGTTCCGATGAAACTTATCTACGATATCAGAGACCTTGTGCCCTATATCAACTGGGCTTACTTCTATTTTGCCTGGCAGGTGAAAGACGAAGTAAACCAGCAACGTGTGAGAAGGGAGGCAGAGGACTTTCTGAAAGCGTACGACGGGAAATATCAGGCTTACGCGCTTTTTGATATCGTTGATGCTCATTCTGATAATGATGATATTGTTATTGACAGTACAGGCAAACGATTGCCAATGCTACGTCAGCAGCAAGCTGAAAGTGAATTTCTTTGTCTTGCTGATTTTCTCTTACCTTACCAATCATCTGAATCCCTGCATCCTTCATCCAGAATTGGTTTGTTTGCTACCTCTGTAGACAAAGGTATGGAGACTGATTTTGACCATGATCCCTACTTGAAGATGATGGCACAACTCTTGGCTGATCGTTTGGCAGAGGCAGCAGCTGAACGAATGCATGAGGAGGTACGCAGACACTATTGGGGATATGCGCCTGACGAAAACTTGTCTATCCACGAGATGCAACTGGAACATTTTCAGGGTATTCGTCCTGCAGTAGGGTACCCTTCCTTACCAGATGCCAGCATGAATTTCCTCCTTGACGACTTACTTGACATGAAGCAGATTGGTATCTCTCTGACTGAGAGTGGTGCTATGCGACCTCATGCCAGTGTCTCTGGTCTGATGATATCCCATCCCAAGTCACATTATTTCTCTATTGGTAAGATAGGTGAAGATCAGTTGGCCGACTATGCCCGTCGTCGTCAGATGCCTGTAGAAACAATACGTAAATTCCTTTCCGCAAATATATGAACGAGACACATATCACATTACTTCAGCCTGATACCTATATTTATATAGGGTGGGGTATCATGCTTTTCCTTTCCTTGGTAGCAGGTGTCACATGCTATTTCACCAAACGTCGTTGGTTGAAATGGACATCTATCTTACCATTATGTCTGCTTTGGCCCATATTTCTCTTTGGTGCTTATGTGGGTGTCAGTCAGTTTGAGGTCAAGCATGTGGACTTGTCATTCGAGGATCTCCCAGAGGCTTTTGATGGTTATACCATTGTGCAGTTCAGTGACGTACATACAGGTACGCTCACCGGCAAGAGGATGGATTTGCTGAAAACAGCTGTCGACAGTATCAATGCCCAGAATGCAGATATGGTGGTCTTTACTGGTGACTTGCAGAATAAGGTGCCCAGTGAGATAGAGCCCTGTAGGACGCTCCTGTCAAGTATCAAGGCCAAGGATGGTGTCTATTCTGTCTTGGGCAATCATGACTATACGACGTATGATGATGGAGATGCCTTGGAGCAATATACCAATTCTGGGCTCCGTGAAGGACTTGATGAGGAATTAGGGTGGATCCCACTGAATAATGCACGTTGCTTTATTCATCGTGGCGATCAGCGTCTTGTCATTGCAGGTATGGAAAATGATGGCGATGGCGTACGCTTTCCGCAGAAAGGCGATTTGTCGTCAGCACTTTATCGTGTCAAACGGCAGGATTTCGTTGTTCTTTTGGAACATGATCCTTCTGCATGGCGTCGCAAGATTCTGCCTCATAGTCATGTGCAACTGACATTGAGTGGCCATACCCATGGTGGACAGTTCTCGCTATTTGGCTTGTCTCCAGCCTTCTTGAAATACAAGGAGTATAGCGGACTCTATACCGTTGCTAATCGTTGTCTTTACGTTTCCAGTGGTCTCAGTGGTGTTGTCCCATTCCGTGTGGGCGTGCCTGGCGAGATTACGGTTATCACCCTTCATAAGAAATAACATAATAAATATATTATCAACAATGAAATACCTTTACTATACTTATCAGTTATTTATTGCATTACCTTTAACCATCATCACTACGGTAGTCATAACCAGTTCTATCATTATAGGCGCAGCCCTTGGCTTCGGTCATTTCTGGGGCAACTATCCTCCTCGTTTATGGGCTCGTATCATCCTGTGGCTGTTCCTCATTCCTGTGCGTGTAGAGGGACGTGAGAACCTGGATAAGAAAGAGTCATATGTCTTTGTAGCCAACCATCAGGGAGCCTTTGACATCTTCCTGATTTATGGTTACCTGAATCGTCATTTCAAGTGGATGATGAAATACCAGTTGCGTAGAATTCCTTTTGTAGGCTTTGCCTGTGCCAAGACCCATCAGATTTTTGTGGATAAGCGTGGTCCTAAAAAAGTAAAGGCTACCTATGACCAGGCTCGTGAGACGCTGAAGGGCGGTACTAGTCTTACTGTGTTCCCCGAGGGCTCCCGTTCGTTCACGGGTCATATGGGTGTCTTCAAGAAGGGTGCCTTTATGTTGGCCGACGAGTTGCAATTGCCTGTCGTCCCCCTGACTATCAATGGTTCTTTTAATATCATGCCTCGTATGCGAGATATGAAGTTTGTCCATTGGCATCCCCTTACCCTGACCATCCATCAGCCCATCTATCCTGTAGGGCAGGGCTCAGAGAATGTGGAGGCAACAAAAAATCAGGCCTATGACAGTGTGATGTCTGCCTTAGTGCCTGAATATCAAGGATTCGTGGAAAACCCCGATCAGTAAGTAGAGTAAGTGTAGCAGTTACTCTGTCTTGGGCAATGCAGGATATTTCCGTGTCCATCCATCCCAGCGTAGTCGCATCACTCCGAAGAATGCCTCTCCGAAGATGCCACCCGACATTTTGCTGGTTCCCTCCTTGCGGTTCACAAAGATGACGGGCACCTCTTTGATCTTGAAGCCAATGCGCCAGGCGGTGAACTTCATTTCAATCTGGAAGCCATAGCCCTTGAAGCGAATCTTGTCCAGTTCGATGGTCTCAAGCACACGACGCTTGTAACATTTGAATCCGGCGGTAGTATCGTGGATGGGGAATCCCGTTACGATCTTCACGTATTTTGATGCAAAGTAGCTCATCAGCACACGTCCCATGGGCCAGTTTACTACGTTCACACCACTGATATAACGTGAACCAATGGCAACGTCGTTACCCTCGTCATGACATGCAGCATAGAGGCGTGGCAGGTCGTTGGGATCGTGACTGAAGTCTGCATCCATCTCAAAGATATACTGGTAGTCGTGCTCTAAGGCCCATTTGAATCCGGCGATATAAGCCGTACCCAGTCCCAACTTACCTTTCCGTTCTACGATAAACAGACGGTCGCTGAACTCATTTTCCATCAGTCCCTTCACGATATTGGCAGTCCCGTCGGGAGAACCGTCATCGATAATCAGTATATGGAAACACTTCTCCAAACCAAACACGGCCCGGATAATCTTCTCTATATTTTCCTTCTCGTTATAAGTAGGAATTATGACGATGCTGTCGCTTGTATTCATCGATTTAATGGTTTTAATGCTGCAAAAGTAGTCAATTTATTGTTACTATCAAAAAAATAACTATCAAAAAATAATAAAAGGACCTAATGATACTTACTTTTCCCGATCAACCTCCTGATAAAGCCTGAGCAGTTGCTCTGCAGTTCTCCGCCATGAGAAAAGTTTTGCTCTTTCCAGTCCTAACGCCTTTTGTTTCCTATATAAGTCCTCGTCACTTTCTAATTGCAGCATCATCTCTGCAATCTCATCACTACTCTCAGGATTTACCAGGATGGCATTATGTCCAGCGATTTCTGGCATGGATGAAGTGTTGCTGGTGATGACGGGAGTACCACATGCCATTGCCTCTAACAGGGGAATGCCGAAACTCTCTCTCAGAGATGTATATAGGAAGGCAAATGCTCCATTATAAATATATGGTAAGTCGCTATTCACAATATATCCAGGCATTAAGATGTGCTCCTTGATATTCTCTATATGGTTTCGCTGAATGATACCATTCAGATACTCAGCATCCAGATCGGCCATCAGCAACTTTCGTTTTACGTCCGACTGTTGTAGATATTTGGAATAAGCAACCAGTGTGCGCTCTGTATTCTTTTTGGGATCTGTATTGCCCAGGAAGAAAAAATAGCCCTCGTCAGAAATGTATTTCTTAGTGACGTCGCTTGTCTCTTCAATGGGCTTAAACCAGTTGTTGTATCCGTTGTATATCATCGCCATACGTTCGCGTGGAATACCCAGTTTAGAAATGATATTCTCCATCTCAAAGTTTGATACGGTGATGATGCGGCGACATTTGTTTAGTATTCTCGGAACGTCTAATCTCCTGTATAGCCACCCCATATTTTGGTATAGAGAATGATTCTGCTTGTCCCTGGGCTCAAGGAAAATGATATCGTGCAACGTCAAAACCAATGGTATGTTACACCAGATGGGAGCTGTGTTGCTTGTGCAATGTAGTATCTCTACACCATATTTCTTTGCAGCCCTTGGCAGTGCCCATTGTTCCCAAAGCGGATATGAAGGACACTTTAATTCGATGATATGCACATTCTTTGTACTCTCGACACAACGGTCTTCGCCAGGTTTTACAAATACATAGTATTCATTCTCCGTGTCTATCTGTTGCAGTTCTTTAATCTCCTGCAACACCACGTAGTCCATACCGTGCTTGTTTTTGCGGAAAATTCGCTGTGCTTCAATACCTATAATCATGGTTCTTGTAGAGTTTTATGCTGTCAAACATTCTTGGAGATATCGCTATTCATCTATCAGTTTCCTCCATTGATTGGAGATTGTGGTAATGTCGAATCTTTTGGCAATGGTTAGTGCTTCTTTCGATTTCCTTTCCCAATCAATCTCTGTTGCATCTTTTAGAGAACGAGCCAAGTCGTTTATATTACCGTTCTTGAAATAGATTGCGAAGTCGCCCATGATCTCTTTGCTTGTTGGAAGATCTGAAGAAACAATAGGTAATCCATGAGCCATCGCCTCAACCAATACTAATCCAAAACCTTCCCATCGTGAGCTGAGTATGTATACTTGTGCTTGGGAGTAATATTCTTGTATGTTATTTGTAAAAGGGTGAAGTGCTATTCTTTCTTCCAATTGATAGTCAGCTATCATTTTCCGATAGAGAGGTTCTTCCACTCCTTCCCCAACTATATCAAGTACCCATTCTTTATTGTCTTTTGCAAAGATATTGAAAGCCTCAATTAATAAGTCAAATCCCTTATGCCGATGAGAGAAGCGTCCTACTGCTAAAAATCTTTTAGAATCACCTTGTGATGGCTTTCCTGGCTCTAAGGTTAACGGATTATAGATAATTTCTGTTGGAAAATGATATTTATGGGCATCATCTTGACAAAGAACAACAGTCTTATCTAGTTTTTGTAGTTGATATTCATAATGCTTTCGTAACTCTGGTCCAATGTACAGGGAGCCAGTACCAAAGAGAGCTTCGTATGAATTGTGAATCCACCCAATCAGTTTGATGTTCCCTAATTTTGACCTATATGCAGCTAAACGGACTGATAATGGAGCATGAACACCGATAATTACATTGTATTCTCCCGCTATCAGTTCTTTTACCAGTGCGTCTCTTTTTTCTGATGGATATGAACTATACGCATAGAGGTTAGATGTAATTTTTGTCTGTGGTAAAATCTTTCGATAAAGATAGCTATAGGTTTTGCAAATCAGTTGCTTCCATCGCGGTGTTTCCGGATATTGAAAGAAACGATAATGAATGTCTGCTTCTTGCAAATTATATAATGAAGTGTCTTCCTGCTCTGGCTTATCAAGTGTTACGATAGTGACGTCATAGTCTCTGGCCAATTCCTTGGCAATTACTGCTGTAACTCGTTGTACACCGCCAAACGAGAAGATGGAGTCTGTCAAAAATCCTATTCGTTTCATATTCGTTCGCAAAAATACGAAAAAAAAATGATGGTTTCAAAATATTTTCACTATATTTGCACAATAATCTGTTATAATGAATAAAAAGTAGTTTGTTCTATTAGAGAAGAAGGATGAGGTTAGCGTTTTTATGTAATAACATGAAGTCGCTTAATGGCGTGGAGCGTGTACTGTCACAGAGGCTAAATCTATTGGCAGACAGTGGACTTTATGACGTGTATCTGATTACTTGTAATCAGTATGGTGCTCCTTTGTCTTTCCCCATTTCTGAAAAAGTCCATCATATTGATTTATCCACCCGTTTCTTGCTGCGTTGTTCCTATCACGGTCTCTTCCAGTATTTTGATCGATTTGTAAGTAAGAGGAAATATATTAAAGCAATCTGTCGTTGTTTGGAGTCTATTAGTCCTGATGTTATTACCTGTGTAGATCAGCATGTAGCTGATTTGGAGGCTGTTCTGAAGGTTAAGGTCGACGCAGTGAAAGTGGTAGAGTGTCATAGTGGGCGTGCTGCGTATTTCTCAAATCTGAAAAAGATGAATCACACCTATCGGTTTTATCTTGGTAGTCGGTTAAAGAGTAAGTTGGTGCGTGCCATTGAAAGATTTGATAAGGTTGTGGTGATGACTGAGGCCGAAAAGTATGATTGGCATATGGATGAGCGGGTTGTGTGTATTCCAAATATGCTGGCCTACTATCCTGATGATGATGCTATTTGTGTCCATGAAAGTCGCTGTCAGGTTATTAGTATAGGTCGTTATGCCTATCAGAAAGGGTATGACATGTTGATTGAAGCTTGGAAATTGGTTCAGCGACGTCATCCACAGTGGAAGCTGCACACATACGGTAGTTGTGACGATGGAGCCGGTGGTTATGAACAACTTAAGGATACAATAGAAAAATGTCATATTCCGAATGTCTTTCTTCATACTGCCACTACCGATGTCTTTGGCCAGTATATGCAAAGCGACCTCTATGTCATGTCATCACGTTTTGAGTCGTTTGGCTTGGTGCTGATTGAAGCCATGTCATGTGGCTTGCCTGTGGTCTCGTTTGACTGCAAGTATGGTCCAAGTTCTATTGTAGACGATGGTTATACAGGCCTGTTGGTTCCTGTAAACCAAGTTGCTCAATTGGCTGAAGCTATTTGCTCTCTAATAGAGAATGATGATAGACGCCGTGAGATGGCTATTAATGCCCGCCGTGAGTCTGCGAAATACCATCCCGATTACATTATGCCTCGTTGGCATGCCTTTTACGAATCTCTTGGAAAAGGACGTCCCATTGGTTCATGATATGATCCATCGAAAAGCGTTGGATATTTATGGCAGCCTTCTTTCCCATTGATCTTCTTGTATCTTCGTTGTCAATGAGAGAGTTGATTCCATTTGCCAATTCATCGATGTCCTCTGCTTTACACAAGATACCGTCAATGCCGTTGTTAATGATGTCCTTGGGTCCGCACTGACACGCAAAAGCTACTGGTGGCAGTCCCGTAGCCATAGCTTCCATCAAGACCAAAGGCAGACCCTCGAAGCGCGAGCTGAGCACAAAGATGGCGCTTTCGGCATATTTTTCACGGATATTGCTGACGGGACCATGACACATCACTGCATCTTGCAGTCCCAATGCCTCGGCTTGCGCTTGATACTGCTCGCGATTACCACCGCCATAGATGTTCAGTTGCCAGTCGGGATGCATTGCAAATACCTTTTTCCATGCTCTGATGAGTAGGTCAAACCCTTTTTGATATGTATATCGTCCCACAGCAATAACTTGCTTCTGGTCATAGTTTGCTGATGGGCCATTCATGATGGTGATGGGGTTGGGTATGACCTGTAGGTTGTCCTGTTTATGCCACAGAGCAGCATCCTCGTGTGTCAATACGACAAAGCGGTCTAGTTGACTCACCTTTTTGTCTAACTGAGCCATCCATCTACGGGTAATAAACCTATTGATAAAGTCTGGCAGGAAAATAAAATTTGCCTCACGGTATTTGTATCTTCCAAAATGAATCTCTCCTACCTTGGCGCTACCGTCCTTGATATCACACAGGAAATTGATTTCTCTTCGTAGCAACGAGATAGTGATGTCGGGCTGCAAGCGTTGCAGACACATGGACAGCCTTAGCTTAAATTCGTCCATCTTTTGATGATAAAGGTACAGTCTTTTCCAAATAGGATACTGCCACAGACTGTCGATGTTGATGTCCAGTTGAATGACGTTGACCTTCGGAGATAGCTGGAAATATGGTTTTTGACCCTTATCATCGGTTATGATGATATTGACTTCGTAATCCAGTTCGTCTGCCAGATAGTTGGCCTTAGCCGTGAGTACGCGTTCCATGCCTCCTGAGTGGTCCAGCGATGGGATACAGTAAGCTAGTCGGGTAGAGTCGTCATTGTTTTTATGCTCTTGATAGACTGCGTCGATGACCCGTTTCATCTGGTTTTTCCACGACAGATTCTCAATAGATTGTCTGATGATCTGAGGTGTGACGGTCAACTGATGATAGAACTGAATGATGTCCTCGATGCTCACTGCGCTTTCATTGGCAGCCACCTTCATGACGTAGGGACGTGAGTCGAAGTCCGTATCTGTCTCAGAGTAGACAAAGGCAATACCTCGCGCTGCATACTCGCGATTCTTCAGAGTCTTGATGTCTGTGATGCCTACTCGGTGGCGTCCAAGGCTACCGATGCCAAAGTCGCATTGGTCGAATATTTCGTCTAGTTCTGTACCGTGCTTCTTGCCGTGCAGGATAACATATGGTTCAAGGTGGTTATCTTTAATGATTCTTGTTATTTCTTCTTCCTCAATGGGTGAGAAGAAGTAGCCCACCATATGGAAATAAACTATCATTTCCCTAGGTGTAGCGTAATATTCTGCCATGCCCTTGATAACCCTATCAAATCCGTGCCATTTATGAATTTCGGCCACGCCAATTAAGTGTAGCTCGTTATCTGGATGATGTGCTTCATGTTTCAATCTGACTGAGTTGAAGTCTATACCGTTGGAAATCTTGATAGTCTGTTGCCCGAAGATAAAATCCTCTTCGGCAAAGGTAACAATTGCATCTAATTGCTGGGCAAAACGATGCCTGAATAGTTTGTCTTGAATCAGCTGGCGACGCATGGATATATTGAAATATTCCTGGTCGTATGGATATGTGGGAATCTCCATGACAACCTTCATGCCCGTCTGCTTCATGCGTTTAACCATGTGGATGGTAAAGGGATTGGCATTATGGTTGGAACGTATATAAACAAAGTTGATGTTCGCTCTAATGGCATAATCTACAATCGATCCAAATTCAATGCGTTTAAGAATCTTACCCTTGATGCCGTTGCCATAGTTCACGATGACTTGATTGTCTACGATACGGCATTTTCCGTTGGTCTCGTCCATATAACATAGGTGAACCTCATGGCCATTCGCCTTGAAGGCGTCCAACTGGTAAGTAATTTTTTTGCTAATACCATTGTTGGGGTCGAATCCGTGGAAGATTAGGAACAGGACTTTCATTTTACATCAGTTTTTTCTTTTTGGCCACAAGTTTCAGAACTGCCACCGACAGAAAAGGTGGTAAAGCCCCCATGAACCAGAATCCTAAGTTGGCGGCACGCTGCTGCTTGAATCTGAGAATCTCTCTCACTCTCACGGGATGGCGCATGGCATTGCGAATCGTTTTGTTGGTGAGGTGGGGTTTTATTTTTTCCCTATTCTTTAGTGCCCCACACATGATATAAAACATATAAATCATGACTTTTGCGCAGCGTGTTTCGTAGTACGATTTGTCCTTGAGTGTTTTAACCTGGTTTTTAATATATGAATAAATTTTGATATATTGCTCAATCTCAGATAGCTTGATTTCGTTCCTGATTTGGAAATTTGATAACGAGCCTGGACGTAACACATAGTAATATGTATCATCGGGAAGCAGTACCGCTCTTTCTATCAGCGGCTGCATGTCGGTCTCAAAGAGAATATCATCGGCAAAGCGAGTTTCATGGAAGCGAAGATGATTTTTTTTGATAAAGTCTGTTCTTAAAAGTACGTTCCAGATAAAGTTATAGAGAGTGGCATGAATGTTCTGATTAGCATATGCTGCAAGAGAATCTTTTTCCAATAGTAGCTTGAATGGCAACTTCATGTCGCCCTGGCTGAAGTTGGCCGAATGTCCCTCTTCGTCTACAGATTCTACAGAGCCGTATACCGCTTCGGCCTGATACTCCTCGGCCGTCCGGTACATTTTTTCTACAGCATCAAGTGCTAGATAGTCGTCGCTGTCCACCAATAGCAGATACTTTCCTTTAGCCTCGTTAAGAATAGTGTTTCTGGCTGCCCAGCACCCCATGTTCTTGGGCTGGGTGATAATTCGTATCTTATGGCCTTTGGGATGGGATGTTTGAATCTCCTTGACAATATCCATCGACTTGTCTGGGCCTAAATCATCAACGACGAGGATTTCTGTATCACCCTCAAACGTTTGATCTAGTACTGACAGCAAACATTTTCTAATGTATTTTTCGACGCCATAGACAGGCATCCCAATGGTGATAAGATATGGATAGGTCATTCGAAATATATGTATGTTTTATTTTTTTGTTGGCTAAGTTACGCAATTTCATTTCAATGACCAAACATTTCCGATGAAAAAATGATAAAAATGCCCAAAAAACTTGTTCTTTCCATTCGAATGTGTTATATTTGCATCAGAATTTCAGCCATTATTGGTTATGTACACTGTTTCAATCATCATTCCTGTCTATAATGTGTCGGCATATATTCAACGGTGTCTTGAGTCGGTTGTAGCTCAAGCTACTGATGCTGCAAGGATAGAGTGCCTGTTGGTTGATGATTGTTCGACCGATGACAGTATAGCAGTGGCTGAGGCTTTTTTTTCTACATATGATGGTTCTGTCAGTTTCCGGATTCTTCATCACGAGGTGAATCAAGGTCAGTCGGTAGCTAGGAACACTGGTGTAGCTGCAGCTCAAGGTGACTATCTATTGTTTCTTGATGCTGATGACCATCTTGTGCCAGGCAGTCTGATGTTGATGCTCGAAGCTCTTAGGACGCATCCTGAGGCAGATGTGGTGGACGGAGCTTTCTATCATTGTGAGGATCGAAAGTCCTATCCTCCATGTAAAGAGATGAGGTTCCTGACCAATCGTAATGAGATTCTCAAGAATTTCTATAAAGGGCGTCTGAGCCTATGTGCATGGAATAAATTGATACGTCGTGATTTCTTTATATATCATGTTTTATATTTTGTCAAGGGTATAGTATTCGAGGATATTCAGTGGTCTAATCGCCTGTTCCACTGCATAGACTCTATTTTGGTTTTGCCTGATGTGACCTATATCTATGAGTATAACCCTTGCTCGACTATGAATACGACCCATATCAATGCCACGAAATCAATTCGTAGTTTTGTACGTGTTTTTGCCGATCTGATTAATACTTCAGAACGTGATGTCTATGTGGATCACAAGATATTTATCTTCCATTATATTCTGAATGCAATGGATATTCTGCACAAGGGTAATGTAAATCCTCAGGTAAGGGATGATTTGATGTTGATAAAGCGTCGTTTGTATGGACAGGTAGTCAAAGATGGTCGACTGATACTGTCTTTATATTTTCTCTTGATGTTTCAACCATTTTATTCTTTGCTGCGCTGGTCGATGTTTCGTCATCATGTTCACGAGTTGGAACGTAGCGTGGCTCTCTTGGCTAATCGTTTCCAGTGTTTTCATAAATTCTGAATGCATTATCTTATGTTACATTGGTATGCTCCATATCTTACTATCTACGGACGTCCCTTTTTTGAGGTACTTGAATCTGTGCTTGCTGAGGTTAGAATAGTCCTGCAGGCCTTACAGAGCCCAGCCCTTGGCGTCTATCGTAATAATTGCTTATAAGGAGGAGAAACAAACACTTGCAGGCATTTCTGTGGACTATCAGTGAAATCAAGTGTAAATATCCTGTGGAGATTATTGGTGTTGACAATGATTCTACAAATCGGACGGCTGAGATATATGAGAAGTCGGGAATCGTAAAAAATAATAATGAGGATGCGTGCATCCTCATTATTGTAATCTGTTAATTATGATTGTTTATTGATTGCTGAACTTGTCTGGATAAACAAAGTCTTCTTCCCAATAGAGATACCAGTCTTTGTTCACATTCATGTTGACAGCCCAGGTCAGGAAGTCGGGATAAGCATCTGTTATACTCTTCCTCTCCAGCGGATAACGGAAGCTGGTGGGAACGATGATGGCGTTGGGGGCCTCACCCTTTTCTGGCACCTTAATAGTTTTGCCCGTTGTGCGGTTCTCAATGTAGATTGACTTCAGGAAGTCATCCATGCTCAGGTTCTTTTCAACGGTAACAATCTCGGTGACGGGCTCTATGTATGCCGCATTCTTTTCGGTATTGATAAATACCTTTTGGTCATATCTGTATCCGAATAACTCGTGGACTTCTTTACCGTTGAAGCCTTTCTCCTCACTACCTTGGATACCACCCAATACAATGGCGTCGTAGGCACCGCAGGCAATGATGCTGAGCTGAATCTTGTCTTCGCCAAGACGTGTGGTACGAAGAACAACGTCGTTCATATCGTAGTCAGCAGTCTGAGGACGGTCTTCAAAGCACATCGTGTAGGCTTCGGCTTCAGGCTGGGGCTTCTCATCGATTTGGATAAGACCTCCACCAACCTCAATCACCATATCGGTAAAGTTGCAGTCTACACCTTCCTCAAAGCACATATAGGTTTTTCCGTTGGCTGTGAACGTAGCAATACGCGGGTCTGTATAGGTCATGCCTTCCTCGGTTTCACCACCCAAACTCTTATCCATGGCTTTTTTGAAGTCCCCGAAATGATTCACCTCTTCATTCAGACGGCCGTCACCATATGTACATCCGTATTTATTATTGGAAATATCTGTGCCGTTCTGACATTTCTGGTTCAGGAAACCAATTTTATAGCCGGCAGGGAAGGTGGCGCTGGCCTTGACTTCTCCTTTGAAGGGTGCCTCTTCGTAGAACGGCAACAAGAATTCACGTCTGTGATAGATTGCACTATCATTCTTTTCGACAGTTGTCTGTATACGTTCCACCTGTATAGCTTTGTATTTAGGCAACTGTTTGATATAGTCAACCTCGCTCATGCCTGATGGAATATCCTCCGGCCTGAAATAATAGTAGTAGATGTGGTTCTGCTTGAAGTCGTCCGTAAAGGCCTGGATGGGAATCAAGGTAACGGGATTGCCGTCGGTCTCGAAATAGTTGTTGTCAGTCTTGAAATAGGCACTGTTGCGAATGGCAGGAAGATTATTCTTTTTGATTTTCTTATCTGCGCTAGCATACTTCTGAAGAAAAACATTGAGGATAGCCTTTACATTTTCCAACTCGCCCTCAGCGAAGTCTGCAATACCATCTCGGAAGATGACACCTCTGTTGTTAATTTTAATGCCATTTTCTACACAAATATCCATACGCCATCCGTTGTCAAAATCCTGATCTACAGGAGCCCACATCTGGTCACTCCAGTTCGAGTTGTTCCATGCGTCGTATTTAGCATCGTCCGACTCAGCACGCTGTGTGTTCAGTGACTTTTGGGGAGCCCCCAGTTTGATTTTGTCGAAAGTGGGAGCCTCGCTCTTAGCGGCTCTACGTGATGAGGCATTGGCTTGTGGGAAACTAACGCTTTCCTGTCCTACATTGAATACCTGAATGAAGTAAACGCCCTTGCTGTCAATACATGCGGCAATCAACTGCTTATAGATGTTTGGAATAGAGTAGGTCAGTTTGACTGTTGCTCCCTTTTGGACTTGGGCCTCGTTCAATACCTTGGCCTCGTTGTTCAGGAAGGGTGACTCAGTCAGAATCTGAACCTTTACGATGTCGTTAAGATTTGCATTGGCCGTGATTTTTACTTCACTGCTAACGGTACTGTTCCAATCCTGATTAGAATCGATCTTGACACCATATCTCTGTTCAAAGTTCGCAATGGCCTCTTCGCTTTCATTGGGCTGTGGAGGATAGTCCATGTAGTCCTTCTTGATGCAACCCGTCAGAATAAATGCTGACAGCATTGCTAAGGTAATAGATTTTTTCATGAGATTAATTGTTTTATGCTAGTATTTTGCCTACAAATATACAATTTTTACATTATTTAATCCTTAAAGAGTTGTATAAAATGCATGAAAGTGGTGATTATTTAACATATTTTTTAATTCTGGGCGATGATATACTCTTCTTTTTACCCTTTATTTGATTTTATTTGTTACCTTTGCATGGTAGAATCCGTGATTGTGATTATGGCAAATTGGTATGATAAGTACTTGACTATCTATGGGAAACCTTTCAGTGAGGTGCCTCAACCTGTCGTTGATGTGACTCGTGATTGTTTAGCAAAACTACAGAGTCCTGAACCGTTAGTCTCTGTGGTGGTTATTGCTTATAATGAATCAACACGTTTGCCTGCTTGTTTGTGGTCGCTGAGTCAATTGAAAACTAAATATCCTATAGAGATTCTTGGCGTCAACAACAATTCGAAGGATGAAACAGAGGAGGTTTACAAGGCCTTTGGTGTTCCATATTTTAATGAGACTCGGCAGAGTCCTGGTTTTGCTCGCCAGTGTGGTTTGCTTCATGCAAAGGGCAAATTCCATTTCTTTATTGATGCTGACACACTCTATCCTTCCTGTTATGTAGATTTGATGATGCGGAAGTTAGAGAAGCCAGGAGTGTCATGTGTTGGCACTTTTTGGAGCTATTATCCTGATGAGAAACATTCTACTATAGGTCTGTTTTTCTTTGAGTTGATTCGCGATACATTTTTGTGGATTCAACATTTCAAACGTCCGGAACTGAATATTCGTGGAATGACTTTTGCTTTTCGAACTGATTATGCTAAACAAATAAGCATCCGTACTGATATTCGTCGTGGCGAGGATGGATCATTGGCATTAGAACTAAAAAAGTTTGGCAAGATAGCTTTCCTTTACAACCGAAAGGCACGACCAGTTACAGGATATGGAACTCTTAACGAAAGTTCGTTGCTTCAGAGTCTTTGGAATCGTATCAAGATACAAGGTAAAGGTATTACTCGCATCTTCCACAAGACCGATCACTACGATGATTCTGAAGATAATCTGGTGAAGAAGACACAATAATTATTTTATTGACATATTGCTTAGATGTAATAATATTGCAGCGCACCCTTTTGGGATGCGCTGCTCTTGAAAATGGTTAAGGTTTAATGTTCGCGAAATAATCGCGGTACTCCTGACAGTTGAAACAGGGGCAGTCCTTGTGGACGCCTTCGAGTTCACAGTGACCCTTGATCTCAGCATCGGGATAGGCGGACTTGAGAGAGCGGAGTAGGGCGAGCATGGCGGCACGCTGGGCTGGGGTGCGGGTGTCGCAGGAGCGGCCCTTTTCGTCCAGCCCTCCCTCGTAGCAGATGCCGATGGAGTGGGCATTGTAATGGAGGGCGTGCATGCCTACCTCTGACTCGTCACGGGGTTTGTGGAGCTGACCATCGCGCTCGATGTAGTAATGATAACCGATGCCCTTGTTGTGGAAACGGGCGTTGTGGTCGTCACGGAGACTGTCGATGGAGTAGCGTTGGTTGCAGCGGGTGGCTGAACAATGGATAACGATTAGGTTGATTTTACGCATAGCTTTTCTTTTGGGTTATCTGCAGCTGGCGACACCGATGGCGGTGGCGATAGCTGAGAGGATACTGATGGTTGTCTGAATGACGAACTTCCAAACTGTCTTGTTCTTCATGGTTTTAATCTTTAATGCTTAATGTTTAATCTTTAATGTTTAATCTTTAATGTTTAATGTTTAATCTTTAATGTTTAAGGGTTCACTGGTCCACTGTTGCCTGAGTCTGATGGCGTGGTGGGCTCTTCGCTGGTGGTGATTTTGCCATTGACATAGGCTGCCTTCTTCAGGGTAGCCTCCAAGTTGAGCGACTTACTCATAAGTTCACCGGTAGCACGAGCCTTGAGTTTCACGCCCTCAATGTTCTTTGAGATAGAGAAGTCGGACTCGGCATCGGACGTCACCTTGTTCTTGATGCCCAGGGAGAAGATGGCAAGGTGATCTATCTTCACGTTCTTGCCCTCCAGAAGGAGTTCCTTGATGCAGGTAATCATGTCGGTGAGGACGCCCTTGATGGCACCCTTGGAGTAGGGGCAGTTGTGGCTACTCATGTGCTCAGCGAGAGCGTCGAGGTCGATGGTCTCCTCTACCACGTTCTTGGCAAACCACTTGCCAAAGGAATGGCTGGATTTGATTTTGATCTGATGTAAGATGTAACGAACCATAAATGTTGTTTGATGTGAGGCGAAAGAAGTATGATGTGGCTGCGCGCGAGGCCTTGTCAATACTCCACTGGGATTTTCCCAGATTCCTGTGCTGTTCTTAACACAATGCAAAGGTACGACAATCCCCGGTATGGCTGTCCCACTCTGTCCATCTCTCACAGATTATTTTTATTTCAGTGTGGGAAATCAATAGAGAGGTTGGCGCTGCTGAAGCATGCGGAGGAAATTCTGGAAGAGGGGAGACTTTGATAGCGCTTCCTGATCCTGAAGTTCGGGAGGCAGATCTATACAGTAGTCCTCACAGATATAGCGGACGGCCTGTGGAGGAAGCTTCTGTGCCTTTGGACTGATGCCCATGGCGTCCAGGATGGGGCGGCGGGTGGCAAGGTAGCGGCGGAAGGTGCGAGGACTGACGTCGGCCAGGCGGGCTAACGTGCTCTTGCTGATAAATCGATTTTTGTCGTAGAAATTGATCATAACTAACTTGATGATGGTTGGGAAACAGGTTGATAAAAATGTTTTTTAAGTTGAATGCTACAGATAAACAAATTGGAGATTAATGAGGTCTCATCTTTTTGCTTTTTTTTTACTCAATTCTTAAATATAATTTATTATATTTATGACACGAATGACACGAGGTTTTCAACCTTTCTATAAAGAAATATATTTGGTTCGAGGTGAATGGTTTTTCTTAAGGAAAAGTTGGAATACTCGTGACACTCGCGTCATGGTAAGAATGGTAGGTCTTTCTCAACTGTCTGATTCTTAGCAGATTCTGATGGCGAATTGGAGATGGTGCGTTGTGACTCATTCGAATCCATAATATAGAGTTTGTAGTAACGCCCCATGGTTTTTCGCTCGGCATGAAAACCAAGAGACTTCATGACCAAAGCAACACTACGGGAGGTGATGGGCTGGTGGTTATAGGATATCATCTGGGCGATAGTGGCAGCGTTGAGATACTTGAAGGGTTCACCAGGACGAGGCTTGCGGAAACGGTCACGGATGAACTGTTCCTCGTCGGACACGATGCGGAAATTCTCGTTCTGATGCTGCATGCGCTCCTCATCAGCTTTATCGAACCAATAAGTAAAGCCATCGTAATACTCATCACGCAACTGCGCATAGAGTTGTTCGTAGTTAAAGTCCCATACCCGTGGGTTGTCGATATTTGCCACGCGGAAACAGAGCCAACGTCGGTTGCCTGTCTTGTCCGTCAGGAAATGCTCCTGATTACCCGTGGCACAGAGTGATGCCAGCCGGTGCTTGGTCATGACAAACTTATCGTAAGGTCTGCGCACCTTCAACGTGACCTTGGTCGATAAAGACTTCAGTTCGGCATTATCACGATCCTTGAACATGTCAATCTCCTCAATCTCCACCAGACAGTTCTCGACCAGGGCTATCTGGTCATCCTTCTGCGAGAAGGAGTTGCTTGAATTCTCCAGATAGTAGGGACGCAACGTAGGTGGTAGCAGATAGCGGAAGAAGGTGGTCTTGTATACACCCTGAGGCCCGATGAGCGTGAGGATAGTCTCATTACAGATATCATCACTGAGCCAGTCGGCCATGGTAGCCACCAGCCACTTGTGGAGTGCCCACAGAAAGAGTTCCTGGGCTTCCTCTGGCTTCTGCCCCTCCTGTACCGGGTCAATATGCACATGAGCGGCCAACTGACTGACACGGTCCACTTTATCCCATGTTGGTAACTGACGCACATAGTCGCGCACCGGATGAATACGATGCGCATAGTCGCTCATCAGCATATCCTTCAGATCCGATTTCAGGACACGTTTCCCTGTATCAGCAGCCATACGGCGGCGCAGACTGCATATATCACTGTCTTCCAACGATTTCCATTCTCCGTTATTCTCCGTATAGGAAGTCTGGTCGGATATCTGGTTATAGGTAACCTCCACTTTGTTGCTGCTGAGCCACTTTACGATATCTGGCAGCGTAATCATGGACACCTCCTTTGGCCGGCCACCCTTATTCAACCGCCAACGACCATGCTCGTCCTGCCTGTTCTGGTACACCCAGTGGATGATGCTCTCGCGCTGCTTTTGGTCGTAGTCGCACCAGTTTTGTGCTGCCCATGCCAGCACCTCTTCCTTTGGCACACCGAAATGGTTGAACAGATGAGTGGCATGCATCACGTAATGATGATGAGTGCCAGGCCCGTAGGTGATATCGCGTTTCGCGAGCATCAGTTCGATGACAGCCCAGGCTGCATCAACCTCGGCATGATGAGTGCCCACAGGGTCGTCCTTTCGACGCTTGCCTGATTCTGTGTCAGCTGCCGTGTTAGCTGCCGCAGCCTCGTCGTCGGTGATGATGAAGGGCTCAGCGTTGAGGTTTAATACAGCATCCGCATCATGGGCAATACCACTGAGACGGGTGATGTCGCCACACAGTCCGTCGTAGGCCACGCCACAAAGTTCTGCATAGTATTGGTTGCCCTTCCTGTAGGCCGCCCGGTAAAGAATGCCGTTCTCAGGAGGCATCCCTTGTTCGTCTTCGTAACAGAAGATAATCCGGAATCCCTCACCACTGATGGTACGGTATGCCAGGACGGTGTGGGGATCTGCAATAATCTTCTGGAACATCGTGTTCATGGCGGTAGCAAATTTTTCACTATTTACTTTTACCTTTTCACTTACAACGTGGTCGATATCACAGATAGAAAGTCCTGTCACACGCGTGACGTGGGTGGTCTGTCTGCCTACGCCGTTGAGTAGAACCGCCACAGAGAAGGCTGGCATCATGGCATTCTTCACCTTTTTGTTGGCTTCTTTGCGCGTGATGGTCATTGCAAGATTACGGTAGAGTTCTGTTTTCTGTGCTACGCTCTGGTCGTTTTTTATCCACCATAGCACCGTGTTAAGGTTTATTGGTTTACTCTCGTAGGAACTCAGATTATTGAAAATACTTACTTTAATGTCTTGAAGGTTCATAGTCTAAAAATGGTTTGTATATCAAGTGGTTACTGCATTTTATGGTGTCAAATGGAAATCACGGAGGATCCATGCGGGATTTTCGCGTTTCCTGAACAATTTTATAAAAGTAGTCAATGAATTCTTCCATATCTTTCATGCACTCTTCGCGCCCTTGGTAATCCGCCTTTTTTTCTATAATTTTAAACATGTGCTCGGCACTGATGTTGTAGGGCTTGTCGGGGTTAAGCCATTTTCCGTTAATACCAGCCTTTTTAGTAATAAATGTAGTGAGGCCTCTTTTTCGCTTAATTTGTAAGAAAAGGAAACTCAATAACTTACCTTCCAGTCCATCTCCCATAAGGTGGGTCGGACGGTTGTAAAAATGCTTCATTTTTTTTGCTTTTTAAATTATTTATTATGCAAGTCTATCTGACCTTGCGCGTACAAAGTTACTACAGTTTGCAAGAAGTGTCTTGATGGCTATATCCGTCATAATACTTAAATAAATTAACATTTTTAACGGCGTATAACATGCCTTTCGTTCAGAAACAATAATTAAAACAAGAAAAAAGGTCAGTCGTCGCAAATAAAAACGTCGTATTAATTTGGTTTTTTGCTCACTTAATCGTACCTTTGCACTCCAATAGAAACTAACACGTATAAAATTAAATATGGGAAAAGTGATTTTGACGGGCGACCGTCCTACTGGAAAACTGCACCTGGGCCATTTCGTGGGCTCATTGCGTCGTCGTGTGGAACTGCAGAATGCTGGCGACTATGACAGAATGTTTGTGTTTATGGCCGATGTTCAGGCTCTCACAGATAATGCTGACAACCCACAGAAAATTCGTAATAGCATCACGCAGGTGGCACTCGACTATCTGTCGGCCGGACTGGACCCCGAGAAATGTACACTGTTTATTCAGAGCCAGATTCCTGAGTTGGCCGAACTGACCACCTATCTGATGAACCTGATATCCGTGAGTCGCGTGCAGCGTAACCCTACGGTGAAGACCGAAATCAAGATGCGCGGCTTTGAGGGCGAGAGCATCCCCTTGGGCTTCTTCTGCTATCCTGTGAGTCAGGCTGCCGATATCACTCTGTTTAAAGCCACCACAGTGCCTGCTGGTGAGGACCAGGAGCCTATGCTCGAGGTGACTCGCGAACTGGTGAACCGTTTTAATAATACCTACGGCCCCGTATTGGTAGAGCCCAATATCATGTTGCCCGAGAACCTCACTGCCCGTCGTCTGCCCGGTACAGACGGTAAGGAAAAGATGTCAAAGAGTCTGGGCAACTGTATCTACCTGTCAGACTCTGCCGACGAGGTGTGGCAGAAGGTACGCTCTATGTATACCGACCCCACGCACCTGAACGTCTCAGACCCGGGTCATGTGGAGGGTAACGCTGTGTTCACCTATCTGGATGCCTTCTCTACCGACGAGGACTTCAAGAACTTCTGGCCTGAGTATCAGAATCTGGACGAACTGAAGGAGCACTATACCCGCGGTGGACTGGGCGATATGAAATGCAAGAAGTTCCTCAACGAGGTGCTCAACCAGTACCTGGAGCCCATGCGTCAGCGTCGTGCAGAACTGGAGAAGGATATCCCCGAGATCTACAATATCCTGAAGAAGGGCACCGAGGCTGCCCGTGAGGTGGGTGCCCAGACCATGAGTGAGGTGCGTAAGGCTATGCAGATAGATTATTTTGGATAAGATATAATCCTATTAACCACTTAAAACATAAGATCAATGAAACAATTCAATGACAAGAACTTCGTTCTGGAGACAGAAGTTGCCCAGGACCTGTATCACAACCACGCGGCTAAGATGCCGATTATCGACTATCACTGCCACCTGATTCCAGAGATGGTGGCCAACGATCATAAGTTTAAGAGCATCACAGAGCTGTGGCTTGGTGGTGACCACTATAAGTGGCGTGCCATGCGTACCAATGGCGTGGATGAGAAATACTGCACCGGTAAGGATACCAGCGACTGGGAGAAGTTCGAGAAATGGGCCGAGACGGTGCCTTACACCTTCCGTAACCCCTTGTATCACTGGACACACCTGGAGCTGAAGACCGCTTTCGGCATTGAGAAGCAGTTGAGCCCCAAGACCGCCCGTGAGATCTTTGACGAGTGTAACGAAAAGCTGAAGCAGCCCGAGTTCTCTGCTCGTGGACTTATGAAACACTACAACGTAGAGTGTGTGTGTACCACCGACGATCCCGTGGACGACCTGCACAACCATATTGAGTATGCCCGCCACAAGGCTGCTGACGATCCCATCATGATTCCTGCATGGCGTCCCGACAAGGCCATGAACATCGAGAAACCCGAGTTCTCTAAATATGTGGAGCAGTTGGCTGAGGTCAGTGGTGTCAACATCGTGAAGTTTGCCGATATGGTAGATGCCCTGCAGAAGCGTCACGACTTCTTCGCTGAGAATGGCTGTAAGTTGTCTGACCACGGTATCGAGGAGTTCTATGATGAGGACTATACCGACTCACAGATTGAGACCATCTTCGAGAAGGCTATGCGTGGACAGCAATTGTCACACATGGAGGTGCGCCAGTTTAAGAACTGCTTCCTGACCCGTATGGCAGAAATGGATGCCGAGGCCGACTGGACACAGCAGTTCCACTATGGTGCCATCCGCGATAATAACACCAAGATGTTCAATCAGTTAGGTCCTGATACTGGATTCGATTCTATAGGTGAGTTCAACACCGCCAAGGCTATGTCTAAGTTCCTCAACAAACTGAACATGGAAGACAAGCTCACGCGTACCATATTATATACACTGAACCCCTGTGCCAACGAGGTAATCGCTACCATGCTGGGTAACTTCCAGGGTGGTGAGCCCGGAAAGATCCAGTTCGGTTCAGGCTGGTGGTTCAACGACCAGATGGACGGTATGATTAAGCAGATGAACGCCCTGTCAGTGCTGGGCCTGCTGAGTCGCTTCGTGGGTATGTTGACCGACTCACGTTCGTTCCTCTCATATCCTCGTCACGAATACTTCCGCCGTATCCTCTGTAACCTGCTGGGTAACGACGTGGAGAAGGGACTGCTGCCCGATGATCGTGAGACCCTGGCTCGCATGGTTGAGGATATTTCCTACAACAATGCTCGCAGATATTTCAAGTTCTATTGATAAAAATAGGGAGGGGTTTTCAAAAAACTCCTCCTTTTTTTGCGTATGTCGAAAATAAGCAGTAATTTTGCAGCCGAAATAAAATGATTTTTAGAATGAAGCTTCTTAATAAAAGTCTTTTGTTGGTAATGGCAGTCGTTTTGCTTGCTGGTTGTGCAAGTCACAAACACGTTGCCTATTTCCAGAATTCAAACGAGGTTGATTTGTCTAAGTCACAGTATCTGTATGATGCCCGCATCATGCCAAAAGATCAGTTGACCATCACGGTGAGCACTACCGATGACGAGGCTGCTGTGCCTTTCAACCTGACGGTGCCAACACCTTATACGGCCAATTCACGTAGTACCTATTCACAGGCAATGCTCCAGACCTACCTGGTAGATAATGAAGGTAATATCAACTATCCGGTGTTAGGACAGATTCATGTAGGTGGACTGACAAAGTCTGAGTGCGAGAAGATGATTCAGGAGAAAATCAAGCCCTTCATGGCTGCTGCTGAGAATCCCATCGTTACCGTACGTATGACGGGTTATCAGATTTCCGTGATTGGTGAGGTGGCACGTCCCGGTACGTTTACCGTGTCACGTGAGAAGATCTCTATCCTTGAGGCTTTGGCACAGGCTGGCGACCTGACCATCTACGGTCAGCGTAAGAATGTGCAGTTGATACGTGAGGATGCTTCTGGCCAGAAGTCTATCCATACGTTCGACCTCACCGATGCCGACATCATCAATTCGCCGTATTTCTATTTGCAACAGAACGACGTGGTTTACGTGACGCCAAACAAGGTGAAAGCGCAGAACTCCAGCGTTGGTAGCATGACGACGCTTTGGTTCTCTGCAACGTCTATTCTTATTTCGTTGACATCGTTGCTTTACAACATATTAAAGAAATAACATAAAAAGGTTGGGGCATTTTTCCCCAATCTTTTTTTATATCAACTAGACAGAAATAAAACATATATATATAAACACAAGATAATGAAAGCAGTAACACTTGTTCTTCAGGATGGAACAGAATTCAAAGGAAAGAGTTTTGGTTACGAGCGTCCAGTAGCTGGCGAAGTGGTTTTCAACACAGCTATGATGGGCTATCCCGAGAGTCTTACAGACCCCAGTTATGCAGGTCAGTTAATGGTACTCACTTATCCTCTGGTAGGCAACTATGGCGTGCCTCCCTTCACGGTAGAGGATAATGGCATCGCTACCTTCATGGAGAGTGACCGCATCTATGCCTCGGCCATCATTGTGAGCGACTATTCTCAGGCTTACTCTCACTGGAATGCATGCGAGAGTCTGGGTGACTGGCTGAAGCGTGAGAAGGTGCCTGGCATCACTGGCATAGACACCCGCCAGTTGACCAAGGTGCTGCGCGAGCATGGTGTGATGATGGGTAAACTGGTGTTCGAGGGTATGGAAGATGCTGAGGATTCCGAGGGTGCTGACTATGGTTCCATCAACTGGGTAGAGCGTGTGTCGTGCAAGGATGTGATTCGCTACAACGAAGGTGCCGGTCGTAAGGTGGTGCTTGTGGACTGTGGCGTGAAGAACAATATCATCCGCTGCTTGATAAATCGTGGCGTAGAGGTGATCCGTGTGCCTTGGAACTACGACTACACGGATATGGCTTTCGACGGCCTGTTTCTGGCTAATGGTCCTGGCGACCCAGACAAGTGTGTGGATGCCGTGGAAATTCTGAAGAAACAGATGTCGCAGAGCCGCAAACCTATCTGTGGTATCTGTATGGGTAATCAGTTGCTGGCCAAGGCTGGTGGCGCCACTATCTACAAACTGAAGTATGGTCACCGCTCTCACAACCAGCCCGTGCGTGAGGTAGGCACCAACCGCTGCTATGTGACCTCGCAGAACCATGGTTATGCTGTAGATGCAACTACTCTGGGTAATGAGTGGCGTGAGCTCTTCGTGAATATGAACGATGGCTCTAACGAGGGTATCCGTCACCTGACGCACCCCTGGTTCTCAAGCCAGTTCCACCCCGAGGCTTGTTCAGGTCCTGTAGACACAGAGTTTATGTTCGACCGTTTTATTGAGACACTCTAAGAAAAGGTAAAAGGGTAAAAAGGTAAAAAAGAATAAGAAGATGAAGGACAATAATATAAAGAAGGTATTACTGTTGGGCAGTGGCGCCCTGAAGATTGGTGAGGCAGGTGAGTTCGACTATAGTGGCTCACAGGCATTGAAAGCAATGAAGGAAGAGGGTATCGAGACGGTGCTTATCAATCCTAATATCGCTACGGTGCAGACCTCAGAGGGTGTGGCCGACCAGGTCTATTTTCTCCCTGTTCAACCTTATTTCGTTGAGAAGGTTATCGAGAAGGAGCGTCCTGACGGCATCCTGCTGGCCTTTGGTGGTCAGACAGCATTGAACTGTGGTGTGGAACTGTATCAGAGTGGTGTGCTGGAGAAGTACAACGTGAAGGTGCTGGGTACGCCCGTTCAGGCTATCATGGATACTGAGGACCGTGAGCTCTTCGTGAAGAAACTGGACGAGATCAATGTGAAGACCATCAAGAGTCAGGCATGTGATAATATCGCTGATGCCCGTAAGGCTGCTGCCGAACTGGGTTATCCTATCATCCTGCGTGCTGCTTATGCCCTGGGTGGTCTGGGCAGTGGCTTCTGCGACAATGAGGAGCAGTTGAACGCTCTGGCCGAGAAGGCATTCTCGTTCTCGCCACAGGTGCTGGTAGAGAAGTCCCTGAAGGGTTGGAAGGAGATAGAGTACGAGGTGGTGCGCGACCGTTACGACAACTGTATCACCGTATGTAACATGGAGAACTTTGACCCGCTGGGTATCCACACCGGCGAGAGTATCGTGGTGGCTCCTTCACAGACCTTGACAAACTCAGAATATCATAAGTTGCGTGCGCTGGCCATCAAGATTATCCGTCATATCGGTATCGTGGGTGAGTGTAACGTGCAGTATGCTTTCGACCCAGAGTCAGAGGATTATCGTGTCATCGAGGTGAACGCCCGTTTGTCACGCTCATCAGCCCTGGCATCAAAGGCCACTGGCTATCCCCTGGCTTTTGTAGCTGCTAAGTTGGGTATGGGTTATGGTCTGTTTGAACTGAAGAACAGTGTCACCAAGACTACGAGTGCTTTCTTTGAGCCCGCCCTCGACTATGTGGTATGTAAGATTCCTCGTTGGGACCTGTCTAAGTTCCATGGTGTTGACAAGGAGCTGGGTTCCAGCATGAAGTCGGTAGGCGAGGTGATGGCTATCGGTCGTACCTTTGAGGAGGCTATCCAGAAAGGTCTGCGTATGATTGGCCAGGGTATGCATGGCTTCGTGGAGAACAAGGAACTGAAGATTGCAGATATCGACGCTGCGCTGCGTGAGCCTACAGACAAGCGTATCTTCGTCATCTCAAAGGCTATGCATCTGCCTGAGTATGATATCGACAAGATTCATGAACTGACAAAGATTGATAAGTGGTTCCTGGAGAAGTTGCAGCATATCATCGATATCGACGAGCAACTGAAGAAATTTAATATCAACACGCTGGAAGAGTCGCTTCTGCGCGAGGCCAAGGTCTATGGCTTTACCGACTTCCAGATAGCCCGTGCTATCGGACTGGAGAGTGAGTGCCGTAATATGCACGAGGCTTCTCTGCTGGTGCGTAATCGCAGAAAGCAGTTTGGCATCACACCTGTGGTGAAGCAGATTGACACACTGGCTGCAGAGTATCCTGCTCAGACCAATTACCTGTATGTCACTTACTCAGGCGTGGCAAGTGACATACAGTATGAGAATGACAAGAGAAGCATCATCGTGCTGGGTTCTGGTGCCTATCGTATCGGTTCGAGCGTAGAGTTCGACTGGTGTGGTGTGCAGGCTCTGAACACCATCCGTAAGGAAGGTTGGCGCTCTGTGATGATTAACTATAACCCTGAGACGGTGTCAACCGACTATGATATGTGTGACCGTCTGTATTTCGATGAACTGACCTTCGAACGTGTGATGGATATCATCGATATGGAGGCTCCTCACGGTGTCATTGTTTCAACTGGTGGTCAGATTCCTAACAACCTGGCTGTGCATCTGGACGAGCAGCGTGTCAATATCCTGGGTACACAGGCTAAGGATATCGATGGTGCTGAGGACCGTGCTAAGTTCTCGCAGATGTTGAACGAGCTGGGTGTCAACCAGCCTGAGTGGAGTGCACTGACATCTATGGATGATATCAACCAGTTTGTGGAGCGTGTGGGCTTCCCTGTCCTGGTGCGTCCTTCGTATGTGCTCTCGGGAGCTGCCATGAATGTTTGTTCTAATAATGAGGAGTTGGAACGCTTCTTGAAGTTGGCTGCTAACGTCAGCGAGGATCATCCCGTCGTGGTGTCTAAGTTTATTGAGCATGCCAAGGAGATTGAGATGGATGCTGTGGCAAGGAATGGTGAGATTATCGCTTATGCTATCTCTGAGCATATCGAGTTTGCCGGTGTGCACTCAGGCGATGCCACGATTCAGTTCCCACCGCAGAAGTTGTATGTGGAGACTGTGCGTCGTATTAAGCGTATCTCTCGTCAGATTGCCAAGGCGCTGAATATCAATGGTCCGTTCAACATCCAGTATATGGCTCGCGAGAATGATATCCTGGTGATTGAGTGTAACCTGCGTGCCTCACGTAGCTTCCCATTCGTGTCAAAGGTGCTGAAGATGAATATGATTGACCTGGCTACGAAGGTGATGCTGGGACTGCCTGTGGAGAAACCTTCGAAGAACTTGTTCGACCTCGACTATGTGGGTATCAAGGCTTCGCAGTTCTCATTCAACCGCTTACAGAAGGCTGACCCCGTGCTGGGTGTGGATATGGCTTCTACCGGTGAGGTAGGTTGTATTGGCGACAATACCGACACGGCACTGCTCAAGGCTATGCTCTCTGTGGGACACCGTATTCCCAAGAAGACTGTGCTGCTGTCAACGGGTGGTGCCAAGCAGAAAGCTGAGATGCTGGATGCTGCCCGTATGCTGGTGAAGCATGGCTATGAGTTGTATGCTACGGATGGTACTTCGAAATATCTCACGGAGAATGGTGTGGAGAATACCCGTGCCTTGTGGCCTTCTGAGGAAGAGGGGGCTGCAGGTAATGTGCCTTCAGCACTCGACCTGCTCCACAATCATCAGATAGACATGGTGGTGAATATTCCGAAGGACCTGACTACCCACGAGTTGACGAATGGTTACAAGATTCGTCGTGCTGCCATCGATCTCAACGTGCCACTGATTACCAATGCCCGTCTGGCAGCTGCCTTCATCGAGGCTTTCTGTAAGGTGGGACTGGATGGTATTGGCATCAAGTCGTGGAGCGAATATAAATAATTTGAACTGATTGATTTGATGAAAGAACCCGTATATATCATTGAGGAAACGCTGCTGCGTAGGAATCTGCAACTGATTGCCGACGTGGCTAAAGAGGCCGACGTGGAGATTATCCTGGCATTCAAAGCTTTTGCATTGTGGAAAACATTTCCTATTTTCAGGGAGTATATCAACAGTACTACGGCCAGCAGCCTGAGTGAGGCTCGCCTAGCGCTGGAGGAGTTTGGTGCCAAGGCTCACACGTATTCACCGGCCTATACTGACGAGGAAATAGATGATATCGTGAGGTGCAGCAGCCACCTGACGTTCAACTCGCTGTCACAGTATGAGCGCTTCCATGATAGGGTAGAGGGGAAGGCTAGCATTGGTCTGCGCGTGAATCCTGAGTATTCAGAGGTTGGCACCATGCTCTATAACCCCTGTGCGCCTGGCACCCGATTCGGTATTACTGCCGATAAGTTGCCAGAGACACTGCCTGCTAATATCGAGGGCTTTCATTGTCACTGTCACTGTGAGAGTGGTGCTGACGTACTGGAACGTACGTTGGTGCATATTGAGGAGAAATTCTCTAAGTGGTTCCCACAGTTGAAGTGGCTTAATTTGGGTGGTGGTCATCTGATGACACGTAAGGATTATGATGTGCCTCACCTTATTAATATATTAAAGGGACTACATGAGCGTTATCCCTGGCTCAAGATTATCCTTGAGCCAGGTAGCGCTTTTGCCTGGCAAACGGGTCCACTGGTGAGTCATGTGGTGGATATTGTAGAGGATAAGGGTATCCGTACGGCTATTCTGGATGTAAGTTTTACTTGTCATATGCCCGACTGTCTGGAGATGCCATATATGCCAGAGGTGAGAGGGGCAGAAATCGTAGAAGAATCCTCCAGTCTCCAGTCTCAAACCTCAGAATATGTCTATCGTTTGGGAGGCAATAGTTGCCTGAGTGGTGATTTTATGTCCTCATGGCGCTTCGATCATGAATTAAAAGTGGGAGAAGAGGTGATTTTTGAGGACATGATTCATTACACGACTGTAAAAACTTGCATGTTCAATGGTATCTCTCATCCAGCTCTTGCGATGCTTCATAAGGACGGAAAATTGGAGATTTTGCGCCATTTTGGCTATGAAGACTACCGAAACCGCATGGATTAGCACTTTTTTTTGAAAAAAAATCGGAAAAGTTTTGGTAGTTCAAAAAAAAGTAGTACCTTTGCATCCGCAATCGAGAGAGATGCACTTCTAATAAAGAAGTAACGCGGAAATAGCTCAGTTGGTAGAGCACAACCTTGCCAAGGTTGGGGTCGCGGGTCCGAGTCCCGTTTTCCGCTCACAGATTGAACAAAAAGAGAGATTAGGGAAGGCCTTAATCATAAATTGCCCAGGTGGCGGAATTGGTAGACGCGCACGTTTCAGGTGCGTGTGCCGCAAGGCGTGCAGGTTCGAGTCCTGTTCTGGGCACTCTTTTTTTCAATATGTAAAAATTTGTTGGAGAGGTGGCGGAATTGGTAGACGCGCTACTTTGAGGGGGTAGTGTCAATTGCGACGTGGGAGTTCGAGTCTCCTCCTCTTCACCTCTTTTTTTTGATAAGAATTGCGGAAATAGCTCAGTTGGTAGAGCACAACCTTGCCAAGGTTGGGGTCGCGGGTCCGAGTCCCGTTTTCCGCTCTCTTTTTTTTATTTAGGAAAACAACCTTTTCACACAAACATGAATTTATACTTAAGATACTTTGACAGCGAGACACTTGTTTCGAGTGTCGATGAAGCAATAGAATTCTTAGATAATATCGACGAGATTGGTATGAATCCTGTTCTTGAGGCTGATATCCGTGAATATGCCGCAAGTGATGTTTACTATCCTAAACGCTATAAGATTCGTCCCCGGGTTTATTTCATTATCATCAAGACTGAGGCTGCTACCATGCAGGACTTCAAAGAGAAGCGTGCGCTGCATCCTGCCGAGGATGGTCAGAAGGAGCGTCAGCCAATTCCTGCTGTATTGAAGTTGAACGAGGAACGCGAAGGCTGGTATGAAGGTGAACTGAACTTCAAGCGTGTGTTGTTGGTACCAGGTACAGGTAAGTTCCAGTATCGTGATACGCAGTTTGTAGCTCAGGTAAAGGCTTACTCTGGTTTGGATTGTTACAATCGTATAGTCAGTCATCTGCGCGAGCGTGTGGATGAGCGCAGTCAGTTCCCCTCAGCCAAGGGTAAGAATTTCAAGTTCCGTTATTTAGGTGAAGCAAAACCATTACGATCATGAATAAGGTAATGATGATAGGCCATGTTGGCACAGACCCTGAGGTACGCTATGTAGAGCAGGGAGTTGCTGTGGCTCGTTTCCGTTTTGCCACAACAGAGAAAGGATATACGCTTCAGAATGGTACGCAGGTGCCTGATCGTACTGATTGGCACAATGTGATAATGTGGCGCCGTCTGGCTGAGATTGTGGAGCGCTATGTGCATAAAGGAGATAAACTATATATTGAGGGCCGACTGCGTTATTCTACTTATGATAATAAGCAGGGACAGCGTCAGTATGTGACTGAAATCTGGGCTGACAACATGGAGATGCTTTCTGCAAAGCCTACGGGTCAGCAGGAGCAAACTGCCACAGCAAGCCAGACAACTGCTACTGATACTACGTCGGAAAGCAGTCAGTCGGATGCCCTTCCGTTCTAATATTAAGAAATGGATTATCTTCAAGATATCATCAACGAGGTACACCTGAATCCCATTGGTTTCGGAGAGATTTTTTCAGCCATATTGGCTTGCTTGCTACTTGTAGCGTCAGGCTTTGCATCGGGTTCAGAGATAGCCTTCTTCTCCCTCTCGCCTACAGACTTGAGTGAGCTTGACGAGGAGAAGAACAAGGCTGATGGTTATATCAAGCGTCTGCGTAATGACTCAGAGCGCACGCTGGCCACGATTCTGATTACGAATAACCTGGTGAATGTGACCATCATTATGCTCTGTAACTTCTTTATGGCTTCTTTGTTTGATTTTGGAGCTGCAAAGTGGTTGGAGTTTCTGGTTGTCACGATTGTACTGACCTTCCTCTTATTGCTTTTTGGTGAGATTGTGCCAAAGGTGTATTGCGCGCAACATGCATTGGCTATCTGTCGTACATTTGCCCCAGCCATCTCCTTGCTGAGCAAGTTGTTCTACCCCTTGTCATCTATCCTGATACGCTCTGGAGCACTGGCCGAGAAGGTGGTGCAGAAAGAGAATCATGTGCTCAGTGTGGACGATTTGGAACAGGCGTTGGAGCTTACAGATAAGGAAGAACTGAAGGAAGAGAAAAACATGCTCGAGGGCATTGTGCGCTTTGGCGACGAGACAGCCAAGGAGGTGATGACCAGCCGACAGGATATCGTGGATTTGAATTTTCGTTCTACGTTTCCAGAGGTTCTGAAGTGTGTCGTGGAGAACAACTACTCCCGCATTCCCGTGTATCAGGATTCTATCGATAATGTGCGTGGCATCCTGTATATCAAGGACCTGCTGCCGCATCTAGGAAAATCAGCTGCTTTCCGTTGGCAGTCGCTGATTCGTCCTCCGTATTTCGTGCCTGAGACGAAGAAGATTGACGACTTGCTTCGTGACTTCCAGGAGAACAAGGTACATATTGCCATCGTTGTGGACGAGTTTGGTGGCACCAGTGGACTCATCACCCTGGAGGATATCCTAGAGGAAATTGTGGGCGAGATCAATGATGAGTACGACGAAGAAGAGAAGAATTACGTACGCATCAATGCCAATACCTATGTGTTTGAAGGTAAGACGCTGCTCAGTGATTTCTATAAGATACTGAACCTTGATGATGATGTGTTTGAGGATGTTGAGGGTGATGCAGATACTTTGGCTGGTCTGCTGTTGGAGTTGAAGGGTGATTTCCCCCAGGAGAATGAGCGCTTTACGTATGGCAGATTTAAGTTTGAGATTATTGAACTCGATGGACACCGCATCTCAAAAATAAAGGTAATTCTGCAAGCAGAAGAGAAAACTGAAGAGGAAAAATGAGGAAACTGACTATATTCTTGATATTGTGTATTTGCTGCATGGCAGTAAATGATGTAGACGCGAAAACCAGAAAGAAGAGAAAGACACGCAGACGTGCTAAAGTGACAAGGGTTGTCGCTAAACCTACTATTCATGAGAATCCCTATGTCTGTTGCGAGGATACATGCAATCATGTGCATGGGTTGGATATGAGTCATTACCAGGGTGAAGTGTTCTGGGAGACCGTAGGCGAGAATACCAAGATGGCTTATGTCTATCTGAAAGCTACGGAGGGTGGTGACCGTATCGATGAGAGATATGAGAGGAATATCGATTTGGCTCATCGTTATGGGCTGAAGGTGGGTTCGTATCATTTCTTCCGTCCGATGTCTGACCTTAAGCAGCAATTGGATAATTTTACTGCTCAGTGTCTGCCAGGTGAGCAAGATTTGATTCCTATGTTGGATGTGGAGACTGTTGGAAAACTGTCGACAGAGGCTTTTTGTGACTCGCTGTTTAAGTTTCTGGATATGTTGGAAGAGGCTTATCACCAGAAACCTCTGATTTATACCTTCCGTAATTTCTATAACAAGCATCTCTTAGGTAAGATCAATGATTATCAGTTGATGGTGGCTATGTATGCTGATGAGCCGCCGGTGCTGGCAGATAATCGTGACTATATCATCTGGCAGTATACCTCAAAGGGACGCATCAGAGGCGTTGGAGGACTGGTCGATAAAAGTTATATCATGGGCGACCATAAGTTACGTGAGTTGCGCTTTATCCATTAAGTGCATCCCTATGATGATAAGAAAAAAATGTCGGGCTCCACATTGGAACCCGACATTCTTTTATGTAGTTTATTGGGAATTAGTCTTCCTGATTCTCAGGACGCAACTTGCGAACAGTCTCGCCGGCACGCCACATCTCCTGATTACGCATAGCCTCAAGCTCCTTCTCCAGTCCAGCACGATAGTCGGGCTTAGAGTTAGAGTCGATACTGATCTGAGCCTCATTACCAGTCTTCACAGAGTAGTACAGCCACTCCATCACAGGCTTTATCGCATCGTGGAAACGGGGAGCCCAGTCAAGCGCACCGCGCTGAGCCGTTGTAGAGCAGTTGGCATACATCCAGTCCATACCTTTCTGGCCAAACAACGGGCCAAGGCTCTGTGTGAGTTCCTCAACAGTCTCATTAAATGCCTCAGAAGGTGTGTGGCCATTCTCGCGCAGCACCTCATACTGAGCCAGCAGCAAGCCCTGGATAGCACCCATCAGTGAACCACGCTCACCAGTCAGGTCAGATGTAGCCTCACGCTGGAAGGTTGTCTCAAACAGGTAGCCGGCACCGATACCGATACCAAAGGCCAGTGTCTTATCCTTTGCCTTGCCCGAAGCATCCTGATAAACAGCGTACGAGCAGTTCAGTCCGCGACCCTCGCAGAACATGGTGCGAAGAGATGTACCAGAACCCTTAGGAGCAACCATGATAACATCAACATCCTTTGGAGGAACAACACCGGTACGATCGCTCCAGTTGATAGCGAAGCCATGAGAATAGTAGAGCGTCTTTCCGGGTTTCAGATATTGCTTGATGGTGGGCCATACCTGAATCTGACCAGCATCACTTAGCAGCATGCAAAGGATAGTACCTTTCTCGGCAGCCTCCTCGATAGAGAAGAGGGTCTTGCCTGGTACCCAACCATCGGCTACAGCTTTCTCGTAGGTCTTGCCCTGACGCTGTCCGACGATCACGTTGAAACCATTGTCGCGCAGGTTGCAGGCCTGACCAGGTCCCTGAATACCGTAACCGATCACTGCGATTACTTCATCCTTCAATACTTCACGTGCTTTCTCCAAAGAGAATTCCTTGCTGGTGACAACAGTCTCGATAACGCCACCAAAATTCATTTGTGCCATAATTACAAATGTTTTTAAAGTTAAACTTATCCCTATGAACTATGCCAGTCCTGCCCGAGAACCGGACGCTTGGTGTCCACCACCGTCTTCTTGAAGTCCATTCTCACCTTACGCGAAGGTGTGACGAGGGGGTTAATATCATTATAATTGACTGCAAAGGTAACAAATTGTTATGATGTAGCCAAATTTTCTTATACTTTTATTTAAAAATAGGTCTTTATCTTTACGGTTTTGTCGTCAATCAGACTTTGAATCTCTTCATCAGTAGCCAGATTGAAGTCGCCCGGAATGGTGTTTTTGAGTGTTGATGCTGCCAGTGAATACTCCAACTGACGCTGGTTATCATCAGGGAATGCGTTGATGGCATGAAGCAGTCCGCCCATAAAGGCATCGCCAACCCCCGATGGGTCTACAACTCCGTTGATATCGTAGATAGGTGCCTTCAGAAGGTCGTAGTCTGTACCATTGTCGCTAGTGAAGAGTAGGGCAGTGAGCAGGTGATGACTCGATGCCACCATGTTGCGCATGCCCATGAGCCATTTTCTGCAGCGGGGGAACTCACGGTGCAGGTCGTCAAACCATTCACGGTATTCGTCCATCTGCATCTCAAAACTAGAGTCAAGAGCCGTGAAGGGAGGTTGTTTGCGCTGGCATATCCATTCAAACTCGATGGCATCGCCAAACATCAGGTCACAGTGGGCGAGCATCCGTTTCAGTGTCTCTCGAGGGTCTGCGCCATACTGCCACAGGTTCTTGCGGTAGTTGATGTCGAATGCAATCTTGACACCCATCTCGTCGGCAATGTCGAGTGCCTCGAAGGTGGCATCTGCCGAACTCTGTGAGATGGCAGCCGTGATGCCCGATACATGCAGCACGGCAGCATCTTTCAGAATCTCTCGCCAGGGTATCATGCCAGGCTCTATCTCCGAGCAGGCCGAGTTGGCACGATCGTAGATGACTTTCGCCGAGCGCATGCCAGCTGCCGGTTCCATGTAATATGTGCCGATGCGCTGTCCGCCCCATTGTATATAGCGACAGTCCACACCCAGCTGCATCAGGTTCTGAGCTCCGGCATGACCGACGGGCGTGTTGGGCAGTCGGGTGACATATTGTACGTTGTCGCCCAGTGTGGCCAGCGACACAGCCACATTCGCCTCACTACCGCCGTATTTGCTGGTGAAATAGTCGCCTTGCGACAAACGTTGATGATCTAATTTTGAAAAGCGGAGCAGTAATTCTCCGAAAGTCACTACTTTAGTTTTCATATCTTTAATAATCTAGTTTCATGTTTCAAGTTTCAGGCCTCAGGTTTCAAGTTCACTATATTCTCTCTACCTGTTTTACGCCTTTCACTGTGCGCAGTTTCTTGATGAGCGCTTCCAGTCGGGTGTTATCATTAATCATGATGGTCAGCGTGCCCCGGAACAATCCGTCGTTAGAGTCGATATTGATGCCGCGCAGCACCAGCTTTTCATCTTTCGAGATGATGCTGGTCAGGTTGTTCACGATGCCCAAGTCGTCATTACCGATGACGCGCAGCGTGATGGCATACTGACTAGACCCCTTGCCGCTCCATTTGGCTCTGACGATACGATAGCCGAAACGTCGGCGCATCTCGGGTGCGTTAGGACAGTCACAACGGTGAATCTTGATGCCGCCGCTGATGGTGACAAAACCGAATACCTGGTCACCATAGATGGGGTTGCAACATTTTGCCAACTGATAGTCCACGCCCTTCAGGTCCTGTCCGATGACTAGCACATCATCATTCTGCACTGTAGGCTGACCTTTGAAGTCTTCCAGTACAAATTCCTCGGCCGAACGGGCTATATTATCGCCTGTGATAACTTTCTCGCCCTGTTGCAGTTCCAGGTATTTATCAAACACGGTCTGGACGTCAAGTGTCTCATGGGCAATGTCGCGATAAAAGTCGCTGGCCTCCTTATAGCCCAGTTTCTTCATCGTGCGCATCATCAGGCTCTCGTCCTGCTCTATCTTCCTGTTCTTGAACTTACGCTCCAGCATCTCCTTCACCAGGAGTGCCTCCTTCTGCTGAGTCTCCTTCAGTGCCAGACGGATTTTGGCCTTTGCCCTTGCCGTCTTGACGATGCTGAGCCATTCCTGTTTGGGATACTGTGTGGACGAGGTGAGAATCTCTACCTGGTCGCCCGAGTGAAGTTCCTGACGGAAGGTGACCACCTTATTATTTATGCGCGCGCCCGTGCAAGCCGACCCCACCTTCGAGTGGATGTGATAAGCCATATCCAGCACTGTGGCACCCTTGGGAAATTTCAGTAGGTCGCCTTTTGGCGTGAAGACGTATATCTCGTCGTCATAGAGGTCCATCTTAAACTGGTCCATCGCCTCCATACCGCTAGCGTTCTCCAGCATCTGACGGATGCCGTTGAGCCATTCGTCCATGCCGCCTTCCGCCGACTTCACGCCCTTGTAGCGCCAGTGGGCTGCCACGCCTCGTTCGGCAATGTCATCCATGCGTTCCGTGCGTATTTGCACCTCCACCCATTTTTTCTCGGGCCCCAGCACGGTGATGTGCAGACTCTCGTAGCCGTTTGACTTAGGCACGCTGAGCCAGTCGCGCATACGCTTTGGGTTCGAGGTGTACATATCCGTGATGATGGCAAATGTCTGCCAGCACTGCTGTTTCTCCTTCTCTATCGGACAGTCTATGATGATGCGGATGGCAAAGAGGTCGTACACGCCCTCGAAGGCACACTTCTGCTTCTTCATCTTCTGCCAGATGGAGTGGATACTCTTGGTGCGTCCCTTCATGTGAAACTTCAGTCCGGCATTCTTCAGTTTCTCCTCAATAGGAGCGATAAACTGTTCGATGTATTTGTCGCGTGCCTGTTTGGTGGCATTCAGTTTCTCCTTGATATGATAGTAGGCATCGGGCTCCAGGTATTTCAGCGACAGGTCCTCCAGTTCGCTTTTCAACTTGTACAGACCCAACTTATGGGCTAGTGGGGCGTAGAGGTATGCCGCCTCTTCGCTGACGCGCCGCTTGGCCTCCTCTTTTTCTGTGTCCCTGATCTGACGCATCAAGTTCACGCGGTCTGCTATCATGATGAGAATCACACGCATATCCTCTGCGAACGACAGTAGCAGGTTGCGGAAGTTCTCGCTCTCGATGACGGGATTCTTCTGATACAGTTCCTGTATGCGTTGCAGTCCATGCAAGATCCGTCCCACGGCAATACCATAGGTGGTGCCCACCTCGTCGATTGTCAGGAATCCTGCCTCCACGCTGGGGTTCAGCAGAATAGCCAGTACGGCATCCCTGCGTAGTCCTATCTCGTCGATTAAAAGAAGTGCTGTTTGCAGACTGCTAACGATGGGGTTCAGTCCGAAGGTGTCGCGTTTTACTTGGTTCTGCTCGATGGCATGCAACAAGTGACTGCGAATACGTCCTTCGTCGTCTTCCTCCAGTGAAGGAGCAATCTTTTCCTTCAGTTCTGTATATAGTGCGAGCGCTTGGTCTCTCTCCTCTATACTAAATTCAAAATGTTCAGTCATATCCTTCAACATCTTTTTGTTAATAGGATAGCCCCAAACATATTTTCTAATGTTTCAGGGCCAATGTGTAGTTATAATATTCCTTGTTGCCCGTGACGTCTTTGATGACTCTGAGGAATGGGGGGAATTTCACGGGTTCGCCCTCGGCTATTCCCTTTGTCTCTAGTATGACAAGTCCTTCAAGGCATCCCTGATAGATATCCACCTCAAAATACTGGCCTTTCCAGATAAAGCTGTGGCGCTGCTTGTGAATGGTGCAACGCTGCGGGTCGGCCAGTGAGAGCATCATCTCATAGAGCGACAGGCTAATCTGGCGTTCGGTCACCAGTTCCTCGTTTTCCGACGTCTTTTTCTTCGTGGTGTGCACATACACCTGTTTCTGTCCCCATCCACGCTTGCGCAGCCTAATCTCGGTGCCGGGTTCGCCCTGCAGATAGGTCTGCGTAATCTCGCTCTGAATGCAGTCTTCAGGCAGTTCGCCAGTGAGCTCCACAATATATTTCCGCTCTTCCACAATGGGCTGGGGCAGTCCCAGCACGTTGGATATCTCCATAATCACGCGGTTCATCTTGCAGTCAAAGTCGTCGTGGTTGTTGATGACGCGCAGATGTGGGTGGCCCGTCCATGCCTTAATCACCTTCTTGTCCAATCCGCGGGCAATGCGCAGTCCCTCTTCATTCATCTGCTCGTAGCGTTGTGCATTATTAGCAGTGGTATAGTATTGCTCAGCACCGTCGGCAGCCGATACCAAGTGCAGTACCGCGTCATAGCGCTCGCGCAACTCCGGCGTTGTGGTACCTACCGCGCGCGTAATGTTGCTCCATATATCGGGGGTCATGTAGGCCGAGATATCCATTGCACCTCTGTCGCAGACAATGAGACAGGGCTTAGTGCACTCCTGCGCCATCCTCAGGAATTTGTCCTCCAGGGCCAACTGGATCTCCAGCGTGGCTTTCTCTCCTTCGTAGAAGAATCCCTGGTTCTTTGTCAGGTAGTTCATGCCTGCCTGAGTGAAGAGGGTAGGGACCTCCGGAATGGTGAAAACTTTATAGCCGAGACTCGAGAAATGTTCTATGACGCGTACCAGTGCCGTTGTCTTTCCTGCACATGGTCCGCCGGTGAGGACTATTTTTTTTATTTCGTTCATTCTAATGCTTGTATTTTGAGTACAAAGATAATCAATTTTATCAGAAATAATGCTTAGGAGAAGAAAATTTTGATGAAAATCGAAAAAAAACAGGAAAAAGTTTGGTGGTTTCAAAAAAACTCCGTACCTTTGCACCCGCAATTCAGCAAGAGCGCTGAATCAACAATAAAAAACGATGCACCCGTAGCTCAGTTGGTAGAGCACCTGACTCTTAATCAGGGTGTCCAGAGTTCGAGCCTCTGCGGGTGTACTAAAAAGAGAGGTTTACCACCTCTCTTTTTTTATTTTAACTGTTTGATAATCACTAATCAAGTTTCCGTCCCCTATAGTAAGCGTTGAATGCATCTTGTGCATAGCCGTCGCCTGTATATTTGAATGTAGAGGCAGAGGCACCGTCAATCTTCTTTCCGTAATAGAATACATTGAAGGCATCCTTGGCATAACCGTCACCAATCTCCTTGAAAGAAGAGGCCATGGCGTCTATCTTCTTGTCTCCGTAGTACACGTTGAACTTCGTCTTGTAATATCCCTTGGGGCTTCTGTCATGTTCATGCCAGTCTCCTTCTTCGTGGAAATGTGAGTTGTCGCGCCCTTTCAAACGGAATGTGGCTGGGTCTACAAACTCAAGTATACGACCATGGTGATACACGTTGTTGCGATCCTTGGCATAACCGTGACCTAAATCTACGAACGAACGGGCATCCGCATGCGGTATTGGCTCCCTGTCGAAAAAGACCTTGTTGCGGTCTATTTTGTACGCTTGTGCAAAACCCGATAGGCTCCATCCTATAAAACCTATCACCATCAGTGACTTTTGGAGTGTAGTAATCTTTTTCATAACATTGGTTTTTTAATTGATTAATAACTGGTGCAAAGATACGCATTTTGCTTCAAACAATAAAAAAGAAAATCCCTATCATATGGTGGGGATTCTCCTATTTTAATCCTAAACTATCCTAATAATCAATGAAAAGGTAGGAAAATTATCGGATTTTTAAGTACCTTTGCAATCCGATTTAATATGATTATTTGAAATGGATTACTTACCGAAAGACCCTGCCATACTGGTTTCGAGTGTGAATATGCTGCTGCGTGACGAGGAGTTCGACACGCTTGAGTCTCTATGCTATAACTTTGGTACAGAACCCGTACATGTCAAGGACTACCTTTACGGACATGGATTTGTGTATAGCGAGGAGCAACGACAGTTCCGTCCGATAGGTTATGACACCGCAACCCGATGATTACAAAAGACAGTATAGAGACCGCCTATAGCTTCCTGCATCAGAAGCAGCGCATCTATGTGCATTCCACGCTCGACTGGCAGAAGGATGACATCGAGATGGCCATTGCCGCCTATGCCGACGAAATGAGTCCTGATCTGTATGATGCCATCTGTGGTGGCCGTACCGACTTCCTGCGCGACCATCAGCATTTCCTGGAGGATATCACCAAGGCTGTTGAGATGCTGGAAGGGATGCTGTGACGTGTGGGGATTATTTCTGGAAAATGTACTGAAAGTCATTTTTTTTGAGTACCTTTGCACCCATGAATCACTATGTTAAGATTTTGCGTTCTGCAGACTGGCCAAGAGCCCTTTGGCCTGCTTCCTGTTGGCCATTGGCTGCGGATTTATCATGACCACCGCTGTCCAGTTTGGCCGCGAGGGTAAATTCCTACCTTTATTATTTGGTGTGCCCGTCTTCATCCTGTGTGGTTTTACCCATTCTGTGGCAGATGCCTTTTATTTCTTGGCCGTCCCTCAGATGATCAGCATCCAGTTGTTGGCTATCTACCTGATGGAAGTCCTGGGCAATTTCATAGGGTGCAATCTGTACCGGTTGTTGATTTCAAAGTAAAGTATTTTACCCTGGAAATCGTTGAATCAAAAACAACGTTTTTCAGGGTAAAACACAAAAGAATGGAGTATGTGGTTACTTCGAGAGTGCTTCGAAAAGTCTGTCAAGAGCACGATTTGCGTCTTTTTCTTCGTCGAGGAGTTGCACAAATTTTGAGCCGATGATGGCACCTGCAGCGTTTGATTGGGCTGATTCCAGGGTCTGCTTGTTACTGATTCCGAAGCCAATCATGCGCGGATTTCGCAGGTTCATGGCATTAATCTTGTGGAAATAAGCCTGTTTTTGTTCGTCAAACGACTGTTGTGCCCCCGTTGTGGCAGCTGATGATACCATGTAAATGAAGCCTTCCGTGTGCTCATCAATGAAGCGGATACGCTCCTTGGAGGTCTCGGGCGTGATGAGCATGATGACGCGTACATCATAGCGATCGGCCACTGGTTTGATGTCGTCGAGGTAGTCTTTGAAGGGTAGGTCGGGGATGATGACACCACTGACGCCAGACTCAACGCACGACTGACAGAAAGCTTCGATACCATACTGCATGATTGGGTTTAGATAACCCATAAGTATCAGTGGTATAGATACTTCGTCTTTTATGCTCTTGAGCTGATTGAAGAGCGTTTGCAGATTCATTCCGTTCTTCAAAGCCTTTGTGGCAGCATCCTGAATCACGGGTCCGTCGGCCATCGGGTCGCTGAAAGGAATGCCCACTTCTATCATGTCGATGCCTCGTTTCTGCATCGTTTTAATTACTTCGGCGGTACTGTCGAGGGTGGGGGTGCCGGCGCAAAAATAGAGTGAGAGGAGCTTTCTGTCGCCTCTTTCGTTGAAAAGTCGTGTTATTTTATTCATAATTGTGTCAGAAATTGCTTTAATAGTTCTACATTTTTCATTCCAGGCTCTGTTTCAAAGCGAGAATTGAGATCTATTCCCATCATCTTCGGGTGCTTAAAATCGCGTATGCGAGCAGCATCGTCGGGACCTATACCGCCACTAAGCAGGAAAGGTTTCTCACCGTCGTAGCCGTCGAGTACAGACCAGTCAAACTGCTTTCCGCTACCGCCTACGCACGTACATTTTGTATCAAAAACGAAGGCATCGACGCAGTCCTCGTACTGCTTATAAATTGCGACCGAATTGCGATCCATAATGCTGATGGCCTTCCAAATCTGGATGCCTCGACGCAAGTCGGGGTCAATCGTACTGCGCAGGTTGCGGATGAGTGTGGGCTCTTCGTGGCCGTGCAACTGAATCACGTCCAACTTGAAATTCACCACCCGCGTGATGATATTCTGTGCCATCTCGTCTACGAAAACGCCCACTCTCTGGTAGCAACTCGGCGTTTCGCTGTTAGCAACAAGCCGTGTTGTGTCGGGGATGATGCCTGCGTGGGAGGGAATCATGGTCACGTTTCTGGGCGATTTTTCCCAGAAAATCATGCCGATATAATCGACGCCTAACTTGCTGACCTGACGAATATTCTCGCCGTCGCGCATGCCGCATACTTTTACTTTCATATCTTTGCAATAAATTCTTTCAGAGCCAGTCCTGGTTGGGGTTCACGCATAAACGTCTCACCGATGAGGAAACCGCGGAAACCTGCCTCGCGCAGTTCCCTGACCGTCTGTGGGTTAGAGATGCCGCTCTCGCTTACTTTTACAGCCTCTCTTGGTAGCTTCTCGGCCAGACGGTAAGAAGTCTCCACGTTGGTAATAAACGAGCCTAAATGGCGATTGTTGATGCCACAGAGGTCTGGATTCAATTCTGCATATTCCAGTTCGCGCTCGTCGTGCATTTCAAGCAGTACCTCCAGTCCTAGCTCGTGAGCTTTTGTCAGCAGAGTGCGCAGTTTTTCTTTCGTCAGACAAGCTGCGATGAGCAGTACGGCAGAGGCACCGCATAGCAGGGCTTCGTAGAGTTGCATCTCGTCGATAACGAAATTCTTGTAGAGTACAGGGATAGCGACGCCTGCCTGTCGTGCCTCCATGATAAAACGGTCGTGACCACCGAAATATTGCTTGTCGGTGAGGATAGATAGGGCTGCGGCACCGTTCTGCTGGTACGACAGGGGTATCTCGCAGGCTTTACCCTCCTCTTTGATCCAGCCTTTCGAGGGCGAGCGGCGCTTGAACTCAGCGATGATGCCCGTGGGCGAGGCCAGGAGGGCTTCCCGTATAGAGACCTTCTTCTGACGCATGCGCTCCAACTCTTGCTGTTTGTGAGCTACTATTTCTTCAAGGATGTCCATTGTTGTGATGGGATTAATGGGGTTAAGAATTCAGCTCCACGAATTTCTTGAAGGTACGCAGTGCTGCACCGCTGTCGATACTCTCGCGGGCAATGGCGATACACTCCTCAATGCTCTTCTCGCCCTTTTCAAGCACCTGAATACCGAAGGCGGCATTGGCCAGCACGATGTTCTTTTGGGCAGGCAGCGCACGATTCTCGAGTACGGAGTCGAATATCTGGGCGGCCTCTTCCTCGGTAGCTCCACCAACAAGTTCCTCGGGCTTAGCTATCTCGAAGCCGAGGTCGCTGGGCTTAAAGATACGCTCGTACTGCTTGGTGGTTACTTTAAAGTCGCCTGTAAGTGAAATCTCGTCATAGCCGTCGATAGAATTCACGATACCATAGTCGATGCCAATCTTCTGATAAACCTGGTTATACAGACGCATCTGGTCGAGGTTGGCTACGCCAAGCAGTTGACACTGAGGCTGTGAGGGATTGACCAGAGGACCAAGCAGATTGAAGATTGTTGGGAACTGCAGCGCCTTGCGGATGGGGCCAACAAACTTCATGGCCTTGGCAAAGAGCTGGGCGTGGAGATAGACAATGCCAGCCTCGTTGAGTGAGCGGTTCAACTTGTCGATATCATCGGTGAACTTAATGCCGTGATGGGCAATGACGTTCGAGGCACCCGAAACAGAAGTGGCAGCGTAATTACCGTGCTTAGCCACCTTGTAACCTGCACCTGCGATGACGAAACAGCTCGTCGTAGAAATATTAAAGGTGTTCTTACGGTCGCCACCGGTTCCTACCACGTCGATATAGCGATCGGCGTCGAGAATGGCGGGAACGCCCGTCTCAAGGATACCATCGCGGAAACCAAGCAGTTCGTCAACGGTAACACCGCGCATCTGCAGGGATGTGAGCAGTGCTGTAATCTGCTCGGTGGGATACTCACTCTGAGTGATACCAATCAGAATATTCTTCATTTCTTCACGAGACAATTCCTCGTGGTTCAGCATCCTGTTCAGGATGTCTTTCATTGTCTGTGCCATATCTGTTTTGTTGTTTAATCCTTAATTTTTAATCTTTAATACTTCATGTTACAAGAACATCCAGTTCTGCAGCATCTTCTTTCCATCGGGGGTGAGCACGCTCTCGGGGTGGAACTGGATACCACGTATGTTGAGAGTTTTATGTTTCAAGGCCATAATCTGTCCTTCGTTGCTCTCGGCAGTGATTTCAAGACAATCGGGGAAGTTCTCCTTTGAGACCACCCACGAGTGATATCGGCCTACGGTAAATTCCTTCGAGATACCCGAGAAGAGTGCATCGTCGTTAGTGAGATGGCAGGGCGTAGCTACACCGTGAAAGACGTCGCTCAGGTTCTCGAGCTGGCCACCAAAGGCCTCGCCAATAGCCTGATGACCGAGACATACGCCCAGAATGGGCTTCTTGCCGGCATAGGTGCGAATCACATCAAGTAGCAGACCTGCCTCAGAGGGGATGCCAGGACCTGGGGAAAGAATAATCTTACTAAACTCCTCCAGTTGCGACAGTTCAAACTGGTCGTTACGGTAAACGGTGACGTCTGCGCCCAGTTCCTTAACCAAATGACTCAGGTTGTATGTAAACGAGTCGTAATTATCTATGATAACTATTTTCATGATGGTTCTAATGGGGATTAATGAATCAAGTAATTTACATCTTCTCGGCCATGAGGATAGCACGTCTTAGTGCACCCAGTTTGTTGTTAACCTCCTGCAGTTCGTACTCCTCGTCGCTCTTGGCCACAATACCTCCGCCTGCCTGAAACCAGAGTTCACCGTTACGACTGACAAAGGTGCGGATGGTGATAGCCTGATTCAGCGATCCGTTAAGACCTATATAGCCGATACAACCGCCGTAAGCACCACGGTTATGGGGCTCGTACTCAGAAATCAACTGCATGGCGCGAACCTTTGGGGCACCTGATAGTGTGCCGGCAGGGAAGGTGTCGATGAAAGCCTTGATAGGGTCGGCATCCTTGTCAAGTTCGCCTGAGACGCGTGACACGAGATGAATGACATGTGAGTAATATTGCAGGTCTTTGTAAAAATCAACCTTTACGCCGTGACAATTACGTGACAGATCGTTGCGTGCCAGGTCAACCAGCATCACATGTTCTGCATTCTCCTTGGGATCATTGCGCAGGTATTCGGCTCCCTTGCGATCGGCCTCTGCATCGCCTGTACGCTTGGTAGTGCCTGCGATGGGGTCGATGTAGGCCTTCTTTCCCTCTATGCGACAATGCGTCTCGGGAGAAGAACCGAAGATACGGAAACCGCCGAAGTCGAAGTAGAAGAGGTAAGGTGAAGGGTTGATTGAGCGGAGGGCACGATAGAGCTTGAAGTCATCGCCCTCATACTTCTGGATGAAGCGGCGTGAGAGCACAATCTGGAAGACGTCGCCACGCAGACAGTGTTGGATGCCTTTTCGGATATTGGCCTTATGTTCCTCGTCGGTAAGGGGTGAGGTCGTTTCGCCTACAGGATGGAAGTCGTAAGCCTTTACGTTGGCTTTATTCATGGCTTTCATCACATCATCTAGTGCCTTTTCGCCATCAAGTGAGATAATTGTGAGGGTGTTGTTGAAATGGTCGAACACAATCACTACCTTATAAAGGATGTATAACAGGTCGGGGGCATCGTTCTTGGCCTGTGTCTCGTCCTTAACGTCGATATTCTCGAAATAACGTACGGCATTGAATGAGGTATAGCCGAAGAGTCCGCAGGTGTCTGCATGCTCGCCAGTGACCTTGATATGGTCAATCAATGCATGGATGGCATCGGCAGAACCATAGTTGTTGTTGATTTCATGCTGCTCATTGCTTCCATCAGGAAAGATGATGTTGGCAAGGCCGTGACCGATGGCCACACTCGCCATAGGGTTGATACCGATAAACGAGCGCGAGTTATTTGAGTCGTGATAATCCGAACTCTCCATCAGGGCACTCTGTGGATAGAGGTCGCGAAGGCGCATATATACGCCAACAGGTGTATAAAGGTCGGCCAGAATGGTACGGCTGGTTGTGGTATATTTAAAAGTTTCCATATTCGCCTGCTAAGTCTTTGTTGTTCAGATAGGTTTCTACATCTTTATCGCCACGTCCGCTGACGGTCAGCACTACCACATCATCGGGCTTGAAGGTCATCTTCTGAAGGGCTGCAATAGCGTGGGCACTCTCCAGGGCGGGGATGATACCCTCCAGACGGGTCAGTTCGTAGGCGGCGCGTATGGCCTCGTCGTCGTTGATGCTATAGACTGTTGCACGATGCTGAGTGGCCAGGTTGGCATGCATCGGACCGATACCGGGATAGTCCAGTCCGGCAGAGATGCTCTCAGCCTCGATAATCTGTCCGTCGGGGGTCTGCATCACCAACGTCTTGGCACCATGAAGGATACCCAGTCGGCCAGCGTGAATCGTAGCTGCGGTATGACCGGTCTCTACGCCCTTGCCACCAGCCTCTGCCAGCACAATCTTCACGCGCTCATCATCTATATAGTGGTAGATAGTACCTGCGGCATTTGAACCACCGCCCACACAAGCCATCAGGTAGTCGGGATAGTCGCGGCCAATCTTCTCTTGGAGTTGCTTCTTGATTTCCTCGGAGATGATGCTCTGCAGACGGGCCACCATATCGGGATAGGGGTGGGGACCCACGGTAGAACCGATGATATAGAAGGTATCACTGGGATGACAGCACCAGTCGCGGATGGCTTCATTGGTGGCATCTTTCAGGGTCCAGTTGCCTGTTTTCACCGGACGGACCTCGGCACCCAGCATCTTCATGCGCTCTACGTTGACGTGCTGACGTTCTACGTCCAGCGCTCCCTGATATACCACGCAGGGCATATCCATCAGGGCGCATACCGTTGCTGTAGCCACGCCGTGCTGACCGGCACCTGTCTCGGCGATGATACGTTTCTTACCCATCTTCTTGGCCAACAGGATCTGTCCGATGGTGTTGTTGATCTTGTGGGCACCGGTGTGGTTCAGGTCTTCACGCTTCAGGTAGAGCTGACAGCCGTATTTCTCGCTCATGCGCTTAGCCAGGTAGAGGGGAGAGGGACGACCTACGTAGTCGCGTAGCAGCGTCATATACTCACGCTTAAACTCCTCTGACTCGATAATGGGCAGATACTCCTCCTGCAAGCGCTTCACCGTAGCATAGAGAATCTCGGGAACGTAGGCTCCACCAAACTCTCCGTAAAATCCTTGTTTGTCAACTAAGTAACTCATATATTTTTATTTTTTTGTGTTGTTATTCGATTAAAAGAAAAAGAGACCCGTCGTGATTTGACGAGCCTCTTCTTATGGTTGATGTACATATACATGGCAAGTTTCTCACGACTATTTAAATCTTGAGTTACGCCACCACCATGCATTGAACAATTGTTTCATATTTTCTTGTTTCTTGTTTCTAATTCGGTTGCAAAAGTACGTGTTTTTCTGATAATCTGCAAATTTTTTGCTAACTTTTTTCGTAATATGATAGTTTTTTCTTATATTTGCAGTGGTATTTGTTAGATATTGATGATTATGAGAACCTATTTCTATAAAATTCTATTAACCTGTTTTGTTCTTTTCGTCTGTTCTGGCATATCGGCTCAATCAGATTTTGCCGTTGACTCCGTGACTTCGGAAAGTGACTCGTTGATACAGGTGTTGCGTAATCAGGTACAGGAACTGCAGTTGCAGCGTATCATGATGCAGGAACAGTTGTCCGAGACGGGACGTAGCGACTCCTTGAGAGCAGCCGAACGAAAGGCGCGTGTGGACTCTCTGCGTACGATAACGCCAGGTTCGCCCTTGGTGATTGACGGCGACACGCTGTTGGTGCTCTATGCGCGCAAGGGTGGGGTGTATCCTGAGAAACGCGTAGAACAGGCTTATGAAGCTATCCTCTCGCAGGGGCGTCGCCTGACGATGTTTGCCGACTCAGTCTATGTCTATGAGAGCGATTTCTTCAGCGATATCATGGCAGGCAATGAGGTGATACTCAGTGTGACGGATATTGATGCGCTGTGGCAGAATACAACCCGTCAGGAACTGGCCGCGCAATATGCGGAGGTTATCAAGGCCAAGATTCTGGAGATTCATGAGGAGTATGGGTTGCGCCAGAAATTGCGTGGCTTGTTGTGGGTGGCTGTCATCATCGTGGTGCAATGGTTGCTCATCAAGGTGACGTTGTGGTTCTACCGCAGATGGCGCTATCGTCTGATGCGACGTGTGATGCAATGGGATATCCCTTTGAGAATCAGGGATTATGAGGTGCTGAACGTCCGTAGGCGTGGCATCATCTTCCTGTTCTTCTTCCGTATGCTGCGCTTCTTCGTCATCCTGATGCAGTTGCTTGTCAGTGTGCCCCTGCTCTTCTCTGTATTCCCGGAGACTAAGACGTTCACCTTTACAATATTAGGATATATTTGGGACCCGCTGGTCGATATCGTGGGGTCTGTGATGGGCTATATGCCCAACCTTTTTAAGATTATTGTCATCATCGTATGTTTCCGCTACCTGGTGAAGGCAATCCGCTATCTGTCCAATGAGGTATCATCTGGTAACCTGAAGATTACGGGCTTCTATGCCGACTGGGCTCAGCCAACTTACCTTATCCTGCGTATCTTGCTTTATTCCTTCATGTTTATCATGATATGGCCCTTGTTGCCCAGTTCTGACTCTGAGATATTCCAAGGCGTCTCTGTCTTCATCGGTGTCATCGTGTCACTGGGTTCTACGTCTATCGTGGGTAATGTAATGGCAGGACTGGTGATGACCTATATGCGCCCATTCCGCGAGGGAGACTTCATCCGCTTTGGTGATGTTGAGGGCTTTGTCATCGAGAAAACGGCACTGGTGACGCGTGTCAGGACGCGTAAGAACGAGGTGATTACGATTCCTAATTCGAACCTGATGAGTGCCCAGACTTCTAACTATACGTTTGCGGCGGCAAATTTTGGTATCATCGTGCATACCAAGGTGACGATAGGTTATGACATGAAGCACGAACTGATAGAGAATTTGCTGCTGGCGTCGGCAAAGGCTACCAAACACTTGCAGCAAAAGCCCCAACCTTTCGTGCGTGTCACGGCGTTGGATGATTTCTACGTGGAATACGAAATCAATGCCTATACACATCATTCTGAACACTTGTCGGATATCTATTCGGAGTTGCACCAGAATATTCTGGATCATTTCCATGAGGCTGGTGTTGAGATTATGTCACCCCATATCTTTGCCCACAGAGATAATCTGGAGTTGCAAATTCCCAAGAGTGACAAATAAATTTTAATTTATTTTGAAGTTTGACAGAATTCAATTATCTTTGCAGACGAATACTCGATTGCTAACTAAAAATATTATAAGATGAAAAGAAAACTTTCTTCTCTATTGCTGTTTGCTGCTATGCTGTTTGCTGCTCAAGGAAATGTCATGGCTGCCAATACAAAGACAACAATAACACAGGTCACAACGACAGTCACTCTTAGCGATGATGTGGATTACATCATCACGGGCGATGCACCTTTTGCCGGTGATGGCTTGATTAATATCACGAATACAGAGCATGCTGTGTTGATTCTTCAGAATATCAAGCCGTCGAAGGCGTCTTCGTGGTTGAAATATGTTCAGATCAACGGTGTGAAGGCTGCCAACAACTCCAACTGTCAGATAAAGTTCTATAATTATGGTTGTATCATCCTGCCATATGCCGGCGGTGATAATTTCAAGCCGCTCACCGTCTATTCTGAGAAGAATTTCGAGGGCGAGTCGTGCAATGACTTCGGATTAGAGCATTCCGATGGTTATATGAACACGCTGACGGATGCAAAGTTGAACAACCGTATCCGTTCGTTTAAACTGAAGCGTGGCTATATGGTGACTTTTTCCCTGAAAGCTGGCGGACACGGTTATAGCCGTTGTTTTATTGCTGCTGACAAGGATTTGGAGATGGCTTCACTGCCTGCACTCATGGACAACAGTATTTCTTCGTATCGTGTGTTTAAATGGTATGACGCTGGCAAGAAACAGTTGGCCAATGATTTGAACACCACCACCATGGCTGCCCTGGATGTACAGAGTAGTTATACTTGGAGCGAGGGACATAATATGGCACCCGATTATGAGTGTGTACCCAACCATATCTATGAGGACTATCCCTCTTCTCGTGCTATTGGCAAAGCTACATGGTCGCCTCATTCAAAGAATAATAATGAACCTAGGAATACGTCTGATGACCATCCGCAGGATCTGAATACAATCCTCAACAACTGGGAGAACATGATGCGTACGGGTATGCGCCTCTGCTCACCGGCTTCTTGGGATGGTAGCGACTATTGGAATGCTACGGGATTCCTGGCAGAGTTCTTGGATTCTATTGATGCTCGCGGCTGGCGTTGCGATATTATTGACCTGCACTGCTACTGGGCTGAGGGCAGCTTCGGTAATATGCACTATTGGTCGGACAAGTATAAGCGTCCTATCTGGATTTCTGAATGGTGCTGGGGTGCCTCCTGGAATCATAATGGTGCTTTCGCTGATGGTGTCACCCAGTCACAGGTGAAGGGAGCATTGGAACGTATCTGTACGAATCTGAATAATTGGGATTATGTGGAGCGCTATTATTACTGGAATGGTGAGGCTCCGATATCCCGTCTCTATGATGGCGGACTGACACCTGCTGGTGAGTACTATGCTGCAATGAAGGCGCCGATGGCTTATAATGGTAAATATGATTTTGTGCCTAAGACACCTAAACAGTATGCCCCTTCCAATTTCTCTGTGGAATATGATAATAAGAAGGGACTGGCCGTCCTGAAATGGGATGATAAGAATGGCGAAATGAACAGCAGCATGTCTATTATGCGAAAGGCTGGTAGCGGTAAGGCATGGGAGGTATTGTGTAATGTCGCTATTCAAGAGGATGCTGCAAGTTATACGTTTACCGACTCTGCTGCCATGATTGGCTATCAGTATCAGATTGTCGTCAAGGATGCCAACAACCAGGATCGAAAGTCTACTACCTTGATGGCAACAAGTGATGAGCTGCAGACTGGCGATGCCATAGAGATTGATGGACAGACAAGATATCTGGGTGGTAACATCATGGTGAATGGCAGTTTTGATATGGGCTTCTATGGTTGGCTCGACGGAAAAGGCAACACACTCTCGGCACCTTATTTCCAGGTGATTCCTGAGGGTGGAAATGATGACGGTGCTTATCTGCAGGCTTACGGCAATGGCAACCTGACAAGTGAGATGGCTCTGCATACGGTGTTTACGATCCTGCCCAACACGAATTATTATTTCTCAGTAGCCTCTTGCAACATGCCTTCGGGCTATGATTGTAAGTTGGGCTTGAGCGAGGAGGGTATGGCAGCTCCTGCGGCATCACCTTTGTTTATTAATAATACAACGGATAAGTGGCTGACGCAGTTTGCCAGTTTCAATAGTAAGTCCAATACACAGGCACGTGTACGTCTGTTTAATCTGGCTTCTAAGGCGCAAGTTGATCAGATGATGCTTTGCCAGTTGTTCTCTACACGCGACTCGGCTATTGCTGATGGTATTGCCAAAGTGCGTATCACGGCTGAGGCATTCAAGGACTACAATACAAAGTACAACTATCTAAACGAGGACTTGACACGTATTTCCACGGGTGTTACTACTACTGATGCAGAGGCTCTTCAGACGCTGGCAAAGGCAATGGAAGATGCCCTCCAGGCGTATCGTTATCTGAACGATGGTACGTTGGTTGCATATGCTGAGAAACTGGTTGCGCTGAAGTTACATGGTAATGAGAGTTTGGAATTGATTCTTAATGCTGCCAAGAAAGCTAAGACAATAGAATCTGTTGTCATGTGCTATGCTGACTTGGAGGAGGCTGTGTTCGACTATCTGCCTTACAAACAGGTGAAGGGTAAGATTGAGAATCCCAATTTCTCGTTGAATACTGGATGGACGTTTAAGACTGGTTCTTATCAAGGTGGCGATCAGCGTCTGGCTACCCATGATGGCGTCACCTGCTGGAATGCGTGGTGGTCAGGTATCGATGCCGACAACGAGACACAGTCGATGGCTATCTCGCAGGATTTGACATTCCCAGGCACAACTCCTATGCATGGTCTGTATGCACTTGAGTGTAAGGCTTCTACAGAGCATTACTGTCTTTCTGACCAGCATGGTTATATTACAGATGGTACCGTAAAGGAGAATACACAAAACCTTACAGCCGACTATCTGGATCTGAATATGCCTGTTGCCAAACGCTGGGGTACGCTTTACACGGCTCCTATCTACCTCAACGATAATAGTACGTTTACCGTTGGTTTCGAGGGTACTAAGAAGGGCTCTGTTGCCAATGGCTGGCTGCAGTACGGAAAAACGTCAGGTCAGTCTAACGATAAGCGCGAGGGGTGGTGGTGTGCAACAGATTTCGCACTCCGTTTTACGCCGCTCTATAAGCAAACTGTAGTGCCCAATCAGTTTGGTTGTATCTGTCTGCCTTATGCTGTTCGCGCTTCCGAAACGCTTGAATGCTACAAAATTGTGGGTATCAATGCAGACTATACCCAACTGTGTCTTGAGGAGATCGACGAGACAGAGGCTGGCGTTCCTTTTATCTACCGTTCTTCAGATACTGAGGCGCTCTTCCTGGAGTATGGCGATGCAGTGACCATGACACAGAACGGTCCTGGTAATCTGCGTGGCTATCTGATTGCAAGTGCTCGTATGCCTCTTAATTATTACTTTGTCAACGATGGCGCTTTCGAGAAAATTACTTCTGCAAATCGTACGAAAGTGAAAAACTACGACGGCTATATGCGTCCTTTCACGGATCTCAATAGTGAGGCTATCCCTGTGCTGACCGACTGGACGGGCGAGACAATGGCTATCAGTGGTGTTACTGAAGAGGAGAAAGTAAAGAACAACCAACTCACCGGAATTAATACCGTCGTAGACAACCGTATGTTTGCTGATGGCGTTTACACGCTTGATGGACGCAGCATGCAGCGTGAGTCATTGAGGCCTGGGCTTTATATCAAGGTCGTTGGCGGACGTATGTATAAGACAATCATAAAGTGATGATGAATAAAAAAAGAAATATCCTGTTTGTGGTGGCTGCACTGGGTGCTGCCACCGCTTTCGCGCAAGAGCCTGTGCGCTCTTCGTCCAGTCTCTATCTGCATGCCCAGAAAAAGGCTGATGTGTCTCTGCCTTATGCCATCTCGGCCGAGGGCAAGCGATTCCAGCCAACATGGGGTTTGGATCTGGCTTGGAATAATGAGTCAAATTTGCGTAAGGGCGTCAACCACATGGGTAAGGAGAATGTCGGCATCGGTCGTACATCATTCCGTGTGCTGAATGCGCTGAAAGATGGTAATCAGTTGACATCAGACCAGATAGAAGGACTACGTTCGCGTTCGAATGTATTTGATAATGTGGTGGGCAGAACCCTGCCATTGGTTATCAACTGTGACAACGGTTATATGCCCAATGGTCATACAGGACCGTATATCAATACTTACTATACAGCTGAAGATAAGAGTGTTGATGTAGAACATTGGGCTAAGTGCATTGAGGCTCACGTGCTTTGGATGAAGACGAATACTAGTCATCCGATAGTTGGTGTGTCGCCGTTTAATGAGCCTGATAACGCTTGGGAAAAGAACCTTGCGGGTGAAATACAGGGAAATGCAGGGGATGAGGCTAATGTGGCAAAGTTACTGAAAAGCTATGATTCGATGAATGGCATCGTCATCGCTGGTGCCAACACGCTGAATAATGACAACGCATGGAACTGGTTTAATGCTGGCAAACAGTATTACGACTGGGGAAATACCCATCAGTTGGCGGGCTCGTTCGCTAATTTCGCTAACTTCTATCAGCAACTGAAAAACGCTGAAAAGGTGGGTTTCGATGACGAGATGCACAATGTTGTTGAGGCTATGGTAGGACTGGAATACGGCATGACTGTCGGCATCTGGTGGGGCTTCGACAGTCGTGCGCGTGGTGAGTTCTGCGATATAAGTCGCAATGGCGTGCGTCTGGCTTATGGTGAGCACCGCAACAACTGGACGGCGGCCAGCGTTTATCGTCATGATGACGGACGCGTAAAGGCTTTTGTTGGCTCCAGTGAACGTCAGGCTAAGACCACCACTTATCAGTTTGTCTCTACTGAGCGTGATGTCTATTATGATGGTTATGGTCCTGTACACGAGTTCGTGATGGAGATGCCTGGTGGTACGGGCTATCAGACAGGACAGACCAACGGTGAGCGTGTAATCAATGTGACGTGGGGCGAGGACGTGCCTCCTTCTGAGATTAACGGTACTTATAAACTGTTGAACAAGGTTTCGGGTGCTACTGGTAATGTCGTAAGCTATACTTCCAGTGGTGATGTGATTAAGCAGTCAAGGTACACGGGTTCCAAGAAACAGCAGTGGACGGTGAAACCTTGTAGTTCTCGCATTGGTGGTGATTATAGCTTCTATAATATCGAGTCGGTGGATAATGCCAATATTCGCATGAATGTGAAGGATTATTCCAAGAGTCAGGCTGATATCCTGGCGTGGACGCAGAATGGTCCTACCAGCAACGAACAGTGGTATCTGGAGTATGACGGCAATGGCTATTACTTGATTCGTAACCGTGAGAGTGCACTCTATCTGGCATCGGCAGGCACTAGTACAATGGCCAAGATTATCCAGACCCCAGAACTTACGGGTACTAATCGTGATCGTATGCTGTTCCGTTTCGTTCCCGTGGACGTAACTTACGATACTGCAGCTCCTGCCAAGCCTGCTGGCTTGCTGGCTGAGTCGCAGTCGGCCTCTGTTCGTCTCTCATGGACGGCTAATACAGAAACGGATGTGGAAGGCTATATGGTGGTGCGTGCGCCTAAGGGTACTGACGACTGGAACACCATCGCCCGTCAGCTCACGGAGACTTATTTCGTAGATAATACCTGTCGTCCTAATACCTCTTATATATATAAGGTAAAGGCGATAGACCGTTCGCAGAATATATCTGAGGCTTCTGATGTCGTTGAGGCTGCTCCGCTGAGTCAGCCTACGATGATTGCCCGTTGGGATTTCGAGGATAATCTCAATGACGACACGCAGAATATGCTGGATATGGCTTCACCTTCTACGCCTAAGTATGTGGCTGACCATAAGGTGGGCGATAAGTCTTTGTCGCTGACTGCCCAGTTCGTTCAGTTGCCTTATCGTGTTGCTGATAGTGATGAACTCTCTGTTGCTATGTGGGTTAAGTGGAACACATCTACGACTCAGTGGCAGCGTATCTTCGATTTCGGTAATGACGAGGACCATTATCTGTTCCTGACACCCAATAGCGGTACCTCTAAGATGCGCTTCGCCATTAAGAACGGAGGTGATGAACAGATTCTCGACTGTCCTTCGAAGTTGTCAAGCTATCTGTGGAAGCATGTTGTGGTGACGATGGGTAAGGATAAGACTGCAATCTATGTTGATGGTACAGAGGTTGCTTCTACTACAGGTATCACCATTAAGCCCAGCGATATCCGTCCGGTATTGAATTATCTGGGACGCAGTCAGTATACGGCAGACCCCAATATCTCGGCTAATTATGATGATGTGCGCATATTCAACTACGCCCTTAGTGCTGACGAGGTGAAGGCTGTGAAGGACGGTACCTATACCAACATCCAGTCTGTTGAGAATTCCGACGCCGTCAGTAAACCAATCTATACGATTGATGGTAAACGGATTGACCGACCCCAACAGGGCATTAATATCATTGACAGCAGGAAGATTTTGATGAAGTAATAAAACAGAAAGAGGATGCGGATGCATCCTCTTTCTTTATTTCTCCAACGATAGTTTGTACCACTCAAAGAGTTTTTTCACACCTTCGTCAATCTCTACCTTGTGTGTCCAACCTAATCGGTGCAACTTGGATACATCAATCAGTTTACGCATCGTGCCGTCGGGTTTCGTACTGTCAAATTCGATGGTGCCTTCAAAGCCCACGGCCTTGGCTACCAGTTCCGACAGCTCGCGAATGGACAGTTCCTTGCCAGTACCTACGTTGATATGACAGTTGCGTATCTCGCCCAATGAGGGGATGGCTCCACCGCGGCCAGCCGAATGGTTACGGTCTACGGCGCCATCGGTCTTGGCACCATAGTGCACGCTGGAGTATTTCTCAATGCCTATCACGTCGCTGAAGTCTACGTTCAGCAATACGTGTACGCTGGCATCTGCCATATCTTCACTCCACAGGAATTCGCGCAGTGGTGTACCAGTACCCCAAAGGGTCACCTTATTGTCTTCAATACCATACTTCGACAAGATGTTCAGTATATCGTCGTGTGATGATGACCCATCTACGCCCTCTACAGGACGTTTGTTGAGGTCAATGGCAATCTTGTCCCACTCGCCATCGTGAATCAACTTGGCCAGGTATACCTTGCGCATCATGGCTGGCATTACATGACTATTCTCCAGATGGAAATTATCATTGGGGCCATACAGGTTGGTGGGCATCACAGCGATATAGTTGGTTCCGTATTGCAGGTTGTAACTTTCGCACATCTTCAGGCCTGCTATTTTCGCAATGGCATATTCCTCGTTGGTATATTCCAGAGGCGACGTCAGCAGACAATCCTCCGTCATAGGCTGAGGTGCATTCTTGGGATAGATACAGGTAGAGCCCAGAAACAGCAGTCGCTGCACGCCGTGCTTATAGGCCTCGCCAATCACGTTGCATTGCATCATCATGTTCTGCATGATGAAGTCAGCACGATACAGGCTGTTGGCCATGATACCACCCACAAAGGCAGCTGCCAGCACCACCGCATCAGGCTTCTCCTCATCAAAGAACTGGCGTACGGCCACCTGGTCTGTCAGATCCAGTTCCTTGTGACTTCTGCCCACCAGGTTTGTATAACCTCTCTGCAACAGGTTATTCCAAATAGCGGAGCCCACAAGTCCGTGATGCCCCGCTACATATATTTTCGCGTTTTTATCTAACACAATTCCTAATTGTCAATTATCAATTATCAATTCTCAATTATTTCACGATACCTTTCTCCAGATATTCTTCCAGATTGGTACGAACCTTGGCGGCAGCACCGTCGGCAGCAACCTTAGCCATATCGCTGTCCACCATAATCTTTATCAGTTCCTCAAACGAGGTTTTATTGGGGTTCCATCCCAACTTGGCCTTTGCCTTCGAGGGGTCGCCCCACAGGTTGACCACATCGGTAGGACGGTAGAAGTCGGGTGATACCTCAATGAGTACTCTTCCTGTTGCTTTGTCGATACCTTTCTCGTTAGCACCCTCACCAACAAATTCCAGTTCGATGCCAACGTGCTTGAAGGCATAGTAGCAGAATTCGCGTACGGAGTGTTGCACACCGGTAGCAATGACAAAGTCTTCCGGTTTCTCCTGTTGCAGGATGAGCCACATACACTCTACGTAATCCTTTGCATAGCCCCAGTCGCGCAGACTGCCCAGGTTACCAAGATATAACTTGTCCTGCTTGCCCTGCTTGATACGGGCTGCAGCCAGCGTAATCTTACGTGTCACAAAGGTTTCACCGCGACGCTCACTCTCATGATTAAACAGAATACCTGAGCAGCAGTACATATCGTATGCTTCACGATATTCCTTCACAATCCAGAAACCGTATTGCTTGGCAACGGCATAGGGAGAGTAGGGGTGGAAGGGCGTTTCCTCGTTCTGGGGCACCTCTTCTACTTTTCCATAGAGCTCAGAGGTAGATGCCTGATAGATACGGCACTGGTCCTTCAGTCCCAACTGGCGTACAGCCTCCAGTATGCGGAGCACACCAACGGCATCCACGTCAGCAGTAAACTCTGGTGAGTCAAATGATACCTGTACATGACTCTGTGCTGCCAGATTGTATATCTCTGTGGGTTTTACCTTGCCGATAACGCCCAGAATACTCATCGAGTCGCCCAGGTCGGCATAATGCAGGTGGAAATTGGGCTTTCCCTCCAGATGGGCAATGCGTTCGCGGTAGTCAACTGACGAACGGCGTATGGTGCCATGCACCTCATATCCCTTCTCCAGCAGGAATTCTGCCAGGTAAGAGCCGTCCTGGCCGGTGATGCCAGTGATTAGTGCGATATTCTTCATTTAGTTTTCTCCACTGAATTGCTTAATACGCTGTTCCTCTGACAGTTTACAGATAAGCAGCGTGTCATTGTTCTCTGCTACGATGTAGCCGTCCAGTCCCTGTACTACCACCTTCTTCTCCTGTGTGGTATGAATCATACAGTTGTGGGTATCAAAGACGCTGATATTCTCGCCGATGAGGGCATTGCCGTAGATGTCGCGCTTCGACTGTGTCTGCAGTGAGCCCCATGTGCCCAGGTCACTCCATCCGAAGTCGGCAGGACAAACAAAGATTTCCTCAGCCTTCTCCATGATGGCATAGTCCACAGAGATATTCTCGCACTGGGGGAACTTCTCGTTGATCATCTCCTGCTCCTGTGGTGTGCCGTAGATGGGCAGCATCTGCTCGAAAATCTTGTTCATCTTGGGCTGATAGATACGGAAAGCATTGACAATTGTCGATACGTTCCAGATAAAGATACCCGCATTCCAGAAATAGTAGTTCTTCTTGATATACTGCTCAGCGGTCTTCAAATCGGGCTTCTCGCGGAAAGAGTCCACACGGAAGATGCCCTTGTTTCTCAGAGAAGAGGCTGACAGGTCGGCCTGAATATAACCATAGCCCGTCTCAGGACGTGTAGGCTTCATACCCAGTGTCACGATGGCATCGCTCTCGGCGGTGAAGTTCATACACTCTGTGATGACACGCTGAAACTCCTGTACGTTCATCACGATATGATCGCTGGGGGTTACCACAATATTGGCCTTGGGGTCTTTTGACTTAATACGCCAGGAAACGTAGGCAATACAGGGTGCAGTATTTCTGCGGCATGGCTCGCATAGAATATTTCCTGCTGGCATCTCTGGCAGTTGCTCACGAACGATGTCTACATATTTCTGATTCGTGACTACCCAGATATTCTCAGGTGAAACCAGTTTGTTAAAGCGTTCTACGGTGAGTTGCAATAATGTCTTTCCCACTCCCAATACATCAATAAACTGCTTTGGCTTTTCTGCAGTGCTCATAGGCCAGAAACGGCTTCCAACACCTCCGGCCATGATAACAAGGTGATTATTCTTTTGTGCCATAACAACTACATTTTTTTTCGACTACTATTTTATGAAGTTGCAAAATTACGGAAAAAGAGTGATACTTGCAAGTAAAAAAGGAAAAATTGTAACGCTCAATTTCCTATTTCAATTATTTTTCGTACCTTTGCGTCCTGAAATTTATAACCTAAAAATTATGAAAGCAATAAAAATCGTATTCATGTCGCTGGTGGCAACTATCCTGGTGAGTTGTGGCACCACATCTACCGTACCCATTACGGGACGTAAGCAGACTTTGTTGGTTAGTGATGGTGAGGTGCTGAGTCTCTCTACCCAGCAGTATCAGCAGTATATGCAGAGTGCTAAGGCATCAACGAATGCTACCAACACAGCGCTGGTAAAGCGTGTTGGACAGAATCTGGCTAATGCTGTGACTTCCTATCTTAACAGCAATGGCCTGAGTGCTGAGACGCAGAACTATGCCTGGGAGTTTAATCTCGTGCAGGACAAGCAGGTGAATGCCTGGTGTATGCCTGGTGGTAAGATTGTGGTATACGAGGGCTTGCTGCCTGTTACTCAGGACGAGGCTTCGCTGGCTATCGTGCTGGGTCATGAGATTGCCCATGCCGTAGCAAAACACTCGGCTGAGCGTCTGAGTAATGAGTACAAGAATCAGTATGGCAATGCCATCCTTGGTGCAGTGGTACAGGGTGCTGGCGTCAGCGAGAAGACGCAGGCACTTATCTCTTTGGGCCAGCAACTGGGTGGTGCGCTGTGGACCTCTGGTTTCTCTCGTAAGCAGGAGAGCGAGGCCGACCATATGGGACTCATCTTTGCTGCGATGGCAGGTTACGACCCACAGGTAGCTACCTCTTTCTGGCAGCGTATGGCTGCTCAGAGCAGTGGTAATAGTGGCGGATTGTTCAGCGATCACCCCTCTGACGAGCAGCGTATCAAGGATATTCAGGGATGGATGCCCGAGGCTCTGAAATATTATGTGCCCAAAAAGACTACAACTAGCAAAACTAGCAAAACTAGTAAGACTAGCAAAACTAGCAAGACTAGTAAGACTAGTAAGACTAGCAAAACTAGCAAGAAGAAATAAGCTTCATATATTCGTCGTAACTGATATATCTGCCGCCCATCGATTCCAGATGGGCGGTTTTTAGTTGACAGTCAATAATGCTGCCGTTCAGTTCCTGCATAGTCTTTGCCAGGTGTATCAGCGCCAGTTTCGAACCGCTTGGCACCAGTGAGAACATGCTCTCGCCAAAGAAAGCCGAACCGATATTCACACCGTAAAGGCCACCCACCAGTCGTTCTTCCTCCCATACTTCCACGCTGGCAGCAAAGCCCTGACGATGCAGTTCGGTATAGGCCTTGATGATGTCTTCGCCCAACCAGGCACCTTCTTCGTCGTAGCGCAACTTACTGCAATTGTGGATCACACCTTCAAAATCCTCGTTCAGGCTGAAGGTGTATTTCTTTTTATTTAATAAGGTGCGCATAGAGTGGGAGATATGTATCTCGTCGGGAAATATCACGAAGCGCTCGTGCGGACAGTACCATACGGGTTCTTCGTTGTCGCGAAACGAGAACCACGGAAAAATGCCGTGCTGATAGGCCAGCAACAGCCGGTCTATACTCAGGTCGCCGCCCACCGCCAGACAACCGTCTTCATCGGCCAGGCGTGGGTCTGGGAACCACAAATCGTCGTCTAATTGGTAAACCACCTTATTGAGTTAAGAGTTAAGAGTTCTTGGCGGAGCCAAGCGGCGAAGCCGAGCGAAGAATTAAATTGTGATTTCTCCTCCGTCTTTGAGTGAGCCGAAGAGTATTTCGCGCATCAGTTGTGGCTTCAGACGCTGATTGATGACGCGGTCCATCTCGCGTGCGCCATATTCCTTTGTGAATCCCTCTTTCAGCAGGGCAGCGAAGGTCTCGTCCTTCAGCGTCAGCGTCACCTTCTTGGCGGTGAGCTTCTGCTGCAGTTCACGCAGTTTCTTCTTGAGAATCAGCTCTGCCATATGGTGGTCCATATCGTTGAACACCACAGTACCGCTCAGTCGGTTGATAAACTCAGGCTTGAAGGTCTTCTTTACCTGTTTCAGCATGGCCTCACCACGACTCACACCTCCTGTGAAACCGATGTTGGCCTGTCCGGCAAACTGTGCGCCTGCGTTTGAGGTCATAATCAGAATCACGTTGCGGAAGTCAGCCTTGCGTCCCTTGTTATCCGTCAGACGGGCGTAGTCCATCACCTGCAACAGGATGTTGTAGATATCCTGATGCGCCTTCTCTATTTCGTCAAGCAGCAGCACACAGTGGGGTGTCTTACGGATGGCATCCGTCAGCAGTCCACCATCCTCATAGCCAATGTAGCCGGCAGGCGAACCGATGAGCTTGGCTACCGTGTGCTTCTCCGTATATTCACTCATGTCGAAGCGTAGCAACTCGATGCCCAGTTCCTTGGCCAGCACACGTGCCACCTCTGTCTTTCCTACGCCCGTGGGACCAACGAAGAGCAATGATGCCGTGGGCTTATTGTCGTCCAGCAGTCCTGCCTTCGACATCTGTACAGCCTCTACCACCTGACGGATAGCCTCATCCTGTCCGTAGATTTGAGTTGAAAGGTGAGAGTTGAGAGTTGAGAGTTTCTCGTTGTCGTCCTCTTTCGTTGTTACATCTATCTTGCAGGTCTTTGCCAAGACTTCGGAAATCAGAGACTTTGTGACCACCTTTACATCTTCCTTCTTACCTCTTACCTCAAGCGTAGCTCCCGCCTCGTCGATCAGGTCGATGGCCTTGTCTGGCAGGAAACGGTCATTGATATATTTCGCGCTGGCCTCTACGGCATAGCGCAGGGCCTCGTCTTCATAGACCACCTTGTGGAACTCCTCATATCTGGGGCGCAGTTGCATCAGGATGTTCACGGCTTCGTCGATGCTGGGCTCCAAGATGTCTATCTGTTGGAAACGGCGTACCAGTCCTTTGGAACGAGAGAAGTACTTATTGTATTCTTCGTAAGTTGTTGAACCAATGAATCTTAAATCACCTCGCTCCAGATATGGTTTTAACATGTTTGAGGCATCCATACTGCTCTCGCCCACGGCACCGGCACCTACCATGTTGTGTATCTCATCGATGTAAACAATGTTGTTCTTGCCTTCGCCTGCCACACCGTCCATCACCTGTTTGATGCGCTTCTCGAAGTCGCCGCGATACTGTGTGCCGGCCAACATCGTGCCCAGGTCCAACATATATATACTGCTGCCTTTCAGCCTGTCGGGCACGTTGCCTGCGTTGATGCGGGCAGCCAGTCCGTAGATCAGCGCCGTCTTACCCACACCGGGTTCGCCTACATGCAGGGGATTGTTCTTGTCGCGACGGCAGAGCACCTGAATAGTACGCTCTAACTCGGCCTCGCGGCCAATGAGCGGGTTCTTCTGATCCACCACGTCGTTCATACACGTCACCAGTCGTCGCCATCCGGCAGCCTCCTCCGTACGCTCCTCACCCTCGTTCTCGTCTATCAAACTTGCCTCCTCATAGGAAGATACGATATCGCTGACGAATTCAGGCTCACAGGCGCCCAGATGCTTCTTCAGCAGATAGGCTGCCCACGACTCTTCCAGTTCCAGCATGGCCACCACAACGTGGGGTATGTCCAGTGCCTCGGCACTACTTGAGATAACCTGTAGCGACGCCTTTCCCATCAGTTGATTGTATTGCTCTGACGGCATCAGTTGGTATTCTATGTTGTAGGGCACGAATCCCGTCTCTACCAACCTGTTTTCCACTTCGTCCATCAGCTCTGTAATATCACAATAGAAGTCTATCACCGAGCAGAATACGTCCTCAGAGAGCAGTTCGTAGAGCACTGTCTCGGGTGTTACAAATTCATATCGGCGTTCTTTGCAGAGCTCTATACACTCCTGCAAAAGGTCATTCAGTCTTTCTGTCAGTTTGATATCTGCCATAAAATCGATTAATCCGGTTCATAAGTAAGCCTCAGGGGAAATCCCTCATTGCGTGCCATCATCGTGGCTCTCTTCACTTTCGACACGGCGATGTCATAGGTATAGATACCCACCACGGCCTTGTCCGAGTGATGCACCTGAAGCATCAGTTTCTCTGCTTCCGCAGGCTGTTTGAAGAAAACATGTGTCAGCACCTTCACCACGAAGTCCATTGGTGTGAAGTCATCGTTGTGAATAGTCACCTTATAGCGTTGCGGCTCGCGCAAGTCTGTGCGCTGCCTCTCCTTTATCTGCGATTGTTCCTGTGGCATACCTTATTTCTTTATTGCCATTGGTTCATACGTTTCATTGTTCTCATGGTGCAAAGATACACTTTTTTATTGAAATAGTTCGTTATTTTATGAAAGAAAAAATGCATTTCTTGTCTGTCATCTCGATATTATTTCTTATCTTTTCCCTCGAACCACTTCGTCGTATCTCTGACGGAGAAACGACGTGTTGCTCATCGAGAAACGACGTTTCTCTTTCTAACCCCAAAATTTCGAGTCATAATTTAATGTTTAATGTTTCATGTTTTATGTTTAATATTTAATGTTTAATGTTTAATGTTTCATGTGGAAGTGTTTGAGAACTTTATAAGTATCTGTAACACAGGTAGAAACGATTATGCCCTGAAGTTGAAAGGTACAAAAAAGTGCAATTTGCAATTTGCCGTTTCTGGTGCCAAAGCAAGCAGTTTTTCTATCATTAGAGCAATATAAGATTTAACAATTCGTTAAGATTATTTAACAGACGAATTTTAGTCATTTTGAGCTATTGGCAACTTTGGTGAGCAAAGACAAGACTTTTAGCCAGTCAAAAGAGAGAAGATAAATCATCAAAATGGGGGCATTTGTACCGACCTTGTACCTCGGTTGCGCTAAGTAACTGTGTGACAAGGTCGGTTAATAATTCAAAGTCAACGAATGACACAAAAAATGTGCTGTCAATTGTATCAATGTTTATGTGTCACCAGACAGATAATCTTTGGTACAAATTGGTTAAAAAGGTCGGGAAAAGAAAGGTTGAGGTGACACTTTGAGGCAATAATGAAGTAAAAATAGGTGTGTTCACCTTATTTAATATGGCAAGTTATCTGTAATTGGTGGAAAAGTTGTAACTTTGCAGCGCAAAGTTTGTAAAAACAGCAGACAATATGGCAAAGATAACAGTACAGAACACGCAGATAACGGTCATAAAGCAGAACGAAGATGACTATATCAGCCTGACAGATATGTTGAAGGCGAAAGATGGTGAGTTCTTTTTTTCTAACTGGCTGCGCAACCGCAACACCATAGAGTTCCTTGGAATATGGGAGCGGTTGATGAATCCGAATTTTAATTGTGCCGAATTCGACATAATTAAATCTCAGGCAGGGTTGAACCGTTTCCGTCTCAGTGCTAAAGAGTGGACAGAAAAGACTAATGCCATCGGTATTATCTCGAAGGCTGGACGTTATGGTGGCACCTACGCCCACAAGGACATTGCCTTTGAATTTGCCATGTGGATAAGCCCTGAGTTCAAGGTCTATCTGATACGTGAGTTCCAACGGCTGAAAGATGAGGAGCAGAAGCAACTTGGCTGGACGGCAAAGCGTGAATTGTCGAAGATTAACTATCGTATTCACACGGATGCCATCAAGCAAAACCTGATTCCGGAAGAGGTGACGGCAGCACAGGCAAGCATTATCTATGCAGAGGAAGCGGATGTACTGAACGTTGCCATGTTCGGACAGACCGCCAAGCAGTGGCGTGAAGCCCATCCTGAACTAAAAGGAAACATTCGTGACTATGCTTCCATCAACGAACTTATTTGTCTGGCAAATATGGAGAACATCAATGCAGTTCTCATTGATGAGGGTGTGCCACAGGGCGACCGCCTTGTCCGCCTCAATCAGATAGCCATCAATCAGATGCGTGTGCTGGAGAACGATGATAATAGAAACCTCTTAAAATGACATGAGTGGATAGAATATAACATAGAACAACATAAGAAGCGTTGACTTTTTGATTCTTGTTCCAAAATTCGCCAAAATATTAACCTACGAGATGATAGAAGTTGATGCTCGCGTTTAGGCGCGAGCTGAGACTTGTATTAGTAGGTAGGCGTTTGGCGATGCCTTGGAACAAATGCACAGAATCAGACTCGCGCCATCTTTATGTCCAGCGATTAGGAAAGTTTAACGCCCGACAGTGCAAGATTTCCGGCTTTCGGCGTTTAATCAAACAGAGCAATTACATCAAAATTATAATGAAAATGAAAACAATGAAGATTTGGAGACTCGCCTTTGCAATGCTTGCTGCTTTCTCCCTCGCCTCTTGCAGCAGTGATAGCGAAGAAAATAGAGAATATCAGCCCGCCCATCGCTCGGCGATAATCAACGGTGTAAAGATGGTGCTGACAGATGCAGACGGCAACGATCTTTGTAGCCAGACAGAGACGCTTAGTTCACTGAAAATCTACGGCAACCTGTCAGGACAATATGCCTCAACAGGGAACATGAGGGAGGATGGGGTGATGTACATCAAGTTCAACGCCGACCTGCCCGACGAGCGGGACATCAAATACAACGAAGACAAGAGCATTGGGACGGGAACGTCCACGATGACCATCATCGTTGGCGGGAAAACCGCCCGTCTGACGTTTGCCTTTGAGATTACCGACAACAGCAATGGCGAGGAGATGTATGGCGGCAATGCCATCCACGTTATAGGCGCACAACTCGGCAATAAGACCGTAGCCAATGAAGAAAACGGCGACATGGTAATCGTGCTGGTCGTGGACGAAGGTGGCCTAACCCTCTCTGACGAAGTTCCCATTCCAGAAGAAGCCACGGCTACACACCTCATGGCCGATGCGCCGCTTGCGAACAAGGTCTATCTGGGTTCAGGGTACGACGTGACGGGAGCCTATCTCAGCAACGACTGCCTGCGCGAGAATGTGATAGACCTCAGCACATTCGACGAGAGCGACCAACCGAAGATAGCCGCATTTAGCGGCACGGGCAGTCTGGTGAGCGGTGTTGACAATGCCTGGGGATTTCTCAATGGGCTGCGCGTGGCTCAGGGCTTCACCATGGAGGGCGAACCGGGCGATGTCTATTTCGCAGGCACGTTTACGGACAATCCACTATTCAAGGAAGCATCGGAGCGTGGCGATGACTATAAGTTTCTGATGTATATTGACCGCTACATCGTCTATCGACACCAACTCAACATGACGATGTATCTTTCCAAAGCCTATTTAGAGCGGATACTGACCGACGAGTTCAAGCGGGCATTGGCCGAGGAGAGTGCTGAGCGCATCGTGGAACGCTTCGGCACCCACGTGCTGAAGAAGGCCTCAATGGGACTGAGCATCCTCTCGCTCTACCGCTCTGGCCTGAAAGCCAACACCCGTGATGAAGACCGCTTCACAGCAAGTATGTTCCGCCGTATGATGGAAGTCTATTACCCCATCTTCTGGGGCATCACCGACAGCAAGGCCACCAAGGGCGGTGCGCTGGCCGTTCAGTGTCATGGAGGCAACACTCAGCGGCTCGCGGCAGCCTTGGCTCGTTTCCCTCTGACGTTTGAGGTATCATCGGCAGGCATCGCCGATTGGTGGAATCAGTCAAGCGAAGAGAAGAGCGACCTTTCGCTGGCCCACCTACAAGACGACGACCTGATTCCCATCTACAAACTGATACCCGACGAGACCAAAAGGGCCGAGGTACAGCGTGCCGTAAAGGCGTATATCCACAGCCACCAGTTGAATTAACCAGAGCAGGAACTCATGAATACGATTTTGAGACTCGCCTTTGCGATGCTTGCTGCCTTCTCCCTCGCCTCTTGCAGCAGCGACGATGATGAAGAATTTCTGATGGACCAACTCGCGGGCACTTGGGAGCAAGTGTATGATGAAGGTGTTGTGGCTGAGGGGTATGTGCAGTACACGTTTACGCCTGGCAAGCCGGCTACAGGGGGTGAATGTACCATTCATGTGTATGATGTCTTTGCAGGCGACACGACATTTGTGCGTGACTATGCACTGACCGAGGACCGCCATCTGGCTATATACATCGGACAGTATGGCGGTACGCCCCCGGAAATCCAAGAGTATGATGTCCAAAAGCTTTCGGCAAAAACGATGACTTGGCATCTCACAAACTCGGATGTAGTTTTGAATTTCAAGAAAGTAAAATAAAAGGGACATGAAACATTTATTTACATTGCTATTGATAGCCTGTTCACTAACGGCGACGGCACAAGAAGAAAGAATCGACACGGTTATTCCTAAGTTTCTTTCCAACGGCTATTTCTTCCGTGAAATGCCTAAATTGCCCGACGGTGAGAAGTCCATCATGCGACTGAAAGACAAGGAGGGCAATAGTCTCGTCGTCATCAACGTCGATGCCACGCTGCCCAAGTCTCTTATCCGTCAGGCCATCCCGCGTGAGCAAGTCCACAATGCCGACCAGTTCCTGAACGGTCTGAACATGATGCACGAGATGGGCGAACTGACAAGGGCAAACGTGAAAGCCGACGGCACATTCTACTCGCCCAAGGCCGGTGAGCCGTTCCCGCAGTTCAATGAGAAGGATATGGACGGGCGCACATGGACGAACGACAGCATTCGAGGCCGCGTGATGGTGCTCAACCTGTGGTACTCCGGCTGCGGCCCCTGCCGTGCCGAGATGCCCGAACTCTCCACGTGGAAGGAGCAGTTGCCCAATGTGATGTTCTTCTCTGCCACCTACCACGATGCGGAGCTGGCCAAGCGTATTACCGACAAGCACCACTTCACGTGGACGCATCTCGTTGAGGCCAAGGACATGATGTCGTGGATTGGCACCGAGGGTTTCCCCTTCACCGTTGTGGTCGATAAGCAGGGCATCGTCCGCTATGCCGTCCACGGCACGAGCGAGGATAAACGTGCTGAGTTGCTGGCAAAGATTAAGGAGGCTGATGCAGAATAAGCCGCACACGCTGTCGGGCAAGTCGTGGATAAGGACCAGCACGGCAGGTTTCGAGGGCGACTGCAAAGGAGAAATAGAATGGGGGCCTATCTTTAAGAACCGGAAAGACTATCTGCTGACCGACATTATGGTCGCCATCGACAAGTGCGAGTACGAGGAATGCCTATTGAGTTTCAACTGTTACGAGGTTCGGGACAAGAAGTTTGTCAATGTACTGAACAAGCCCATCTACCTGCGAGTCACGCCAGCCGACAATGGCAAACAACTCAGCGTCACCCCTGTGGAGTCTGTCGTTCTGAAAGGCAAGAAGAAATACTGCGTCACTATCAGCGTCGTTGACATCAAGGGCAAAGGCAGGCTGTCTTTCCCCGCCAACTTCAAGAGCAGTTATGCCCGTCACAAAGTGAAAGGAAAAATGAAGAAAATTCCTGGCTGCCCGATGATTATCGTGAAGGGCCACGAGGTGGAATTGTAGATACTATATTTATCGGACTGCTATCATATAGCAGCTGCTTATCTCGAAATTCCTTGCTGGTACTTCTGTATTCGTCCATCGTATCTGCCATCAGCAATGTCGTGGACTTCATGGTCGGCACGTCTCAGTTCGTTAGCGTTGAACCTGCCCAAAGTGCTTGCCAGCCAGACAAACCAGTCTGCCACCTGCTTCAAGGTGGCACTGGCAAGGTCGGCAAACATCTTCAGGTATTGCTTGATGGCGTATGACTCGTTGTCCCAGAAAATGTCACCATGCTTGCCGCCTCGACCGCCGAAGCCTGAATAGGCAAAGTCCTGAATGGCTTTGATGCAAAACTGCAAGCCCTCGTCAATGCGGTAGATATATGCAGACATGGCAAAGAACATCGGGTCTTGCCAGTCGCCACGCTCCTTGATGGTGTAGAAGTCCCGCAGCTTCTTGTCGGCTTTCGCTGATAGTCCAGCAACTTCCTGTTTCTTGGCATCAATGGCATCATCAAGTGCCTGGGAGCGGTTCGTCTTATTCCTGATGTCAAGGTCGAGGCGGTTGCTGCGCTCTGCTTTCGTGCGGTTGGCACTTGTCAGATAGTCGTGCTCTTTCCACAAGTCTGCCATTTCTGTTTTTGCTGCCTCGACCTCTGCTTCCGCCTCCTCCTTCTCTGCAATGGCTTTCTTCGACTCTTCCTGTAGCTGTTTCTTCTTGCTTTCCTGCTTCAGGATGATGAAGTCGTTCCGTTCCAGATGGTCAATCCCTGTCTCTGACTTCTTCTGCCCTCGCTGCATGTCCAATGTCTCAGCTACCAAATCTTGGATGGCAGACATGTCCTCGGCATTCAACTTGAAGGACTTGCCCGTGTCGTGGTCCATCCAGTCCCAGATGATATGAGCATGGTAGTTCGGTTCCCATGATGCGGGGTCTTCGGTGGCTGGCTCCGCCGAGTTCTGTCGCGACTCGGCAATGTTCAAGCCTGCTTGACATTGCTCTCGCTGCTCCATCACTTCATAATGGCCTTCGTCCTTATGAATGTGTATCTGTATGGCTCTGATGCCCCACCTCTCGTGCACTCTTTTGACATAGCGCAAAAGGTCTTCCATCGTCGTGTCGGGCTTGATGTTCACCACACCTTCACGGATTGGGCTGCACCCCTGACGGACACGCTGCTTGCCTTTCTTGTCCGTAAACTTCACGTCCTTCTCCTGCATCGCCCTGCCAGTCTTCTGCTTCACCATGACACGGATGTCGTCATAGTGCTGCTGAAGACTGACACCCACCATGTCAGGTGCGACATACACTTCATTCAGGTGGGCCAGGTCTTTGCGGATGTAGAGCATGGCAGGATTGAGGGATGCGATGTAGTCTGCGTCCCTCCTGTTGTGCCGCTCACTCTGGGCGATGTTGCAGGGCTTGATGTGCTCGGATGCTTTTGCTGTTGTTGCCATATTTCTGCTTTTGCGGATTTGCTGTATAATTGGTTATCAGGGTATCGGGGCAGAGCCTTGATTGGAGGGTGCAGGGAGAGAGTCACTTCCTGCTCAGGGGTCTTGGGGGCAGATGCCACTGAGCGGAGTTTGCAAAGAGAGGGTCACTCTTTGCTCCGGGTTCTCAGGGGTGAAACTCATGAGCGAGGTTTCGGGGCAGCGTCCTGAACGGGTCAAGGGCAGCGCCTTGTGGGTTCTCAGGGCAAAGCCATGAGTCCCTCGGAAGAGCCCACAACTACGAAAGCGGAGCGTGTAGTTATAATGGGCTATAACAAGGCAAGCCTTTTTCTCCCTGCACCACGTCCCGGACTGCCACGCTGTGCTCATACCTCTGTTCCTTTCCCTTCTGTCGATACCTCTTGGAGCAAGCTCTCGTCTTGATGGCAAGAAAGCGGCTGTGGCTCTTCCACGACAGTAGGTTGTTTGTTCTCTTCTCGCATACCATCAGACTGGAGATTGCTGCTTGTTGGATAATGGCGGTTGTCAGCAACAGTTTCGCTTGAAGACTGACAGACTGGACTCACGCGCTCGCGTAGATTATCATTAGATGGTAGGGAAAGAGAAGGAGTAAGGCAATGCTCCTTCTTCACTTCAGCCAGAATTTCGGACGATATGACCTTAGTCACGTCGCCTGTATCGGCAGAAGATGTCCCACCTGAATCTGTTGGTGTCGGCTTGCAGACTTCAACTGTTTCAGCACCGCTTTTAGGTGGGACATGGTTAGTAGGTCTTGTCGGCTTCCCTATGTGCTTGACCATAGGGTTGCTGGCAAAGAAAGGATTCTTGATTGTCCGCTGATCCGTGAACCAGACGGACAGACACAACAGCGTGTGGATGGTCGTGCGGTTTGACGGCTCAGAACGGAGAATGCCCATCTGATTAAACTCCCTGATGATTCGGGTGGCAGTCTTCCGGTTGCAACCCCACATCAGGGAAAGCTCGACCTTGGAAGCCATGAACTGCCCAGGCTGTAGGACAGCAGAGAAATGGGTCTTAGTCACGGTTGTCTGTTCCATGAGGGTTAGGCGGATGAAGGTCTTGAAACACTTCATACGGTTGATGTCCTGGCATTCATCCGACAGGTAATCATACTGTGCTTCATTCAGAAGCGTACTGTATCTGATATTGGTATATCGCATAATAACAAATGGTTTTAATGAGGAAGTGGGACCGTCATGTCCCACCTCCGAATGTAAGAATCATTGTTGTTGGACGGCAGCCGGCTTGTGCCGTTTCTTCTCACGCATTTGCTCCAGATGGGCATCAAACTCTGCCTGTTCCTGCTCGGAGAGGGTATAAGGCTTGTCGTATGCCCCTCCGCTCTGGATCCACTCAATGAGTTCCTTCTTAAAGAAGTAGAGCTTGTTGCCACGCTTGCGGTATGGGATGCGTCGCTCAGAGGTGAGAGAGTACATCGTGGAGCGTTTCTTGCCAATGAACTGACAAGCTTCGTCCATCGTCATCATCTGGTCATCGTCCTGAGTCGGGGAAGAACCGTCCACTTCCTTTTTCTCGTCAAGGCGGCTAATCACATAGTCCACCTTGGTCAGGAGTTCACCAACTGCCTTGGGCAACTGGTCGAACGAGAGATTGCTTTCATTTTGTTCCATGTGAGTTTTTAATTTTGTTTTAACGTCAAGAATATCATTGAGCAAGTGTTTCTTTGTTCTGTGCTTCTTCAAGAGTGGCAGTTTTCCTGGCATCATCCTTCAATGAAATGCGCTCGGATGCATCACGTTTCAGTTCGCTGACCACCTCTGCATACACCTGTGTTGTGGCAAGGTTGCTGTGGGTAAGCAGCTTGCTCACGGTGTAGATGTCCGTGCCTCCTGCCAGTTGTAAGGTGGCGAATGTATGACGAAAGCAGTGAAAAGTGATGTGCTTGGTGATGCCAGCAGCCTTTATCCAGTCTTTGAGGTGGGCGGCAACCAGGTTCGGTGTCAGTTTCTTGAACACCTGACCCTCTCCACGCTCGCCGCACAGGGCAAGTGCCTCTTCGCTGATGGGCAGAATGGCATCGGTCTTTGTCTTCTTGGTCGTGATGTCGAGCACCCATCCGCCATCGCCCGACTTCTTGATGTTCTCCCACTGGAGCAGGATGCAGTCAGACAGGCGCAGTCCTGTCAGGCAAGAGAACAGTCCTGAACGGCGTAGCACATCACTCTTGCACTCAGCCTTGGACAGCGCAACAAGTTCCTCCTTGGTCAGGTACTGCCGCTTGTTGCCGTGTCCCTTAGCCTTGACAAGTTTCTTGGCTATGTTCTCCTTGATATGTCCGTCATCGTAAGCCATACGGAGGGCGGCTTTCAGCTTTACGAGGTGGTTGTTGGCGGTGGTGGGCATCATCGGTTTGCCGTTATGATAGCACTCTGCCGACAAAAGATAATCAACAAACTTCTGGCAATACGCTACATCGAGGTCGCAGAAGCGACACTCGCCACCCGAATATTTGACGAAGTGCTTGTAGGCAGCCTCCCAGTTTGCCTTGTTGGTTGTCTTGTTCATACACTGCTTGAAGTAGTCTAGAAAACTCTCCTGACCTTTGGAGCGGTCGAGAAAACCGAACTCCTCGTTGATGATGGACTCTGTGCGGCGGCACTTGATAAGCTCCGCCTTCTGCATGATACTTCGGTTGTACTCCTGCTGAAACTTCTCAGTAGGGTTTGAATAAATGTATAAGCCCAGATACTCGCGTCGTGACAGACGGCCAGTCTTCGGGTTGCGGATAGGTGGGTAGAAATCGAGATAGAGCGATGTCTGCCCGTTCTTGATAGGTCGCTTCCGCACTGTGACCTTGGTACATAAATTCGTCATGTCTGCTATTTTATATTGTCATTACATTTATCTATATTCGGTTGTCCTGCACTGCACTTCATGTGCGGTTGGAACTTCAAGCGATTGCAAAGGTACGTCCTTTGTTTAGGTTGCGCCTAAAATGTTGACCTCCAATGCATCATATTTAACCTGAGTTAGCGTTTGAGTATGAAATTTCGGCAAAAACCATACTCGGAAACAGGTTAATGATTCATTTACATTCATTGTATTCCTTGATTCCGAAAGGATTGCCAATGTTGGGGTACATCTTTTTCAGATGGCTCTGCAAAGTTACTGACTGCAAAGCTACAATCTGGGTACAACGGCCTGAAACCAGTCGTTTTGAGTCTTGGATTACAGGATTGGTTCTAACCATCGCTGCAAGTAGTACCAACATTTGTATTCTCATGTCCAGCATCATGTCCGTTTCGCCTTGGTACTGGCACTTGTTTTCTCGGCTTTCTTTCGTGCCGCTTCCCAGTCCGCTTTGAGGTAGAGATTAGCCCTGCCGCCCTTGGCTTTCTTGATACGGACATTGTGTGTCTCGGCAAAACGGCGTACCTGCGTCTTACCCAAACCGTACTTCTGCATGATGTCAAAGCAGGTGTAGTATGCTTCCTGCTGCGCCTTGCCCTGTTCTTCGTCGTACTTGGCAATAGCTTTCTCGACATCCTCCTTCTTAAAAGCGGTCGTACCCCAGGCATGGATGGATGCTAACTGATAGCGGTTGCGTATCTCGTACAGGCGACCGTACTTGATGTTGAACTTGCTCATTACCTCTGCCATCGTATAATGGGTTTTGTGGGTAACACCTTTAGGGGCTTTCTCACAGGCTGGTGTCATGCGGCACTTGGCAGTTTTGTTTACGCGGCCCGTCTCTGGCTTGGCAGTAGTTATACTCTTCTTCTTTTCCCTTTTGTTATTATTAAAAGGAAGGGAAGAAGAAGGTAGCACGACATTGCAGCCTTGCCCTTGGGCAAAGTCTGTGAGTTCCTGTAGACTGATGCGTGTCATCCGCTTGCCGAGGTTGACGGCTTTCAGTCTGCCGGAGGTAATAAGCAATCGCACCATCTTAGTGCTGACACTGATGGCGACGGAGGCATCCTTCACGGACAGAAGGATGTTGGGAATTTGTGAAGTTTGATTCTTGCCCATATCAAATAATTTTGTCAATTTCTGCCGTTTTTAGGGGGATGGCCCCTGACGGAAACCAATTAAGCGGATTTAAGGGGAAATAAGGTGATTTAAGGGAACACCCTACGAACCCTCTGCTCATCCACCCGAGGTACAATGGCGGTACAAAATTACTCTAATCGGGGCAAACGCGCAATAGGCGAAGAATAAGGTTAGTTAAGTGGAGTTAATTGTAAGACAGTGTTTTACACGATTTGATTTAAGGTTTGTTTCGGTTTGTTTTGACCTAATTTAATCGGTGAAGAATTCATGTTTAATGTATTCATACCCCCAAAAACGCCACTCGAGTGAATTCATCGATTTACCTAGCTCAAGTCATGAAATCACTCGAGTCATTTCATGATTTCAGCTATATAGGGGTGACTTTTCAGTACAGAAGGGGACGGGTGAGTGTCTCGCTCCGATGGAAGATGTCTGATGTCTGAAGGCTGATGTTCGAGGGCTGTTTAACCTAGAAACAAAACCGATATTACTGACTTTTAATCCGTCTTCTACATGATAGTAACTAAAGTTTCGCAAGTGATGGCGCACCTGCATAATTTAACATAAAATAGGAATAAAAATGGCTTCGAAGTTTGCTCAACTCACTGAAAATGAGTAACTTTATAGTCGCCAAACAATAAAGTTCAAACTTAGAAGCCGTGAGCAAAGGTACAACAATTATTTCAGATTTGAGAAGCTTTTTCTCAGAAAATGAGAATAACCGTGCAATTAATGCGATTATGAGAGTGATGGAGTGCATAAACATACGTCCGGAGCAGATAGGGACAGAGAAGAAAGAGAACTGCAAGTTCACGAACGTGCAGGTCCTTAATCTTTTGATGCTGTTCCCTTTCTTCGTCGTCAGGAATGCATACCGGTACTCGGGCTCTTCATTAAGCCGCTTGTTCTGTTGTGAGAAGGACATGTTCTATCGTTTTATGAATGATGGTGATATCAAGTGGCGCAAACTGCTGTATGCGATGAACCTCCAGCTGCTGCGTAAGATCAGCCGTAGCACCGAGGCTGAGCATGACAAGCCTGTCTGCCTGATTATCGATGACACAGACGCTCCAAAGAGTGGTCGCAAGAGTGAACTTATCGGCAAGGTTTTCTCTCATATCCAACAAAAGAGCATCCTCGGCTACAAATGTCTGACGCTGCTTCTGTGCGATGGCATGAGCCAATTGTTTCTCGATTTCTCGCTTCATGGTGAAGAAGGCAGTAATCCTGACAAGAAGCAAGGGTTGACGGACAAGCAACGCAGTGAGCGTTTCTCTGCCGACTATACGGGGCAATGTGTTGAGGAGCGCATAAAAGAATACACCATGAAGAAGACTGACAAGGCAATCGAGATGGTGAAGTACGCTATCAAGCGTGGAATACGTTTCGACTATCTGCTGGTTGACAGTTGGTTTACCAGTGCAGACTTCGTTCGCCTGATTACCAGCCGCCACATCAAGTGTCATCTGATAGGCATGATCAAGCTGGGCAAGACCAAATACCACACCCAGTGGGGTGATTTGACTGCTAAGCAGATTATCAAGAAGCTCCAGAAGCAGGGCCTCACCAAACATAACAGGACACTCAGATGTACCTACTGCACCATCGATGTGAAGTTTGCAGGTACCACCGTGCGTTTGTTCTTCTCGAAACGAGGCAGGAATGGGCTTTGGAATGGATTGCTCACTACGGACCTCTCGCTTAGTTTTCTCAAAGCATACAGGACGTACGCTATCCGCTGGACTACCGAGGTGGCTTATCACGACCAGAAGCAACTGCTCGACTTCGGCAGATGTCAGAGCGTACACTTCTCTGCACAGATTGCCAGCTTTACGCTGATCATGATGCAGTACAACATACTTTGCACGGTAAAGCGGTTTGAGGCCTACGAAACCGTCGGGGCGCTCTTCCGTGATACCACTGGCAACACTCTCGAGCTGTCCGCTTCGGACAGGATATGGGAACTTATATTGGACACCATCCTGGAAATCGCAGAGATGATCTCTGCCGATGTCAGTGAACTGCTTTCTGCGGTTATTGATGCCAATCCTAAGTTCCATAAGCTATATCAAATGTATAAATTAGTCGCTTGATGAATGAATATTCACTTGCGAAAGTTCAGATAGTAAGAAAATTCTCTAGAGAATTATTATCTTTATAACTAAGTAGCAAATGCTATATCACTTAGTAAGGACAAAATTCTCTAGAGAATTTCTTTTTTACTTTACTGTCAAAAATGCTTTAGCCTGCTCTTAGGCAGCAATCACTCTGCTCCTAGGCTGCTCCTAGGCTGCTCCGTGGAGCACTCACGAAGCAGGCTCCACGCTTTCATGTCCTCGGCAGAACGACGCATGACTTGCTGTTCACATTTCACTGTATTATTTGAGATAGGTCTTGAAGAACTCAGCCAACTTATCCCAAGGAATCATGTTCTTGGGCTGACCCTGGCCTGCTTTTTCCTCATAGCCACCGTCGTAAAGGTCACAGTGAGTAGCATCGGGGATGATGAGCAGTTGCTTGTTCTCAGGATTGGGATTGGGTTCGCCAACGAACTTGTAGCCTTCGGCTTTACCCTCTACCATATAGTGATAGGCAGCCTCGCCAAAGTAGCGTGAGTGGGCATCGGCACCGTGCATCACGAGAACGGCAGAGCGAATCTCATTGATGTAGTAAAGGAAACGGCTGTTGGCGTAGGCCTGAGTGCCGATGACGCGCCAACCGTCGTTAGAGTTGCCTGAGCGCTTGTGATAACCACGTGAAGTCTTGTAGTAGTCGTAGTAGTCGTGCACAAAGTTGGGAGCCTGTGGTGGAACGGTGTCCAGTACACCGCCAGCCATAGCATTGGGGTCTGCCAAACGCTGTTTTGAGAGGTTCTCGCGGTTTCTGTGGCGCCACTGCTCGTTGTCGAAAGCATCGTTGTAGTCGTTTCCGCTGACACGGGTCATATCATACATTGTTGAGGCTACAGTAGCCTTGATGCGTGTGTCGGCAGCGGCAGCATTCAGGGCAATGCCTCCCCAACCGCAGATGCCGATGATACCTATCTTCTCGGCATCTACATAGTCCTGCTTCGACAGGAAATCGACAGCAGCCATAAAGTCCTCGGTATTGATGTCGGGCGAAGCTGTACGACGCGGTTCACCGCTGCTCTCACCTGTATAGGAAGGGTCGAAAGCCAGTGCCACAAAACCACGCTCTGCCATCTTCATGGCATAGAGTCCGCTACACTGCTCCTTCACTGCTCCGAAAGGCCCAGAGACGGCGATGGCCGCCATCTTACCTTTGATATCTTTCGGCGTATAAAGGTCTGCCGCCAGCGTCAGTCCATACTGTGTCTCAAACGTCACCTTCTTGTGGTTCACCTTCTCGCTCAGCGGAAACACCTTGTCCCACTCCTGCGTCAATTCCAACTTATGTTCCATATCGTTATTAGTTGTTCGTTTGTTACTGTTTGTGCAACCTGCCAGCATTCCGACCAGCACCATTGCAGCTAAAAATGTTCGTTTCATGTTGTTTGTTAATTGATAGTTCAAACCTCTCAGTCGAGAGCGGTGCTACTTCAGATTTACCAACTCATACTTCTTGGAGCCAAGGCCAATCTGGGCTGCATGGTCGATAGTGTGTGTACCATGCTGCTTGTCGATGCGCTTGAGCAGGTCGGTAGGGTCGTTCTTGGCCGTCACCTTCTGCTGATTGATGATGTCGATGCAGGCCTGGTCGAGCGCTACAGGGTCAGTAGAGGCAAGGATGCCGTAGTCTTCAAGTTTCACAGGTTCGGGATGATCCACGCAGTCGCAGTCTATTGACATGTTGTTCATCACGCTGATGTAGATGATGCCCTGCTTCTTGTTGAAGTAGTTCACCACAGCTTGCGCGGCAGCTGCCATACTTTCGAGGAATCCGTCCTGATTACCGATGAACTCTGGTGTCCACAACTTGCCCATATCCAGTTTCTCCATCTTGCCGGCAGAGTGGATGTAAGCCTTGCCGTTCTGACTAGCACAGCCGATAGAGAGATTTTTCAGCGCACCGCCATAGCCTCCCATAGGATGCCCCTTAAAGTGATTGAGGGCAATCATGAAGTCATAGTTAGCTATGTGGCCTCCTACAATGTCGTACTTGATGTGCGTTTGATCCTTTACGGGGATGCGGATTTCATCATATTCGTCCATGATATCTACAGGGAAATATTTCGTGAAACCGTGACGCTCAATCACTTTCCAATGATTCTCCGATGTGTTGCGGTCATCCTTCTTGTCGGCAGGCGAGTTGCCGTATGCGGTGTTACATTCCACGATGGTGCCATCCACCTCGAATATCAGGTTCTTCACCAGTTCCGGCTTCAGGTAGTTAGGGTTGCTACCCTCTCCAGTACTCATCTTAACGGCCACGCGTCCCTTAGCGGGAACACCCAAGGCTTTATAGATTCTCACCAACGACTCAGGACTGATTTCTCTTGTCAGATACACCTTTGACTGTGCGAAAGCAGCTGCCGATGCCACCAGCATCAATGCAACAATTGTTAATGTCTTCTTCATATCTTATGCCTTTATATGTTTATATTCTTGGGTGTTATTTTGAGAGAGCATCGTACTGTTCGTTACTAACAGCCTCACACCACTCGTTGCTTGCTCCTTCCTGAATATCCTTATGATAGGTGAGATGCTGAAGCCATGAACCCTTCTGCGCTCCATGCCAATGCTTTACTTCTGCTGGAACAGCAATGACAGTGCCGGGAGTAAGCTCTTGCGGCTCCTTGCCCCATTCCTGATACCAACCGCGACCGGCTACACAAATCAATACCTGCACCTGCTTGTGGTGGATGTGCCAGTTGTTACGGCAACCTGGTTCAAAGGTGACATTTATCACACCACCACCGACATCTGCCAGATAGCTCTGACCAATGAAATACTTTCCGTAGGGATTTGGCTCACCCTTGGGCCACTTGGTGCTTAGAGTGTAGCCCTCGTTGCAGAGCCAAGTGCACAGTTCATCGACGAGCTGCTGACTATTTCCCATATTTACGGCACCCTGCTTGTGGGCAGCGAGTTGTGGTGCTACGCCCTCAAGACCACTCAGGGCTGCTACGGTTACTATTTCGCGATCGGCAGCAGAGAGTTGGTCACCAGCAAAGATGTCACCAAAGAGGTGCGACTTTAGGTAGTAGTCGTCCTGCGGACAGAATTCATAGTTGAAAGGCTTTCCTGAGAGCTGCGTCTGGTTCTTGGTGCCCAGTTCGTAGGCCTTTTTGGCATCATCCCACTCAGCAGGACGCTTCCAAGGCTTTCCTTCCTGCCAATTCGCCTGCTTGCTTTCCAAAACCTTACTCAAAACTCCCAGCGCATTCAGACTTCGTGGGAAACCTGTGTAGGCATAGAGTTGCGAGAAAGCCTCCTTCAGTTCGTTGATGGTTACACCACCATCGAGAGCCTTTCGTACGGCAGGCTCCAAGCGATTCATGTCACCCTGTGCCATCAGGCAGGCACATGCTGCCAATCCCTTTTGACGCTCCGTCAGCGTCATTCCCGACGTGCCGTCGCCTACCCGTTGCATTTGTGCATTTGCTGTTACCATAGTCATCATCATGATTAATAGAGCAAAAAATAATCTTCTCATATATAAAGACCTTTTCATTCTTCTCTACTTTCTATATTATATATTTTCTCCTAATTCAAAAGCCTCCTGCAGTTTGGGATTACCCTCAATCTCACGAGGGTCATTCACACCTCCGCAGAAAAGCGTTCCTGCCAGGTGACTTTTGGGATAGCAGTCTATCCAGCCCGTCAAGCCCATTTCGGCACGCTTCGGCGTCTGCTCATCATCCTCTGCAGCCGTTGTCAGCAGATAGACGTCACGAAACGCATAATCCTGTTCATACATCGCATTCATGCGGTCTATGAGGGTCTTCATCTGTCCGCTCATCTCATAATAGTAAATTGGTGTAGCCCAACATACTACATCGGCCTCCAGTACCTTTGCCATGATGTCGTTCACATCGTCGTTGATGACACAGCGACCCAGCTTTTGGCAACCAAAGCAGCCTTTGCAAAACTGTATATTCTTACCTACAAGAGAAATCTTCTCTACTTCGTTTCCAGCAGTCTTTGCTCCTTCAACGAATTTGTCTGCTAACATGTCGCTGTTTGAGCCGTGACGCAGACTTGTGGAAATAACTATAACTTTTTTCATAATATAACTTTTTTACCATTCTTTATATATATTCCCTTAGATGGATTCTCAATCTTCACACCATTCAGGGAGTAAATTCTCCCCTCTCTAACTGGAGAGGGGTTGGGGGAGAGGCCCTTGATGCCAGTAGGCTTTGCAAGCGACAGGGTAACACTGATGTTGCTTTCGCCTGCTTTGAGGAATGTGCGAAGCTCATTTTCTGACAGTCCGTCGATATGTCCTAAACGAGTATAGCTCCAAGAGTTTGACTCGTAGAAGATGCATATGTTGCTGCCGTTATAAAGCACGATGTCTCCGGGTAGGGCTGTCATCTGCTCGTTTTTCGTTGTCAGCGATTTGCCTAAAGAACCCCATATCTCAAAATCGTTGTCGTTAAGAGTAACTGTTATGGAGGCATCCTGAAGTGCCGCAATCAACTCGCGTGTAGCTTCATTATCGACCAGTGTCGCGCTTTGCGTTTGTCCGCCGATGGTGATATATATCTTATCCATAGTAGTATTCTTTTCTGCGAAAGTCAGTGTCTTGAGCCAGTTTTCTATCAGTGTGGCACGATTACTGTGGTTGCTGGCGTTAATCCACAACGCATCACCCATCCATGTGACATTAGGCAATAGTCGTTTGGCATCATTTACCACACCGCTGATGCTACTCGAATGACTTGATACAATCATTCCAACGTGCTTTCCTGCCATCTGAGAAGCACTCTGAAAAAGGTAAGACTGCATGATGGCAGCCATCTGACTCCACCACAACGGGGTGACAATGATGATGTTCTGGTAGTCGCTGAGCGATGTCGTTACAGGGTCGATGGCTGGGTAACTGCTGACATCGTTAGGATTAGCCTTGATGGCATTCAGCAACTGAGTACCAAGGGCATAATTGTTTGCCTCGTACCTTAGTCCCTTTTCTGCAGGCTGAATCTCCAGCACGTCAGCCTCTATCTGACTGGTCAGCGTATTTACTATCTCACGGCAGTTACCTGTATAGCTGTAATATACCACAAGCGTCTTGGCTGTATTTGCAGGTTCCTCAGCCTTCACTTCGTTATCTGCGGAACAGCAGCAGAACAACATTGCTGCTAAGAATGATAAAATCTTTTGCATCGTTATCGTTGTTTTTTGAATATCAGTTTCATGGTCTCGGGGTCGAGTGGCTTCATGGTGGGCAGTTTCAGGTCTTTCACCATGTGAAGCGTGCCCTGCTTGTACTTTCTTAATTCAAAATTCCTAAAGGCTATCCTTCAGTACCTGTACAACCTCATCGCGATTCAGAATGTAGTAGCCACCCTGACAGATGGGGCAGGCATCAGCCATTCCCTCAATCAACTCTGGCTTGGCACCACATTCGGTGATATTCATCGCCAATCCCAGTTCGCGCATCCACTGCTCCATCGTCTCCAGACCTTCCATCGCAACCTGCTCGTCGGTCTTAACCTCGGCAGAAACGCCCCATACGTTCATGGCCAGACGCTTGAACTTCTGCACGGCATCGGGCGACTTGCTGATGAGCAGACGGTAGTAGGCACCGCTGACGGCAGCGAGGGTGTGACCGTGAGTGGCATCGGTATAGGCAGCCACAGCCTGACCCAGCATGTGCACCATCCAGTCGGTGGCCTTAGCGCGGTCGATGAGCGTGTTGAGTGCCCAAGTGGCTGTCCACATGATGTTCGAACGAGCCTCGTAGTCCTCAGGATTCACGTTAGCCTTGCGGCTGCTGACGATAAGTGAGCGCATCAGTCCTTCGGCGATATAGTCGCTGGTGTTGTCGTCGGTGCCAGAGAGATACTGCTCCAGAATATGACTCATGATGTCGTAGATACCAGCCACCATCTGATACTTGGGAACGGTGAAGGTGAAGCGAGGATTGAGGATGGAGAAGTCGGGGTTACGGAAGTTATAGAACAACTTGCGGTTCTCCGTATGGCTGGAGATAACCGAACAGCTGTCCATCTCAGAGCCAGTGCCAGCCATTGTGAGCACACAACCCACAGGAATCCAACGGCAGGTCATCGGTTGCCAGTTCTTGAAGTAATACTCCCAAGGGTCGCCATCGTACCAAGCACTTCCGGCTACGGCCTTACAGTAGTCAACGGTAGAGCCGCCGCCCACACCAAGGATGAAATCCACATTCTCCTGGCGAGCCATGTGGGCTCCCTCTAATACCTTCTCTATAGTAGGATTGGGCATCACACCGGCTATCTCTACCACCTCGCAGCCTGCCTTCTTCAGCTCGGCCATCACCTGATCGTAGATGCCGTTGCGCTTAATGCTGCCACCGCCATAGCAGAGCATCACCTTCTTGCCATAGTTCTTCAGTTCTTCACTCAGTTTGCTTAAAGAATCCTCACCGAAGTGCAACTTCGTAGGATTGTGGAATGTAAAATTGCCTAACATAATTATTCTGTTTTAAGTTTCTGGGTGCAAAAGTACACATAATATATTATATAGGTATTACACAAATTGGCTGATTATATACCAATTCCGCAGAAAGTGCTTAAATAACGTAAAATATATACCATTATTAGATTATTTTGCGTATCTTTGCCACCAATATGAGGAATATTTTGAAGTTAGACAGCCCCAACGACTATGCTCGTTTTGTGGATGCACCGGTGTTGCACCCATTAATTAGCATCATCCATTATGACGAGCTGGCACCCTTCCGTCACAGCTTGAACAACTATGGTGTGTATGGGTTGTTCATCCAACGACAGTTCCCCTTCAATCTCTCATACGGCATGCGGAAATTGCAGGTGAGCGATGGTTCTATCATTGCAGTGGAACCAGGACAAATAGGCGGACTGGAGGACAATGGTGAGCGCATCTCGTTAAGTGGTTGGGTGCTGCTATGGTCGCCTGAGCTGTTGCACGGCAGCGAATTGGAGCGTCAGATTGATCACTATCAGTTCTTCTCGTATTTCTTCGATGGCTCGCTGCGCATGGATCCAGACGAGTGGCTCTGCATCACGCAGTTGGTGGCTCAGATGCGACAAGAGTTGCAGGCGCATGAGGATTCCCCTTCACTCCGAAGTGTGCTGCTGGCTTATTTGCACCTGATACTGGAATACTGCAATCGTATCTATTTGCGCCAGTTATCGGAAGAGAATAGGGGAGAGACCGACCTGCTAAAGCGTTTCCATAACTTACTGCATACCTATTTTCGCGAGAACCGACAATTGTCGCAAGGCTTGCCCACTGTAGCCTGGTGTGCCTCCCAACTGGCTTATTCTCCCCGATACTTTGGTGACATTGTCCACAAGGCCACGGGCGGCACTGCTATCGGTTATATACATAATTATGTCATCAATCAGGCGAAAAGTCTTTTGATGCAAGGGCATAACGTCAGCGAGACCTCCCGCCTGTTGGGTTTCGACTTTCCCCATCATTTCACCCGCCTCTTCAAGCGCATCACGGGTCTCAGTCCGAGCCAGTTCGTTGGGAAATAATCATCTGTCGTTATTATTGCGACATTTCTCAATGTGGCTGTTCTCATCAATATGGTTGCTTCCAAAATAAGGTATGTTTCATCACAAATACAAATATATAAGTGCAAATTTACTTTTTTGCGATTTATTTTGTAAATTTGCACACTGAAATATATGTGATATTGATGAAAGAACTCCCTCATCCTCTTGTAGCAGCTATTCCACTAGTGGTCCTGATAGGTCTGCTGGCTGTGGTTATTGCGCTGTTTGGCAGTGATTCGCTGAGCGGTGGCAGTCAGGTGTCTCTATTGGCAGCTATGGCTGTGTGCGTGTTTATCTCGATGGTATTCTACAAGGAGCCATGGAAATCGTTTGAGCAGCAGATAGAGAAAACCGTGGGCGGCGTGGCTATTATGATACTGATACTGCTGGCAGTAGGTATGCTGGCAGGAGCGTGGATGATAAGTGGCGTGGTGCCCACGCTGATATATTATGGCGTGCAGATGTTGTCGCCCCAGTTTTTCCTGCTTTGTGCCTGCGTAATCTGTGCGCTGGTGTCGCTGCTCTCAGGCAGTTCGTGGACCACGATAGCCACGATAGGTGTGGCATTGCTGGGTATCAGTCATGCGCTGGGCGTTAGCGAGGCCATTGCTGCAGGCGCCATCATCTCTGGTGCCTATTTCGGTGATAAGATGTCGCCCCTGAGTGATACCACCATCCTGGCATCCTCGTCGGCTGGTGTGGATATCTTTAAGCACATACGCTATATGATGCTGACCACGATGCCTGTCTTTATGTTGACACTTCTGATATTTACGGCATTAGGACTGGGCTTTGATGCTGACGACAGTATTCATGTGCATCAATATACAGAGGGACTGGGAGGTAAGTTTAATATCTCGCTGTGGACGCTTCTGGTACCTGTGCTTACCGGCGTGCTGATTGTGAAGCGCGTGCCCTCGCTCATCGTGCTGTTCCTCTCGGCCCTGATGGCCGGAGTGATGGCCATCATCCTGCAGCCGCATATTCTGAAGGAGATAGCTGGCGATGCAGAGCTGGGCAGTGTGGCAGCCCTGACAAAAGGCCTGGTGATGACTTTCTATGGTCCTACAAATATTGAGATGGGCTCGGCAGAACTCAACGAGCTGGTATCTACGGGTGGCATGGCTGGTATGCTGAATACCATCTGGCTGATTGTCTGTGCCATGTGTTTCGGAGCCGTGATGGTGGCTAGCGGTATGATTGAGAGCATCACAAGAGTGGTAATCAGTTGGGTGAAGAGCAGGGTAGGGCTGGTGGCCTCTACAGCCAGCACAGGCCTCTTCCTGAACGCAGCCACAGGCGACCAGTTTATCAGTATTGTGCTGACGGTGAATATGTTTAAGAACGTATATGAGAAGCAGGGCTACGAACCACGGCTGGTGAGCCGTACGGCAGAAGACTCGGCCACGGTGACCAGTGTGCTGGTGCCTTGGAATACCTGCGGACTGACGCAGAGCACGGTGCTGGGTGTGGCTACCATCGCCTATCTGCCTTATTGCTTCTTTAATATCCTGAGTCCCATGATGACTATTCTTGTGGCTGCATTGGGATGGAAGATCAAGAGAAAGGTTAAAGAGTAAAAAGTAAAAATTGATAATATGAAAAACGTACTGATTTTAGCTGCCTTGTGTGTCGCCATGACAACGCAGGCACAAACGAAAGATGGAGGCATCAGCAAGAAGATGCTCTCTGAGATTGAAAACGAGAATGCGCTGCAGCCTGCTGATCGTGCATTGGTAAACGCTATTGCCGCGAATGCCATTGACGACTTGTCGCAGAACCGCAAGAACGCAGGCGCGCTGGATACGCATTTCAGCATAGAGACGAAGAAGCAGAGCATCACAGACCAGAAATCGTCTGGCCGCTGCTGGATGTTCAGTGGACTGAACGTGCTGCGCTCTGACTTCAACCTGCGTACCGACTCGCTCAATGTGACGTTCTCACAGGCTTATCTCTTCTTCTATGACCAGTTGGAGAAGGCCAACCTGATGCTGCAGGGCTGTATTGATACGGCTAAGAAGCCTATTGACGACCAGCGTGTGCAGTTCTTCTTCCATTATCCTATCAATGATGGAGGCACATTCTGTGGCGTGGCCGACCTGACAGAGAAATACGGACTGGTGCCTACGGAGGTGATGCCTGAGTCATATTCAAGTGACAATACCTCAAAGGCTCGTGCCCTGATTGCCAGCAAACTGCGTGAGTTCGGTCTGCAGTTGCGTGATATGGTGCAGAAAGACAAGAAGGCATCTGCTATCGAGAAGGCAAAGACACGCATGCTCAGTCAGATCTACCACATGTTGCAGTACACCATTGGTGAGCCACCCATGAAGTTTACCTACGCCTTTAAGAACAGCAAGGGACAGACTGTAGGCGAGGCCAAGGAGTATACCCCACAGTCTTTCTATAAAGAGGTTGTAGGCAAGTCGCTCAATGGCACGTTTATCATGGTGATGAACGACCCCCGTCGTGAGTACTACAAGACCTACGAGGTAGAGTTTGACCGCCACACCTACGACGGACACAACTGGAAATACATCAACCTGCCCATGGACGATATCGAGGAGATGGCCATCAACACACTGAAAGCTGGTCATAAGCTCTATTCTTCTTATGACGTAGGTAAGATGCTGGACCGCAAGCGCGGCTATGCCGATACGGAGAACTTTGACTACGGCTCATTGTTTAATACCTCGTTTGGCATGAATAAGGCTGAGCGTATCTCTACGTTCGATAGTGGTTCTACACATGCAATGACGCTGACGGCTGTTGACCTTGACAGCAAGGGCAAGGCCACGAAATGGAAGGTGGAGAACTCATGGGGTGCTTCTTGGGGACAGCAGGGTTGCCTGATTATGACGGACCGCTGGTTCCGTGAGTATATGTTCCGCCTGGTGGTGCCCAACGAATATGTGCCTGCCAAGGTGAAGATGGCCTACGAGACAGCTCCTGTGATGGTGATGCCCGAAGACCCGCTCTTTCAGATGGATGAATAATCAAGTAAACTTGTACTTATATGAAACAAGTAAGACCGAAAAAGAACCTTGGTCAGCACTTCCTGACCGACCTGTCTATAGCAAAGCGCATAGCTGATACTGTAGATGCCTGTCCTGATATCCCTGTGCTGGAGGTAGGACCGGGTATGGGTGTGATGACGCAGTATATCGTGGAGAAGCCTCGCCCGTTTAAGGTGGTAGAGATTGACCGTGAGTCGGTGGAGTATCTGAACGAGCATTTCCCGAAGTTGCGCGAGAATATCCTGGGTGAGGACTTCCTGCGGATGGACCTGCGCAAGGTGTTCGACGGACAGCAGTTTGTGCTTACAGGCAATTATCCCTATGATATCTCCTCGCAGATATTCTTCAAGATGCTGGATAATCGCGACTTGATTCCTTGTTGCACAGGTATGATTCAGCGTGAGGTGGCCCTACGTATGGCCTCACAGCCAGGAAATAAACAGTATGGCATCTTGTCGGTACTGATTCAGGCATGGTATGATGTAGAGTATCTGTTTACGGTAGAGCCAGGCGTGTTTAATCCGCCTCCAAAGGTGCAGAGTGCCGTGATTCGCATGACACGCAACAAAGTGCAGAAACTGGGATGCAACGAGGAACTGTTTAAACGCATTGTGAAGACCACGTTTAACCAGCGTCGTAAGATGTTGCGTGTCAGTTTGAAGCAGATGCTGCCTGCTGACTCTCCATTTTTTGACGAGTATTCTTCGGTATTAACCAAGCGTCCGGAACAGCTTTCAATTCCAGAGTTCGTGGAATTGGCAAATTGGTTGGAAAATTACCTGTGTGCGAACACAAACGCTTGATTTTAATCAATAATACGTTATTTTTCTTGCAAAAGGCGACGGAATTTGATACGAGTTATCAGATTTCGTCGTACCTTTGCATCGTCAAAAGGAAACAATGACAAAAGAGATCTTCAATAGTATTTAGTTTGATTAGGTAGAAAGTTTAGTTAGTACCCTTGTGAAAGGCGAGCATAGAGTTAGTAAAAAGCATAGAAAGTTAGTAAAAAGAGAATCAATAGGTTAGTTAGTTATAAGGTTAGATTGTTTTTAAGGAAAGTAGGTATTAGTAAGGTAATAGAGATTGCATTAAGGGTAACAAAAGTAGAAAAGGTTTTTAGTTATTAATATCGAATGAAATGCAGGCCGCTGGTTGGTGAACCAAGACCTGCATTTTCGTTGTATATGGGTTTTATGTCTATCTTTTGATTCTCGTAGCCCTGATAATGCGCACATCATTAACAGGACGGTTGTAGTCGTCGGTAAACACCTTCTGGATTTTCTCTACGACATCCAGTCCCTCGGTGACTTCGCCAAACACGGTGTATTGTCCGTCGAGATGGGGCGAACCGCCGCGCTTTTTGTAAGTCCAGTACATCTCAGAACTGAATCTGGTCTGTCCCTTGGTATTTTCGAGCACCTTCTCCTGGATGGCTTCCAGTTCCTTGGTGGAATAGGTCTTACCCCATACGATATAGAACTGGCAGGCGCTGGAGCGTCTCTGCGGGTTTCTGGCATCGCCCTCGCGAGCCATTGCCAGGGTTCCTCTGGCATGATAGTGTGTAGGCGTCTTGATTTCTGCAGGCAGCGTATAGCCCAGATCGCCTCCGCCCAGAATCTCTCCTGATTCTGCATGCTTACTCTTTGGGTCGCCCGCCTGTATCATGAAATTCCTGATGACACGGTGAAAGAGCAGGGAGTCATAAAATTGTTCATCCACGAGTTTCAGGAAGTTGTCACGATGCAGCGGTGTGTCATCATACAGCATGACACGGATGTTGCCCTCTGTTGTCTCAAGCAGCACCTCATTGGTCTGAGCGGCTGCTGGCAATACAAACAGCAGACTGGCTATAATACATTTGATTTTCATAAATTATCAATTATCCATTTTAAGTTTCAGTTTGTTGTTCCAGTTCCCAGTAAAGAGGCGTGTCAGGAAAATGATGCCTCTGAAGGTCAGTTCTATGGCCATTGCCAGCCAGACCCCCATCAGGCCGTAATCCTTTGACAGGTACCAGGCCAGCGTCAGACGTACGCCCCACATGGATGCCAGACTCATAAAGGCTGGCTTCAGCGTGTCGCCGGCACCCACGAAGACGCCATTGCATACGATGGCGGCAGCAAACATCGGTTCGGCCCATGCCTCGATGCGCAGGACATCGGTACCCAGTGTGATAACGTCGTCTACAGGCGACATGATTGTCATCAGCTCTGGTGCGAAGGTCCACATCAGGATACCCATGAAGGTCATCACGACGATGCCCATGCCCACAGACATCAGTGCCAGACTTCTGGTCAGCACCTTCTGACCGGCACCTATTCCCTGTCCTACAAGTGTGGTGGCTGCTTCAGCTATACCAAAGCCTGGCATATAACAGAGACTCTCAACGGTGATGGCCAGCGAGTGGGAGGCTATGGCGATAGTGCCCAGCGGGGCTACTATCAGCGTGCTTACTATCTGTGCACCGCCCATCAGCAGGTGTTGCAGTCCCATAGGTGCCCCAATCTTAAAGGCTGTGCCAACGGTATCGCTCTTTGGACGGAACGAGCCTGGGAAACCTTTCAGACGGAGCATATCGCTCTTTACCAGCAGGAAATACAACATCAGGATGGCTGTGACGAGTTCGGCAAGTCCTGTGCCCATGGCAGCGCCCATCACGCCGAGGTCGAGGATATAGATAAAGAAATAGTTGAAGATAACGTCCATCACACACATACCAATGTTGAGGATAGAGGGTATCTTCATATTACCTGAGCACTTCAGCATAGAGCCTGCCAGTCCTTCCATCTGGAAGAAGATGCCTGCCAGTCCGATGATGGCAAAATAGAGTGAGGCATCACGTGCTATCTCTGTACTGCCGCCAAGCCAGTAGGGCAGGAAGGGACTGATGCCTATGCAGATGCCACTCATCACGAAACTGAATATCAGGCAGCATACCAAGGCCTGACGCAACACACGACGTGCCGCCTCAAAGTCGTTGGCACCAATGAAATGGGCCACCTGTACAGAGAATCCCATCGAGGCTGCAGAGGCCAGTCCGCCCATCAGCCATCCGGTGGTCTCAACCAGTCCGATGGAAGCAGAAGCCTTTGCACCCAGATGTCCCACCATGGATGCGTCGATGAAGAACATCACCGTGGCGGATATCTGTGCAAGGATAGAGGGAATAGAAAGTTGCACGATGAGCCGCAACTTCTCCTGTTGCGTCATCGTGCGACCTTCACGTATGTATGATAATAAGTCTTTACTTTTCACCCGTGATATTATCAACAGCATCGCGAGCCTGATCATTCAGGTTGACGTTGCGGGTAGTCTTAGCCTCGATAGTGCCAGCACGCATGATGTCGGCCATATCAACGCCAGTGGCACTCTTCAGCACGTCGAAGGCCTGCTTGATGGCTACGGGCACGTTGCCGCTCATGGCAGAGATACCCTGGCCGTCACCACTGTAGATATTGACATCCTTGATGGCTGAGATAGGCTTAGCCACATTCTCTACAACCTGAGGCAGTACCTCGATCATCATCTGAACGACAGCTGCATTGTTATACTTCTTGTAAGCCTCAGCCTTCTTGTCCATAGCAAGCGCTTCGGCCTCACCTTTCTTCTGGATAGCATAAGCCTCGGCCTCACCCTTGGCCTTGATACCGGCAGCCTCCTGTTCCAGACGGTAACGGGTAGCATCAGACTCGGCATTCTGGGCAAGTGCACGCTGTTCGGCCTCATACTTTTGAGCCTCAGCCACACGCTTGCGCTGTTCCAGTTCTGCGGCAGCATCACGCTCAACCTTATACTTATCGGCATCAGCCTTCTTCTCAATCTCAGCAGACAGTTCGTTCTGCTTAATCTCAATGCGCTCCTTTGACAGGATCTGCTCACGCTTGGTCTTCTCAATCTCAGCCTCAACGGTCTTCACGTTGATGGTCTTCTGCTGTTCCTGCTGCTGGATAGCGTATGCAGCATCGGCATCGGCCTGAGCGGTGTCGGCCTGCTGTTTCAGGGCAGCACGCTTCAAGGCGAGATCGTTGTTCTTGATAGCAATAGCGGTATCGGCATCCACGCGGGCATCATTAGACTCCTTGTCGGCCTTAGACACCTCAATCTTCACGTCGCGCTCAGCGATAGCACGGTTGATAGCGGCATCTTTCTTGATCTTGGCAGTGTTGTCGGCACCCAGGTCCTTGATAAGGCCTTCGCGGTCGGTCACGTTCTGGATGTTACATGAGATGATGTCGATACCCAGTTTCGCCATGTCGGGTGACGCTTTAGCCATCACCTGGTCAGAGAAACCATCACGATCGGTATTCAGCGAACGCAGGTCGAGCGTACCGATAATCTCACGCATGTTACCCTGCAGGGAGTCCTGCAACTGCATGGCAATCTCGTCGGGCGTCATGTTCAGGAAGTTCTTGGCTGCCAGACGGGTTCCCTCGCTATCGGGTGTGACACGAATCTTGGCCACGGCATCAACGTCAACATTGATGAAATCGTTGGTAGGCACGCTCTCCTCTGTCTTGATATCTACAGTAATCTGTCCCAGGTAGACGCGGTCCAGACGCTCGAGGAACGGAATACGGAATCCGCCCTTACCAATGAGCACGCGAGGCTGCTTGGAAAGACCTGAAATGATGAAGGCGAATGAGGGTGGTGCCTTCACATAGGATACGAAAACGAAGATGGCGAGGAAAAAGATTCCAGCGCCAATAAGAGCATACATGAGTGTTGGTTCCATAATTGAATAATTTTAGAGTTCATAGATAAATTGTGTAAGCAAATGTACTACATTTCGGATGATTGGCAAAAAAAATTCGCTATATTTAACTAAAACGCTTGTCAATATGCCAGAAAAGGGTTACCTTTGCAATGTGGTGATGACATTTAACACAGAACAACAACAAGTCATTGAGGCTACGGGGGGCTGTCATCTGGTGCTCGCCCCTCCAGGTTGCGGTAAGACGGCTGTGCTTGCCGAGCGTATCGTATGGGCTCATGAACATGGGGAGGAATTTGCCGATATGGCTTGTCTGACCTTTACTAATCGTGCCTCACGAGGCATGAAGGAACGTATCTATGAGCGTATGGGTAACGTGAAAGGACTGGATGCGCTCTTTGTGGGTAATGTGCATCGCTTCTGCTCGCGCTTTCTGTTTGAGAACGGTATTGTGCCAGAGCATACGGCTGTGATAGATAATGACACGTCGTTTAGTATCATGGCTGATTTCCTGGGTGAGGATGAACTGAAAGTGCTGGGTGACAACAAGGACAGACAGCGCTATTCTCAGATACTGAACCTGCAACACCTGATGTATCAGTGTGAGCATCGTTATCCGTCGAAACTGATGGTACATCGTGATGCCATGCAGCCATCGGCTTTGAAGGAATTGTGTATCGCTTTCCGTCTGCCATATACACAGGACTCGTCTATCACGCTATATCATCAAGCCAGTCTGTTCCTGGATGAGCATGCGTTGCTCAGTAGGGAGGCCGCAGCCCTCTTGTTGAGCCTGAATGCGGCCCGTCAGTATGAATTATACAAGCTGCAAAACGATCTGATGGATTTTGAGGACCTGCTCCTGAAAACCTACGATATGCTGGTGCAGTATGATGCGACAGAATCGCATCATGCAGAACAGGTGGAAGCGCATCCTATCAAGAAACTGAAATGGCTTCAGATAGATGAGGTTCAGGATCTGAATCCGCTTCAACTGGCAATTATTGATGGTTTTACTGATACTGAAGCAACTGTAGTGTATCTAGGTGATACTCAGCAGGCTATATTCTCTTTTATGGGTGCACAGACGGACACGCTGACGTTGTTGAAAGAGCGCTGCGGCGAGGGACATTTCCATAATTTCTTCGTCAACTACCGTTCACCCCAGTATCTGCTGGATGTCTTTAATCAGTATGGTGAACAGCAACTGGGTATAGCTCATGACCTGTTGCCATCAACGCAAAACAAGACGGAGAAGCAGGTAGGCGACCTGCAGTTTCTTGAGGCTGATACGAATGTGGATGAGGCTAACATCGTGGCGCATGAGGTACGTCGTATCTACGAACAGTATCCTGACGACACGGTGGCGGTAATCGTGGCTTTCAATAGTGATGCCGATGACGTGAGTGGTGCGTTGCAGACCTTGCCACATTTCAAGATATCTGGTATCGACTGTTTCTCTACGCCAGAGGTGCGTCTGCTGTTGGCTCATCTCAGTGTGGTGTCGATGGAACAGAATTTCATAGCCTGGTCGCATCTGTTTACCGGGCTTCATGTCTATACTTCCAATAGTGCCTCAAGGCAGTTCGTACGTCAGGTGATGGAACTGGCCTTGTCGCCTGTTGATTTCCTGGATTATGAGGGTTCTACCTATCTGAGTGAGTTTGTCAAGGTCTATGAGAAACAGGATGTTGTGGTGTTTGATACAGAGACCACAGGCCTGAATGTCTTTGAGGATGATGTCGTGCAGATTGCAGCCGTGAAGGTCAGACAGGGTAGGGTAATAGAGGAGTTGAATATCTTCATTGAGACAGAACGTACGATTCCTGAGATGCTGGGCGAGGTGGTGAACCCGCTGGTAGAGGAGTATGCGGCACAACCGCATCTGTCGCATCAGGAGGCCTTACAACGATTTGTGGATTTCTCCCGTGGCTGTGCTATCCTGGGACATAATGCTACTTACGACTATCAGATTATGGAGCATAACATGCAGCGATATGCACCAGACCTGTCGATGTACCGGATTTGGCCTTCTTATTTTGATAGTCTGAAGATGGCACGCCTGCTGCGTCCGCGCCTGAAGAGTTATAAGTTAAAGGACTTATTGGTACAGCTGGGGCTTGAGGGACATAACTCGCACCTGGCTAATGATGATATACTGGCTACGAATAGTCTGATGATTTATTGCTATGATCGTGCCAGGAGTATCGTCGGACGTCAGCAGGAGTTTATCAGACGTCACCAGAAAACCATAGACCGCTTCCGTCATCTCTATGCCGACCTCTATCAGCATTCGCGTAGCAGGCTCTATGTGCAGAGTGGTATTACACCACTCTCGGCTGAACTGCAATATACGTTTGACTATCTGCGTGACATTGGCCGTATAGGTCATATGCCAAAGCTGCCATATATAATAAGGTATATAGAACAGGAACTGATTTCATCTGCCAGTGGACTGTCGTTGGTTGACCAGCTTCACCGGCATATCCAGGACCTGACCACCATGAAGGAGGCCGACCTCTGTGGGGCTTCCAGTATGACGGACCGTGTTTTTGTGAGTACGGTACATAAGGCAAAGGGACTGGAGTTTGACCATGTCATCGTCTATGATGCGGTGGAAGGAAAATATCCCAGCGTCTATGCCGATACAGAGAGTGGCGGACAGGAAGAGGCACGCAAATTCTATGTGGCTATCTCACGCGCCCGCAAACGGCTGACCATCAGCTTTTGTCATAACAGCATCACGCGCTGGGGACGCAGTTATCCCAAACAATTAACCCGTTATATGGCTTCTATCCGCCAATTCTTTGCCTGATGTAACAAAATCAGAAGGATAAGACACATAATCCAAAAGTCTTGTCGCGGATTTTTGGTACCTTTGCAGTCGGAATAAAAACCTTTAACGAGTTTTATGAAGAAGATCTTTTTATTAGCTGTGGCTTTCGCAGCCACAATGGGTATCAATGCCCAGAATCCCTATTTGCCATTGTGGGAACATGTGCCCGATGGTGAACCCCGTGTGTTTGAAGATCCCGATCAGCCGGGAAAGTTTCGTGCTTACATCATTGGTTCGCACGATGTGAACTATTCAGCCTACTGCGGTCCAGATATCCGTATGTGGTCAGCACCTGTAGAAGACCTCAGTCAGTGGCGCGATGAAGGTCCAATCTTCTCGTGGTTTGTAGATGGTCAGTGGGACACGATGTATGCGCCTGACTTGGTGGAGGTAAAGGACAGAACAACTGGTAAGAAGACTTACTACCTCTATCCTCACTCTCGTGGCTGGCGTCGCACGCCAATGGTGTGTAAGGGTGACCGCCCCAATGGTCCCTTTAAACCCATCAACCTCACAGAGGATGGTCGCCAGTGTCTGCCTGGTTCACTGATTGATTTCGACCCCTCAGTATTCATTGAGAATATCACGGATAAGAAAGATAAGGATTATAACATCGGTTTCCGTGCTTACGTGTTCTATGGTTTCCAGCACTCTACTGCTGTAGAACTTGACCAGAACACGATGTATTCTAAGCGTCCCGGAACGGAACCCATAGATCCGTTTATTCCTGCTGTAAGTGCCGACGGTCGTCTGTTGGATAAGGCTGGCAGCGAGTATAAGGCTCTTTATAAGGGTCAGGATCCTAAAGACTTCAATTTCTTCGAGGCATCAAGTATCCGTCAGGTGGGTAATAAGTACGTGATGGTGTTCTCTGGTTACTCTGGCAAGGAGTATGGCCTGGGCAACACGAACTCAGCTCTGCGCTATGCCTATGGCGACTCTCCCCTAGGTCCCTGGCGTTCTGGTGGCGTGTTGGTTGACTCTCGTGGTGTTGTCCTGAATGAGGATGGCTCAAAGTTGATTACAACGAACGCTGGCCATAACACACACGGTTCGCTACAGGAAATCAACGGACAGTGGTATGTGTTCTATCATCGTCCTCCACGTGGCTTTGGTAATGCTCGTCAGGCTATGGTGGCTCCTGTGAAGATTACATGGGACAAGAAGCCTGTGGCTAAGGGTGGTAAGGTGGTTATCACTGGTTATGATCCTTATAAAAAGGATAATGTGTGGACTGCAAAGGCTACCGACGGCAATGAATATACAGGTGCTGAGGTGACCAGCGAGGGCTTCCAGATTTTTGGTTTGCCTCCTTATAACTATTATAGCGCTGGTTATGCTGCCTTCATGTATGGCCCCAACGCCAACAACTGGATGCAGGACAACCACGACGTGTGGAACAACTCTATGGACCTCGCTGGTATCCAGAATGGTGGTATTGTTGGTTTCAAGTACTTTGGTTTCGGTGGACTGGCTCAGGATACCAAGGGCTGTAAGGCTTTCGAGGGAACTAAGGCTGGTGACAAGACTACACTTGGTCTCAATCTGACACCCAGTGGCAAGGGCGCCTTCAAGATTCGCGTTAAGTTGGATGATCCCTGGAAGGGTCAGGAGATTGCTGTCGTTGACGTGCCCGCTAATGCAGACCGTAAGGAGACAATGTTTTATGCTGCCGTTCCTGCTTTAGAGGGTCTTAGTGGCAAGCATGCTATCTACCTCGTGGCTGATGGTCCAGAGGTACAGCAGCCCCAGCAGCCTCAGGGACGTCCTGGCTTTGGTCGTGGTCCCCAGCAGCCTCAGCGCCCTCAGGGCTTGTTCGACCTCCACGGAATCAGTTTCTCTAAAGGTGCAGAACATACGGCTCCTGTTGTTCCTCAGCTCACTATTACTGCTGATGGCCAGAAGTTGAATATCCCCACCACACCTATCCGCTTCAACAATCAGAATGGCTATGCCGACCAGATTCGCTATCAGGTCTATGGTCCTCTGAAGGCTAATACCAAGCTGGAGGCTAAGGCTGACGTGCCAGGCGTGAAGTGCGAGATTAGTCCTATCGTTGAGGGCCGTGCTACAGTGAAGGCTACCTACAACGGTCAGACCAAGATATTCCTGATTAACTAAGGGAATGCTATCATAAAAAATAAGAGGTGAGATTGAAACGTCTCACCTCTTATTTTTTTTATTTCTTTGGTTGTTTATTGAACTTATAGGCAACGGAGAGCATCAGGTAGCGGGGGATGCAGTTGTTCCAAGTCTCTGTGCGACCTTGTGCATTGACGCTGTATTGCTTGTTGGAAAGCTGGTGCAGCAGGTCGAAGGCCGTGAACTTCAATGTGAGTTTCTCGTTGAACAGTGAGCGTGCCAGTTCGGCATTCCACACCAGGTCGTCGGTGTTCATCATCTCACTCTGATAGCCCCTGCGACTATACATGCGGATGTCGGTAGCGATGTTCAGTTCTACCCAGGGAATGGTGTAGCGCAGCAGTCCACCGTAGTTATAGTCGAAGGCCGAGATATTCTCGAAGTTGGCACGATGGCTGGTTGAACGGCGCCAGTCTATCTCGCCGCTGATACCAATGGTGAGCTTGTCCTTTTGGTATTCTACACCCAGGTGCTCGTTGAGCGTCCAGTTGTGTACGGTGCTCTTCAGGAAGTCATATTCCTCAAAGGGCTTATTGGATTCATAGACCACATCGAAATCTACAGAATGGAGATAATCGACGCTGAAACGCTGTTGCAGGGTGATTCGTTTGGCACTGTCGAGTGGTTGCTCATAGCTCGTGCCGAGGTTCCAGTTCCAGTTGCCGTTGATATTGTCCTGCATATAGGTATAGACACCTGTCGCGGTATCGTAGATGGTGCGTGTACCAATAGAGTGCTGAGTCAGCGAGGCATTACTCCACACACGGATGAAACGGCGGATGGAGTCATTGTTGAACTGAAAACCGATATTCACGTTATGTGTCAGCGTAGGTTTCAGGTCAGGGTTGTTGATGGTGGTGACCAGTGGGTTGGTTGTATCATCGACGGGCATCAGGTCTGCCAAGGATGGTCTGCTCATGTTCATGCTATAGCCTAAGCTGTTCAGGCCATTCTTCTTGCCCCAGCGCGACCAGCTGATGCTAGGCGCTATTTCCACGTAACTGCGACGGGCAATGGTGTCGAGCCCGGCAAAGTCATTATAATAAAGTCGCTCGTGTGGATTCTTGATGGGGAGTGAGAATGAGAAATACTCATTGTCGCTGGAGTGCATGACCTCTAATGTGGTACTGGCGGTACGAGTAAGCAGTTGTTGCTCGTCGCAGTTGTTAAGGTCTATCACACTCTTCAGTTCTTCATGCGTGGAAGGTAGCCATTCCGTCTGTAGTTTGTCCTCAGCCAAACGGTCCAGGCGATAACGCAGGTTATTGCTATTGTCTAACGACTGCGTATAACTGGCATTGGCGCCAATAAACCACCTGTTGAGTAGCTGGAGATAATAGCCGAATTCTGCCTCATAGCTATAATTGTCACCATGTGTGTCGGCATAGTTATGGCGCAGGTCCGTATCACTTGTCTGTGTGAAGAGTGTGCGGTTCATCGTCCAGCTGTCGCTTGGTTTCTGGCGCGTATAGCTGCCAGTCAGTCCGCCCATCAGATAATCGCCCCAGGCGAATTTATGATGTAAGCCGATTGTACCACTTAGGTTCAGCGTGCGGTAACGTGTCAATCCGTCGTTGAAGGATTGGTTGATGAGGCTCTCGCGGTAGGTGGAGTCCTGACTGCCGTTAGTGCGATGCCCATTGGTATAGGTGACATTGAGTGTACCCCACAATGTGACAGGCTTCTTTATTTGGAAGTAGTCAAAGGCCTGAAAACGGAAATCTTTCTGGCGGCTCCATGACTCAGAGCCTCCAAGGATATTTCCGCCTGTGGCAAAGCGCTCGCTGGAAGTACGGCTCATATTATCGGCATCATCCCATGCGAAGACGGCATCGAGGTTGGTCTCCCAGTTTTTGTCAGCATCTTCGGTCTCAATATGCAGGCCCGTCTGTTTCATAGACCTTAGTCCCTGCGGCGTATTACTGGGTGTCCATTCGCCTTCAGCTCCAGGCCTGTGGGTTTCATTCACGTTGTTGGCATTAGCAAAGACGCTTACACGTGAGTGGTCATCATAGTAGAGGCCGAACAGGCGTCCCATGTAACGTTTGTCGGTACCGTACCCGCCTTCAATATTACCCATCAGACCACGATTGTATTCGCGCTTCAGCTGCACATCCATCACGTAGTCTTTCTTCTCGACATCATGGCCAATGAGTTCACTCTGTTTGGTACTCTTGTCAAAGACTTTCAGTTCCTTCACGGTGTAGTAGGGCAGGTTGTCGAGCATTACCTTGTTCTGTCCCTTAAAGAAGTCCTTACCGTTCAGCGTGAGATAGTCCACTTTCTTGCCGTTGATATAGATGTCTCCGTTGTCCTTGAGTTCGGCACCGGGCATCTGACGAATCAGTCCGTCGAGCATAGAACCTTCTGGCAGGTTAAAGGCGGAGGCATTATACACCAGCGTGTCACCACGATAGGCCAGTTTTACCTTGGTACCTGTTACGACGACTCCTCCGAGTCCGATTTCCTTATAGATATCATCGTCGCTGCGCTGCTTCTTCTTCATGAGGATGCGAGGCAGTTCAAACCATGAGTTGCGTGCAATATGGCGCAACTTATAGTTCATTGTGGTATCATTATATCCTTCGGCAGAGGCTTTGATGATATAGTCGGCATTCTTAGCAGGTACCTTAAACTGGTAATAAGAAGAAGTGCTCCATGTCCAACAGGTCATAGAGTCCACAAACGTAGAGTCTGAACGCATCAATGTGATGAGTGCTTTCACCTTGGCCTTGGTGAACGAGTCATAGACTTCGCCCGATAGTTCAATGGTGCGCTCTTTCTTTTTCCTAACCTGAGTGGTGTCGGCTTGTGCATAGCAAGCTAAGGCCGATAGCCAAACTGCTATTCCAACTAGTATTGTCTTCATATTATAGTTTGCCTTGATCACCGAGATAGGAGTCTTTAAAACCAAGGAAATAAAGCACGCCATCGAGTCCGATGGTATTGATGCTCTGCTTGGCGTTGGCCACCACACGCGGTTTAGCGTGGAAGGCGATGCCCAGTCCGGCTTCGGATATCATAGGCAGGTCGTTGGCACCATCGCCCACGGCAATAGTCTGGGCCAGGTTCACTTTCTCTACCTGTGCAATGAGTTTCAGAAGTTCAGCCTTACGATGGCCGTCCACAATCTCGCCCACATAGTTACCGGTGAGCTTGCCGTTCTCGTCGACCTCCAACTCGTTGGCATAGACATAGTCAATACCGTATTTGCGCTGCAGGTGTTCGCCGAAATAGGTGAATCCACCACTGAGAATGGCTATCTTATAGCCGCAGCGCTTGAGGATGGTCATCAGGCGGTCAACGCCCTCGGTGATGGGCAGATGTTCGGCAATATCTTGCATCACACTGACATCGAGACCCTTGAGCAATTTTACACGACGCGTAAAACTTTCCTTGAAATCAATCTCGCCACGCATAGCGCTCTCGGTAATGGCACGCACCTGTGCACCAACGCCAGCGCGCTCGGCCAACTCGTCGATACACTCGGTCTGGATAAGGGTGGAGTCCATATCGAAACAGATAAGGCGACGCATACGGCGGAACATATCATCACGCTGGAAAGAGAAGTCAATCTCCATCTCGGCCGACAGTTTGAGGAACTTTGACTGCATCTCGTGACGGTTGGCGGGCTCGCCGCGCAGTGAGAATTCAATGCAGGCACGGGTGTGCTTAGCTGGGTTCTTGATACTCTTACGACCAGTTAAACGGATGATGGAGTCAATATTCAGACCTTGATCGGCAATGACGCGTGTGGCAGCTTCAATCTGCTTGGCTTCCAACTGGCGCCCCATCACCATGAGGATATAGCGGTTCTTGCCTTGATGGCCCACCCAGTCCTCGTATTCTTCATCGGTGATAGGGGCAAAGCCGATGTTTACGCCCAGTTCGGTAGCCTTGAACAACAGTTCTTTCATCACCTGTCCCGAGTGCTCTTCTTCCATGCGAATAAGGATGCCCAGTGACAGGGTGGCGTGGATATCGGCCTGACCGATATCTAGAATCTGTGCGTCGTATTTTGCAAGTATGCCCATCACCGATGCGGTCAGTCCAGGACGATCCTGACCAGTGATGCGTACAAGTATTTGTTCTTCTTTCTTCTGTTCCATATGTTTAATCTTATAGGATGTTCATAATATCTTTTAATGCTTTTACTTCATAAGTTACAGGCTCTGTTGCAGGATATTCTGGCCAGTGATTAAAGAAAATGGTATCTAGGCCGGAATTCTTTGCACCAAGGATGTCTGTCTGGAAGTTGTCCCCAATCATGATTGTTGATGTCTTCTTGGCACCCGACTGTTTCAGTGCATATTCAAAGAATAATGGTGAAGGTTTATTGACGCCTGCATCCTCACTCAGGATGATGGTGTCGAAGTGGTTGCTTAATCCGCAGGCCTTCAGCTTCTTGTATTGTACCTCATGAAAACCGTTGCTGCACATGTGTAGCCTATAGCCTTTGTCGCGGAGATAATCCATCAGTTCGTGGGCACCATCAATGACGCCAGGCTTTGATGAGCAGTAGTCAAGGAATACATCGCTTATCTTGAGACAATAGTCTTCGAAGGCAGAGGCTGACTGCTCATTTTTCACTCGTAATTCTTCACTCACACAAAGTGGGTGACGGAAACGCTCAACGATAAGATAATCGCGTGTTATCTCACCCTTGGAGTAGCGTCCCCACAGGTCGATGTTGGTCTTCCAATAGTCTTCGTAAAACGCCTGTGGATCGTTGAAATAGCGGTCCAAATGAAAGTCCTCATACGTCTCAGCGAGTGCTATCACGGCATTGCCGTGGGTGTCATAAAGTGTATCGTCGAAATCTAAAAATATGTCTGTGTACTGTTTCATTCGTCTCTTTTCAGTTGTTCCATCAGGTCAGCAATCTTTTTCAGTTCCTGAGGAATACGTATTTTCTGAGGACAGGTCTTCACCTCAATGCAGTGGTTACACATGATGCAGTGGTCGGGCTGACGGTCCTTGGGGATGGCACGGTCCAGACTGATGAGGTAGTTACGACGGTTCTTGCGGTAGTTCTCGTCACCTTTGTCCTTAGGCAACGTCTTTTCCACCAACCATTTATTATAATGTACGAAGATACCTGGGATATCGATACCATAGGGACAGGGCATGCAGTATTGGCAGTTGTTGCAGGGGATTGTACCCATCTCCATCATCTGTTGTGCAATCTCTGTGTCCAGGAATCGTTGCTCCTCTTCCGTCAGAGGTTCCAACGGACAGTAGGAGAGAAGGTTATCTTTCAGATGCTCCATGAAAGTCATACCACTCAGTACGGTGAGTACACCCTCTGGGGTACCTGCATAGCGGAAGGCCCATGATGCGATTGATTTCTGCGGGTCGCGCTGTTTCAGTTCGTTGATGGCATATTGTGGCAGGTCCTTGACCAGACGGCCTCCGAGAAGAGGTTCCATGATGACAGCTGGAATATGACGTTTCTCCAGTTCTGCATAGAGATAGGAAGCATCCACATTAAAGCTGTTAATCTCGTTGGCATAGTTCCAGTCCAGATAGTTCAGCTCAATCTGTACGAAGTCCCAGTGATACTGGTCTGTCATAGCCAATACCTCATCAAACACTTCTTTCTGACCGTGGAATGAGAAGCCCAGGTTCCGAATCCTTCCAGCCTCGCGCTCCTGCATGAGGAAGTCCATCATGCCGTTGTCTACATAGCGTTTGTTGAACTCCTCCATACTGCCTCCGATGGCGTGCAGCAGATAGTAGTCAATATACTCAACCTGCAGTTCCTTGAACGAGTTCTGGTACATCTGCATCGATCCTTCGCGTGAAGCATCACCAAAGTTTGATAACTTCGTGGCTACGAGATATTCCTCGCGCTTATGGCGACTCAGGGCGATACCTGTGCAGCGTTCTGACAGCCCACGACAGTACACGGGCGATGTGTCGAAGTAGTTCACGCCATGCTCCAGGGCGTAGTCTGTCTGTTGGTTGATCATATCCTGATCAAACTCTTCAGAATCAGGTAGTTGTGGCAGTCGCATCATGCCGTAGCCTAATACGGATACCTTGTCGTTGTTCTTGGGGTTGGTCCTGTATGTCATTTGTCCCACAGGTGGCTCGCCAATGTCATTGCCGTTGTCACTCTTCTTTCCTGCACAAGCTGCAATAGCAGCAGCTGAGCCAAGTCCCATATATTTTAAGAAATCTCTTCTATCCATAATTCTTAATTCTCAAATCTCAAATCTCAAACCTCAAATCATCTTGTGAACCTCATGACCTTCTACGTGAATGGCCGATAGTGGGCGCACAGGACATAGGTGCTCACAGGCACCGCAACCTATGCAGGCATTCTCGTTGACTGCGGGAACAGATGGTGACAGATCGTCTTCAGGATCGCTGGGCACCATCTCAATGGCACCTACTGGACAATGACGGGCACAGTTGCCACACTCGTTTTCACCCAAAGCCGAAAGACAGAAGTCGGGATAGACCACAGCATGACCTATCTGAATACCTGACTTCTCTTCCTTGTCTATCAGTTTGATGGCACCGGCAGGACAAACCTCTGAACAACGTGTACATTCCGGACGGCAATAGCCTTTCTCGAATGACATTACGGGCTGCATCAGATTTGTGATATCCATGCTGGGACGCAAAACGTCGTTGGGACATTTTGATACGCACAGCTGACAGCCCGTACAGTGTTGTGTCATGTGCTTCAGCGAACGGGCACCTGGTGGTACTATTGGTGTCTTTCTTTCAGGCGCTTTCTTCTCGATGATATCTGCCAGTCCTCCATCAACGTGTTTCTTTTCTTGTGCTAAGGCTGCTGTAGATACAAGGGCTGTGGCAATCAAGAAAGAACGTTTGTTGGCATCGACGCTAGCATCACTAGTCGTACCAGTTTTACTGGTCCCACTAGTTTTTCTAGAATAGCTCAGTGCTCCAAACTTGCAACTCTTGATGCAGTCCCCACATACTACGCAACGACTATAATCGACCTTGTGATTCTTGAAATCTATGCAGGCCGCCTTACAGTTCTTGGTACACAGCGAACAGTTCTTGCATTTATCCTCGTCGAAATGAATCTTCAGCAGTGAGAAACGTGAGATAAACGACAGTACCGTGCCTACAGGACAAATGGTGTTACAGTATGTACGACCGTTTCGCCAGGCTAAGATAGCAATGATAATCAGCGTGAGCAGGGCGATGAAGAATACGGGGAGTGACTTCATCCATACGTCTACGCCATAGAATGCATAACTCTCGTAATGCTCTGCAATTGATGCCAGTGCATTATTACCCAACATCCACAAAGGCTGCAGCAGCATGGTACAGATGCGGCCAAAGGCAGAGTAAGGAGCCAACAGCTCAATGATAGTGCCGACACCTGCCAGACAACCTGCGATGAATATAGCGAGCAGACCATATCTCAGCCACTTGTATTCTTTAGAAAAGGTGTACCTGTTTTTCTTGGATTTTTTACCCAACCATCCGAAAACATCCTGCATTACCCCCAGTGGACAGATGATGGAGCAATAGATACGTCCAAATAGAAACGTGAGTACAGCGAGCCCCGCGATGACAGCCACATTCAGTGCCAATACGGCCTCTAAAGCCTGCACTTTGGCCATCCAGCTAAGCCATTGGTGTAGTGTTCCCGTAAAGTCCAGGAACAGCAGTGACAGTCCTATGAACATCACACTGCCCAGTGTAATTCTGATTTTTCGAAGCATAGTAATAGTATTTGTGGCTACAAAGATACGAATAAGCAAGGAAAACACCAAATAAATTGCGTATTTTCAGGCATGAGTATTTTAAAATCCAATTATCAGAAACCAGTCGCGCAGAAAACCTTTGAATCTGTTCTGTGAATCAGCAATCAGTAGCAGACGGTTTCCCTGTATCTCACAGAGTCCTTCGTAATTCGCAAACTTACGACTGGTGAGACTTAGTCGGGTGCGAAACTCTTTGACTAATCTCTTTTCTAATATGGACTTATCCGTTGGCGTAGTCTCGTAGATACGGATAATGGTGGATGCGCCCAGTTTTAGTTTTGGCACACGAATCTGACGCTCTAAAACCAATAATCGTCCGTCTTCTAATGCGCAGAGTTCCGAAACTCCATAGAAATGCTTCTTACTGATTGGTTCATCAGGTTTATAATAGTAGCAGAACCCTGGTTTCAGGTTATCACTGAAGGATTGGATACGAAGCAGGGAGTCACCTTCCAGGAGCCTTTCACAGGTAGTATAGAATAAATGCCGTTTCCTGTCGTAGGTCAGCGATTCCAATCCGTAGTTGTGTCCTGCCTTCTTGAAGATGTCTGGCATCTCCAGGCGTTGTCCGGTTCGTTTTCCATCCAAAGTATATTCATATACCTCATTATCCTTCTCTCCAGATATGAAAACAGTATTTGTTGTGGGGCGATAGCAGATTCCCTCTACATCTCTGTTTGGCAAACCGCTGGATTGAAATCCCTCGTTCTCTAGTGATGTGATGCACCCTTTGACGCTGTCTGTCTCAATATGCAGAATAAAGAATCCCTCTGTTTCCGACTTGTCGCTCACCACGGCATATCTGTTATTCCCCAAAGCCGTTATCCCACTGTAGTTTCCTGCAGGCAACTCTTGATGAAATCTTTGTGGTTTCTGGGCTATTATGACTGAAGTCCACAATACCATCAAGTAGAGCAATACAATAGTCTTCTTCATCTTTGTTGTAAAGAGAATGTAAAGGTGTGGACTTTATCGAATCAGTTTCACTACAAGGATACTGAACTCATAGAGCAACCAGATTGGCAGGGAGACGACCAGAAGGGTGAAAATATCAGTAGTAGGGGTGATGATGGCGGCAATGACGAGGATTGCCACGATGGCATGACGTCGATAACGACTCATGAGGCTGGAGCTGATAAGATGCAGACGGCCAAGGATTGCACATACAATGGGGAGTTCAAAAATTACGCCCATGATTAGGCTCATAGAGACAAGTGTGTCTGTATAAGACTGAAGTGTGAGCATATTCTCTACCTCTGCACTGACCTGATAGGTCCCCAGAAAACGCACGGTGAGGGGAAAAATCAGAAAATAGTTGAGCAAGGTGCCAAGAATAAACATCAGATAGCCCGTGGTGACTACCCAGAAAGCAGCACGACGTTCGTTTTGGTAAAGTCCGGGAGAAACAAAACGGAATAGTTCGAAGATGACGTATGGGGCGGCACAGAGCAAACCTGCATAGATGGCCACACGCATGTGGGTCATAAATTGCTCCGTGAGTCCCGTGTTCATCAGGTGAATACTGAATGGCTCTACGCCCAGCCACTGAAAGGTGATGAACTCGCTAGTACGTGGAGCCAGTACAACGGCAAAGAGCCAGTCCTTCATACAGAAGGCGGCAATGCCGAAGATAGTGGTGACAACCAGCGAACGCAGGATGACCCATCGGAGCACATCAAGGTGCTGCCAGAAGGTTACCGGTTCGCTATTATTCATCCTTTTTGACCTCGTCGTTAACTTCCTTCATGCCTTCCTTGAAACTCTTAACGCCCTTGCCTAGGCCGCGCATCAGTTCGGGAATCTTGGCTCCACCGAAAAGAAGTAGCACGATGAGGGCAATGAGCAGCAACTCCTGTGCGCCCAATCCAAGGAAGAGTAATGTGTTAAGTCCAATCATAATCTGTAGGGTTTTTAATATCGGATGCAAATTTAGGTAAAAAAAATGAGATTTGATAAGATTGTCACAAAAATTTTGTACCTTTGCGGCCTACTAATATAACTTTGTACGCATGGAAACAAAAAAGGATACAATTTTGATATTAAGCGGTGGCATGGATAGTGTCACGTTGCTGTATGATTACAAGGAGCGCATCGCATTGGCTATTTCGTTCGACTATGGGTCAAATCATAACGCCAAGGAGATTCCTTTTGCCCGTCTGCACTGTGAACGGCTGGGTATAGAACATATCGTGATTCCTCTGGATTTTATGGGTAAGTATTTCGAAAGCTCGTTACTGCAAGGTTCGGAGGCTATCCCTGAGGGACATTATGCTGACGAGAACATGAAATCTACGGTGGTGCCTTTCCGTAATGGCATCATGCTGAGCATTGCCGTGGGTATGGCAGAGAGTCGCGAACTGCAGTATGTGATGATGGCAAATCATGGTGGCGACCATACGATTTATCCTGACTGCCGCCCTGATTTCGTTGCGGCTTTCGATGCTGCAGCCCATGCTGGTACATACAACGGCGTGCATCTGATTTCGCCTTATACGAATATCACAAAAGGACAGATTGCTGCCCGTGGAAAAGAACTTGGTATCAACTATGCCGAGACATGGTCGTGCTACAAAGGTGGAGATAAACACTGTGGCAAATGCGGCACGTGCGTAGAACGAAAAGAGGCACTGGCCGATGCCGGTATTCCTGATCCAACGGAATACGAATAAAGTGAAATTAAAAAAATATAGGGAGTGAATCAATCACTCCCTATATTTTTATCTGTAGTTCTTCCTATTTCTTCAACCAGCGATCCAACCACTCAAAGTAGGTGCGTTGCCAAAGAATACCGTTCTGTGGTTTCAACACCCAGTGGTTCTCGTCGGGGAATATCAGTAACTCGGCCTCGATACCACGCATGCGGGCTGCATTGAAAGCACTCATGCCCTGTGTCGCATTGATGCGGTAATCCTTCTCGCCATGGATGCATAGGATAGGTGTATCCCATTTATCCACAAAGCGGTGGGGAGAGTTATCGTAGGTCTTCTTAGCACGAGGCGTCTGGTCCTTGTTCCAGTAAGCATCATCATACTCCCAGTTAGAGAACCAGTTTTCCTCTGTTTCTGTGTACATAGCCTCGAGGTTGAAAGCTCCGTCATGGGCAATGAAGCACTTAAAGCGTCCGTCGTGATGACCAGCAAGGTAATAGACGCTGAAACCACCGAATGAAGCACCTACTGCACCCAGACGGTCGCGGTCAACATAAGGCAGTTCGTCGCAGGCAAAGTCGATAGCGGCGAGATAGTCGTGCATACACTGACCTGTCCAGTCGCCAGAAACGGCTTCAAGCCATTCCTGACCGAAGCCAGGCAGTCCGCGACGGTTGGGAGCCACGATGACATAACCCTGAGAAGCCATGATAAAGAAGTTCCAGCGATAGCTCCAGAACTGTGACACAGGACTCTGGGGACCACCCTCACAGAAGAGCAGGGTGGGGTATTTCTTTGTCTTGTCGAAATGAGGAGGCAGAATCACCCATGTGAGCATATCCTTACCATCGGTGGTCTTCACCCAGTACTGTTCTACAGAAGGTTTTCCAAGCTGGTCAAGGATTTCTTTGTTGACCTCGGTAATCTGAGTAATAGCTACGCCATTATCAGTATCGTTTGGTGTCACCACATAGAGATCGGCGGGTTCTGTGTAAGAATGTTTCTCTGCCAGAATCTGCTTGTCGTTCAGCATCTGCAGTGAACCGAAATCAGCCTGAAAGTTTGTCATCTGTTTTACCTCGCCCTGAAGGTTAGTGCTGTAGAGATTCTCTGTGGCGTGCCATACACCTATATAATATATGGTACGCGCGTCAGGTGCCCAACAGTAATCGTCCACGTTTGAATCAAACGACTCCGTAAGGAATGTCTTCTCACCTGTTTTCAGGTCGTAGCAGCACAGACGCATACGGTCGGCCTCATAGCCGTCTCGTGCCATAGATGTCCAAGCCAGATAGCGGCCGTCAGGTGAGAACTTAGGATTCTGGTCGTAGCCAGGCAAGTTCTTCAGATTCTCAGGGGCGTTGACTGCCTGATTAAGCATGGTTTTGGTAGGTTCGATGGCAGGCTCTACATAGTCGGCAGGCTTACAGAGATTCTTGGTCTCTTTCTTTTCTACATCATAAAGGAAAATGTCTGAGTCAGTAGAGATAGAATACTGCAGACCAGTCTTCTTCCTGCAGGTGTACGCAATCTGTTTAGAGTCGGTGCTCCAAGCCAGTTGTTCCATACCGCCAAAGGGTTCCATTGGACATTCGAAAGGCTCGCCCTCAAGGATGTCTGTACCTTCGCTGGCAACAGAAAAATCATCGTTTACTGTGAATACGAAGGGGTGCTGGATACTCTCCACGTAGTGGTCCCAGTGACGATACATCAGGTCTGTTACCACACGGCCTGTAGTCTTTGGCAAGTCGGCAGGTTTTTCCTTGATTACCTCGTTGAAGGGGATGCTCTTCAGAATGATGACCTTTGAACGGTCGGGAGAGAACTGGAAACCCTCAACCTGACCTTCTGTCTCTGAAAGCTGTTTGCGGGCTGAGCCGTTAAGACTCATCTTCCACACTTCGCCACCCTTGATGAAGGCTACGGTCTCGTTGTCGAGCCATTGCGCATCCGTTTCATTGTCGGCATCTTCAGTAAGTTGCTTCTGTTCTGATCCATCAGCATTCATCATCCAAAGCACCTGGTGACTTTTGTTTTCTTCTACACTATAGTAGCCCATCTGGAAAACGATATGCTGTCCGTCAGGTGAAGCCTGATAACCACCGATACGACTCATAGCCCAGAGTGCCTCTGGCGTCATCTGGTCATTCTCCAACTGTATGGTTTGTTTTTGGATGTTCACTTCGTTATTGTCTTTCTGTGAGCCGCAAGCCGTGAGTAGCAGAGCTGCGGCACCAATTGCTAATAATTTATTCATAAGCGTCATTTATTTCTTCTTCACGGGATCGCAGGTCAGGCCGCACCCCAGTTTCTTGAATATCTTACGATCTACTTCTGAGAGCATTACGGTAGAATGTACCTGGCAGCCGCGCAGACGGGGCAACTGTTCCAATGCTTTGCGGCACTGCTCATCGTCCTTTGACAATACGCTCAGGGCTACCAGCACCTCATCAGTATGCAGACGGGGATTCTTACCTCCTAAGTATTCTATCTTAGTTTTCTGAACAGGTTCAATGAGACTCTGTGGAATCAGTTTTGCCTCATGGCTGATGCCTGCAAGGTGTTTGGTGGCATTGAGCAGCAGAGCAGCAGAGCAACCCAGCAGGGGTGATGACTTCGCTGTGATGATGGTGCCATCTTCCAATTCCATTGCGGCAGAGGTCTGACCAGTGAGTTCTTGTTTGGCTTGAGCAGCTACGGTGACACGACGATAAGCGGTGGTAATCTTTGCCTGATTGAAAAGCATCAGAATCTTGTTGATTTCCTTCTCGTTGTCAATACCCTCCGCCATTTTGTTGGTCGCATCGTAGTATCGACGGATAATCTCGTCGCGACTGGCCTGGCAGCATACCTCGTCATCGCTAATGCAGAAGCCCACCATGTTGACGCCCATATCTGTAGGACTCTTGTAGGGGTTCTCACCATAGATGCCCTCAAACAGTGCGTTAAGCACAGGGAATATTTCAATGTCGCGATTATAGTTGATGGCAATCTTGTCGTAGGCTTCCAGATGGAAGGGGTCAATCATGTTCACATCGTTGAGGTCGGCGGTAGCTGCTTCATAGGCGATGTTTACAGGATGCTTCAGGGGCAGACTCCATACGGGGAAAGTCTCAAACTTGGCATAACCAGCCTGTACACCGCGCTTATTCTCATTGTAGAGCTGACTGAGACATACTGCCATCTTGCCAGAACCTGGACCTGGAGCTGTGACGATGACGAGCTCTCGAGATGTCTCAACGTAGTCGTTCTTACCAAAGCCTTCGTCGCTGGCAATGAGTTCCACGTTATGGGGATAACCATCGATAAGGTAGTGTACATACGACTTGATGCCCATGCGCTCCAGTCGATGACGGAACTGATCTGCTGCATTCTGACCGTTATAATGAGTGATGACGACAGATCCTACCATAAAGTCGCGATTCATGAATTCCTCGCGCAGACGCAGCACGTCTTCATCATAGGTAATGCCCAAGTCTGCACGTACCTTATTTTTCTCGATGTCTTCGGCACTTACTACGATGACGATTTCCAGCTGGTCACGTAACTGTGCAAACATACGTAGTTTTGAGTCTGGCTTGAAGCCTGGCAATACGCGTGATGCATGGTGGTCATCGAAGAGTTTTCCACCCAACTCGAGGTATAGCTTACCATTAAATTTGGCAATTCGCTCTTTGATGTGCTCTGACTGGATTTTGAGATATTTCTCGTTGTCGAAACCTATTTTCATTTTTTCTCTCCCTTTATATTCACTTGTCACTTTCTGTTCTGCTGTTGCTTCTGCATCTCGGCAGCGCGCTTCTGCATCTCCTCCAGACGGGCAGCCAAGCCACTTGCCTTCTTGGGGTTGTTCTGGTTCTCTTTGTATTTAGCCTCAAGGATAGCCAGCAGCTTCTCGTCGTCAGTTGTTTTGCGGAGTGTCCACATGATAGCTGCAGAGAAAAACAGGGAGATGAAGTAATAGAAGTTCAGACCTGAGCCGTAGTCATTGAACATGAAGAAGAACATCACAGGCATGACGTACATCATGTACTGCATCATCTTCATCTGCTCGGCCTGCTGTCCTACCATCTGGTCGCGTTGCTGGCGCATGGTCATATATGAATAGAGGATGTTGCTCACACAGAACAGAATACAGGTCAGCGAGAGATGGTCACCGATACCCCATATATGCGTATCCCACTGTCCGATGAAGGGGATGGGGTCGTATGTTGACAAGTCTTCCATCCACAAGAACGACTCACGACGCAACTGTATGGCGTTAGGTACGAAGTTGAACATCGCAATCCAGATAGGCATCTGAATCAGCATTGGCAGACAGCCACCCAGAGGAGATACTCCGTATTTTGCATAGAGTTGCATCATGGCCTGCTGCTTTTGCATCTGATCCTCGGGCTTGTTGTACTGCTTGGTTGCTTCTTCGAGTTTGGGTTTCAGAACGCGCATCTTTGCGCTTGACATATAACTCTTCTTCACCATGGGGTAGGTTATGAGCTTCAGCAGCATTGTGATGAGAATCAAAACAATACCCATTGGCAGACCCAACTTCGTGAGCCAGTCGAAGACATACAGTGTGAACCAACGGTTGATGAAGCGGAATAGAGGCCATCCCAGGTAGACCAAACGCTCCAGCTCAAGATCCTTGCCAAACTCACTCTGGGCCTCTACATCCTGAATCAGACGGAAGTCGTTAGGACCAAGGTACATTTCAAATTCTGATGCCTGCAGACCTGTGGGATCGAACTTCGTGGTGAGGCGTGCGTCATAGTTCTTTAGGATGCGTGTGCTCTTATCCAGAGGTGTGCTGGCTAGTTCTGCACCAGTGTTGAATGCATCTCTTGATATGAGTACAGCTGAGAAATACTGGTTCTTGAATGCCACCCAGTCAATAGGTTCTTCGGTAGTCTCTTTCTTTTCTGATGTCTCGCTCAGGTAGTCGGTACCGCCATTGTGAAACTTATATGTCAAAGCCGAACGCTGGTTCTCGAATGTGAAACCGCGCTCCTGCTGGCGACAAGAGTCCTGCCATAGAATAACCACTTCTTTGTTGGTGGGGTCGAGCTGGTCACCCAGTCCTACGGCCTGCATGGAAAAATGCAGCATATAGTCAGGACCCAGTCGGTATTTGAAAATCAATTGTCCGTTGCCCTGAGCCTGAGCTGTCATTGTGAGTGAACCGTCAGCTTCTTGGGTTGGCGTGAAATAAAGGTCGCGGGTGTTAATATACTGCTTCAGACCCTTGATGATGAAGTCCATGTGTTGTCCATTCTCGGTGAAGAGTTGAACGCCCATATTGTTCAAGGTGTCCTTATGGCCCAGGATACGTGCGCTGGCAATGGTACCACCCTGTGTGTTGAACGTCAATTCCAGTGAGTCGTTCTTCAATGTAACGAGACTGTTGACGCCAGCCAGTGAGTCACTCATTGAAGGGAAGAAAAGGGCAGCTGAGTCAATGGCAGCTGCAGCCTTCTGTCCCTTTAACGTATCCTGTACAATCTGTTGTTGCTCCTGAGCCATCTTGACAGCAGCAATACTGTCCTGCTCATGGTTGTAAGCATCAATCTCTGCTTGCGAGGGAGAACTCATGTAACTGAATGCAATGAGTACCACTGCAATGAGACTGAAACCAATCAAAGTGTTTCTGTTCATATTAATTATCTTACTTTTTGTTACTTTTTTACAAACAAGGTGCAAAGTTACGAAAAAAAATCATAACTTTGCACTCGGTTATGAGAAAATTAGCATTATTTATTGCTGCTGTCAGTTCAATGGGTCTTTCGGCGGCAGAGCCTCAGTTGAAAAACACTGGGCTTTATTATCGTCTTTTCGCTCCGCTGACGTTTTATCACAACGTAGCAAGTAGTCAATTTAATATTATTTCTAATGACTCTGATGAGGTGAGTCAGGCTATAGATCAGGCGCTTATGCACGTTTATCTGAAACGCCCGGAATTGGTGAAAGTTACCGAATCTGAACAGGAAGAGGCTGGTTCCTTGCGTCAGGATATCATCGAGACACCCGTAATGCAGGAGGTAGAGATGGTGGAACAGGCAGCACCAATGCCAGAGACTCCTGAAGCTGCTCCTGTTGAGGTTGTTATAGAAAAACCAAATTTCTGGAAGTACAAAGGTGATGCGAATTTGCAATTCATGCAGAATTATGTGTCGGACAACTGGTATAAAGGCGGTGAGAGTAATCAGGCTGCAGTAGGTTCTGTGACACTTGAGGCTAATTATGACAATAAGTCAAAATGGAAGTGGGATAATAAACTGGAGATGAAGTTGGGTTTCCAGACATCACCTTCAGACACTGTTCATAAGTTCAAGACCAATGAGGACTTGATTCGTTATACGGGAAAGGTAGGATTGCAGGCTGCCAATCGTTGGTACTATACTTTACAGATGTTGGCCTACACGCAGTTTTATCATGGTTTGAAGTCAAACAATACAAAGGTGTTCTCTGACTTTATGTCGCCTTTTAACCTGAGCGTCGGTCTTGGTATGGACTATAAGGTACAGGCTCTTGCCAATAAGCTTACGGGTACTATCAATATGTCGCCTCTCGCTGTGAACTATCGTTATGTTGACCGTGCCGATTTGGCCGCGAGTTTTGGTGTTAAGACGCCGGACCATAGTCATTCGTTGACTGACTTCGGTTCGCAAATAACGGCGTCGCTCACTTGGCAGGTCAATGATGTGCTTTCTTGGAAGACGCGCATCTATGGATTCTCCAGTTATCACCGTTCAGAAGTGGAGTGGGAGAATACGTTTACCCTGCGTGTATCGAAGTATATCTCGGCCAACCTGTTTCTCTTCCCTCGTTTCGACGATGCCAACAATCGTGACGAAAATCTGGGCTATTGGCAGTTCAAAGAGTACTCTTCACTGGGATTCTCTTATAATTTCTAAAGGTTATTCTTGATTTTCTTTGTATTATTCAAAATAAATACTACCTTTGCACCCGCTTAAACTTAAACATATATTGTAGATATGGAAATCAAAATTACTTTTCCCGACGGATCTGTTCGCTCTTATGAGCAGGGCGTAACGGGACTTCAAATTGCCGAGAGCATTTCGCCTGCTCTGGCTCGCAGCGTTTTGGCTTGCGGTGTGAATGGCGAAACGGTGGAGCTAAACCGTCCTATCAATGAGGACGCACAGATTGAGCTCTATAAGTGGGACGATGAGCAGGGTAAGCATACTTTCTGGCACACCTCTGCCCACTTGCTGGCTGAAGCACTCCAGGAATTGTATCCTGGCATTCAGTTCGGTTTCGGTCCTGCTGTAGAGAGTGGCTTCTTCTACGATGTGCTGCTGCCTAATGGTGAGAGCATCAAGGAGAGCGATTTTGCTACCATCGAGAACAAAATGCGTGAACTGGCCTCAAAGAAGGAGCCTGTGGTTCGCAAGGAAGTTGCTAAGGCTGATGCTCTGAAGGAGTTTGCTGCTAATGGTCAGACCTATAAGTGCGAACATATCGAGCAGGACCTCGAGGATGGTACTATCACCACCTATACACAGGGTGCTTTCACCGACCTTTGCCGTGGTCCCCATTTGATGGATACGGGCGAGATTAAGGCTATCAAGCTGACCTCTGTTGCCGGTGCTTTCTGGCGTGGCGATGCCAACCGTGAGCAGATGCAGCGTCTCTATGGTATCTCTTTCCCCAAGAAGAAGATGCTCGACGAGTATCTTGTTATGTTGGAGGAGGCTAAGAAACGCGACCATCGTAAGATTGGTAAGGAGATGGAACTCTTTATGTTCTCCGACAAGGTTGGTAAGGGTTTGCCTATTTGGTTGCCAAAGGGCACGGATATGCGTCTACGCCTTCAGGATCACTTGCGTAAGGTTCAGAAACGTTATGGCTATCAGGAGGTTATAACTCCTCATATTGGTTCTAAAAATCTCTATGTTACCTCTGGTCACTGGGATCACTATGGTAAGGATTCTTTCCAGCCCATCCAGACTCCTGAGGAGGGTGAAGAGTACCTGTTGAAGCCTATGAACTGTCCTCACCACTGCGAAATTTTTGCATGGAAACCCCGTTCATATAAGGATCTGCCTCTGCGTATTGCTGAGTTTGGTACCGTTTACCGTTACGAACAGAGTGGTGAACTTCATGGTTTGACCCGTGTTCGTTCGTTCACTCAGGACGATGCTCACCTGTTCTGCCGTCCAGATCAGGTAAAGCAGGAATTCCTCAACGTGATGGATATTATCAATGTAGTGCTTTCTGCTTTCGGCTTCAATTTCGAGGCTCAGATTTCTCTGCGTGACCCTAATAATCATGAGAAATATGTAGGAAGTGATGAAGACTGGGCCTTGGCAGAGAAGGCTATTCAGGAGGCTTGTGAGGAGAAGGGCCTGCCCGCTAAGGTGGAATACGGCGAGGCTGCATTCTATGGTCCTAAGCTTGACTTTATGATTAAGGATGCTATTGGTCGTCGTTGGCAGTTGGGTACCATTCAGGTGGACTACAACCTGCCAAAGCGCTTCCAGTTGGAATATACCGACGAGGATAATCAGAAGAAGACACCTGTAATGATTCACCGTGCTCCCTTCGGTTCTATGGAACGTTTCACCGCTGTACTCATTGAACACACCAGTGGTCACTTCCCCTTGTGGCTTACTCCTGATCAGGTGGTTGTTTTGCCTCTGTCTGAGAAGTACAACGACTATGCAAAGAAAGTGCTCGAGCAGTTCAACCAGCAGGGTGTTCGCGGTTCTATCGATCTTCGTAACGAGAAGTTGGGTCGTAAGATTCGCGATAATGAGTTGAAACGTATTCCTTACATGGTTATTGTTGGTGAGAAGGAAGCTGCAGAGGGACTTGTCTCTATGCGTCAGCAGGGTGGTGGCGAGCAGGCTACCATGACTATCCAGCAGTTCATCGACAAGATTAATGCTGAGGTTGCTGAGCAGACAAAGAATTTCTAATCTCAGAATTCTAATATAATAAAAAGAGGTCACTTCATGATGAGGTGACCTCTTTAATTTAGCATTTATTCTTCTCACTGAATCGCAATCTTGTCCACGCGTTTCTGGTGGCGACCGCCTTCGAAACTCGCGGTAAAGAACTCATCCATAATCTTGCGTGCCATGTTGTTGTCGATAAAACGACCTGGCATTACCAATACGTTGGCATCGTTATGCTGACGGATAAGGTGTGCAATCTCTGGTATCCAGCAAAGACCTGCGCGTACCTGCTGGTGCTTATTCAGTGTCATAGAAATACCCTCACCACTGCCACAAATGGCAATACCAGGGTAAACCTCACCACTTTCGATGCCCTTTGCCAAAGCATGACCGTAGTCAGGATAATCTACACTGGCATCGCTCCATGTGCCATAGTCTTTCACGGGATAGCCTTTCTCCTCCAGATACTGGAGTACAAACTGTTTCAAAGCGAAGCCTGCGTGGTCGCAAGCAACTCCAACTGTTTTTACTTCCATAGTCGTAAGATTTTAAAAGGCACGGACCGGAAGTCCGTGCCTGATGATTAGATTATTATAAATTAACCCAGCAGGGCTTTAACCTGCTTGTAAACATTCTCTCCGGTGAAGCCGAGCTTCTCGTCGAGCACCTTGTAAGGAGCAGAGAAACCGAAGCTCTCCAGACCCCATACTGTACCGTCGGCACCTACCAGACCCTCGAGGTTTACTGGCAGACCTGCTGTGAGACCGAATTTCTTAACGCCAGCAGGCAGGATGCTCTGCTGATACTCCTTGCTCTGGCTGCGGAACAGACCCTCAGAAGGAACGCTTACGATGCGCACCTTAACGCCATCCTCGCGGAGCAGTTTAGCACCAGCCTCGAGGGTAGAAACCTCAGAACCTGAAGCCAGCAGGATAACATCAAACTTCTCGTCTGAGCCTGCTACAACATAAGCACCCTTAGTAGCTTGGTTATAGTCGTTGCCCTCGGGCAGCATCTCGATGTTCTGACGTGAGAAGATAAGTGCTGTAGGTGTATCTACATTTTCCATAGCCATGCGCCAGCAGACGGTTGTCTCCTCTGCATCAGCAGGACGAACTACCAATACAGAGTTCTTGCCGTGGTGGTTCTTCAGCTTCTCCATCAATCGAATCTGTGCCTCCTGCTCTACAGGCTCGTGGGTAGGACCATCCTCACCAACACGGAAGGCATCGTGAGTCCAGATGAACTTCACGGGCAGTTCCATCAGGGCAGCCATACGAACGGCAGGCTTCATGTAGTCAGAGAATACGAAGAAGGTACCGCAAGCGGGGATGACACCACCGTGTAGAGCCATACCGATACAGCAACATGCCATGGTGAGCTCAGCAACACCAGCCTCGAAGAAGGCACCGCTGAAGTCGCCGCGAACCATATCCTTGGTCTTCTTGAGGAAGCCGTTTGTATTATCAGAGTTTGAAAGGTCGGCTGATGCACAAATCATGTTGGGCACTTGCTCAGCCAACTGACCGAGAACGGTAGCCGATGCGTTACGTGTAGCGCAACCGGGCTTCTGCTCAACCTTGCTCCAGTCGATCTTTGGAGCCTTACCGCTGAACCACTCCTCCAACTGCTTAGCCTTCTCGGGGTTAGCCTTAGCCCACTCAGCCTTCTCAGCGTAGCGCTCTGCAACAATTTTCTTCAGCTCCTCAGCACGCTTAGCATACATCTCCTTAACCTCGGGGAAGATCTGGAATGGATTCTCAGGATCAGCACCCAGGTTCTTCATCGTGTTGATGTAAGCGTCACCACCGAGCGGTGCACCGTGAGTAGCGCAGTTGCTCTCATATGATGTGTTGTCGGCCTTACGGGCACCCTTACCCATAACGCAGTGACCGATAATCAGACTTGGACGCTCCTTCTCGGCCTGAGCCTTCTTGATAGCCTCACGAATCTGGTCAACATCGTTACCGTCGATTTTCTGTACATACCAGCCCCATGCCTCGTACTTCTTAGCTGTGTCCTCGCAGGTCACAACCTCTGTCTTTGTAGAGAGCTGGATATCGTTAGCGTCGTAGAACATGATGAGGTTGTCCAGACCCAGGTTACCGGCGATACGACCAGCACCCTGTGAAATCTCCTCCTGCACACCACCGTCAGAGATGTATGCATAGATGGTCTGATTCATGACGTTGCCCAGACGAGCCTTCAGGAACTTAGCGGCGATAGCAGCACCAACAGCGAAACAGTGACCCTGTCCGAGAGGACCAGAGGTGTTCTCGATGCCGCGCTCAATCTCGCGCTCGGGGTGACCGGGAGTTACTGAGCCCCACTGGCGCAGGTTTTTCAGATCCTCCAATGTGAACTTGCCTATCAGAGCCAACTGGCTGTAGAGCATTGGAGCCATATGACCGGGATCGAGGAAGAAACGGTCACGACCCTCCCATGCGGGGTTCTCGGGGTCGTAAACCAAGAACTCACTATACAGAGTGTTGATGAAGTCAGCACCACCCATAGCACCGCCGGGGTGTCCCGACTTGGCTTTTTCAACCATCGAAGCAGCGAGGATACGGATATTATCCGCTGCTTTGTTCATAACTTTGTTGTCGTTCATAATTTGTTTAACTACTGTTTATATTATATATACTTATTTCTTATTATCTACGGCAGCCTGCTCAATGGGGAGACACTGCTTGTAGTTCTCGATGTATTTCTCGAATCCTGCGACATCTTCTGGGGTGGGGGCGATGCTCACACCTGTATTGCCTGCGAATACCACTGTCTCCAGGTAATCGGCCAGTGACAATTTATTGGGGTTGTTCACCACGTAGCCAGCCAGCAGGGCGATACCCCACGCACCGCCTTCGCCAGCAGTCTCCATCACACTGATAGGACTGTTCAGGGCTGCAGCCAGCATACGCTGACCTACACCGGCAGTCTTAAAGTAGCCACCGTGACCAGTGATGCGATCCACGCGAATCATCTCGTCCTTAAACAGAATATCGTTACCGATTTTCAATACACCGATGGCACCGTAGAGATGGGCACGCATGAAGTTGGCCAAGTTGAACTTGTCATTAGCTGAGCGCACAAACATGGGACGACCCTCGCTGAGACCTGTTACGGGTTCACCGCTGACGTAATTGTATGCCATCAGACCACCGCAGTCAGCATCACCCTCCAATGCCTTGTTAAACAGTTTTCCGAAAAGCTCGTTCATATCCACTTTTAAGCCCATCAGCTGTTGATATTCCTTAAATAAACCTACCCAGGCATTGATGTCTGAAGTACAGTTGTTGCAGTGTACCATAGCTACCAGACTTCCGTCAGGTGTTGTCACCATGTCAATCATCTCGTAGGGCTTTGAAAGCGGCTTTTCTAATACAATCATTGAGAAAGAAGAGGTTCCTGCGCTCACGTTACCTGTGCGCTGCTTTACAGCATTGGTAGCTACCATACCTGTGCCGGCATCACCTTCTGGAGGACATACCGGACATCCAGGCTTCAGATGACCACTTACGTCCAGTTTCTTGGCACCTTCGGGAGTCAGGAAACCAGCGTTTTCGCCAGCATTCAGACTCTTTGGCAGAATGTCGAGTAATTTCCAGCTGAAGCCTTTGGGTGCAATCAGCTCATCGAATTTCTTCACCATCTCGGCATCGTAGGTCTTTGTGGCGGGGTCAACAGGAATCATACCTGATGCATCACCAACACCCAGTACAAACTCGCCAGTTACCTGCCAGTGCACATAACCTGCCAGTGTTGTCAGGTATTTGATGTCTTTTACGTGCTCCTCATTGTCAAGGATGCACTGATACAGGTGTGAGATGCTCCAGCGAAGGGGAATGTTATAATTAAACAGTTCTGATAGCTTGGCAGCAGCTTTGCCTGTATTCGTGTTACGCCATGTGCGGAAAGGCACCAGAATCTGCTGGTCTTTGTTGAAGGCCATGTAGCCGTGCATCATGGCTGAGAAGCCGATGGCAGCCAGTGTCTCAAGCTCACAGTCATACTGCTTCTGCACGTCTTTGCGTAGCTCGGCATAACAGTCCTGCAGTCCATACCATACAGCCTCGGTAGAGTAGGTCCACAGTCCGTCAACGAGCTGATTCTCCCACTCGTGTGAGCCCTGAGCAATGGGGTTGTTGTCTTGGTCGATAAGTACGGCCTTGATGCGTGTGGAACCGAATTCGATTCCCAAAATGGCTTTACCAGCCTCAATGGTTTGTTTTGCGGTCATTGTTTTTCTAAGTTTTGAAGTTTTGACTGCAAAGTTAACACTTATTTTGCGAATGGCCAAATTATTTCAAATAAATAATGAAAAATGATGCTTGGTTTTAGGCGCTATGATGGTCGGTAGGAGTGCTTGATATGGAAATCAGTGGTTTTGACATCGTCAAGTAGGGACTTAGAGGTCGTAACCCTATGGTTTACGCATCGTAAACCTATGGTTTGTGAGTCCAAAACCTATGGTTTAGCATCTCTAAATCAGTGGTTTTTAAAAAGCGGCAGAATAAGGCGTTGTTTCTGTGGGGGAAATAAGGCCTCCCCCTCATATTGGAGTCCCCCTTATAGGGGGACGAAAATATGGAGGGGGCGAGACCTCAGAAGGGGGTTAGTCGAAGAAACCAGGTTGCTTGTAAGGGATACCCAATTCCCGGTCAACCGTTGCAAGGATGCCTTGAACCTGACCAAGTGCAAACATGCGTCCCAGAAGGGTGTAGCCGGCATTGTGTCCGTGACTGCTTTCGTCCATAATACCACCAGGTTCGTCAGTGAACGTCATACCGTGGTCAACACGCATAGGAAGTGCAGGGTTCTCTTTTTCGAAAATACGGCACAGCTCAATCAGATCGGCACGTCCGCCTAAGTGACTTGCTTCGGTAAAATCGCCGTTGGGGAAAATGTGGCATGAGCGGAGATGAACAAAATGGGTGCGAGAAGCAAATTCCTTTGCCAGCTCAACCACATTGTTGTAAGCACCGGCGCTCAGTGAACCTGCACAGAATGTCAGACCGTTGTGCTTGTTGGGTACTGCATTTAAGAACCAGCGAATGTCCTCTTCGGTACGTACAATACGCGGTAAACCGAGGATTTCAATTGGGGGATCGTCAGGGTGTACGCACATGTTGATATTGCACTCCTCGCAGACAGGCATGATGGCCTCAAGGAAGTATTTCATGTTTTCGCGTAACTGCTTCTTGTCTATGCCTTTATATAAGTCAAGGAATTCGCGGAATTTCTGGATTGGAGCTTCGTCGTTTTCGCTGAAATTACCAGATACGAAACCCTGTGTTTTGATGACGATAGTCTCTACCAACTTGTGGTCTTTTTCGGGTGTCATGGTCTTGGCAAGCTCGTCGCATTCGGCTATGACGCTGCGACCTTCTCCCCAACCTTCGGGAAACTGGAAATTCTCCCATTCCTCGCGAGCACCAGGGCGCTTCAGGATGTAAATGTCGAAATAGGCAAATTCGGCATAGTTGAAGTAGAGGTTGGTGGCACCGTTGGGGTTGTCGTGGAATAAGTCTGTACGGGCCCAGTCAAGTACGGGCATAAAGTTGTAGCAGATGCAGTTGATGCCTTCTGCGGCAAGATTGCGCAGGCTCTCTTTGTATACTTCAATCTGTTGGTCACGGTCAGGACCGCCATATTTGATAGTTTCGACCACGGGGAGCGATTCTACCACGCTCCAGCGCATGCCATAGCTTTCAATATACTCGCGCAGTTCGCGAATTTTTTCACGTGTCCACACTTGGCCAAGGGGTACATCGTGCAGGGCAGTAACAATGCCCTCAACGCCAATCTGTCTCAGTTGGGCAAGCGTTATCTTGTCTTTCTTGCCAAACCATCTCCAAGTTCTTTCCATTTCTTTCTTTTTGTTTGTTAAAGGTTTTCGAAATTTCATGCAAAGGTACTGGAAATATTTTATATCACCATCAAAATTTGGTTCAAAATTATGTAATTTCGTTTACTTTTCGCTAAAGCGTGAATATTTGTTTCATTTTTTGGTGGTATCAATTTTTCTTCGTACCTTTGCACGTCAAAAATAAAATAAGTACAAATAAGATATGGCAAAGAGATTCGCCGAACATAACGGCTTGAACCTGACACAGGTGAATAACGAGATTCTGGAGAAGTGGATGAAGGATGATATCTTTCATCGCAGCATTGATGAACGTGAGGGCTGTCCTCAGTTTGTATTCTTCGAGGGTCCTCCCTCTGCAAACGGTCATCCAGGTATCCACCATGTGCTGGGTCGCTCATTGAAGGATACGTTTAACCGTTATAAGACCATGCAGGGCTTCCAGGTGAAGCGTAAGGCCGGTTGGGATACTCATGGTCTGCCTGTAGAACTTGGTGTCGAAAAAGAACTGGGTATTACTAAGGCTGATATTGACAACAAGGAAAGTGATAAGTATATCTCAACGGAGGATTACAATAAGAAGTGTCGTGAAAACGTGATGAAGTTTACCGCAGAATGGCGTGAACTGACTGAGCGTATGGGCTATTTTGTAGACCTGGATAATCCTTATATCACTTACGATAATAAGTATATAGAGACTTTGTGGTACCTTTTGAAGAAATTCTATGAGAAGGGTCTACTTTATAAAGGTTATACCATTCAGCCTTACAGTCCTGCAGCCGGTACAGGCTTGTCGAGTCATGAGCTGAACCAGCCTGGTTGCTATCGTGACGTGAAGGATACTACTTGCACGGCACTCTTCAAAATGAAGAATCCAAAGGCTGAGATGACAGAATGGGGTACACCATATTTTATGGCTTGGACAACAACGCCTTGGACGCTGGCTGCAAACTCGGCTCTCTGTGTAGGCCCAAAGATTGATTATGTGGCGCTGCAAACCTATAATCCATATACTGCCGAGAAAATTACGGTGGTGATGGCTGAGGCACGTGTAGCTGCTTATTTTGATACTGCAGCAGAGATTACTGATGGCGGCGAGATGCCAGAATTCAAGAAGGGTGAGAAGTTCTTGCCTTATCGTGTGGTAGGTCGCTATAAAGGTACTGACCTCGTAGGTATGGAGTACGAACAGTTGTTGCCAATGATTAAGCCTATGGGCGATGCCTTCAAGGTGATTCCTGGTGACTATGTGACGACAGAGGATGGCGCTGGTATTGTGCATATCGCGCCCAACTTCGGTGCTGACGACGCCTTTGTTGCTAAGAAGGCAGGAATCTGTCCTATTGTACTGATTGATAAGAAGGGCAACGAACGTCCTGTTGTTGATCTGCAGGGTAAGTATTTTGTACTTGAAGATCTCGATGCAGAATTCGTTAATAAATATGTAGATGTAGAGAAGTGGGGTAAATATGCTGGTCGTTATGTGAAGAACGCCTATGATGAGAACCTCACCGATAAGGATGAAACTCTTGATATTTCCATCTGCATGGATCTTAAGGCAGAAGGCAAAGCCTTTAAGATTGAGAAGCATGTTCACAACTATCCACACTGTTGGCGTACGGATAAGCCCGTGCTCTATTATCCGCTGGATTCATGGTTCATTAAGAGTTCTGCTTGCAAGGAGCGCATGAGCCAGTTGAATACTACTATTGGCTGGCATCCAGAGTCAACAGGTACAGGCCGCTTTGGTAACTGGTTGGAGAATCTGAATGACTGGAACCTCTCCCGTTCACGCTTCTGGGGTACACCACTGCCTATCTGGCGTAGTGAGGATGGCGAGGAAAAATGTATTGGCAGTCTGGAGGAACTCTACAACGAAATAGAAAAGGCTGTTGCTGCAGGTGTGATGACCTCTAATCCATTGAAGGAGAAGGGCTTCGTACCTGGTGATATGTCGAAGGAAAACTACGACAAGATTGATATGCACCGTCCGTACGTGGATTATATTGTTTTGGTGAGCGACAGTGGTAAGCCCATGAAGCGCGAGAGCGACTTGATAGACGTATGGTTCGACTCTGGTTCTATGCCATATGCCCAGATTCACTACCCATTTGAGAATCGCGAGCTCATCGATAATAATAAGGCATTCCCTGCAGACTTTATCAATGAGGGCGTGGACCAGACACGAGGCTGGTTCTTCACGCTTCACGCTATTGCAACGATGATTTTCGATTCTGTTGCTTTTAAGAACGTGATATCTACAGGTCTTGTGCTTGATGCTAAGGGAAATAAAATGTCGAAGCACGTGGGCAATGTAATCAATCCTTTCGAGATGATTGATAAGTACGGCTCTGATGCTGTGCGTTTCTATATGATTACAAACTCAGAACCTTGGGATAACCTGAAGTTCGATCCAGAGGGCGTGGCTGAAATCAGTCGTAAGTTCTTTGGTACCTTATATAATACATACTCACTCTTCGCGATGTATGCTAATGTGGATAACTTCGATCCGAAAGCTCCACAGATTCCCGTTGAGAAGCGTCCTGAGTTTGACAGATGGATTTTGTCTTGTCTGAATTCATTGGTGAAGGGCGTAGAGGAAGAGATGAATGGCTTTGATCCCACCCGTGCAGGACGACTCATAGATAAGTTTGTTGACGAGGACCTCTCTAACTGGTATGTGCGTCTGAACAAGAAACGCTTCTGGGGTAAGGAGATGGATGAGGATAAGTTGGCTGCATATCAGACGCTTTACGAGTGCTTGATGACTGTTTCTAAACTCCTGGCTCCGTTTGCTCCGTTCTTCGCAGATCGTATCTACTGTGATATGGGTGGCGAGATGGACAGCGTGCACTTGGAGAAATTCCCCGTAGCTAATATGTCATTGGTGAATGCTGACCTGGAACAGCGTATGGAGATTGCTCAGCGCATTACTACCGTTGTGCTGTCACTGCGCAAGAAGGAAGGCATTGCCGTGAAGCAGCCTCTGCAGACCTTGATGATTCCACCCGTGGACGAGGCTCAACGCATCGCAATCGAGAGCGTGAAGCAGATTTTCCTGCAGGAAGTGAACGTGAAGGACGTGAAATTCGTTGAGGGTCAGGGTATCCTGGTGAAGAAAGTGAAGTGTAACTTCCGTACGATGGGTAAGAAGTTTGGCAAGGACATGAAGGCCGTTGCTGCTGCTGTTACTGACATGACACAGGAGCAGATTGCTGAACTGGAGACCAACGGAAAGGTGCAGTTGGGTAGCTATGAGATTCTGGCCGAGGACGTTGAGGTAATCAGTGAGGATATTCCTGGATGGCTGGTTGGCAACGATGGTAACCTGACTATTGCTCTCGATATCACGCTGACTGACGAGCTGCGTGCAGAGGGTATGGCCCGTACGCTTGTGAACCGCATTCAGAACATTCGTAAGAAGAGCGGATTGGAGATTACTGACCGTATCCGCGTACAGATAGAACCCAACGCGGCTGTAATGAAGGCTGTGGAGGACTTTGGCGACTATATCGCCCGTCAGGTGCTGGCCGATGAGGTCAAGCTGGAGGCCAATGAGGGACAGTCTGTTGAATTTGATGATTTTAAACTGAATATCAATATTACTAAATCTTAAGACTTATGGCGGAAAAGACACGCTACACTGACGAGGAGCTCGAGGAGTTCCGTCAGATAATCAATGAGAAGTTGGCCTTGGCCAAACGTGACTACGACCAAATGATGGCTTCGCTGACCAATCAGGATTCTAACGATGTGGATGACACATCACCCACCTACAAGGCATTGGAGGAGGGTAGTGCTACGCAGTCAAAGGAAGACTTGATTCAGTTTGCAGCACGTCAGCAAAAGTTTATTCAGGGACTTAAAGCTGCCCTCGTACGTATTGAGAATAAGACATATGGCATTGACCGCATCACAGGAAAACTTATTCCTGCTGAGCGTCTGCGTGCTGTACCTCATGCTACGTTGAGCGTTGAGTCAAAGCAGATTGAAAAGCAAAAGAAGTGAATAAGGCTAAAGAAATCGTGACTAAAGGAAGATTGGCGGTGATACTAATCATCGCCATCCTCCTTATTGACCAGTTTATTAAAATATGGGTGAAGACCCACATGGAGTTACATGAGAGTATCCGAGTGACCAACTGGTTCTATATTGCTTTTATCGAAAACAACGGTATGGCTTATGGTATGCAGATTGGTTCGAAGTTACTTCTTTCACTTTTCCGTGTAGTAGCCATAGGTGCTCTAGGGTATTATATCTGGCTTCAATCTAAAAAAACTAATGTTCGTTGGGGATATATTGTCTGCTTGTCTATGATATTGGCAGGTGCTGCAGGCAACCTAATTGACTGTATGTTCTATGGTTTATGTTTTGATGCCTCTACTGTAGGACACGTTAGTCAGTATGTAGGTTTGGGCAATGGCTATGAGTCGTTCCTCATGGGACGGGTGGTGGATATGTTTTATTTTCCCCTCATTGTCACGACTTATCCCGATTGGTTCCCTGTTTGTGGAGGTGAGGATTTTATCTTCTTTAGTCCCGTATTTAATTTTGCCGACTCGAGTATTAGTGTTGGAGTAGTAGCTTTATTGCTGTTCTTCAGAAAAGAAATCGGTCAGATTTCATTTAGGAAGAAATGAAGAAATATCTGCTGTTTGCCGTAGGCGTTTTTACAATGATGGTTGGATGCAAACCCGGTACGCCGAGTGAATATATTCAGCCTGACGACATGGAGGATATCCTTGTTGAGTATCATATGGCTAAAGCTATGGCCGGCCAGTATGACGGGTCATATGAGGAGCGTAATTATCAACAGGCTTTGTATATTGAGGCTGTATTGCGTAAGCATGGTGTGACTCAGGAGCAGTTTGACTCTTCACTAGTCTATTATTATCGTCGTGCTGACAGGTTTGATAAACTTTATCAGAATGTAGCCGACAGACTTGAGGAACAGGCTTTGTCGCTTGGTGCTACAGAAGGTGAGATTGGTAAGTTTGCTTCTCTTAGTGCTACTGGTGATACGGCTAATATCTGGACAGAGCGTTCGCGCTATGCAATGATGCCAGTCCCTCCTTATAATCGTTGGTCGTTTGAAGTATCAGTAGATACGGCTTTTTATAATGGGGATAGCTTTCTTATGCAGTTTATGTCTGACTTTATGTTCCAGGATGGTATGCGTAGTTGTACGCTAAATATCGCAGTGACCTATGATAATGACACTACAATCAGTAAAAATATAGTGTTCTCTTATGCAGGTCTGACTCAACTGCGTATCCCTGCTTACGAAAATCATGCAGTCAAGCGTCTTCGCGGCTATTTCTATCTGGCTGGTGGTAGTGATCGTACAACGACTACACGCCTTTTATTCCTGGATAATATTCAGTTGATACGTTTTCATAATGAACAGCATGAAGAGAATCAGAAAGATAGCGTCGAATCAGATAGTATTGGAGGACAAATCCGTCTTGACTCAGTCGGTGGTGGAAATCTCCCAAGGGGAGGTCTTAAAATGGTATCCATTGACTCAGGAGTTACCCAACACGGAATGGTTAGGCGGACAAGTTTGCCTGAGAAGAGATAAAGATGGTGTGCTGAGGGCATACTATAATAATAAGGTAGTAGAATAAACAACTAAAAATCTATACGAATATGAATACAAAAGTGCGTTTGGCAGTAATGAACTTCTTGGAGTTCGCTGTATGGGGTGCATACCTCACTTGTATGGGTAATTATCTGGGAAAGGCTGGCCTAGGTGAAAATATTGCATGGTTTTATGCCATACAGGGTATCGTTTCCATCTTTATGCCCACACTAATGGGTATTGTGGCAGATAAATGGATACAGCCCCAGCGATTGCTTGGTCTTTGTCATCTGTTGGCTGGTGTCTTCATGCTTGGCTGTTGGTGGATGGGTGTGCAGGCTGGTTTTGGCAACGAATTGCCCAATAAGTCACTCTTTATCGCTATGTATACCTTGAGTGTGGCATTTTTTATGCCTACCATCGCTTTGGCAAACACTGCAGCTTTCTCCATATTGAAGAAGAATGGTATGGACACCGTGAAAGACTTTCCTCCAATCCGTGTATTGGGAACAGTCGGTTTTATTGCTACAATGTGGTTTGTTAATTGCGCAGTGTGGGAAGATGGTTCGTTTTCGTTCACCCTGGCGGAAAATTCGCATAAGTTCCAGTACACCTATATGCAATTTTTTGTATCAGGTTTGTTGAGTGTCTTGCTCTGTGCTTACTGTTTTACCCTGCCTGAGTGTCCATTGAAGAAACAGGAAGATGGAAAGAACAAATCTATTGTGGAGTCTTTGGGATTGAATGCCTTTAAACTCTTCAAAACCAAGAAGATGGCTTTCTTCTTTATTTTCTCAGCTTTGCTTGGTATGTGTTTGCAAGTGACAAATGGTTATGCAGGACCTTTTATCACGAGTTTTAAGGGTAATCCGGATTTCGCAGATACTTTTGCTGCCAATAATGCAACGTTGTTGACTAGTATCTCTCAGATTAGTGAGGCATTATGTATCTTGATGATACCTTTCTTCCTGAAGCGTTTTGGTATCAAGATAGTTATGCTGATGTCTATGTTTGCCTGGGTATTCCGCTTCGGTTTCTTCGGCGTTGGTGACCCTGCTATGCCTGGTGTTATCTTCTTTGTCCTTTCTTGTATCGTCTACGGTGTTGCTTTCGACTTCTTCAACGTGTCGGGGGGTATCTTCGTTGATCAGGAATGTGCACCCGATATAAAGGCATCAGCCCAGGGCTTGTTTATGATGATGACAAATGGTATTGGTGCTACTATCGGTACGCTGATTGCTGGCGAGGTGGTGAATTACTTCTGTCAGTGGGAAGGCGACTATCTAATGGGTGAGTGGCAGAGTTGTTGGTTTATTTTTGCTGCTTTTGCATTGGTAGTAGGCGTATCATTTGCCTTGGTTTTCAATCCTGATAAGAATAAGAAATAAGTATGAAGCGTACGCTTTTGAGATTTGAGAATGTGCAGCAGGTGGTTGGTGGCGATGGGATGGCTGTCATCATACTGACCGACGGGGAACGAAAACGTGCCTTGTCTGTGGTGTGCGACGAACCCATGAGTCAGCAACTACAGATGCGCATGGCAAATCCAAAGGCTTGCCGGACCATGTTGCCAGAGACGCTGGTGAGTCTGTTACCGGAATCCTACGAGATGCTGATTTGTGGACTTTTCGAGGGCCAGTATCAGGTTATGCTGATGAATAATATTGGTGATAGTGTCCGTTTACGCATGAGTGATGCCGTGTTGCTGAGTCTCATATCTGATATTCCGCTTTATATTGAGGATAACTTGATGGAACGGCAGTGTTTTCCTTTCGATGAGAGGGCACAGAAGATAGCGATTCCTATTAATACGATGGACCTTTCCAGACTGCAGTCGGCTTTGGCTGATGCTGTTGAGAATGAGAATTATGAACTAGCTTCACAATTGCGTGACGAAATAAACAAGAGACATCATGAAAGAGACTAGATATTTCTTTGTGCCTGATGCTGCTAAGCAGATAGAATTGCCTGATGATGAAGCCGTTCATGCAGTCAGAGTGTTGCGTATGCAGGCTGGTGACGAGATGATGCTGTTGGATGGTCAAGGCTCTTTCTATCGAGCTGTTTTGACCCTTACTACGCAGAAACGTTGTCAGTATGAGATTGTTGAGACACTGCCTCAGAAACGTCAATGGAAGGGTTGTATTCATCTGGCTATCGCTCCGACCAAACTGATGGATAGGATAGAATGGATGGCGGAGAAAGCTACAGAGGTTGGTCTGGATAAACTGTCATTTTTGGATTGTGCTTTTTCAGAACGTAAGACGCTGAAACTTCCACGTGTTGAGAAAATCGTGGTGTCGGCAGTTAAGCAAAGTCGTAAGGCATATATGCCGGAACTGACGGAAATGACACCATTCAAGAACTTTATTCAACAACACACTTCAGGGCATCGTTATATCGCACATTGCTATGACGAGGTGCCTCGTGTGAACCTGTTTGATGAATTGAAAGCTGTCAATGAGGATGAAGATACTTTGGTGATGATAGGTCCTGAGGGCGACTTCTCTATTGACGAAGTGCGTTTTGCTGTTGACGCTGGCTTTATTTCTGTTGATTTAGGAAAGAGTCGCTTGCGTACAGAGACGGCCGGTCTATCGGCAGTAATGATGATGCAACTTGCAAAACAATGCTGAGCAATTGGTAAAATAATGTTGATATGAAAAAACTACTGATATTTGCGCTTCTTTTTTGTTCTCAACTATCGTTGCAGGCACAGACTGATAGTCTGAATATCCGTGAGGTCTTCAAACTGATGCCTGACAGTCTTTTGCCATATCTGACACAGAACAATAGGCTTGATATGATTGATTTCATGGATGCTAAGATGAAAGCTGCTGTAGATAATCAGTTGGGTGGCGAGAGCGAGATGACGTATCTCTCAGACGACTCCCTTTGTATTAAGATGAATGAGTCGATGACCTTGGAATTGAAGATGCTCCGTGATGAGAAAGAGCCTATTGTCTTTATGAAGCGCACCTATCAAATTACAGAACGCCAAAAGGAGATCCTGATTGGCAGGTATTCATCCTCTTGGCGTCCTATATCTGATGTCTCTGTAAAATCTACGCTTTTAAAACGTGATGAAGAGATGCTTGAGAAATCTTACTTTTGATTACCTTGCTGGCCGCGTCTTTGCTGTTGTTGCATCTGTGGCCAGTTGAACTGAGGCTTGTTGCGATTAAATCGTCTGAACACGTGGCGATAGAATTTATCCTCAGCCTTCAGCACGGCATATACTTTCGATGCAGGCAATAAATCCAAGAAACGTTCGTGGTAAGTTTTCTGTATTCGCTTCATCTCCAAATCGATATCATCACGCTCCTTGATAGCCTTCATGCATGAAGACTCGTCATTTGGCGTCATTGTAACTAGTTTGCGCTGACAATCATACAGTCCGCGTTGTTTGTTCTGCATCTCCCTGTATACGGGGAAGAATTTCGCAGCCTCTTGTGGCGACAATTTTGCCTCGTTGATGATAAATAGATGCAGTTCTGCGTCAAATTTCTCCGGCGAGAATTTCTGCTCTTCCTGAGGTTCGTGTGCACTGATTGTCAAGGCTGCAATGAATAGGAAAAATAACATTAATCCCTTTTTCATAACTTTTCCTCCTTCTTACATATCAGCCAGCAGGCTGGCATAGATTTCATTGTTGTCGAACATGGCATAGTCAGTGGCTTCGTCAATGTACGAGTCATTGTATTCTGTTGCATGTTGAGAGAAATTTCCTTTCATCGTCTCGTTAGTCTGCTTGTCCAGGTTTTGGTAAATGACCACACCAAAGACGGCTATGCAGACGCATGCAGCAGCATAGAGTAGCGGCCTCAGTCGCTTGATTAATGCGGGTTTCTGTTCCTTTTGTGCTGGTATCTTATTCATGATATCGCCCGCCAACTGCTCAAAGTATCCTTCGGGCACCGTAAACGGGTTTTTGTTACCCATTTTGTTTCTAATGTAATCCTCTTCGTAGTTCATAGTTTCGTATCCTTTTTCTTTTTGACGTATAAAAATTATTATGGTTTAATCGAATTGTTTAAAAAACTCTGTTATTTTTTTGACGGCAATATGGTAGGAGGCTTTCAGTGCCCCTTCAGAGGTTCCAAGTGTCTTGCTGATATCGCTGTATTTCATATCATCGTAGTAGCGAAGCAGGAATACCGTACGCTGAACCTCTGGGAGTGACGCGATAGCCTGTTGCAGCTGTGCTTCTTTCTCGTCACCATCAAAATATTCGTCAGCCATCAGTTGGTTGGCGATACCCGTCTCTATATTATCGGCGCTGAGCGTTGGCCTGTTTTTCTGCTTACGTAAGAAGTCGAGCGCCTCGTTGATTGCTATTCGTGACAGCCAGGTAATCAGTTTGGAATCGCCGTGAAAACTGTCAAGCGAACTCCATGCTTTAATAAATGCGTTTTGTAGTACGTCATTACTGTCTTCATGTGTGATGACTAAACGACGTACCTGCCAGTATAGCTGTTCGCTATATTGACGCACCATTACTTCAAATCCCTTGCGGCGTGTGGCTGGGTCTTGAAGGAGCAACTTCAGTTGGTTATCATCTGTTGTTGACATTGTATCTGGTGTTCGGGCTTTAGTGTTTAAGACGCCTTACGGCATAAAAGGTTTAATTCGACGTGCTATTTGTTTGTCGTATTCATAGCGATCAGGCCATGCTTCCCATTTTCCCGTTTCCGGGTTGGGGTATAGGGTGTAGTAGTCGATGACTACTGGGATATGGGGTTTTACGCTGACATAGGACATCTTGATACCCTTCAGCGGATCCTCTTCGTCTGTATGTTCTCGTTGATAGCGTTTACCTTTATCACCTTCTGGACGCATATCGATGTTCATGCGTATCTTGTCAAGTGTCCACTCTTGAGCATCTGACATCAAAAATTTTACCATGTCGAATGGACGTTGTATACGTACGCATCCATGTGAGATGGTGCGCCTGTCGTAATTAAAGGCATTCTTATTGTTTGTATCATGCAGATAGACATCAAATTGGTTGTTGAAGCGGAAAATGATACGTCCAAGTGAGTTGCGTGGTCCGCTATGCTGGGCCACACGATAGGCTCCGCTACGCAATTGGGTACGAGTGATGTCTTTGGGCGATATGGTATCACCAGTATTTCTATGTACGATAAAATAGTCGTTTCGTGCGAAATAAGCAGAATCGCCGGCATGCTGACTTACCTCGTCGCGTAAAATGCTCCCTGGGATATTCCATTCAGGGTTTAGTTGTATCAGTCTTATCTTACTGGATAGTAAGGGCGTCTTTGTTTTCCATGCCCCGCAACAGATGCGCATTGAGAATACACTGTCAGGACGAATGGCCCATAACTGCTGTGACGGGATATTAATAAAAACATGCTTCTGCGTACTGTCTGTTTTTTGTGTGTGACGCCAGCGCAGACGTTCCATGTTACATAGAATGCGTTGACGTCCGTCTGGTGTGGAATCCGTTGTCAGACGCTCCTTTAGTTGATTATATACAGGGTGATGACTCTCTAGTCCTGCCAGGAAAAGCGAGGGATTCTCATCTGCAGCATGTGCAAGTGCCAGTTTTGTAAAATCTTCACTGGGTTGTTCTATGTCTACATCATAAACTATGCGGTATCCACCTTCCTTGCGCTTGTCCAGTCGGTTAAACACCTTATGAGGATTCATAAAACCATAGCGTTGTCCTAAAGCGTAACGTATGTATGCCTTACTGAGATTTAGTTCCAGTTCAGCCATCGTCTTCGTGACGCTAGTATTGGTAGAGTCAAAGTCCAACGTGCGGAAATGCTCCAAGTCCTTTAGAATCTCTGTTGTAAAAAAAGCTTTTGGAGTAAAACCAATCTTTTGAACCTCATTTTCAAGAAAGTGAACTGTCGTCTCAGCTTTCTCTATAAAATCCTCATTTTCGTCGTTCAACCATACCCACTCATTTCCTTCCTGATAATATCTACTTACCAATCTGTCGGCCTCCAATGAGTCCGTATGACTAGAAATGAATAGCCCAAGATGCTGTTGGGCATCTTGAGCGCTATCTGCAAGTAATTGCAGTCTTAGTCTTGCGGCCATATCTTCCTGCGACATAAAGATGTCGTTCTTGCAGGCCGTCATATTAAATAGAAGTGCGCAAGTGAAAAGACTTAACGCAATGTAATCTTTCGTACGGTTTTTCCTACTTTCAGAATGTAGCATCCTTTAGGCAGATTAAGTTCTACGCGTTGTGCAGGTCCTTCAATCTTGTATGATGCTACGGCTTTTCCTGTGAGGGATACAACTTCGAGCACCATTCCGTTTCCACCTTGCACGGTGACGGCATTCTTATCTAATTTTATAGTAGGTGTGGTTTCTTCTACTTGCTCTGCCACTCCCATCTCAGCAATCATTGTCATTGCCTGCGCAGGTATTGCGAAAGCAAGTGATATTGCTGTTGCGATTATGAGTAGTCTTTTTTGCATAAGCGTAATATTTATTTGGGGGCAAAGATAAAAAATATTTTCGAACTTTCCAAATATTTTAGCGAAAAATTCGTTGTTATACATCAAAGACCTTCATTTCGTCGGTTAGATAGGTGTTTGGGAATATCTCTTGTGCTTCTTTCAAAAGCACCGTTTCGTCGTTATATCGTGCGCTGTAATGCCCTAATAACAGTTTCCCAGCCTGTGCGTCGCGTGCAACCATTGCAGCTTGTTGAGCCGTTGAGTGATAGTATTTTTCTGCGCCGTCTTTTTTGTCCTGTGCATAGGTGCTTTCGTGATACAGCGTGTTGACTCCCTTTACCATTTTATGTAGTTCAGGCATGTAACGTGTATCCGAGCAATAGGCATACGAACGTGGCGCATCTGCTGGCGTCACTAGTTTCTCGTGGGGAATCAGTGTGCCGTCTGATAGGGTATAGCCTTGTCCTGACTTGATATTATTGATTTGTGACACGGGGATGTTGTACAGATCAATCATCTCGCGTCGGATATGCGGGAGTGAAGGCTTTTCACGGAAAAGATAGCCGGCACAAGGCATCCTGTGGTTCAGGGGAATTGTCTCTACCGTCAGTGAACGGTCTTCGTAAATCACCTGCTGCTTTTTGGTATCTACACCATGAAATTCCACTTTGTAGCCAATGTCATAGTTGAAAAACATATCCAGTTGGGCTTGCAGCATCGGTCTGAGTTCCTCTGGTGCATGGATGTGCAGTGTGGCAATTCGTCCTAGAAGTCCAAAAGTACTGATGATGCCGATAAGTCCGAAACAATGGTCACCGTGCAGGTGTGTAATAAAGATATGTCCCAGCTTCTCAAACGACAACCCCGAACGTCTTAGTTGTACCTGAGCGCCCTCACCACAGTCCACCATGAATAGTTTACCCCTGCATTCTACGACCTGCATGGATGACATGTGTCGTAATGTAGGCAAGGCACTTCCACATCCTAATATATGTACGCGAAATGGTTCCATTGGCGGTTACATGTCAAATTCATCGTCGTAGCCCTCGTCGAGCACAACGCCGTTAAGATCCTCTTCTGTATATTCCTCACCTGCAGGATGAGTGTATTCGTACGTCTCCTGGTCTTCGTCTGTTGATCGGAGTGTCAATTCATTGTCTGTCAGTTTGATGATATCATACACGAGAATCTCCTCTGCATCGATACCATCTTCCCTAGTTATCGTGAATTGCAACTGTCCATTGAATATCCTCCACGATTTATAGACGATGGTACTCTGATCGATACTTTCAGCTACACCACCTCGCAGAATGCGTACGCCTGTCTCGTTGCTGCCGTCCATTGGGTTTGGCATCACCCAATCGCCGTTGAGCATGGATTTATTGATAACGAGGATTGCCTGTGTCGTGTCAGAGTTGACAATAATTGCCATCTCATCACCAATGGCATAGCCACCCAGTACCTTACCTTTCTCGTTGGCTCTTGCTGTGCTGACGGTAATGGTGTCACCACCGTCAGTAATAATCTGTAAGGTGTTCATGGCAGAGCCCTCTGCACAGAATCCATAAATAGCGGTGTCGCGTAAGAGATAGTCCACTTTTTCTTCTTCAGAATCATTGCTGTTAGATGTCCCTTTCGGTCCGCAACTGATGCATAACACAATAGCAATAATTGCTGTTATGAATAAATTTTTTTTCATTGTTAGTCAGTTTTATTTTTCTTCCTTCTTTGCTTCATTCCATAGTTTATCCATTTCTTCTAACGACATCTCTGTCAGAGGTTTACCAGCCTTTATGCTATGCTCCTCTATATAGTTGAATCGATGGATAAATTTCCTGTTTGTACGTTCCAGTGCATCGTCAGGATTTAGCTTGTAGAGACGGGCTGCGTTGATGACAGAAAATAAGAAGTCACCCAGTTCGTTGGTCGATTTTTCCTTATCCTCTTTTGCCAACTCTTCCTCTAATTCTCTGAGTTCCTCGTGCACCTTGTTCCAAACATCCTCCTTCTGTTGCCAGTCGAAGCCCACGTTGCGTGCCTTGTCTTGAATACGATAAGCCTTGATGAGCGAGGGTAGGGCAGCTGGCACCCCGCTCAATACACTCTTGTTGCCGTCTTTCTCTTTCAGTTTAATCTGTTCCCAGTTCTGCAACACCTGTTCTGATGTCTTCGCATTGGCAAACTCGCGTTCCGAGTCATCCTCACCAAAGGGCAGAGGCTTAGGGTCTGGAGCACCCACCTGTGACGGATGATAGATATGTGGATGGCGGAAGATGAGCTTGTCTGTTTCTGTGTTCAGTACATCGGCAATATCGTAAAGCCCTTTCTCGCGTGCTATCATCGCATAGAAACACGTGTGCATCAGTACATCACCCAGTTCCTTCATCATGTCGTGCGAGTCACCGCGCATGATAGCGTCGCATAGTTCAAAGGTCTCTTCAATCGTGTTTGGTCGAAGACTTTCGCTTGTCTGTTTTTTGTCCCACGGGCATTTCTCCCTGAGTTGGTCCAGTACGTCAAGTAGACGTCCGAAGGCCTTCATTTGTTCTTCTCGTGTATGCATACCGTTTTTGTCACGTTTTTATTTTGTGATGCAAAGGTACGAAAACTATTCCGAATGACAAAAGATATTTTTAATTTTAAACGGATAAAAATCAGTCATTAAGTTTTCTTTGTTTCAATTTTTCTTTGTACCTTTGCAGGCAAATTTGAGAAAGCATTATTAAATAGGTATGGAAATTGCAAGTAAGTACGACCCAAAAGAGGTCGAAGGAAAATGGTATCAGTATTGGCTTGATAACAAACTGTTCAGTTCTAAACCCGATGGCCGCGAACCCTATACAGTTGTTATCCCGCCCCCCAATGTGACGGGTGTGCTGCATATGGGCCACATGCTGAATAACACAATTCAGGATATCTTAGTTCGTCGTGCCCGTATGGAGGGCAAAAACGCTTGTTGGGTACCTGGTACCGACCACGCTTCTATTGCTACCGAGGCTAAGGTTGTGAAGAAGTTGGCTAGTCAGGGCATCAAGAAGCGCGACCTGACCCGTGAGCAGTTCTTGGAGCATGCATGGGACTGGACCAATGAACATGGAGGCATAATCCTGAAGCAGTTGCGTCGTCTGGGTGCCAGCTGCGACTGGGATCGCACCGCCTTCACTATGGACGAGAAGCGTAGTGAGAGTGTTATCAAGGTTTTCGTTGATCTTTACAATAAGGGTCTGATTTATCGTGGTCTGCGTATGGTCAACTGGGACCCCAAGGCACTGACAGCCCTGTCAACTGAGGAGGTTATCTATAAGGAAGAGCAGAGTCATCTGTTCCACCTGAAGTATTACGTTGACGGCTTGGCATCTCTTGACAACGAAGAGGCCTTGAAGGCTGAGGGCAATGTTATCCATAAGGACGCCAAGGGCTACTATGCCGTTGTTGCCACCACTCGTCCTGAGACTATCATGGGTGATACCGCTATGTGTATCAATCCCAAGGATCCCAAGAACCAGTGGCTGAAAGGCCGTAAGGTCATCGTGCCTTTGGTGAACCGTGTTATCCCTGTAATTGAGGACCGTTATGTGGACATCGAGTTTGGTACAGGTTGCTTGAAGGTGACACCTGCCCACGATACAAACGACTATATGCTGGGTAAAACTCACAACCTCGAGACCATCGATATCTTCAATGCAGACGGAACAATCTCTGAGCAAAGCACTCTCTATGTAGGCATGGATCGTTTTGACTGTCGTAAGCAGATTGCCAAGGACCTGCAGGAAGCTGGCCTGATGGAGAAGATTGAGGATTATGTTAATAAGGTGGGCTATTCTGAGCGTAACCCCGATACAGCTATCGAACCCCGTCTCTCACTGCAGTGGTTCCTGAAGATGCAGCATTTTGCTGACATCGCTCTGCCTCCTGTGATGAACGATGAGTTGAAATTCTATCCCGCTAAGTATAAGAATACCTATAAGAACTGGCTGGAGAATATTCAGGACTGGTGTATCTCTCGTCAGTTGTGGTGGGGACATCGTATTCCTGCTTACTACTACAACGATAACGACGACTATGTAGTAGCTGAGACTCGTGAAGAGGCTCTTAAACTGGCTCAGCAGAAGGATGCCAGCGTGACTGATGCAGATCTGCGCCAGGACGAGGATGCCCTCGATACATGGTTCTCTTCATGGCTGTGGCCTATCTCTTTGTTCGATGGTATCAACAATCCCGGCAACGAGGAGATAAAGTACTATTATCCCACAAGCGACTTGGTGACAGGTCCAGATATCATTTTCTTCTGGGTGGCTCGTATGATTATGGCCGGCGAGGAGTATATGGGTACTTTCCCCTTCAAGAACGTATACTTTACTGGTATTGTTCGCGACAAGCTGGGACGTAAGATGTCTAAGTCACTGGGTAACTCACCTGACCCCATTGATCTCATCGAAAAGTTCGGTGCCGATGGTGTGCGTATGGGTATGATGCTCTCTGCGCCTGCAGGTAATGATATCCTCTTCGACGAGGCACTATGCGAGCAGGGACGTAACTTTAATAATAAGATTTGGAATGCCTTCCGTCTGGTTAAGGGTTGGCAGGTAGCCGATGGTGCAGTCTCTGCAACAAACAAAACAGCTGTAGCCTGGATGGAAGCACGTATCAAGCAGGCCAACGAAGAACTGAAGGACCACTTCTCCAAGTATCGTATCAACGATGCTCTGATGACGGTCTATAAACTCTTCTGGGACGAGTTCTCACAGTGGTATCTTGAGATGGTGAAGCCCGCCTATAAGGATGGCGTGCAGCAGCCTATCGATCGTGAGACCTATGATGCTACTCTGCGTTTCTTTGAGCTCCTGCTCAAGATGCTGCATCCTTTCATGCCTTTCATTACAGAGGAACTTTGGCAGGCTCTCTACGAGCGTAAAGAGGGTGAGAGCATCATGCGCGACAGTCTCGTGCTCGAAGCTCCTACAGCTGAAGAACTGAAGCTCATTGCGAATATCGAACAGGTGAAGCTGGTCGTTTCTGGCGTACGCACCGTTCGCAGTCAGAAGAATATTGCTCCAAAGGAGCAGCTTACACTCCAGACCGTTGGTCAGAACCAGTTCGAGGCCTATAACGACGTCATCAAGAAGATGGGTAACCTCTCTTCTATTGACGTGGTAGAGGCAAAAGACCCCTCTGCTTCTGCTTTCATGGTAGGTACTGACGAGTTTGCTGTACCTCTGGGTGACCTCATCGACGTGGCTGCCGAGATTCAGAAGATGGAAGCACAGCTCAAACACCTTGAGGGATTCAAGGCTGGCGTTGAGAAGAAACTCTCTAACGAGCGCTTCGTTCAGAATGCGCCTGAGGCCGTGGTGGCTCTGGAGCGCAAGAAGTTGGCAGACTCAGAAGAGAAGATTGCCGCTCTGAAGGAATCAATTAATGCACTTAAGAAATAATATTTATCAGGATAATTTATGGAATGGTTTGTTAATCTATTTGCTAATACAAATTCGGTGGCGCACATCGCGTTGATATACGCCATCGTGATTGCCGTGGGCGTGTACCTCGGTAAAATAAAACTTTTTGGAATCTCATTGGGTGTCACCTTTGTGCTCTTCGCGGGTATCGTGGTGGGTCACATCTACAAGATCTACTGTCCGGAGTCAGAATTTGCTGCTCCGGGCGACACGCTGACCTTCATTCAGGACTTCGGATTGATTCTCTTCGTCTTTATGATTGGTCTGCAGGTGGGTCCTGGCTTCTTCGAGAGCTTTGGTAAGGCAGGTCTTAAACTCAACGCACTGGCTGCTTCGGCTATCGTGCTCAACATCGTAGTGATGTTTGCCTGCTACTTTATCTTCTTCTACCAGAAGCATGATGTCAACGACCTGCCTATGATGGTTGGTACCCTTTATGGTGCTGTGACTAACACCCCTGGTCTTGGTGCTGCCAACGAGGCCCTGAACTCAGTGTTTGGACAGTTGAACCTGCCCGTACCTCAGATTGCATCGGCCTATGCTTGTGCCTATCCTTTGGGTGTGCTTGGTATCATTGGTGCCACTATCCTGGTGCGTTATCTCTGTCGTGTGAAGCTCGAACAAGAAGAGGCTGTCCTTGAGGAGCAGGCTGGTGCCAATGCTAATCAGAAGCCTCACCACATGCACCTTGAGGTGTCTAACAAGTATCTTGAGGGCAAGACAGTGCTTCAGGTGCACAACTTCCTGAACCGTGATTTTGTGGTATCCCGTATCCTGCACGATGGTCATGTGTCTATCCCTAATCGTGATACCGTGTTCCATGTGGGCGACCAGATGTATATCGTTTGTGCCGAGGCCGATTACGAGGCTATCGTTGCTTTCATCGGACCTGTTATCGAGGTTGACTGGGAACAGCAGGATCAGCCCCTGGTTTCTAAGCGTGTACTGGTGACCAACCCCAAGATTAACGGAAAATCATTCGGTCAGATGCACTTCTCAAGTGTATATGGTGTCAATGTGACTCGTGTGACCCGTCACGGCATGGATATCTTCGCATCACCCAACCTTCCCTTGCAGGTAGGTGACCGTATTATGGTGGTAGGTCCTCAGGATGATGTTGACCGTGTGGCTAATATGATGGGCAACAGTATCAAGCGTCTGGATGCACCTAATATCGCTACTATTTTCGTAGGTATCATCATTGGTATCATCTTCGGCTCACTGCCCTTCATCCCTGGCATGCCTCTGATGAAGCTGGGTATCGCTGGTGGTCCGCTGATTATCGCCATCCTGATAGGTCGTTATGGCTATAAGATGAAGCTGGTGACCTATACCACCACTTCTGCTAATATGATGTTGCGCGAGATAGGACTGGTGCTCTTCCTTGCCTCTGTGGGTATTAAGGCAGGTGCCAACTTCTTTGATACGGTGATGACAGGCGATGGTGTGCTCTATGTGCTTACCGGTTTCCTTATCACTATTATACCTATATTAATAGTAGGTCCTATTGCCCGTCGTATGAAGTTCAACTACTTCACCATCGCAGGTATGCTGGCCGGTACCTATACTGATCCCCCCGCATTGGCTTATGCCAACAGCATCTGCTCTAAGGAGGCACCCGCAGTAGGCTATTCTACGGTTTATCCGTTTGCCATGTTCCTGCGCATCCTGACGGCTCAGCTCATTGTGCTGTTCTGCTGTGGGCAACTCTTTTAATGCTACGACCTATATAATAATACACGTTTAACAATTACCAATATGACAAGCTTAAGACTTATGCTAAGTTCGCTGACATTGCTTGGCTCGGTGGCGATGTTTGGACAAGGTGCCCGCAACATCGTCATCAGCGAGGTGATGACCAGCAACACGCAGAGCATTGAGGATGAGTTTGGTCATCGTGAGGCTTGGGTTGAGTTGGCCAATACATCTTACTCCACCTACAATGTGCGAGGTATGTATCTGACCACCAATCCCAAGGTCCTCGATGAATCGCTCTCTGCCCCTCAGCGCATCTCAATGATGAGTGTCATTCCTAATGGCGACGATCGCACCAATCTGGCTGCCCGTCATTATATGATGCTCTTCTGCAACTCTAACCCTGCACAGGGAAAACTTCACCTCTCTCTTCCTGTAGACAGTACAGGTCCCGTATTCCTTGCTCTTTACAATGCCAATGGCGTAGAGCTCATTGACTCTGTCACTATTCCCGTATTGGGAGCCGACGAGAGTTATGCACGCATTGACGGCCATTGGACGGTATGTGGAGTAGGGGATGCCACTCCTGGTCACGACAACAAAGTTCAGGCTAATGCTGCCAAGGGAAAGATTGAGGAGTTCAAGGATAAGGATCCCCACGGCTTCGCTATGGCAATCATGGCTATGGGTATTGTGTTTCTCTGTCTGTCGCTCTTGTGGATTTTCTTCACCGTCTTCGGCATGATTATGCGTCATATGGACACAGCTAAGAAGGTGGTTAACCAGCAGCCTATCAAACCTATCACCAAGACTGTTGCGAAGACGGCCGAGATTGGTCATAAGACCAGCAATCTTCTTCAGGAAGGTTTCGACAAGAAAGGCATCGATATGGAAGTCTATATGGCTGTTATCGGTATGGCACTCCGCCAATATGAGGATGATGTTCACGACGTGGAGAGTGGCATTATCACCATTAAGCCTAAGGACACCGGTTGGGATGATGAGTACACACAGATGACTCAGTTGCACGACCCGTTCCTCCCTTCCACCCCCAAAGCTCCAATTATTCCTACAACCCCAGAATTACACTAAACCCATGAACAAGTATCAGTATAAAGTAAAAGGCGTGGACTACGAAGTAGAAATCGCCGAAGTAGAAGGCAATATCGCCAAGGTTAACGTCAATGGTATCCCCTTCGAGGTGGAACTGCAGAAGCCTATCAATGCTGCTAAGCATCCCACGATGGGGGCTCCCAAGGTTCAGGCTCCTCAGTCTGCTGCTCCTGCTGCCAAACCCGCAGTTGCCCAGCCAGCCGTGGCTCCAGCAGCTCCTGCTGCAGCACCTGCCGCTGGCACTTCTGTCAAGGCACCCCTGCCTGGTACTATCACCGAAATCCGTGTGCAGGTGGGTCAGCAGGTCAATGCCGGTGATATTGTCCTGGTGTTGGAGGCCATGAAGATGCAGAATAATATCGAGGCCGAGACTACTGGTAAGGTAACCTCTATTCAGGTGAAACAAGGCGACAGTGTGATGGAAGGCTCTGTGCTGCTGACCATTGGTTAATTGATAATTGTGAATTGATAATTGATAATTTTTGAATTATGTTCCAGTTTATCATTGACAATTTCAACGAGTTCCTCACCTATACCGGCTTTGCCAATGCCTCGGTGGGCAACTTGCTTATGATCATAGTAGGTGCCGTCTTTATCTATCTGGCTATCAAAAAGGATTTCGAGCCCCTGCTGCTGGTGCCTATTGGCTTAGGTATCATCTTGGGTAATATCCCTTTCCGTGCCGATGCCGGTCTGGAGATTGGCCTCTATGAGGATAACTCCGTACTGAACATCTTCTATCAAGGCGTGCGTCAGGGTTGGTATCCGCCTCTTATCTTCCTGGGTATAGGTGCTATGACCGACTTCTCGGCTCTGCTGGCCAACCCTAAGCTGATGCTGATCGGTGCTGCTGCGCAGTTTGGTATCTTTGGTGCTTATATGCTGGCTTTGGCGTTGGGCTTCGAACCTAACCAAGCTGCAGGTATCGCTATCATCGGTGGTGCCGATGGTCCTACCGCCATCTTCCTCTCTTCAAAGCTGTCGCCCAACCTGATGGGAGCCATTGCCGTGTGTGCCTATAGCTATATGGCGTTGGTGCCACTGATTCAGCCCCCATTGATGCGACTGCTCACCACCAAGAATGAACGCGTTATCAAGATGAAACCCTCGCGTCAGGTCAGTCAGACCGAGCGCATCCTGTTCCCCATTATCGGACTCCTTATCACCACCTTCATCGTGCCTTCAGCCTTACCCCTGTTGGGTATGCTGTTCTTTGGCAATCTGCTGAAGGAAAGTGGTAAGACCACCCGTTTGGCTAAGACGGCAGGCAATGCCTTGAATGATATCGTGGTGGTACTGCTGGGTCTCACCGTAGGTTGCTCTACGCAGGCCAGCGAGTTCCTTACACTCAACACCGTGTTTATTTTCGCCATCGGTGCCTTCGCCTTTGCTATTGCCACCGCCAGCGGCGTGTGCTTCGTGAAGTTCATGAATCTCTTCCTGCCCAAGGATAAGAAGTTGAACCCCCTGATTGGTAATGCTGGTGTCAGTGCCGTTCCTATGGCAGCTCGTATCAGTAATAATATGGGTTTGGAGTACGACCGTCACAATTTCCTCCTGATGCATGCTATGGGTCCCAATGTGGCTGGTGTCATCGGTTCCGCCGTTGCTGCCGGTGCTCTTCTGGGTTTCCTGTCGTAATGAAGTCAGGTACATAAAATATCATGAGCCGCAATCTCGGATTATCAGGGATTGCGGCTCATCGTTTGTATGCTAATAGGGGGCTATTTTTTGAACACAAAAAAAAGAGGATATATCAGAAGATATATCCTCACGTTTCCTTTAGTTCGCTAAATTACTCAGCAACAACAGCTGTATCAACGGCAGCGCTGTCAACAACAGTAGTGTCAACAACAGTAGTGTCAACCTCAGCGATTGAATCTGTAGCAACCTCCTCAGCGGGTTTGTTACCATTACCACCACAAGCTACGAACATAGCTGCAACTGCGAACATAAATGCAATCTTTTTCATTTCTTTTTTGCTTTTTAAATCTGTAAAACAATCATTTGTTTATTAAAACGATGCAAAGGTAGGTATTTTTTTGATACGATGATACATTTTTTTCAATTTTTTTTTGATGATTTTTGTAACTTTTTTGTAAATGCCTGTAAATCAGTTGGATATGAAATGTTAAAAATAGTATACAAACGACACTTAAATGAAATTAAGACAAAAAAGCGTGTTTTTCGCCAATTAATGTGTACCTTTGCAAAACAGAAGATAAATGATATGATAGATACATCTGCCTTTCAAGGCAAAACAGCAGTATATTATACCTTAGGGTGTAAGTTGAACTTTTCTGAGACATCAACTTTCGGTAGGATGCTTCAGGAGATGGGCGTCCGCACAGCCCATAAGGGCGAGCCAGCCGACATCTGTCTGATAAATACCTGTTCGGTGACCGATGTGGCCGATCATAAATGTCGTCAGGCTATTCATAGAATGGTACGCGAGAATCCTGGCGCTTTTGTAGTAGTGACAGGTTGCTATGCCCAGTTGGAAGCCGAGACTGTGAGTAAGATAGAGGGCGTGAGCCTGGTGTTGGGATCTAATGAGAAGGCTAATCTCGTGCAGTTCCTGTCAGAAGCTTTTGTTAACCGTAATAATATCGCGACTTACAAGACTGAGAAGACCAAAGATATCAAGACCTTTGCGCCATCGTGTTCAAGGGGAAATCGTACCAGGTATTTTCTGAAGGTGCAGGATGGCTGCGACTATTTCTGTACCTATTGTACTATACCGTACGCGCGAGGGTTCAGTCGTAACCCAACGATAGCTTCATTGGTAGCACAAGCAGAACAGGCAGCAGCAGAGGGAGGAAAGGAAATCGTGCTCACGGGTGTGAATATTGGCGACTTCGGTAAGACCACGGGTGAGAAATTCATCGACCTGGTGAAAGCCCTTGACCGTGTAGAGGGCATCAGTCGTTATCGAATCAGCAGTCTGGAGCCCGACCTGCTCAGCGACGAACTCATTGACTACTGTGCCAGGGAGAGTCGTGCCTTTATGCCCCATTTCCATATTCCCCTACAGAGTGGCAGTGATGAAGTGTTGCGCCTGATGCATCGTCATTACGACCGACAGCTCTTTGCTGATAAGATCATGCGTATCAAGGAACAGATGCCCGATGCTTTTATCGGCGTGGATGTGATGGTGGGATGCAGAGGTGAGACACCCGAGTGCTTCGAGGATGCCTATGAGTTTGTCAAGTCCCTGCCCGTCACCCAACTGCATGTGTTCCCATACTCAGAGCGTCCAGGCACATCAGCTCTGAAGATCAACTATGTGGTGCCTGAGAAGGAGAAAAAACTGCGTAGCAAGCGATTGCTGGAACTGTCTGACGAGAAGACCATCAGTTTCTATGAACAGTATATTGGCCAGGAAGCTGAGGTACTCTTTGAGAAGGCTACGCGCGGACGTGCCATGCATGGGTTTACCAAGAATTATATTCGTGTAGAACTGTCGCCTGCAGACGCAAAACCAGAATTTGACAATGAACTGATTCGGGTGCGCATGGGTGATTTCAACCACGATAAGACCGCCTTAAAAGCCACGATTATCAATGGATAAGTTAGCTATCGTCATATTAAACTGGAATGGCGCAAAGATGCTTCGCCAGTATCTGCCCAGCGTATTGGAATATTCAAGGGACGAGGCCGTGGTCTATGTAGCTGATAACGCCTCTACAGATGAGAGTATCACCTTGTTGAAGGAACTGTTCCCTGAAGTGAAGTTGATCCTGCTGGAAAAGAACTGGGGCTTTGCTGAGGGCTATAACAAAGCCCTGGAACAGGTTGATGCCGAGTATTATCTGCTGCTGAATAGCGATATAGAGGTAACCAAAGGATGGCTGACGCCCCTGCTTGCATTTATGGACGCACATGCTGAGGTTGCAGCTTGTCAACCCAAACTATTGAGCATTTATCAGCGCGACAGTTTTGAGTATGCAGGTGCATGCGGTGGCTATCTGGACCGTTATGGATATCCGTTCTGCCGCGGAAGAGTCTTTGATGTCGTCGAGAAAGACCAAGGACAATATGATGAGCCTGCAAAGATACATTGGGCTACAGGTGCAGCTCTCCTCGTGCGTGCGCGTATATATAAAGAGGTGGGCGGACTGGATGGCCGCTTCTTTGCCCATCAGGAAGAGATTGAGATGTGCTGGCGTATGCGTATCCGCGGTTACCAGCTCTACTGCCTGCCTGAGAGTAAAGTCTATCATGTAGGAGGTGGTACGCTGCCAAAGTCGAACCCCATGAAGACCTACCTGAATTTCCGCAATAACCTGACGATGCTGTACAAGTGCCTGCCAGAGAAAGACCTGAAGCCCGTGATGCGCTCGCGTTGGTTCCTGGATTACCTGGCTGCTTTCCAGACGCTGTTGCTGAAGCGTAACGTGGGCGACTTCAAAGCCATTTTCCGAGCCCGTCGCGACTTTAAGCGCTGGCGCAGGGATTTTAAAAACGACCGTCAGCAGATTCAGCAAAGTAGGGTAGCTGCCCATGATGCAGAGTTCGCGCCATTCCTGTTGCTTTGGCGATACTATGCAAAAGGCTGTAGGACGTTCAGTCAGTTAGGACAATAAAAACAAACGGCACTCATTTTCCAATGGGTGCCGCTTTTGTTGTATTGCCTTTCCTTTATTTCAAAGGCTTGATGGCAAATGTGAAGTCATACTCCTTGAAAGGAACGCGATACTCGTTGCGAGGCCATGCACCCCATGAGTTCACGCAACCCAGGCCCAACTGACGCTGCTGGATATGAACGCTGGTGTAACCTGACGGAACCAGGTCGCCACTATGACGTCCCCAAGCCTTGTCCTTATGAGGACCGTCGTCAAGCTGGCCAGTGGTGTAGGGCAGGGCAGAAGCCTCCATCGGTGCGTTGGAATAGAACTGCAGCCCCTTTCCGCTTTGGTTGATGACTGAGAACCAGCGTACGTCAACGTGGTTACCACTCTCCTGTGGACGGATATACTCAAAATACTCATCCTTCACGGCATTCCTATACACGCCCAGGAACTCAGAATCCTTACGGTCGCTGTAGGTCTCGACAGGACCACGTCCGTAATACTCCACCTGGTCGTACTGCTTAGGCATCTGGATACCCATGCCAAAGCGGAACATCTCGCTCATCTTGGCTTCACCCTCAGGCTTCAGCTGCTCACGTACAATCACTTCACCATCAGCAGTGAGGGTGTAGGTCATTGTGAGGATGGCAAAAGCCGGACGACGCTCATCGCGGTTTCTTGGACCTGCCGTGCGAGTGGCGGGTTCGCGCAGCTCTATGGTGACGGTAACGGAATTGTCGCCTGTCTTGAAATCTTTCACCCTTGTCTCAGGACTCTTCCAGGCAGAGAAGCGATTCTGCAGCTGAGCACCATAGTCATTATCCGTTGGAGCACGCCAGAACTCAGGCACGATGCTCTCACGGAACTGCAGCATATCCTGACCATCCACAGTCAGATAGTCTATCCATCCGTTCCAACGACCGATATAGAGATCGGTGCCTGCAGCAGAGAGTTTCACGTAAGTGTTGGTCTCTTCCTTCAGAACCTCAGCTGTCTCCTGTTTCAGTTCAGGATACTTGTACTCGTTGATGCAGAACTGCTGCTTTGCCAGTACCTGACCTTTCTCTATGAGAGGTGCGCCGTTCTTTGACTTGAAGTAGAACGAAACGAAAATCTCGTTGTCACCATGATGACCCAATACGCGCTCAATGACCTTCTGCATCTCTTCAGAGGTGATCACCTTGCGCTGCTGTGGCTGGATGCCACTGATATCGATAGTGCCTCCGTGGCCAAAGGTCATGCCGCTGGGACGATTAGCACTCTCATGGTGATGACTGCCTGCGCCACCTACAAACCATTCCAGTTGCAGGTCGTCGAGCGTCTTGAAGAAATTCTCGTTGTAGATCTCAAACTTACCAGCTTTCAGGTCCACATCCTTCACCCATACGCTCTGATAGTAGTAGCCTACCTCGTAGGCATGAGGGTTCAGGCGACGGTCTGGTGCGATGATACCATTACAGTTGAAGTTATAGTCGGAAGCAGGATACTTACCGTAGTCGCCACCATAGGTAAAGATGGTGCGTCCTGTTACAGGACTCTTGTCGCGCATACCCTGATCCACGAAGTCCCAGATATAGCCACCCTGATATTTCGGATACTTACGTACCAGGTCCCAGTATTCCTTGAAACCACCCATGGAGTTACCCATGGCGTGGGCATATTCACACTGGATGAGTGGACGGGGATTGCTGCCCTTCGAGTAAGCCTCACAACCCTCGTAGCCATAGTACATCGGACAGAAAATGTCTGTCTTGCCGTTCTGGCCAGCCTGCTCATATTGTACAGGACGAGTCTTGTCGGTAGCCTTTATCCAGTCGTAAGCCTTCTCGAAGTTAGGACCATAGCCCGCCTCGTTGCCCAGGCTCCATACGATGACAGATGGATGGTTCTTGAACGACATGACATTACCCTGGTTGCGCTCCAGGTGCATCTTCTCAAAATCCGCGCGCTTAGCCAGTGTGCGCTCTCCGTAGCCCATGCCGTGACTCTCCAGGTTGGCCTCGGCTGTCAGATAGATACCATACTCGTCGCAGAGGTCGTACCAACGGGGATCGTCAGGGTAGTGGCAGGTGCGCACGGCATTGATGTTCAACTGCTTCATAATCTTGATGTCCTGGATCATGCGCTCTATAGAGACGATATAACCGCCATCAGGGTCCAACTCATGACGGTCGGCACCTTTTATTAATATAGGCTGACCGTTCAGCAACAGTTGACCGCCCTTGATCTCAATATGACGGAAACCTACGCGCTGACGGATGACCTCAAGCACCTTGTCGCCCTTCTTCAATGTGATAATCACGTTGTAGAGGTTGGGCACCTCGGCCGACCAGGGCTTTACGTTCTCAAGACTTACCTCATTGCCGTTCTTGTCTTCCAGACGCTGCTCGATGGTCGTTCCCTTCGGCGCTTTTGCGTCAATCTTCAGTACACCTTTGCCAGCAACAAAGTCCTGGCTGACTGTCAAATCCTCGATATGCATCTTCGGACGGGCATACAGATATACCTCGCGAGCAATACCTGTGAAGCGCCAGAAATCCTGGTCCTCCAGGTAAGAGCCGTCGCACCAGCGCATCACCTGCATGGCAATCAGGTTCTTGCCTTTCTTCAGGTACTTGGTAATGTTGAACTCGGCAGCTACCTTTGAATCCTCTGAGTAGCCTACGAACTTACCGTTGACCCATACCTTCAGGTTGCTTGTTGCCGACCCCACATGGAAATAAACCTCCTGTCCGTTCCAGTCGCTGGGCAGGTTGAACTCACGTCGGTAAGAACCCGTGTAGTTGTTGGTCTCACCGATAAAGGGAGGATTACTGTTGAATGTGGTACCCCATGAATAACCCACGTTCTTGTAGGTCTTGTCACCGTAGCCCTCAATCTCAAAGAGACCAGGTACGGGGAAGTCCACCCATTTCGAATCGTCAAACTTCAACGAGAAGAAATTGGCAGGTGCCAGGTTGTGGTCCTTCACGAAGTTAAAACGCCATTTGCCTTCCATCGACAAGTATCGACCCGACTTCGTCTTGTCGTTTGTCTTAGCCAGTCCGGCATTCTCGAAAGCAAAGAAATCTGCACGACGCGCCTCACGGTTAATCTGGTTGACTGCCGGATTCTTCCATTCCGGTTCCGCGGCAGCAAATCCTTGTGCCGTAGTCATTAGCGCTAATGCTAAAAAGAAATGTTTGAGCATAAATAATTAATGTAGTTATTGATAGTTTACTATTTCGTGCAAAGTTACGAAATTATTTCCGATTCTGATTCAATTTGTAGAATAATTTTTATACCTTTGCACGCACAATAACGAAAAATCGCATGAAACATAAACTTAACATCATTCCTTTGCTCCTTGTAACGGTAGCTTTCGGCCTGATAGCGTGGGCTCTGGTGCACTATGAGGAGAACTATCTCTGGAAGGTCCAGGAGTTGAACCTGTTCCTTGATACAGCATTGTTTTTTAAGCAGCAGATGGTCGTTTCGGGTGGCATCCTGACGTATCTGGGTACCTTCTTCACCGACTTCTTCTATCACTCGTGGCTTGGCGTGCTCATCCTGTGTGCCTGGTGGGCTGTGCTGCTGGCTCTCTCGGCCCTTACCTTTAAGGTGCCGTTGAAGTGGCTCACGGTTTTGCTCGTTCCTGTGGCATTGTTGCTGCTGAGCAATGTGGAACTGGGCTATTGGATTTATTACCTGAAACTGCGAGGCTATTTCTTTGTGGCCACCATCGGTCTTACTGCCGGCATCGCCAGCGTGTGGGGCTTCAGGTGCCTGCCTAAGATGGTCCGTCCTGCGTATATCGTTGCCGGTTCGGCCGTGCTTTACCCGCTGCTGGGCTTTTATGGCTTGCTGGCAGTGGCACTCATGGGTCTGCTTTCCTGGCGCCTGAAGGACATGTCCCTGAAACTGCGACTCCTGAATACCTTCCTGGCGTTGGCCGCAATCATCGTTGTGCCGATGATCTATTATCAGCAATGCTATTATCAGACCAATTCCGAGGATATCTATTTCACGGCTCTTCCACTCTTTGAGATGGACGATTTCTTCGCCAGCTATTACATCCCCTTCATCCTGCTCACCGTCTTCTATGCCTTGATGGCGCTCAGCTATGGCCTATGGGGCAGCGGACAGGTTCGCAAGCCTGTCATCTGGGGCCTGGTTCAATGTGTGCTGATAGGCGGTCTTGTGTATGGCGTTCAGAAATACTGGTATAAGGACTATAATTTCCATAAGGAACTGGCCATGAACCGTGCTATGGAGGCTGGCGACTGGAATGGCGTGATCCGTGAGGCCGCCAACCTGCAGGATGAACCTACCCGCAGCATCGTGATGATGAAGAACCTGGCGCTCTTCCGCCTGGGACGCCTGGGTGATGAGGCCTACCATTATCGTCAGGGAGCCAAGGCCAGCAACACCCCGATAGACATCCGTATGACGCAGGTCGTTGGCCGTGATATCTATTTCTATTTTGGTCAGCTTAACTTCTGTCACCGCTGGTGTCTGGAGGATGGTGTGGAGTATGGCTGGCGTGCCGTCTATCTGAAGTACATGATTCGTTGCTCGTTGATGGACGAGGAATATGAGGTGGCTGCAAAATACATCAATATCCTGAAGCACACGCGCTATCATAAGGCGTGGGCCGAACAGCAGGAGCAGTACCTGCATCATCGTGAGAAGTTGAAGGCCAGCAAGGAATACGGCCCATTGTTCCATCTGCGTGATTTCAAGGATCAGCTGAGTAGTGACAACGGACTGGTTGAGTATTTCCTGATGCACCTTCTGGTCAATGTTGAGACGGATGATCCTGAGATGCAGGAACTGGTGCTCTTTGCTGCCCTTTGGACCAAGGATATTCCTACCTTCTGGCCCAGGTTCAATAAGTATGCCGTTCTGCATCAGGGTAAGCTGATGCCTCGTCACTATCAGGAGGCAGCCTATCTCTATGGCAATCTGGAGCATCAGGTTGATATCAGTCGCATGCCTTTCGATGCCCAGGTCAAGGAGGACTACGAGAATTTCATGAAGCTGGCCCAGAGTTGTGCCGGCATGACGGAGGCCCAGATGCGTCCCGTCTTCTATCCCCGTTTTGGTCATACGTTCTACTATGACTATTTCCTTATTAGAAATCAGAAGTTGTATTGATTATGAAATATATCCATTTATTGTGCCTTGGGGCACTCCTGGCGTTGGCCTCATGTGGAACGAAGGTTCCTGACAGTTTTATCGAAGACGAGCATTTGCCTAAGATATATCCCGACTATACGGATGTGACCATTCCTGTGAATATCGCTCCGCTCTCGTTCCAGTTGGAGCAGGAGGCCGACGAGGTGGTGACGCGTTTCTCCTATGGCGATATGGAACTGGTGTGTGGCGGTGTCAAGGCCCAGCCTTCTGTTGATGACTGGCATCAGTTGACAGCTGCTGCCCAGGGCCACGATATCACCGTTGAGGTCTTTGCCTGCAATGGCGGACAGTGGAAGCGCTTCAAGCCCTTTGCCTATCATGTGTCTGCCGACAGTATTGACGCTTATCTCTGCTATCGTCTTATCTCTCCTTCCTATGTCACCTACGAGGAACTGACGCTGAATCAGCGTTGCCTTGAGACGTACGACGAGAAGGTGATGGTCGACAATCTGCTGTGCAGCACCGAACAGGATGGCCAATGTGTCAACTGCCACAATTTCCAGCAATATAATCCTGAGCGCATGCTCTTCCATGCCCGTCAGAATCATGGTGGCACCATCATGGTCTATGATGGCAAGGTCAGCAAGGTCAATATGCGCAACGACTCCCTGCTCTCTGCAGGTGTCTATCCCACCTGGCATCCCACATTGCCCTTGGTGGTGTTCTCTACCAACAAGACGGGACAATCGTTCCATACGCGCCATAAGAATAAGATTGAGGTGTTCGATTCCGCCAGCGATATCATAGCCTATGATGTCAGGAACAACGAGGTGACGAATATCGAGAACGACTCTACTGAGTTTGAGGTGTTCCCCTTCTGGGCACCCGATGGCAAGAGCCTCTATTATTGCAGCGCACATTTTGAGTTCCGTGATACGGTGTCCAAGGATGTAGAGGTT